>DJCM01000004.1:140255-156008 GCA_002430545.1 Flavobacteriaceae bacterium UBA5950
CTGCTTTCTCTTCTTTGTCAGCAGCTGCTTCAGTTGTTGGTGTTTCTTCCTTAACTTCTTCAGTCGCAACATTGTCAACAACCTCCTCAGTCAATTCTTCAGTCGCTTCAGCTGCAACAGCTGTAGGAGCAGCAGCATCAGCTTTTTTCTTACCACCACGACGTCGTGATCGCTTTTTAGCAGGTTTGTTGGTTACATAGGTATCGTTAAAGTCAACAAGTTCAATCATTGCCATTGAGGCATTGTCGCCCATGCGACTTCCAACTTTGATAATTCGTGTGTACCCACCTGGTCGATCTGCAACCTTCTCAGCGATATCTCTAAAAAGTTCACTCACTGCATATTTATTTCGCAAGGCTGAAAAAACGACTCTTCGATTGTGAGTCGTATCACTTTTAGCTTTTGAAATCAGTGGCTCGACAAACTTTTTGAGAGCTTTGGCTTTTGCAACAGTGGTGTTGATGCGCTTGTGCTCAATTAATGAGGATGCCATGTTCGCCATCATTGCTTTGCGGTGAGATGCTGTTCTCCCCAAATGCGCAATCTTTTTTCCATGTCTCATAATACGATTCTTTGCAGGGGGTTAGTCCTTATCTAATTTGTATTTGCTTAAATCCATACCAAAATTTAGTCCTTTAGAAACAACTAAATCCTCGAGTTCTGTCAACGATTTTTTTCCAAAGTTTCTAAACTTCATCAGATCCGATTTGTTGAATGAAACCAAGTCTCCAAGTGTATCAACCTCAGCAGCTTTCAAGCAGTTTAAAGCGCGAACTGAAAGGTCCATATCAATGAGTTTTGTTTTCAATAACTGTCGCATATGAAGCGATTCTTCGTCATAAACCTCAGCCTGTGCGATTTCATCAGCCTCGAGGGTGATACGCTCATCTGAGAACAGCATGAAGTGGTGGATCAGAGTCTTCGCAGCTTCTGTCAATGCATCTTTTGGGTGAATAGACCCATCAGTAGCAATTTCGAAAATAAGCTTTTCATAATCTGTTTTTTGCTCAACCCGAAAGTTTTCGATGCTGTATTTCACGTTCTTGATAGGCGTGTAAACAGAGTCAATAGCAATGGTTCCAATTGGTGCAGAAGCTTTTTTGTTTTCCTCAGCTGGCACATAACCTCTTCCTTTGTCAATTGTAAACTCGAAGTTGAGGTTAACACTCTTGTCCATATTACAAATCACCAAGTCTGGGTTGAGTACTTGAAAACCAGAGATGAATTTTTGTAAATCCCCAGCAATAAGTTTTTCTTGATTGGATATCGCAACTCTGACGGTTTCGTCATCAACCGCATCAATTTGCTGCTTCAATCGCACCTGCTTGAAGTTCAAAATCATTTCTGTAACGTCTTCAACAATACCAGGAAGGGTAGAGAATTCGTGGTCAACTTGATTGATGCGCAGAGAAGTAATGGCAAACCCCTCTAGAGAGGATAACATCACTCGACGTAACGCGTTACCAATTGTCAATCCATATCCAGGTTCAAGAGGTCGAAACTCGAAAATCCCCTCAAACTCTGTGGATTCAGTCATTATTACTTTGTCGGGCTTTTGAAAATTAAATAATGCCATTCTAATTTATTTTGAATAAAGTTCTACAATCAATTGTTCTTTTATGTTTTCTGTTATTTGCTCTCGCGTAGGAACAGAAACCATGGTACCCTCTAAAGTGGCTTCATTGAATGATAGCCATTCTTGTACGGAATTCGGTTGAGCAACCGCGCGTTCCACAACATCTAGTGATTTTGATTTTTCGCGAACACCTACAACGTCGCCTTCTTTAACAGTTGTTGACGCGATATTGTTGACCAATCCGTTTAGGGTAATGTGTCGGTGGCTTACCAATTGTCGCGCTGCACTTCTAGTGGGTGCTAATCCCAGTCGAAAAACGATGTTGTCTAAACGAGATTCACATAGCTGAAGTAACACCTCACCTGTGACACCTTTGCTTCGGCTTGCACGATTAAACAAGTTTCTGAACTGACGTTCTAAAATCCCATACGTGAATTTTGCTTTTTGTTTCTCCATCAGCTGAATAGCATATTCAGACTTTTTTGGGCGACGGCGATTATTTCCGTGTTGCCCTGGCGGATAATTTCTTTTTTCGAAAGATTTATCCTCTCCGAAGATGGCTTCGCCAAACTTCCGAGCTATTTTTGTTTTTGGACCAGTATATCTTGCCATAGTTTATATTTAGTGAAGGGGAATGAGAATTAAGGTCTATCCTTCGTCAAACAAATTCCCTCCTTATTATTTATACTCTTCTTCTTTTCGGTGGTCTACATCCGTTGTGAGGAAGTGGTGTAACATCAACGATTTCAGTTACCTCAATTCCCAAATTGTGAATGGTTCGAATGGCAGATTCGCGACCATTTCCTGGACCTTTCACAAATACTTTTACTTTACGCAAGCCCGCCTCCAAAGCAACCTTACCGGCATCCTCTGCAGCAAGCTGAGCTGCGTAAGGCGTATTCTTTTTCGAACCTCTAAAGCCCATTTTACCTGCTGATGACCAAGAAATTACTTCACCTTTGGTATTGGTAAGAGATATGATAATGTTGTTGAATGAAGCAGTAACGTGTGCTTCTCCAAATGACTCCACAACAACTTTTCTTTTTTTAGAACTCGTCTTCGCCATAGATCAATGATTATTTGGTTACTTTCTTTTTGTTTGCAACAGTCTTACGTTTTCCTTTTCGTGTTCTAGAGTTATTTTTTGTTCTCTGTCCACGTAGAGGAAGACCAACTCTGTGGCGAATTCCTCTGAATGAGCCGATGTCCATTAATCGCTTAATACTCAACTGTATTTCCGATCGAAGTTCTCCTTCAATGGTAAATGCAGAAACGGCGTCACGAATTCTTCCGATTTCGTCATCATTCCAATCCGAAACTTTTTTGTTGACATCCACCCCAGCTTTTTCTAGTATCAGTTGTGCTCTACTTTTTCCTATACCAAAAATATAGGTCAAGGCGATTTCACCTCGTTTTTGTTTTGGAATATCTACTCCTGAAATTCTTGCCATAATTAACCTTGTCTTTGTTTAAATCGTGGATTCTTCTTGTTAATGACATACAAGCGGCCTTTGCGACGTACAATCTTGCAATCTGCGCTTCTTTTCTTTAATGATGCTCTTACTTTCATAATTAGTATCTATATGTAATCCGTGCCTTTGTCAAGTCATACGGACTCATTTCAAGTTTTACTTTATCTCCTGGCAACAGCTTGATATAATACATACGCATTTTACCAGAAATGTGTGCCGTAACAACGTGTCCGTTTTCCAATTCTACACGAAACATGGCGTTGGATAACGCCTCAATAATCTGTCCATCTTGCTCTATCGCAGGTTGCTTTGCCATGATTATCCTTTTCTTTTATTTCCCGTTGTCATCAAGCCGTCGTAATGACGGTTAAGCAAGTATGCATTGACTTGCTGAATCGTATCGATAGCAACTCCAACCATAATCAATAGTGAAGTTCCTCCGTAAAAAAGAGCCCAACCTTGTTGTAAGCCCAATAATTGGTATGCAACAGCGGGTAAAACAGCTATTGCTGCCAAAAACAACGACCCTGGAAAAGTAATGTGTGACATCACTCGATCCAAAAAGTCGGCTGTTTCGCCTCCTGGGCGTATCCCTGGAATAAATCCACCATTTCGTTTTAGGTCATCTGCCATTTTGTTTGTTGGAACTGTAATTGCAGTATAGAAATACGTAAATACTATGATCAATACCCCAAACAAAACGTTATACCAAAGGCCAAAGATATCTGAAAACGATGCTTGCATCCATTGACCTACTGCATTGTTGCCGATTGCCTGACCAAGGTATGCTGGTGCAAACATGATCGCTTGTGCAAAGATGATGGGCATTACTCCAGAAGCATTGAGCTTTAGAGGTATATATTGACGTGCACTCCCTTGGTTTTTTGCATAACCCCCAGCTGCTGTACGACGAGCATACTGAACGGGAATTTGACGAACTGCGAGAACTAAAAGGACACACAATCCGTTGACGATGATCCAAATGACTAACTCAACCAAGATCATGATAAGACCTCCGTTGTTTTCAGTCACTCGTGATACAAATTCTTGTACAAATGACAGTGGCATGGTCGCGATGATACCCACTGTAATCAGTAAGGATATACCATTTCCAATTCCCTTATCTGTAATTTTCTCACCCAGCCACATCGCGAATATGGTACCTGTTACCAATATGATAATTGAAGTAATAATGAAGGTAGGACCTTTTCCAAGAAGGAATGCAGAATCAGGCACTCCAAGAGCACCCAACCCATATAAATATGCTGGTGCTTGTACAACACAGATGGCAATGGTTAACCAACGTGTGATTTGGTTGATTGTTCTACGACCACTTTCACCTTCTTTTTGCAATTTCTGAAGATAAGGAACAGCGATTCCCATCAACTGTACAACAATAGAAGCAGAGATGTATGGCATAATCCCAAGGGCAAATACAGATGCATTGGCAAATGCACCGCCTGTAAAAGCGTTTAAAATCCCTAAAAGACCCCCACCATCGGTACGATTGGCGAGTTCGGAAAGCTGAACTGAATCAATACCAGGAAGTACAACTTGAGCACCTACACGATAAACAAGTAATAAACCCAAAGTGAGACCCACACGGTTTCTCAGCTCTTCAATTTTCCAGATATTCTTTATTGCTTCTAAAAATTGTCTCATAATCAATTAAGCATCAATAGCTTCTCCACCTGCAGCTTCAATTGCTGCTTTGGCAGATGCTGTGAATTTGTGCGCTGTTATCTTCAATGCTGCTGATAATTTTCCTCGACCTAGAATCTTGACTAAATCATTTTTTCCTGCGAGTCTTAGATCAACAAATTGAGTAAGCGCAATTTCTTTTTTAACTTTTTTATCGTCTACCAATTGCTGCAAGGTATCTATGTTAATACCTTGATATTCTTTGCGATTGATATTGGTGAATCCAAATTTGGGAACACGACGTTGCAAAGGCATTTGACCTCCTTCAAAACCAATTTTTTTGGAGTAACCTGAACGAGACTTTGCTCCCTTGTGACCACGTGTTGCTGTTCCACCAGTTCCTGAACCTTGTCCACGACCTAGTCTTTTGTTAGCAGATTTTACAGCTCCCATTGCGGGTTTTAAATTTCCTAATTCCATGACTTATAATTGTTCTACTGAAACAAGGTGTTTCACTTTTTCTATCATTCCTAAAACAGCAGCAGAATCATCATGCTCTACAGACTGACCAATGTTTTTCAAACCCAATGCTTTTAGGGTTCGCTTTTGGTCTTCTGGTCGCTTAATGTTGCTACGTGTTTGTGTTACTTTAATTTTTCCCATGATGCTATCCGTTATAAACTTTTTCAAGAGAAATCCCTCGTTGTTTGGCAATAACATTTGCATTACGCAATTGTAATAGCGCATCAAAAGTAGCCTTCACAACGTTGTGAGGGTTGGAAGAACCTTGCGATTTTGAAAGTACATCCTGTACCCCAACTGCTTCTAGTACTGCGCGTACTGCACCACCAGCAATTACTCCAGTACCCGCTGATGCAGGTTGCAAGTAAACTCTGGCACCACCAAACTTACCTTTTTGTTGGTGAGGAAGTGTTCCTTTATGAACTGGTATGCGTACCAAATTTTTCTTGGCGTCTTCAACAGCTTTTGCGATTGCTTCGCTCACCTCTTTTGACTTTCCAAGTCCATGTCCAACAACACCATTTTCATCGCCAACGACAACAATAGCAGAAAACCCAAACGTACGACCACCTTTGGTTACTTTTGTCACACGCTGGACGCCAACAAGACGGTCTTTGAGTTCCAGTCCACCTGGCTTGACTAATTCTATATTTTTATAGTTTTGATACATAATTCAATTAAAATTTTAATCCCCCCTCACGAGCACCTTCGGCAAGTGATTTCACTCGACCGTGGTAGAGATATCCACCTCGATCAAATCTAATTTTTGTTACACCCGCAGCCAATGCTTTCTCAGCTATGTGTTTTCCAACCAAACCAGCTTGTTCGGTTTTGGATGATCCTTTTCCAGTCAAATCACTATCACGAGATGATGCAGAAGCCAGCGTTTCTCCAGTTTCATCATTGATGATTTGTGCATAAATCTCTTTATTACTTCTAAAAACAGACATACGCGGCTGGTCAGACGTGCCAGAAACGGTAGCTTTCAAGCGACGCTTGATGCGAAATCTTCGTTGTGTTTTCGTTTGCTTCATAACTTTACTATTATGCAGACTTACCTGCTTTTCTACGAATTTGTTCTCCAACAAATTTGATTCCTTTTCCTTTGTAAGGCTCTGGCTTGCGGAAAGATCGAATCTTGGCAGTCACAGCTCCTAACAATTGTTTGTCATGGGAGGAGAGTTTCACAATTGGGTTTTTACCTTTCTCAGAAATTGTTTCCACTTTCACTTCACTGGGAATCTCAAAAACAATGTTGTGAGAAAAGCCAAGTGCAAGATCAAGCTTTTGGCCTTGATTAGATGCACGATATCCAACACCAACGAGTTCCAACTCTTTGGTAAAGCCTTTGGAAACGCCCTCAACCATATTGTTGACCAACGACCGATACAAACCATGCTTTGCTTTGTGCGGCTTTGCTTCAGATGGTCTACTGACTTTCAATGTTGAATCTTCTTGGGTAAATGAAACTGAATCATATGGCTGACTTAGCTCTCCCAACTTTCCTTTAACGGTAATGACGTCAGATTGAATATCAACCACTACCCCTTCTGGAATTGTTATCGGATTGTTACCTATTCGTGACATATATACTTTTTTACTGTTTTTTAATAGACGTAGCAGAGTACTTCTCCACCTACATTTTCTCTTTTTGCTTGCTTTCCTGTCATCACTCCACTAGACGTAGACATAATGGCAATACCAAGTCCATTGAGCACTCGTGGAATGTCGACAAACCCTGTGTATTTACGAAGCCCAGGTGTACTTGCACGCTGGAGCTTTTTGATCACAGGATCTTTTGTGATCGGATCATATTTCAAAGCGATCTTAATCGTTCCTTGCGCATTGTTATCTTCCTTCTTATAGCTTAGGATATATCCCTGATCAAAAAGAATTTTAGTCATCTCTAACTTAAGTTTTGATGCGGGAATTTCAACAACACGAAGTCCTGCGCTATTTGCGTTTCTAATACGTGTTAAAAAATCTGCTATTGGATCTGTGTTCATACTTAATTTTTTACCAGCTGGCTTTTCTTACACCAGGAATTAAACCTTTGTTTGCCATTTCACGAAACATCACTCTAGAAATTCCAAACTGACGCATATATCCCTTCGGACGACCTGTCAATTTGCAGCGATTGTGCATGCGAACAGGTGATGAGTTTTTAGGTAACTTTTGTAAACCTTCGTAGTCACCAGCTTCCAGCAATGCCTTGCGCTTGGCAGCGTATTTTGCATTGAGTTTTGCACGTTTGACCTCACGGGCCTTCATTGATTCTTTAGCCATATTAATTGTTTTTAAAAGGCAAGCCCAAATGAGCTAATAATGATTTTGATTCTTTATCTGTTTCTGCAGACGTCACAAAAGTGATGTCCATTCCAGCGATTTTTGCGACTTTGTCAATATCAATTTCTGGAAAAATAATTTGTTCTGTAATCCCAAGGTTATAGTTACCTCTTCCATCAAAACCACTCGCCTTGATTCCTTGAAAATCACGAACACGTGGAAGTGCGGCAGTCACGAGTCTGTCTAAAAACTCATACATGCGATCGCCACGCAATGTGACACGAGCACCAATTGGCATCCCTTTTCGCAACTTGAAGTTAGACACGTCTTTTTTCGATAGAGTTGCCACAGCTTTTTGACCAGATATCAATGTCAATTCTTCAATTGCATGTTCAACAATTTTTTTGTCGGCAACAGCTGCTCCAACTCCTCGGCTGATCACAATTTTCTCAAGCTTGGGCACTTCCATCTTGTTACGATAACTAAATTCTTCAGTCATCGCACCAATCACTCGCTGATTATACTCTTCTTTTAGTCTAGGTACCATTAGATTACTTCTTTTGTTTTACGTGAAATACGCTCCTTATTCTCTCCATTCATTTGGTAGCCAACACGTGTTGTTTCACCATCGGTTGTCAGCAATGAAAGGTTAGAAACATGGATCGCTGCTTCTTTTTCTACGATACCGCCTTGAGGGTTTTGCGCATTTGGCTTCGTGTGGCGCTTGACAACATTAACCCCCTCAACAATAGCTTTGTCTTTGCTCGATAATAACTTGAGGATCTTACCTTCAGACCCCTTGTGATCACCTGCGATGACGCGCACTGTATCTCCCGTTTTAATTTTTAATTTTTTCATATATCAAGTTATAAAACTTCTGGTGCTAAGGATATAATTTTCATAAACTTCTTATCGCGTAACTCTCGGGCAACTGGACCAAAAACTCGAGTCCCAAGCATTTCGCCGACTGGGTCAAGCAATACACAAGCATTCTCATCAAAACGGATATAGGATCCATCTGGACGACGAATTTCCTTCTTTGTCCGAACAACAACTGCAGTTGACACTTGCCCTTTTTTGGCAGTACCATTTGGAGTTGCATCTTTCACAGAGACGACAATTTTATCACCAATCGATGCGTATCTGCGTTTGGTGCCCCCAAGGACACGAATTGTCAGTACCTCTCTGGCACCAGTGTTGTCGGCAACTTTAAGTCTTGATTCTTGTTGTACCATTATTTTGCTCTTTCAATAATTTCCACCAATCTCCAACATTTTGAAGCACTCAGTGGACGCGTTTCCATTATGCGAACGGTATCGCCTACTTTACAATCGTTTTTCTCGTCATGCGCTACATACTTCTTTGTTTTCAAAACAAACTTTCCATACATCGGGTGCTTTACACGCTTGACTTCACTCACAACAATAGACTTTTGCATTTTGTCGCTCGTCACTACACCAATTCGTTCTTTTCTTAAGTTTCTTGTTTCCATAAGCTTAGACCTCTTGTGTTTTACGTCGATTCAATTCTGTTTGCAATCTTGCGATTACTCTTCGTTGCGTACGCAACTGCAAGGGGTTCTCTAAATTAGAAAGCGCATGTGTAAACTTTGCTTCTTTATAGCTTTTTTGCATCTGAGCCAATTTGTCTTGCAGCTCATCCAATGTCATCGTACTGACTTCTTTTTGCTTCATTTCTTAACTATTAAGCGTCGTAATCACGCGCAATTACAAATTTTGTTTTCACAGGTAGTTTTTGAGATGCCAAACGCAAAGCTTCCTTAGCAACATCGATTGGCACACCTGAAATCTCAAATAAAATACGACCTGGCTTCACCACTGCAACGTAGTGATCCAAAGCACCTTTTCCTTTACCCATACGAACCTCTAATGGCTTTTTAGTAATGGGCTTGTCTGGGAAAATTTTAATCCACAATTGTCCCTCTCTTTTCATGTAACGAGTCGCTGCAATACGAGCTGCTTCGATTTGACGTGAGGTAACAAATACAGCATCAAGCGCTTTGACACCAAACATACCGTTTGACAATCGGTGTCCACGCTGAGACAGGCCTTTCATGCGACCCTTCTGCATTTTTCTATATTTTGTTTTCTTAGGTGATAACATAATGCTTTACTTTCTTCTTCTATCCCCTCGGCCAGAGCGTTTATCGTTTTTACTTTTAGTAGCGTTTAGGCTCATCCCAACTAGTGGTGAGAGTTCACGCTTTCCATATACTTCCCCTTTCATAATCCAGACCTTGATACCAATACGACCATAAGTGGTTTTTGCTTCAACCAAAGCATAATCGATATCAGCTCGGAATGTTGATAATGGAATTCGTCCATCTTTATAGCTTTCAGATCGTGCCATTTCGGCACCATTCAATCGACCAGAAATCTGAACTTTAATACCCTCAGCGTTCATACGCATGGAGGCAGCAATTGCCATTTTTATTGCTCGACGATACGAAATTCGACTTTCGATCTGACGTGCAATACTCGCAGCAACGAGCTGGGCTTCGAGTTCAGGACGTTTGATCTCAAAGATGTTGAGTTGAACCTCTTTACCTGTAATTTTCTTTAGCTCTTCTTTTAGGCGATCGACTTCTGATCCACCCTTACCGATGATGATACCAGGTCGAGCAGTCGTAATCGTTACTGTCACAAGCTTGAGTGTTCTTTCAATAAAAATTCTAGAAACACTTGCTTTGGCAAGACGAGCATGAACATAACGGCGAATTTTGTCGTCTTCAGACAATTTATCACCATAATCTCTTCCACCGAACCAGTTGGATTCCCATCCGCGGATGATTCCTATTCGATTACCAATTGGATTTGTTTTTTGACCCATAGTCTTATTAGCTTTGAGAATTATCTTGAGCCCCTAGTACCAATGTCACATGGTTTGAGCGTTTACGAATTCGATGCGCACGACCCTGAGGTGCCGGACGTAATCGTTTGAGCATACGTGCACTATCTACACGAATTTCTTTTACAAATAAGCCGGCTTTTTCCAAATCACCGTCTTCATTTTTAGATTGCCAGTTGGCAACGGCAGACAATACCAGTTTCTCTAATCGAACTGACGATTCTTTTGCACTGAATCGGAGAATAGAAAGGGCATTATCAACAGCTTCACCACGAATAAGATCTGCCATGAGGCGCATCTTACGAGGAGAAGTTGGGCAGTTGTTGAGCTTAGCGAACGCAATGTGTTTGCGTGCTTCTTTCAATTCTTCTGCAGATTTGCGTTTACGAACTCCCATAGTTATTTTTTACCTTTATTTTTTGCTCCTGCATGGCCTCTAAAATTGCGTGTTGGTGAAAATTCACCCAACTTGTGACCCACCATATTTTCAGTGATATACACAGGGATAAATTGCTTACCATTGTGAACACCTATTGTCTGACCAACGAAATCTGGTGTGATCATCGATGCACGAGACCAAGTTTTAATCACATTCTTTTTACCAGAATCAAGGTTTGCCTGCAGCTTTTTTACCAAGCTGAAGTGTACGTAAGGTCCTTTTTTTAATGATCTAGCCATACTTATTTTCTTCTACGTTCAACAATATATCTGTTCGACGCTTTTGTCTTATTTCGCGTACGATACCCTTTTGCAGGAATCCCATTTTTCGAACGAGGATGCCCTCCAGAGGCACGTCCTTCACCACCACCCATTGGGTGATCGACAGGGTTCATTGCTACAGGACGAGTTCTTGGACGTCGACCCAACCAACGAGTGCGACCCGCTTTTCCAGAAACGAGTAACTGATGGTCGGAGTTGGAAACTGCTCCAATGGTTGCCATACAATTCGTGAGGATTAAACGTGTTTCGCCTGATGGTAGTTTAATGGTTGCAAACTTACCCTCACGAGCCATCAACTGTGCGAAAGAACCGGCACTTCTTGCCAGTGTTGCTCCTCTGCCTGGATGAAGCTCGATACATGAAATGATTGTACCTAAGGGAATGCTGGAAAGTGCCATTGCATTTCCAATTTCAGTTGCAACTTTCTCGCCCGAAACGACCTTTTGGCCTACTTTCAATCCGTTTTGTGCAATGATGTATCTTTTTTCTCCGTCTTTGAACTGAGTTAAGGCAATAAAAGCCGATCGGTTAGGATCGTACTCTATGCTTAATACCTCAGCAGGACTGTCAAAGCGATTGCGCTTGAAGTCCATGGTACGGTAGCGTCTTTTGTGACCTCCGCCTCGATAGCGTACAGTCATTCGACCACTATTGTTACGACCACCCGAACGTTTTTTCGGAGCAAGCAAGCTTTTCTCCGGCTTATCAGTGGTGATGGCGTCGTAACCATTGACCACTCTACCGCGCTGTCCAGGAGTTATAGGTTTAAGTTTTCTAACTGACATCCTATTTGATTATAAATTACTATAAAAATCTATTTGATCCCCCTCTGCAACCTGTACTATCGCACGTTTGGTTGCATTAGTTTTTCCATACTGAATTCCGGTTTTTGTGTAGCGAGTTCTTCGCTCTGGTCCGTAGATCAGTGTTCTTACTTTGTCAACAGTTACGCCATATGTGGACTCAACTGCTTTTTTGATCTCTACTTTGTTTGCTTTTGGATTTACCAAAAAAGTGTAGCGATTTCTCAACTCGCTTTCGCTTGTAGTTTTTTCTGTTACTATGGGCTTAATCAATATGCTCATGAGTTCTTATTTTGAATTCAAATTAGAAATGATTGAATTCACAGCGCTTTCTGCCAAAATCAAATGCTGTGCATTGACAATTTTATAAGTGCTCAGTTCTGCATCATTAACAACCTCTGCACCTTTCAAATTACGAGCTGACAAATACACGTTTTTGGCTAATGAACCCAGAACTAATAATGATTTTTTATCAGAAACTCCAAGTGCATTCAATACTGCTGTAAATGACTTCGTTTTTGGCGTATCAAAATCAAAATCCTCAACTACTGTTAAAGATTTGTTTTTTGCCTTTAAACTCAAGGCAGACTTTCTTGCCAATCTTTTGACGTTTTTATTTACCTTTTGATTGTAGGAACGAACACGTGGACCAAAAATGCGTCCACCACTTCTAAACAATGGGTTTTTAATACTTCCCGCTCGAGCTGTACCAGTTCCTTTTTGCTTTTTGATTTTGCGAGTACTACCCTTGATTTCAGCTCGCTCCTTGGTTTTGTGAGTCCCCTGTCGCTGATGCGCTAGGTATTGTTTTACATCCAAATAAAGAGCATGCTCGTTTGGGTCAACTCCAAATACATCTTTAGACAAGTCAACTTGTCTCCCTGTATCTTTCCCTTTTTGATCTACTACTGATAATTTCATCACTTCGATATTAAGATGTAACCATTTTTGTGACCAGGAACGCATCCTTTCACAACTAATAAATTTTTCTCAGGTACTACTTTCAAAACTCGTAGGTTTTGAACAGTAACCCTCTCATTTCCCATTCGGCCTCCCATTCGCATTCCTTTAAAAACACGTGCTGGGTATGATGCCGCACCAATAGATCCAGGTGCACGTAGTCGGTTATGCTGACCATGTGTTGCTTGACCAACCCCACTAAATCCGTGACGCTTCACAACTCCCTGAAAACCTTTCCCCTTGGAAGTTCCAGTAATGTCAACAAACTCACCTTCGCTGAATAAATCAACTCCAATCGTATCTCCAAGTTTGTGTTCTGTTTCAAAGCCTTTAAATTCAACCAACTTGCGTTTGGTAGAAGTATTTGCTTTTTTAAAGTGACCTTCAGCGGCTTTGTTGCTGCTCTTGGTTGACTTATCATCAAATCCAAGTTGCAATGCATCATATCCATCTAAATCTTCTGTGCGTACTTGCGTCACTACACAAGGCCCAGCCTGAATGACAGTACATGGCAAGTTTTTGCCATTCTCGTCAAAGATGCTCGTCATGCCGATTTTTTTTCCAATTAACCCTGACATATTGGTTTATTTAGTTATTCTCTAATGAGAATCTAATTATACTTTAATTTCAACTTCAACTCCGCTCGGAAGCTCTAATTTCATCAACGCATCAATTGTTTTAGAAGACGAGCTGTAAATGTCTAATAGACGTTTGTATGAGCTCAACTGAAACTGTTCGCGCGACTTCTTGTTCACGTGTGGTGAACGCAACACAGTAAAAATCTTTTTATGTGTTGGAAGTGGAATTGGTCCTGTGATCACAGCTCCTGTTGTCTTAACTGACTTAACGATTTTCTCAGCTGATTTGTCAACCAGATTGTAATCGTAGGATTTGAGCTTAATTCTAATTTTTTGACTCATTGTTTTTCAATTCTTTATCCGACTGTTGCGGAGATTACTTCCTCTGAAATGTTTTTTGGCGTCTCTGCGTAATGCGAAAACTCCATCGTTGATGTTGCGCGTCCAGATGATAATGTTCGCAATGAGGTAACATATCCAAACATTTCTGAAAGAGGAACAATGGCTTTAACCACCTTTGATCCTGCGCGATCGTCCATACTATTGACTTGCCCTCTGCGACGGTTGAGGTCACCGACAATGTCTCCCATATTTTCTTCAGGTGTTAACACCTCAAGCTTCATCATTGGCTCCATGATGACTGCTCCAGCAGCTCTGGCTGCTTCTTTATATCCAAGCTTTGCTGCCAACTCAAATGATAATGAATCGGAATCAACAGGGTGAAAGGATCCGTCTTTTAGAGTTACTTTCATCGCATCAATCTCAAATCCTGCCAATGGTCCATTGTGCATGGCATACTTAAATCCTTTTTCTACAGATGGAATGTATTCTCTAGGTACATTACCACCTTTAATCTGATTCACAAATTCAAGTCCTTGCTTTCCTTCTTCTGCTGGTTCGATTGTAAATACGATATCAGCAAACTTACCACGTCCACCTGTTTGTTTTTTATAAACTTCTCTGTGGTCTGCAAGCTGGGTAATCGCTTCCTTGTACTCCACTTGAGGTTGACCTTGATTGACATCAACTTTAAACTCACGACGTAAACGATCTACAATAATATCGAGGTGAAGTTCACCCATACCACTGATAATCGTTTGCCCAGATGCCTCATCCGTTTTGACTTGGAAGGTTGGATCTTCTTCGGCAAGTTTACCAAGTGCCATACCCAATTTATCGACATCAGATTTTGTTTTTGGCTCAACTGCGATACCGATAACAGGGTCTGGAAAGTCCATACTTTCTAATACGATAGGACTTTTTTCTGCACAAAGCGTATCACCAGTTTTAATATCTTTAAATCCAACTGCAGCACCAATATCTCCTGCCTCAATAAAATTAATGGCATTTTGTTTATTGGCGTGCATTTGATAGATACGAGATATCCTTTCTTTATTTCCTGAGCGCGTGTTGAGTACATAAGACCCAGCGTCTAAACGACCCGAATATGCTCTAAAGAACGCCAAACGCCCAACGTAAGGGTCTGTTGCAATTTTGAATGCCAAAGCCGAAAATGGGTCAGAAACCACTGGTTTTCTTGAGATGACTTCATCAGTATCCGGATTTGTGCCCTCAATCGCATCTTTGTCTTCTGGCGAAGGCAAATAACGGCAAACAGCATCCAATAAGAACTGAACCCCTTTGTTTTTGAAAGCAGACCCACAGATCATAGGAATAATACTCATATCCTGAGTCGCTGCACGAAGTGCATTGTGAACCTCATCTTCAGAGATGCTTTCAGGGTCTTCAAAATATTTTTCTAGAAGGTTTTCGTCATATTCAGCCACAGCTTCGATAAGTTCGCCACGGAATTTTTTGACTTCATCCTTCATATCATCTGGGATATCAACAACATCGAATGTTGCGCCCATATTTTCTTCATGCCAGATGATGGCACGATTTTTTACAAGATCAACACAGCCTTTAAAGTTATCTTCATCGCCTATGGGCAATACAATCGGCACTGCATTGGATTTGAGCATTTCTCGAACTTGCGTACAAACATTGAGGAAATTGGCTCCCTGACGATCCATTTTATTGACAAAGCCCATTCTTGGTACTTTATAGTTGTCAGCCAATCGCCAGTTGGTTTCAGATTGTGGCTCTACACCATCAACTGCTGAAAACAAAAAGACAAGTCCATCGAGTACACGAAGAGAGCGATTGACCTCAACAGTAAAGTCAACGTGACCAGGAGTATCAATGATATTGAAGTGATATCCTTTGGCTCCGTCAATTGGTTTACCTTGTTCGGATGGAAAAGTCCATTCGCAGGTAGTTGCTGCAGAGGTGATTGTGATACCACGTTCTTGCTCTTGCTCCATCCA
>DJCM01000004.1:156283-158579 GCA_002430545.1 Flavobacteriaceae bacterium UBA5950
TGCTCTTGCTCCATCCAGTCCATGGTAGCAGCTCCGTCGTGAACCTCACCAATTTTGTGACTAACACCTGTATAGTATAGAATACGTTCAGTTGTCGTTGTCTTACCAGCATCAATGTGGGCAGCAATTCCAATGTTTCTCGTATATTTTAAATCTCTTGACATTATTATATATGTTAAAACCTAAAGTGAGAAAATGCTTTGTTGGCTTCGGCCATTTTGTGTGTATCCACACGTTTTTTTACAGCTGCGCCTTCTTCTTTGGAGGCAGCGAGAATTTCGGCAGCTAGCTTTTGAGCCATTGATTTTTCGTTACGCTTGCGCGAAAAAGAAATCAACCACTTCATAGCGGTTGATATTTTGCGATCTGGGCGAATAGGGTTTGGTATTTGAAAGGTTGCTCCACCAATACGACGGCTACGCACTTCGACGTGTGGCATTACATTGGTCAAGGCTTCTTTCCAAATTTCTAACGCTGATTTTTCATCGTCTTGTTTTTTCTCATCAACGATGTCTATGGCGTCATAAAATATTTTGAATGCGATAGATTTTTTGCCGCTCCACATCATGTTATTTACAAATCTGGTGACCAGTAGGTCATTGAAGCGTGGGTCTGGTAACAAAGGGCGTTTTTTCGCCGATCTTTTTCTCATGATTCTAAATTGAGTGGTTCAAGTGAGCTTGAACGTCATTATTTAACTAATTCTTTATTTCTTAGGACGTTTGGCGCCGTATTTCGAACGTCGTTGTAGGCGTCCCTCAACACCTGCGGTATCTAGTGCTCCACGAACAATGTGGTAGCGAACACCGGGAAGGTCTTTTACACGACCTCCACGAACAAGAACAATTGAGTGCTCTTGCAGGTTGTGTCCTTCCCCAGGAATGTAGGCGTTTACCTCATTGCCATTGGTTAGTCGAACACGAGCCACTTTGCGCATGGCAGAGTTAGGCTTTTTAGGAGTTGTCGTGTACACACGAGTACAAACCCCACGTCTTTGTGGGCAAGCATCAAGTGCTGCAGATTTACTCTTTTTTGAGAGATCTGTTCTTCCTTTACGAACGAGTTGCGAAATTGTTGGCATATTCTCTTTATACTTTTTACCTTATTTTAAGGGGTGCAAATGTACTATTATTTTTTGCATTAACAAACCTTATTATCTCATTTTTACAGATTTTGGTTATATCTGTAAGTTTCTTCATAAACAAAGAATTTAAGATTTTAGTTTTTTGAGATCAAAAAACAATTTAAAGACCCATAATTATTGTAAAGGAAAAAATATTAAAGTGGGTATCGTTACGATATACTTTGCGATATATCTTAATAATTCTTCATGATGTCTGTAATGAAAAAAACCCATTCGAAAAACGAACGGGTTTAGTAAGTTGTAAAACGAATTTAAAACTAAACTCTTTTACTTAGCGTCTGTTTCAGCTTGCGGTATTGGGTAAATCATTTTGTCATCAAGGGCAGGGATAACAAGTGTACCTCCTTCACCGTCTTGAACTCTATTGACTCTACCGTCATTTCTGTTTAAACCAACGCCTAATCTAGCCATATCAAAGAATGAAACTCCATCACCCCAAAGTTCAATTCTTCTGTAAAGAAGAATCTCATCCATCAAGTCTTGACCTGTTTTGGTTGACTTGACATAACTCGGGTCTCGGACAGAATTCAGCTCATATAAAGCATCTGCAGCTGCTGCATCATTACTTTGTCTTGCAAGAGCTTCTGCTTTAGTAAGAATGAATTCAGTGTTTCTTAGATATATATAATCCCCTATGAATACACCAGGTCCTGGCTCAGCAATGAATTTTAGGCTTGTATACTTTGGAGTTATATTATAGTGTCCCCAAGTGCCAGGTACTAAAATTACACCTGGATCATAATCATCATCTGAAAACCATCCTTTTCTTTTATCCGTAGCAGGAATTGCATCAACAAGATTGGAGTTACCTAATTTGAAGTGATTCCATCCACTGTAGCCATCGTTTATTTGGCTCATGTGTGAGAAGAAAGAAGCGTATACTTCAGTTGTTGTGTCCGTTACTTGTGCTCCCCAAATTACTTCTGAGAGGGATAGTTCATCAAATCCATGTAGAACATCTTCGCTAATTGTACCAGCCTGTGCTGCTTCATCAGCGTATTTCTCAGCATTTACCCAATCTTCATATGTAAGGTAATAGCGAGCTAGATATGCCGCCACAACACTTGCGTCAACTTCTTCGACAGAAGATCGTGTATAGTCAGAAAGACCATTATAAGCCGTTGTCAAATCAGATATAATTTGTTCTTTCAC
>DJCM01000038.1 GCA_002430545.1 Flavobacteriaceae bacterium UBA5950
ACTTACAATTGAAGATATCTATCCACTAGACTCTAGAATCTCTGTATATCCAAACCCTACAGCAAACAGAGTCTACATACAAGGAGAAAACATTTTGCAAGCTGAACTCTTTGATCTAAGAGGCAGAAAAGTAAAAGAAACAATTCAAAAACAGATCGATTTAAGTGAGATAACAAGTGGATCGTTTATCCTTAAAGTCACAACAGACAATAACAAAACAAAATCATTTAAAATTATTAAACGGTGAAACGGATTCTAACAATTATTAACCTCGTATTTTTTGTGTTTTCAATAGCTCCTATTGTAAACAGTCAAACCATAGATCAAACCCATACAGGGACAAACAATTGGTACACCTGCTTGAGCACAACTCAAATTCTAGGTCAAAGTTTTACAGCTGAAATTTCAGGAGCTCTCACTAAAATAAGCATAGATTTTGCTCTCCCAAATTGTGACGCAACAGAATATCCTATCACAATTGAAATCATGCCTGACAGTATTGATGCAAGTCCAATAGCTTCTGAATGAGTAGTTATTAATCCTCCACAAATCATTGGAAATAGTATATTATTATCCTCAACTGATCAATATGGAACTGAGTCTGAAAGAATTGGCATTACAATTGAATAATCATAAAGGGGTGAAAATTAATAGAACCCCAAAGATTTTCTAACCCTTTTTAGAGTTTTGTTTGCAACTGATTTTGCCCTCTTAGCGCCTTGGTGCAAAATTTGATCCATTTGTTTTGGATTTTCCTTGTACTTATTAAACTGTGTACGTGCTAATGAAAACTTATCCATTAATGCTTCAAACAGGGCCTGCTTAGCATCACCATATCCAAACCCGCCCGATTCGTACTGCTGCCGCATGTTTTTGACTGCGTCTTCATCTGCTATCATACTGTAAAGTGAGAACACTGTACAATTGTCATGGTTTTTTGGCTGCTCTAGTGGGGTGCTGTCTGTAGCTATACTCATGACTTGTTTTCGCAATTGTTTTTCAGTTAAAAAAACATCAATAGTGTTATTTTTTGATTTACTCATTTTACCGCCATCAGTTCCTGGCACATGCATATTCGATTCACGTAACACAGCCTCAGGTAGCACAAAGGTTTCACCAAATTGTGCATGAAATCGACTTGCCACATCACGTGTCATTTCCAAATGTTGAAGTTGATCTTTGCCAACAGGAACTTTCTGAGCATCATATAATAAAATATCAGCAGCCATCAACATTGGATAGGTAAACAGCCCAGCATTTACATCTTCCATACGATCGGCTTTGTCTTTAAATGAGTGGGCTAAACTCAAACGGCTGTATGGAAAAAAACAGTTCAGATACCAAGTCAACTCTGTGACTTGTGGCACATCAGACTGTCGATAAAAGACTGTCTTTTTGGGATCTAGCCCACAAGCCAACCAGGCAGCAGCCGTTGCATAGGTGTTGGCTTTAATCTGATCGGCATCTTTGATTTGGGTAAGGGCATGGAGGTCTGCGATGAATAAAAATGAATCATCTGTACTTTGATTCGACATTTCAATTGCAGGAATTATTGCGCCCAAAAGATTGCCTAAATGAGGTGTGCCTGTGCTTTGAACGCCTGTTAAAATTCGAGCCATCGATGCAAATTTTTTCTTTAAACAAATGTAGGTGTTTTGAATTATCTTCAAATCACTACTTTTACCCTTATGGTGCTACTGGCTAAAAAAATCATTTATGGCCTTTGGAATGTTTGGTTTTATGTCCTTGCAGGAATTGGGGTCGTGTTGTGCTTTCCCCTTCTTATTATTTTTCTTCAAAGAGATCGTTGGTATCGCCACGTTTTTTGGATTGGTCGTTGGGTTTGGTCTCCAATCATATTATATGGCATGGGCTTTTGGCCCAAGTTTACACGACACCAAACATTAGAAAAAGGCAAAAACTATATGTTTGTTGCCAACCACTTAAGTATGATTGACATCATGCTGATGTTGATGGCTGTTCGAAACCCTTTTGTATTTGTCGGAAAACGAGAACTTGAAGAAATCCCTGTCTTTAATTATATCTATCGTCGAGCAGCGATCAAGGTTGATCGAGACAATTATGACAGCAGAAAAAATGTGTATCACCATGCACAAAAAAAACTAGATATGGGATATAGTGTATGTATCTATCCAGAGGGGCTCGTACCTCATCCCGATGTTTTTTTGGGACCCTTTAAAAATGGTGCTTTTAGTTTAGCCATTCAATACCAAATGCCTATCGTTCCTGTTACACTTCCTGACTGTAAAAAACGTTTTCCGTTTCAGTTTGGTCACAAATATTGGTTTGGAACACCTGGAAAGGCTCGGGCAATTGTGCATCCTGCTATCGAAACCAAAGGTTTGACGAAAGATGACATCCCTGCTTTAAAAGAACAGACCCATCAATTTTTTCAGAATCAATTGCGTAAAGAAGGGTATACTTAAACTACTCTTGCTCGACTTGGTTGTTTCGGATTTTGTCTTCAATCTCTTCTGCAAGCTCGAGGTTATCTTCAAATAGCTTAATGACAGAATCTCTTCCTTGACCGAGTTTGGTGTCGCCATAACTAAACCAAGAGCCACTCTTTTGGACAATTTCTTGCTCAACACCTATATCCAATAATTCTCCATTTTTGGAAATACCTTTTCCATAAAGAATATCAAATTCGACAGTTTTGAACGGAGGCGCAACCTTGTTCTTTACCACTTTCACTCGTGTACGATTCCCATTGATTCCACCTTGAGTGTCTTTGATTTGAGTCGAGCGACGAATGTCTAAGCGCACAGAAGCATAGAATTTTAGCGCATTTCCACCTGTGGTGGTTTCTGGATTCCCAAACATCACGCCTATTTTTTCTCGCAATTGGTTGATAAATATCACTGTTGATTGCGTTTTGCTGATCGAGGCAGTGAGTTTTCGTAATGCTTGTGACATCAGGCGCGCGTGCAGTCCCATTTTAGAATCTCCCATTTCGCCTTCAATTTCACTTTTTGGAGTGAGTGCTGCAACAGAGTCAATGACAACAATATCAACAGCGCCCGAACGAATTAAATTATCTGCGATTTCGAGTGCTTGTTCGCCATGATCTGGCTGAGAAACAATTAATTCATCGATATCAATACCTAGACTTTGCGCATAATAACGATCGAATGCGTGTTCTGCATCAATGAACGCTGCGATGCCTCCACTCTTTTGACATTCTGCTATTGCATGTAGTGTGAGTGTGGTTTTTCCTGACGATTCTGGACCATAGATTTCAATGACTCTCCCTCTAGGATATCCTCCTACTCCGAGAGCTGCGTCTAAACTCAAGGAGCCTGACGAAATCGCTTCGACTTCTTCAAGTGCCTCATCATTCATTCGCATCACAGTTCCTTTGCCGTATGCCTTATCTAATTTGTCAAGGGTAAGTTGTAGCGCTTTTAATTTCGCTTCTTTTTCATTTGCCATGTTGTGGTTTTTTGAAGTCTCTAAACTACAATTTTTGGCGCAAAAATAAAGCCCTTAGGTGCGTTTTTTAAATTTGTACATTTGCCTGACAAACTTAATACGTATAGCATGCAACTGTACAACACATTAAGTGCGGAAGAACGCGCCAATCTCATAGACCAAGCAGGTGAAGATCGCATCACCTTGTCGTTCTACAAATACGCACAAATCAAAAACCCTAGTTTATTTAGAGACCACCTGTTTATACATTGGAATCAACTCAATGTACTGGGTCGAATTTACGTCGCTTACGAAGGGATTAACGCCCAGCTTTCGGTTCCTGCAAATCAATTTGACTCCTTTAAAACACATCTTGACAGCATCTCTTTTTTGAAAGATGTTCGTTTGAATATTGCTGTTGAGCATGACAACAAGTCTTTTCTTAAACTCAAAATCAAGGTAAGACACAAGATTGTAGCCGATGGGCTGAATGATGACGATTTTGATGTCACTCAGTGTGGTGTTCATGTCGATGCACAATCTTTCAATGACTTGGTGTCAAAACCAGAAACATTGGTCGTGGATATGCGCAACCACTTCGAGAGTGAAATAGGTCATTTTGAAGGTGCCATTACACCAGATGTTGATACCTTTAGAGATTCTCTACCGCTGATTGAAGACCATCTAAAAGCACATAAAAAAGACAAAAATATTGTGATGTATTGTACAGGTGGCATCAGATGTGAAAAGGGAAGTGCATACTTCAAGCACAAGGGTTTTGAAAATGTATTCCAGTTAGAAGGAGGTATTATTGAGTACACGCGTCAGGTCAAAACAAAAGGGCTTGACAATAAATTTCGTGGGAAGAACTTTGTGTTTGACCAGCGAAGAGCAGAGCAAATCTCTGACGAAGTTATTGCCGTTTGTCATCAATGTGGTACTTCATGTGATACCCATGTCAATTGTGCAAATGAAGCTTGTCATTTGTTGTTTATTCAATGTCCATCTTGTGCCGAAGCGCACAAAGGGTGTTGTTCAGATACATGTTCCGAGATCATCCAACTCCCTAAGCAACAACAAAAACAACTGAGAAAAGGGACAAAAAACAGCAACAAAATATTTAAGAAGGGTAGGTCTGAAAACCTTGCTTTTATGAAAAAATAGTTCGGTTATATGTATCAACTTTTTATTTCAAGAAAAACACTTGCTGGCCTTATCGTCATTTGGTTGGTTTGGGGATGCGCTGGAGGAAATGAAAAGTTATATTTTTCGTCATTGTCTGAGGGGTGGGCACAACAAGAGGAGGTGCAGTTTTTATTTTCCCCCAAAAAAATCAATCATCCGACAAACCTGTATATCTATTTGCGAAATGATGACCACTATCCCTTTTCAAATATCCATCTCATCACCACACTCAAAAACCCAATTGGCGAAACGTTGATTGATACCCTTTCATATTCGATGGCTACCCCCGATGGTGAATGGATTGGACAGGGGTATTGGATTCATGAAAACAAATTGTGGTATAAAGAGGCCTATCGTTTTGGCGTTGTTGGAGAGTATCAGTTGAGCATCAGGCCTGCCATGCGGCACAATGAACAAGCAAAATCAATTGAAGTGCTTGAAGGCATTACAGAAGTTGGCATTGGCATAGAACAAATTCAATCTGAGCAATGAAAGAGAACAAAAAAACTTATCGTCGCGAAATAAAACTCTTTTGGTATGTGTTTTTATTTGGTCTTTTCTCTTTGGTTGGGGTGTTTGCAGCTGCTGGGTTTGGTTTGTTTGGCAAAATGCCTGAGTTCCGACAATTGGAAAACCCAAAAACAAATCTAGCAACACAAATATTTTCTTCAGACAATAAGATCCTTGGTAAATTTTATTACAATGACAATCGCACCCCTTTGGATTATGAAGAGATACCCAAAGACCTTATCGATGCTTTAATCGCAACCGAGGATGAGCGCTTTTACAGTCATTCTGGTATTGATTTGCGAAGCACCATGAGAGCCATTGTTTATTTGGGTGAAAAAGGAGGGGCAAGTACTGTTTCTCAACAATTGGCTCGGCAGCTCTTCACAGGTGTTCGTTCGAGAAATACTCTAGATGCAGTGATACAAAAAATCAAGGAATGGGTGATCGCTATACAGCTCGAACGAAGATATTCAAAAAAGGAAATCATTACCATGTATCTCAACCTTTATGATTTCAATTACAA
This sequence comes from Flavobacteriaceae bacterium UBA5950, assembly GCA_002430545.1. Classification (GTDB taxonomy): domain Bacteria; phylum Bacteroidota; class Bacteroidia; order Flavobacteriales; family Flavobacteriaceae; genus UBA724. The sequence goes on from DJCM01000038.1 coordinate 5,651, forward strand.
TGCTGATGGGTTGCGATCGGCAGCCAATATTTATTTTTCAAAAGAGCCCTCAGACTTGCTTTTAGAGGAATCTGCTATGTTGGTAGGAATGCTCAAAAACTCTTCGTTGTACAACCCTATTAGAAGGCCAGCGCTTGTAATTTCAAGGCGAAACATTGTCTTTCAGCAAATGCTTCGCAATGAGATGCTCACTCAAAAAGAAGTTGATTCTTTGCAGCAGTTGCCTCTCGAAATTCAATTCAACCCTCAATCTCATCGTGAGGGTCTTGCAACCTATTTCAGGGCTTATCTACGCCAGTTTATGCTGAATTGGATTGAAGAAAACCCAAAACCAGATGGAGAAAAATTTAATCTTTATTTAGATGGTTTAACAATTTATACCACGCTAGACTCCAGAATGCAAACGTATGCTGAAAATGCTGTAAAGGAGCATATGTCCAACCTACAAGATGCTTTTTTTGAGCAAAACACTCCCAAGTGGAACCCAACTGCGCCCTTTTTGGATCTTACCGAAAAAGAAATTGAAAGGCTAATGGAACAAGCTATGAGGCGTTCGGAGCGTTGGAGAAAAATGAAGCGTGCTGGTAAAACAGAAGACGATATCAAAGCCTCCTTTGAAGAAAAAACAGCGATGAAAATTTTTAGTTGGAAAGGAGAAATCGACACTGTGATGCGTCCCATTGATTCCATTCGTCACTACAAACACTTTTTGCGTTCGGGTATGATGTCGATGGATCCACAAACTGGGCATGTAAAAGCTTGGGTTGGGGGTATCAACTACAAGCATTTTCAATTTGACCATGTATTTCAAGGTAAGAGACAAATAGGATCAACTTTCAAACCCTTTGTATATGCCTCTGCCATTGATCAACTAAAGCTTTCTCCATGCGACTCTTTCCCTGATGGGTTCTACTGCGTGGAGGCAAGAAAATTTGGTGCGCATGAAGCATGGTGTCCAAAAAATTCTGGTGATCGCTATACTGGAAAGAGAACCTTGAAAAATGCGTTGGCCAACTCGGTCAATACCATCAGCGCGAGGCTCATAGACAAAGTTGGGCCAGGGCCTGTGAGCAAACTTGCAACTGACTTGGGCGTCAGTTCAAAAATCCTTAGTGTTCCTTCCATAGCTTTGGGAACTGCCGATTTGAGTGTTTATGAAATGGTTGCTGCCTATGGGTCTTTTGCCAACCAAGGAATTTATGTCAAACCTGTCATGGTCACTCGTATTGAAGATAAAAATGGAACTGTTTTGTTTGAAACAGCCCCTGAAACGCGTGATGTGCTGAGCGCAGAATCAGCCTATGTTACGCTAAAGCTACTTGAAGGTGTAACAGAATCTGGATCTGGAATCCGTTTAAGACACAGAGGTGCAGAAGAAAACAACCCCTATTTTGGTACTGTTGTGACGGGATATCCCTATGAATTTCAAAACCCAATTGCTGGGAAAACAGGTACCACTCAAAATCAAAGCGACGGATGGTTTATAGGTATGGTGCCAAACCTTGTGACTGGTGTTTGGGTTGGTGGAGAAGATCGTGCAACCCATTTCAACTCTATCGCATATGGTCAGGGAGCAACCATGGCACTTCCTATTTGGGCATTGTATATGAAAAAGCTTTATGAAGATTCAACCCTTGAAATTTCATTGGATTCTTTCCCTGCTCCAAAAAAAGTGGGTATCCCTCTCGATTGTGATTTACTTGCTAAAATCAGACAACTAAACTCATCAGATGATTCCATTAACCTTGAAGATCTAGGGCTTTAATACTTCTTTGGCTAGTGAGCTGTTGTAATAACGAGAATCTCCTGTTACCTCTTTTCCGATCCAAGGTGGCAAAGCAACCTTTTCTTCTGATGACCGTAGTTCTATTTCTGCAATGATCAAACCTTTGTGATTTCCAGAAAAAACATCCACTTCAAAAAAATGGGATTGAAATGGAACTAGGTGTCGTGTTTTTTCAATTGTTTGACCCAAGCACAAATCGAAAAGTTGTGATGCCTCGTCTGCTGAAATTTCTTTCTCCCATTCAAAACGGGTGTTTCCACAAATGTTAAGCTTACCTTTGATTGTTAAAATTGCTTTGGTATCTGTTTTCCTAATGCGAACAGTTCTCGATGGGTCAAGAGACAGGTAACCTTTCACAATGTGGATTGACTTAGTGGCATGTTGCAAGCATTCGTCATGGTTTGAAACTAAAAATTTTCGCTCTATTTCAACCATTTTTACTTAGTAATAAATATAAAAAACAATACTTTATTTTAATCATTAAAATTAATAAACTAATTTTGATGTAGTATCTGTATCCGAATGAGAAAAATAATAAGCTGGCTTTCATGTTTTT
>DJCM01000008.1:0-23593 GCA_002430545.1 Flavobacteriaceae bacterium UBA5950
AGGTAGAATAAATAGACGCGTTTCAGTTGTCTTGCAAGATTGATGAAAATACGTAGAATGCTCAAAAATATAGGAGAGGTGGCCGAGTGGTCGAAGGCGCACGCCTGGAAAGTGTGTATACGCCAAAAGCGTATCGAGGGTTCGAATCCCTTCCTCTCTGCTAGTTTGTTTAACATATTTTTATATCTTTAGGTCCAAAGAAAAACAATAATTCAATTATTTCTATCATGAAACGATTATCACTCTTATTATTTTTAGGTGCTCTAATGTCACAAACAGTGTTGTGGGCAAGCACAAACATTTCACAAGACCCCATTGAAGAAGTCGCTGTTGAAGAAGTTGATTCTGTAGATGTTGACTCCCTAGCTGTTGCTGACGAGGTTGCAATGGAACCCATGTCAGAGGCAGAAGCGGAAGAAGCTGCACCAGCAGGATTTACACAAGAACTCAAGAAGCGATTCATTGAGGGTGGACCAGGATTTATGGGTATTGTATTGCTCTGTTTAATCCTTGGACTTGCAATTGCAATTGAGAGAATTATTTTCCTCAATCTATCAACGACCAATACTGCCAAACTCACTGCATCTGTTGAGGATGCACTCAAAAGTGGTGGGGTAGAAGCTGCTAAAGAAGTTTGCCGAAATACTAGTGGTCCTGTTGCATCAATCTTTTATCAAGGTTTAGATCGTTCCTCAGAAGGAATTGAAAACGCTGAAAAAGCAGTTGTTGCCTATGGAGGTGTTCAAATGGGTCAGCTTGAGAAAAATGTATCTTGGATCTCATTGTTTATTGCCCTAGCACCTATGCTTGGGTTTATGGGTACTGTAATTGGTATGATTCAAGCATTTGATAAAATTGAAGCTGCTGGCGATATGCAACCTTCACTCGTTGCAGGTGGTATTAAAGTAGCACTTTTGACAACTGTATTTGGATTGATTGTTGCAATTATTCTACAAATATTCTACAACTATATTGTTGCAAAAATTGATGGTATTGTTAATGACATGGAAGACGCTTCCATTACATTAATGGATATGTTGGTTACAAATACAAAGTAATATTTCACCAATAAAAGTATCCTTATGAATACGCAAAAGATATTTAAATATACTGCCCTTGCGCTAGGTGTAATCGGCTTGATCCTTCAAGTCGTTATCCTCAACCAAGGCGATGACACGATTAAATTAAATGCTTTATCAGGTGACTATGGTGTTGTTTCTACCATGGTGACTTTGGCACTAATCGTGTTGGCAATAACAGTATCACTCACACTGATTTTCTCCATCAACAATTTAGCCTCTGATCCTAAGAAGCTTAAAAAAGCATTGCTTTCTATTGGTGCATTTGGAGTTGTTGTTCTCGTTGCATTTTTGTTTTCTTCAGGAACAGAAACACCATTAAAAGATGGTGAAATTCTATCTGCAGCTGGTTCTAGGTGGATTGAGACTGGTCTACGTACATTCTATTTCCTTGTATTTATTGCTGTTGGTGCAATGTTGTACACTGGCATTATTCGATTGAAAAAATAAAGTGTCATGGCAAGAAGAAAAGCACCCGAAGTCAATGCAGGATCAATGGCAGATATTGCCTTTTTACTGCTGATTTTCTTTTTGGTAACAACAACCATTGAAACCGATTCTGGTCTAAATAGGAAATTACCTCCCATGGAAGACGTGGTGGATCCACCTATTATCAAGGAGCGTAACATCTTTACTGTAGTTGTCAATAAGTACAACCAATTGCTTGTAGAAGAAAAGCCACTTGAGCTTGTAAATCTACGAGAAGAAGCAGTCAAATTTCTTGACAATGGCGGAGGTAAAGTTGAAGAAGCTTGCGATTATTGTTTAGGAGATCGAGACCCAGATTCGTCTGATAACCCTGACAAAGCAGTGATATCGTTGAAAAATGACCGTGAAACGGACTATAAGGTTTATATCGCAGTCCAAAACGAATTGGTTGCAGCATATAATGTATTACGTAACAGAGAGTTCAAACGCTTAAATCCTAACTTGGGTCTTGATTTTGTTCAGGCGAATAAGATTTATAACGATCCAAGAACGAGCATTACTGAAAAAGAACGACTCAAATCACTGTTGGGCGAAGTAAAGTTGTTGTTTCCACAAAAGCTCTCAGAAGCAGAACCGAGTAAAACAAACTAGCAATGTCAAAGTTTAAAAAGAAAAAAGGAGGAGACCTTCCAGCGATATCAACAGCTTCGCTGCCAGATATTGTTTTTATGTTATTATTCTTTTTTATGGTAGCAACTGTTATGCGTGACAACACTTTATTGGTGTCAAACACATTACCAGCAGCCGATCAGGTGCAAAAGCTAGATAAAAAAGATCGAGTGATGTACATCTACGCAGGAAAGCCAAGTTCGCGTTATCAAGATAAATTTGGTACCCAGGCTCGTATCCAGCTAAATGATAAATTTGCAACAGTTCAAGACGTTGCAGCTTTTGTATTGGCTGAAAAGGCGTCAAAACGACAAGAATTGCAAAACGTGTTGACCACTGCACTCAAAGTTGATGGGGACACCAAAATGGGACTCATTTCTGATATCAAACAAGAACTGCGTAAAGTCAACGCACTAAAAATCAACTATACGACTCGCGTTGGGGATTATTCTCAAAACCTGAACTAGGTCGGATAGATACAGCAATCATATAAGCGCCAGCATCATTGGCGCTTTTTTTATTTTTGGGATATGCAAAAACAGCTATTTGTATTTCTTTTTTTGACGAGTTTTACTCTCGCACAATCTCAAGCTGATTCAGCATATAGAGAGGATCAGATATATGCCGCTATTGGCTACCCACTGCTTCTCAATTCCCCTGATGGGATCACCCAAAATAAACTATCTCACACCTTCTCTCTTGGATATATTCGTGATATGCCAATCAATGACAATAGAAACATAGCCATTGGACTGGGTTTGGGAATCAATTATAATGTATTGTTTACCAACCTACAATTCAATGACGATATGACCACCAATGTGGTATCAAGTGATATCATTAATCAATGGAACTCCGCTGAAGTAGAAATTCCATTAGAATTTAGATGGAGAAACTCAACCCCGACCAATTATCGATTTTGGCGTGTGTATGCAGGGTTGGTTGGGCATTATGCACTTTCGGCAAAACAATATACAAATTCAGGTTCGTTGAAGTCTTCAGTGCCTCTTACCACTCGAAACTTCAGATTGGCATTTCGATTAAATGTTGGAAACAACACATGGAATTTGACTTATTCTTATCCGATTGATTCATTATTCGATTTTGGAAAAAGCCCTGAGGATAAAACACTTAGCGAAATAAAAACTGCAAAATTGGGTCTGATTTTTTATATTTTTTAAAAAAAATCGATTGAAAATTCATCAAATCCGCAAGGAAAAAAATTAAATAGTATCTTTACAGGATAAAGTTTTATTAAAACCTAATTAAAAAATGAAAAAATTATTAACACTTATAGCCGTGTTTGCATCGTTTACGATGTGGGCACAAACCCAGGTTTCGGGTACAGTTACTGACGCTGACGGACAACCGCTTCCAGGGGCAAATATTGTAATGGATGGCACCACAGGTGCTGTTTCTGACTTTGACGGTAATTTTTCTCTGTCAACTGATCAACAACCACCATTTACGCTCACTGTTTCTAGTGTGGGCTACGAGTCGACGACTGTAGATGTAACTTCGGTTAGTGGATCATTAACAATCCAACTATCTGAGGGGAGCACACAACTCGATGAGATTGTAGTTTCTGCATCTCGTTTTGCACAAAGAATATTTGAATCTCCTGTGACAATAGAGAAGTATAGTGTTCAGCAAATCGCTGCCACTCCTGCTGCAGACTTTTTCAATGGCTTAGAAAACCTTAAAGGTATACAACTTTCTCAAGGTGGGTTTTTGTTAAACCAAGTTATTACGAGAGGTTTTGGAACTGTTTACAACGAAGGGTTCGTAACACTTGTCGATGGGATGAATAATATGTCTCCATTATTCGGTTTTGCTATGGGTAACTTGATCGGTCTGAATGAACTTGATGTTCAGAGTGTAGAGGTAATTCCTGGTCCCGCTTCAGCACTTTATGGAGCTGATGCATACAAAGGAATCATGTTTCTAAACAGTAAAAACCCTTTCGATCATGAAGGGATAAGTTTTTATTATCGTACAGGGCAGACAAGCCAAGAGGCTTCAGGAACGAATGATTTCAATGATTTTGGTATCCGGCTTGCCACCAAATTGAGTGATAAATTAGCAGTAAAAGCAACAATTGCACACAAAAAAGGTACGGAGTGGGGTGCTGCTGAATTTTCTCATCAACCTGTTGTTGGTGGAGAAGTAGACCCTAATTATCCTGTAACTGCTCCTGATTATAATGGTTTGAACATTTATGGAGAAAGAATGTTTCCTAGTTCAAACACTTGGGCTTTACTTGGTCAATTAAACCCTGCCACAGCATCACTTGCTACTTTAGCACCAAATTATTTTGATGCTGTTAACAGTACTGGTTATAGAGACGAGGATTTATTATCGGATAACGCTGAAAATACAAAGTACAATTTAGCGATTCATTATCGACCTAACACTGAAACTGAAATTTCATTGTCATCCCTTGTTGGTAAAGGAGACTCTCCATTGCAAGGATTTGGTCGTTATTCGATGAAAAATATTCAAATCGAACAGCATAAATTTGAAGTAAACAAAGGAAGATTAAACTTTAAGTCCTATTACACAAGAGAGCAGGACGGAGATAGCTATTCTATTTCTGCTGCTGCATCATTGATAGCCAATGACTCTGAATCGAACATTGCTGACCTTACAGAACTTGGATTAAGTTCATTTAGTGGCTATTCAGGATGGTTTACAAATTATAACCTAGCCTATATGGGAACCTTAGCGGCTGCATCTAATCCGGCTTATGCACCTGCATTTCCTGGAGACCCTAATGGTATTCTTAGTTTTGTTGGAAATACAGCTGACCCAAATAGTGTAACAATGCACATTTTGGCAAATACAGCAGGGGGAACAGCTCCTAACAGTAGCTTATCAATCAATGATAATGCAGCCTTTACAAGTTTTGGCGGCACAGGATTTGCTCACAATGCTGCAAGAGGAATTGCGAATCAAGGTATGATTCAGCCTGGCACTTCAAAATTTGATGCTGCTTTAAGTAGATATACCAAAGAAAACCTTCCTGTTGTTGCTGGTGGATCGGGAATATTTGACGATACTAAAACATATAACTTTGAGTTAAATTATGATCTAGCTGATGTTGTAGATTTTGCTGATTTCTTGGTTGGAGCATCTTACAGAATGACTGAACTCAATTCAGCAGGTACAATATATGCTGACCAAGATGGTCCGATTGAGTACTTTGATTATGGTGCTTATGTACAAGGTGTCAAAAAATTATTCAACGACAAAGTAACTCTTACTGGTTCACTTCGTCTTGATAAAGCAGAGTTTTTTGATTCTAATTTTACACCAAGATTGGCTGCTTTAATTAACTTAAGTGAGAACCAAAATCTCCGTTTTTCGTATCAAACAGGATTTAGAAATCCAACCAATCAGGACCAGTATATAGGTTTATTTGCAGGAGATGTAACCCTATTTGGTACATCACCTGACAATATTGATAGGTATAATGGAACTGTCGTTCTAACCAATGGATCTGTTGCAACCTTCACCGGCAATTTTGTATTCAATAATTCATACAACGAAGATGGTACTAGTTCCGACTTAAAACACGTTTCTTCCGAAAAGGTAACATCTATCGATTTAGGATATAGATTTAACTCGAACTCGACTAGCTTTGATATATCTGCATACTATAGTGATTTTGATAATAAAATTGGATCTACGAATGTTTATGTTCCATCTTTAGTTGATGGGGTAATAACAATGGACAATTATCGTGCGCTAGGGTCCTTTGCGATTTATCAAGCCGACTCAAACTCTGACGAGGACTTGAAAACCTATGGTCTTAGTGTTGAATTTGTTCAAGCCCTTACTGATAAGCTAATGTTCAATCTAATTTATGATTATAACAAGTTAGACTTCACGCCTGATCCTTCTTCAGACTTCGAAGCTGCATTTAACACACCAGAACACAACATAAAAGGTGGGATTGTAGGTAAGCTTAGTAATGCTATTTCATACAATTTATCTGCACGATATAATTCCGAGTACTATTATGAAGCTTCGTTTATAGATGGTATGATAGACAGTAAAACAGTCTTAGATGCGCAAGTTTCTTTTGATTTAACTGACATTAATGCTGTACTAAAAGTTGGTGGAAATAATATTGGAGGAAAAGATTACCAAAGTGTTCTAGGTGGAGGAAATATTGGCTCCGTCTATTACACATCGATTACATTTGATTTCTAATAACCATCAATTCTAACTTAATAAAAAGCACCTGAAAGGGTGCTTTTTTGTTTATAAATCAATCGATAAAATCTCAGTTTTTGCCTTATATTTGCAGCCAATAAAATAATTTTTAGGCAAACATATTTCTATATTCTATGGCTCAAGTAAAAGGTAAAGTCGCCCAAATTATTGGCCCTGTTGTTGATGTATCATTCGATACCTCGGTAGCTCCTCTTCCAGACATCTATGATTCACTCGAAATCAGTAAAGATGATGGTAGTCAGCTCGTGTTGGAAGTGCAGTCGCACATTGGTGAGGACCAAGTTCGAACCATTTCCATGGACTCAACAGATGGGTTGCAGCGTGGCGCTGATGTTGTTGCGACAGGAAACCCAATCCAAATGCCAATTGGTGAGGCAGTCAACGGAAGACTGTTTAACGTCATTGGCGATGCGATTGACGGCATTGGAAACCTTCCTAAAACAAAAAAAGATGGACTGCCAATTCACAGAAATGCACCCGATTTTGATCAATTATCCACTTCAACAGAAGTTCTTTTTACAGGTATCAAAGTCATTGACTTAATTGAGCCTTATGCCAAAGGAGGAAAAATTGGATTATTTGGTGGTGCAGGAGTTGGAAAAACAGTATTGATCCAAGAACTTATAAACAACATCGCCAAAGGACACGGAGGATTGTCTGTATTTGCTGGTGTTGGCGAACGTACGCGCGAGGGTAATGACCTTCTTCGTGAAATGCTCGAATCTGGTATTATCAAATATGGAGATGAGTTTATGGAATCCATGGAAAAAGGTGGATGGGACTTGAGTAAAATCGATCAAGAGGCACTAAAAGAATCAAAAGCAACATTTGTCTTTGGTCAAATGAACGAACCCCCAGGAGCACGTGCTCGTGTGGCACTTTCTGGACTTACTGTTGCAGAATATTTCCGTGATGGCGCAGGTGATGGACAGGGGAAAGACGTTCTTTTCTTCGTGGACAACATCTTCCGATTTACTCAAGCTGGTTCTGAGGTGTCTGCACTACTCGGTCGTATGCCATCTGCAGTAGGATATCAACCAACCCTAGCAACCGAAATGGGTGCGATGCAAGAACGAATTACCTCTACCAAAAAAGGCTCGATTACGTCAGTACAAGCAGTGTATGTACCTGCTGATGACTTGACAGACCCTGCACCAGCAACAACCTTTGCTCACTTGGACGCCACGACTGTATTGTCGCGTAAAATTGCAGAGCTTGGGATCTACCCAGCAGTAGATCCACTCGATTCAACTTCCAGAATCTTAACGCCTGAAATCCTTGGGGATGAGCATTACAATTGTGCTCAGAGAGTAAAAGAATTACTTCAGCGATACAAAGAGTTGCAAGACATCATTGCCATTCTTGGTATGGAAGAACTTTCAGAGGAAGACAAACTTGCGGTTGCAAGAGCACGTCGAGTGCAGCGATTCCTTTCACAGCCGTTCCACGTTGCAGAACAATTTACTGGTATTCCTGGTGTATTGGTCGATATAAAAGACACCATCAAAGGATTTAATATGATTATGGATGGTGAGCTCGATGACCTGCCAGAGGCTGCCTTTAACCTCAAAGGTACCATTGAAGAAGCCATTGAAGCTGGTGAGAAAATGCTCGCAGAAGCCAAAGAATCTTAATCATTATGATTTTAGAAGTTGTTAGTCCTGATGCTACACTATTCAGCGGAGAAGTAAACTCTGTTGCTGTTCCTGGCGCAAATGGTGCGTTTCAAGTCCTTGATAATCATGCACCGATTGTTTCAATTCTAAACCCAGGAACTGTAAAAATAGGAGGTAAACTTTCTCTTCCAGAAGAGACAGCCCACCATTTCAAACAGCAAGGCGAGGAAACATTTTTGGAGTTACCAAACGGCGGAACTGTCGAAATGCAACAAAACAAAATTGTGCTATTGGCAGATTAGTGTCTTATCTTCACAATCGAATACCCAATCTTTTAAAGATGAAATTGAATGAAATGAAAGAGGTTTACGATCAGTGTATACGACAAAGTCATATTCATATCTTGATTTATGTCTTTTTCCTTTTTTTGGTATCACAATTCCATATGACTGCGCAAGAGACAGTTCTTGATGAAGTTATTGTCTCATCACCTCGAATTGAACTCTTATTAAATCAACAATCACGATCGGTCGTAACCATCACTTCAGAAGAGATCGTTGAGAGTGGAGCAACAACTTTGATCGATGTATTAGACAATGTTCCTGGGATCGAGCTTCGAAGTCGAGGAGCGCAAGATGTGCAATCAGACATCTATATTCGCGGCGGTGGATTTGATCAAGTACTTCTACTGATTGATGGAATAAAGGTAGATAACCCACAAACAGGGCATCACACACTCAATGCGATTGTCCCAATTGAGATGATCGATCGAATCGAAATTCTAAAAGGAGCAGCAGGCCGGATATATGGGCAAAATGCTTTTTCAGGTGCCATAAATATCGTGACAAAAAAATCGCCAGCCGAAAGCCTAAAAGTTATGCTTGGGGGTGGCTCTTTTGACTATCAAAAGGCAGCCGTTTTTGCAGCAGACCAACGTGAGTCGTCGAGTCACAGTCTATTGATCGAAGCAACATCATCGGATGGCTATCGTTACAATACCGATTATAACAATCAAAACTATTTTTGGAAATCGAGCTGGGAGACGAGTCAAGAACCACTAGATCTTATTGCTAGTTTTAATAATCGACATTTTGGAGCAAATGGGTTTTATGCAAGACCCGAAAATACAGACCAATATGAAGCGACACAAAGCAGCTTGTTGGGGATTTCAACTTCATTTCAGCCCAATGATAAATTGAGGGTTCAGCCGAAATTATATTGGAAACGTGGGCAAGACGAATATATATTTATAAGAAATAACCCCAGTATTTATAGAAACTTGCACATCACCAATAAGTTTGGAGGTGAAGTAAACACGACTTGGACGCACAAAGCAGGCACCACTGGAGTTGGTTTTGAGCTTGCAAGGGTCAGTATACAAAGCAATAACCTAGGCGATCACTTTCGTACGCTTATTCATGGGTATCTAGAACATCGGTTTTCAAAGAATCGTTGGGATGTTACCCCAGGACTTTCTGTAAGCCACTACACAGATCAGGACACATTCTACTATCCTGGAATCGATATTGGCTATCAAATCGCAGATCATGCAAGATTGTATTTCAATTCTGGATACACCTATCGTATTCCAACATACACCGATTTGTATTACAACGATTCTAGCACAGAGGGTAACGAATCATTACTTCCTGAAAAATCACTTTCGACAGAGCTCGGTTATCGCTTGCGAAGAAATAATTGGAAATTGTCCTTATCTCTTTTTCAACGGGATGCGAAGAACTATATCGATTATGTTGTACAGCAAGAGAATGAGAAATGGAAGGCAACGAATATCGATGCGATGAAGACAAAAGGTGGGGAGTTTGACTTTATGACAATGATTGGCAGCCACAAGCTGTCATTCGGTTATGCCTTTTTGGATGATGATGTTAATGGGGTGAGTGTGATCTTTTCTCGTTACACCATCAATTCAAGAAAACACCATATTTCTTCTCGTTGGGGTATGCAATGGAGTCAATCAATCAACACATCCGTTTCCTATCGTTATGCCGAGCAAGATTCAGGTTATAACTATGATGTTGTGGATGCTCATATCAGCTATAAAAAGAATCGGATAATGTTTTCTTTGCAAGCAAATAACATCTTGAAAACTGCTTACACAGAGCAAAACAGTGTACCCATGCCCAAAGGACACATTTTACTTTCACTACATTATCAGCTGTATTAGTTGGACGTAAGTTTTCGTAAAGCACCAAAAATCAAATCACTTTCCCAACCACGATATTGAAGATACTGAACCCATTTCTTTTTTCTTTTTTCAATTGATTCTTTCTTTTTTTTAAGTTCCTTCCAGCGTTTTTGGGCGAGTGTATCAAAGGTACGTTGATAGTCCTTTTCAGAAATTTGCTTTAGCCCCTTATCAATATTATAAGTTGTAATCTTTCGGAGTTTCAGTTCGTTTATAATTCTTTTTTTCCCCCATTTTTTGATTGAAAATTTGCCTCGCACATAAAGCATAGCAAAACGCGTTTCGTTGAGATAATCGTGTTGAATCAAGTGAGAGACCACAGCATCAGAGGTATCACGATAAGCACCGAGTTGTCGTAACTTATTTTTGACTTCCTGATGACATCTTTCTTGGTAAGCGCAGTATCGTTCTAGTCGGGTTTTTATCTCCTCCATGGAATAGGTCTTTCGCATGGTCTAAAATAAAAAAAGCGACCCAAAACATTGAGTCGCTTTTGAATTAAATATGAATTACTTTACCATTATTATCAAAAAAACGGTAGTGTAGATAGGTGTAAGCATCGCGTGGAATAACTTTTATCCACTTTTTATGCTTGAGATACCAATGAAAACGAACAGATTTCACTCCTTGCATCAAATAAGCAGCAACAAAAGGATGCGCATGCAAGCGTATTTTCTTATTGCTGTGCTTTGGGTGATTGACAATTTTCTCCAAGTCTGCCTCGATTCGATCGAGCAGAACAATAGGAGCTTCCACCTCATCATCCTTATTAGGGTTGGGTTCCATGGTTTTGATCTCCATTTCTGGTCTCACACGCTGACGAGTCATTTGAATAAGACCAATTTTACTCGGTGGAAGAATTTTGTGTTTAGCTCTGTCTGAGTTCATTTCTTCTCGGAAGTGATCAAAGAGTTTTCTCCGATTTTCAGATCGAATCATATCGATAAAATCAATAACAATAATACCACCCATGTCACGCAAACGCAATTGCCTTGCAATTTCAGTTGCAGCAATAAGGTTCACTTCGAGTGCAGTATCTTCTTGATTTTTAGCCTTGTTTGAGCGATTTCCACTATTGACATCAATGACGTGGAGTGCTTCAGTATGTTCGATAATCAGATAAGCACCACGACTCATTGAAACTGTGCGACCAAACGAAGATTTGATTTGTCGCTCAACTCCAAAACGCTCAAAAATGGGTGTTTCGGACTTGAATTGCTTTACAATCGACTTTTTATCAGGAGCGATTTGATCCAAATAATCTTTCACTTCTCCAACCATCTTTTTGTCATCGACGTGGATTCCTGTGAAGCTGTCATCAAAAATATCTCGCAATATGCTCGAAGCACGATTAAGTTCACTCAATACTCTTGAAGGGTAGTCGGCTTTTTTTATTGATTTGCAAAGATCTAACCAACGTTTGTGAAGTTGTTGCATATCTCGATCGAGCTCTGCCACTTTTTTTTCATGAGCGACTGTGCGAACGATCACACCAAACCCTTTAGGTTTGATACTAAGCACCAATTTTTTAAGGCGTGTTTTTTCTTCTCTCGTTGGTATTTTTTGAGAGATAGAAACACGATCTGAAAATGGAATCAACACCAAATATCGACCAGCCAAGGACAACTCAGAACTAATTCTTGGACCTTTGGTTGAAATCGGTTCTTTGATGATTTGAACCAACACAGATTGGTTAGATTGAACTGCGTCTGCAATTGCCCCGTCTTTGTGAATTTCGGGTTCCAAAGCAAACTTTTTTAGAGAAAAATCTTTCACTTTACCTGTGCTTACACCTTTGATGAATTTAAGAAAACTGCGTACTCTGGGTCCTAGATCATGATAATGCAAAAAGGCATCTTTTTCATAACCTACATTCACAAATGCAGCATTCAATCCAGGAAGTATTTTTTTAATCTTAGCAAGAAAAACATCACCAACGTGAAATTTATTTGTCCCAACTTCCTTTTGATATTCGATCAATTTCCCGTCCTTAAGCAAGGCAAAATCTACAGATGAGGATTTTGAACGAATAATTAGTTCTTTACTCATAATGATGATTTAGTTCCTTCGAATTATAAAATCCGAGGGAGGGATTAAACAAAATTTTGCACAGGATTTATGTGCGTCGGGGAAATGATTTTTGGCAGTCAAAGGCCAAAAATATCTCATGTCAAAGATCGTGTTGGGCAATGCGGCACTGTAACTTACGCCTTCTTTTTATGTCTATTTGCGCGACTTCTTTTTTTGCGCTTGTGCGTGGCTACCTTATGCCTTTTTCTTTTTTTACCACTTGGCATAGTGTGTGTTTATATATTATTAACTAAGATACTTTTACCTTTTTCTTAATTCGATCGACAAAAACTTTGGCAGGCTTAAAAGCCGGAATATTTTGTGCTGGGATCGAAATGGTAACATTTTTTGATATGTTTCTACCTTTTTTTTCAGCACGTGTCTTTATTATAAAACTCCCAAAACCTCGTAGATATACATTTTCTCCTGTTTCTAGAGAATTTTTAACTTCTTTCATAAATTGCTCTATAATTGCTTGCGTTTCAATTTTTTCAACGCCAAGACGATCCGAAATTTTGGTGACAATATCTGCTTTTGTCATACTTGTTGGTTTTGGTTTATTATAATTTTTTGGTGAACAAATATATAAATTATAATTGAGTAAATCTCTTGCTTATCAGGGTATAAATTAAATATCTTGCAAACAATGTCAGCAAACGATTATTTTTCGATCAAAATACAACAATGGTATTCTGAAAACAAAAGGGATTTGCCTTGGCGTCATGACAATGACCCTTACAGAGTTTGGCTTTCCGAAATTATCCTTCAACAAACTCGTGTTGCCTATGGCGAATCGTATTTTAATACATTCACCACAACCTTTCCCAACGTTCATCTATTGGCTGCCGCCAGTGAAGAAAAAGTATTAAAACTCTGGCAAGGATTGGGGTATTACAGCAGGGCTCGTAACCTACACAAGACAGCTATTTTAGTTGCCAATAGCATGGATGGAATTTTTCCAACTACCTATAAGGACTTGCTTGCGCTGCCTGGTGTTGGGCCCTACACTGCTGCTGCTATCTCGTCAATTTGTTATCATCAACCACATGCTGTTGTTGATGGTAATGTATATCGAGTGCTGTCTCGTTTTTTTGGAATCAAGACCCCCATCGATCAACATCAATCAAAAAAACAGTTTGAAACCCTTGCCAACGATTTGCTAGACGCTAACCAACCAGGAAATTACAATCAGGCAATTATGGAATTTGGTGCCATGCAGTGCACACCCAAATCCCCAAACTGTCATCAATGCATTTTGAATCAATCTTGTGTTGCAGGACAAACCAACAAGGTGAGTGAATATCCTTACAAGGAAAAAAATATAAAGATTAAAAAACGATATTTTAATTATATCGTTCCTTTGCTTCCCAACAACAAAACAGCACTCATTCAAAGAAAAGAAAAAGATATTTGGCAACATCTTTACCAATTCCCTCTGATAGAATCCAAGAGCCCTTTGACTGCAAAAAACATGAGTCAGCAGGAACAATTGCCAGCATGGGCTTTGTCTGACGAACTCTATCTTTTCAACTCCAAACCCTGGGTACATCAATTAACACATCAACATATTTATACCAGTTTTTGGATTGCACCAACAGCTGCTGTACCCCATAAAAGCATCTCAACAGCAAAGCTGACCGATTATCCAGTTTCGAGACTGATTGAACGATTCTTGCACAAGTTTTTCGATTAGCTTATTTTTGGTAGAAACATAGTTATGAGTGGTACTTTAAATAAGGTTATGCTAATTGGTCATCTTGGTGATGAAGTCAAATTGCGATATTTTGACAATGGTGGCTGTATTGGTCGTTTTCCATTGGCGACAAATGAAAGCTATACAAACAAGCAAACAGGAGAGCAAGTGAACAATACCGAGTGGCACAACATTGTTTTGAGAAATAAAGCAGCTGAAACCTGCGAAAAGTACCTTAACAAAGGTGACAAGCTTTTTGTTGAAGGACGTATCAAAACGCGCAAGTGGCAAGGAGATGACGGCAACCCAAGATACAGTACCGAAATCCATGTGGATGAATTTACGTTTTTAAGCAACCGCCCGAAAGATTCAACCCCACAAGAACAAAATTCACCCGTAGATGTTGACGATGATCTACCTTTCTAATTTGAACCCCACTTGTTGACAACACTTGTCTTTATTGCTGATGGAATCGACATCGATATATTGCTTCGATTCACACTTCTTTTCCTTCTTCTAATCAGTTCTGGATTAACGTCGGGATCAGAAGTTGCTTTTTTTGCACTTTCTCTAGCCACACTCAAAGCTGCTGCCAATCACTCTCAAAGGACAAATAGATTAATGGCTAAACTTCGCCAGAATCCACAGCGATTACTGGCAACGATTTTGATCCTCAATAATCTCATAAACATCTCTATCGTCATGCTTTTTGCAAGCATGAATCATGCACTATTTTCGGGCATTCCATACCCCTGGCTCACCTTGCTTGTTGAGGTTGGGTTTGTCGCTGCATTTATCTTGATTTTTGGTGATATTATACCTAAGGTATATGCAAATCGAAATGCCGAATCCTTTGCGTTATTGATGGCACTTCCTTTGTTTGTCATCGATCGGTATTTGTTGTTTTTTCTCGCTGTTCCTCTGAGTAAATTCACATATTTTTTTCAAAAAAGATTACAGAAACGCGCCTCAGACTTCTCTGTAGATCAGCTGTCAAAAGCACTTGAAATGACCGAAGATTCTGCCACTTCGAATGAAGAACAAAAACTTTTGGAAGGAATCGTCAACTTTGGAAATTTTGACGTCAAACAAGTCATGAGACCCCGAATTGATGTATTTGCACTCAACCAAGAGGAGTCCTTTGAAGATGTTTTGGAGAAAGTTGTTGAAAAAGGGTATTCGAGAGTTCCTGTATACAATGAACAAATTGATACAATTTCTGGGGTATTGTATATCAAAGATTTACTGCCCCATATTCACCTTAAAAATTTTGATTGGGTATCCATTCTTCGAGAGCCATATTTTGTTCCTGAGAACAAAAAACTAGATGATTTGCTTGTAGAGTTTCAATCAAAACGAATTCATTTGGCGGTGGTTGTTGATGAATATGGCGGAACCTCGGGTGTTGTTTCCCTTGAAGACGTTATAGAAGAAATTGTTGGCGAGATCAGCGATGAATTTGACGATGACGACCTTATGTTCTCAAAGATAGATGAGAACACTTTTGTCTTGGAGGGGAAAACTTACCTCAAGGATTTTTACCGAATACTTTCCATAAAGGATTTAAAGCCTTTTGAAGACATGAAAGGTGAGTCTGAAACCTTAGCTGGATTTGTACTTGAATACCTTGGGTATTTCCCAAAAGCAAAAACTTCTTTTTCTTTTGCCAATTGTACTTTTGTAGTCGAAGCAACTGATCGAAAAAGAATCAAACAACTCAAGGTGACAAACCATAAGTAAAAGCATTTCTGTGAAAAAAATCATTGTTTTACTTTTCGTTGTTGGTTGCCATACACCCATGCCCAAACCAAGTGGGATGTTAGCATTGGATTATCCCACACCAAACTACCAAGCCATTGTTTCAGATTGTCCATTTGATTTTGATATTAATTCTCTATCATCAATTGATCTGCAGTCCAATTGCTTTTTTTCCTTGTTCTATCCATCGATGAAAGCAAAAGTATATATGAGTTATTTTGATCTTCGTCACCACAATATTGATGACTTGATCAAGGATTTTAATGATCGTCTCATCGATCATACGAGACAGCAAGCACGGATTCAAGAAAGTAGCTATGAAAGTATAGAGCAGCAGAAATATGGGCGATTTTTTGAAATCACTTCAAATGCACCATCCAATCTACATTATATGGTTACAGATCAAAAAAATCATTTTATTTCTGGCATATTGTTTTTTTCTGCAACGCCCAATTATGACTCTTTATACCCAGCAGTACATTATATTAAAAATGATTTGCGACAATTGACAGAGAGCATGACTTGGCGTTAGCTAAGTCTTTTTTTTTGCGCAAGTTTCTTTTTTGCAAGTACCCTTAGCGCAGCAGCCTGATTTTTTATTTGATGCAGATGACATGTTTGACACTGTGTATGCATCGCCAGTATTGATCACTGTCAGTGCCAAGTCGTCGGTTTTCAAAAGGGAGGAATTATAGAGTACAGTAGCAATTGAGGTTTCGAAATCCACAGATGCCATTTGTACACCTTCCATCTTGCTCAAATTGTTTTCGATTGCTTTGGCACAACCCATTTTACACATCATTCCAGCAATAGAAAATGAGGCTTCAGACAGATTGATATCGACTACATTCTCTGCAAAGTCAGTCGTTGCAGCTACAACTTTGATTTCTGGTTTTGGTTGTTGGGTACATCCAATAAGAAAAAGCAAAATCGTTAGTGAAAATAGTAATGATTTCATGCGAATGATTTATTGTGTAAATGTACCAATTAATCTTAAAACATTTCCCACCTTTGTTCAGTAAAGCTATGAAGATTCAGTCCCTTAAATGGATATACCTCGCCATACTTTCGGTGGTATGGGGCAGCTCGTACATTCTCATCAAGTGGGGGTTGGTTGCACTAAGTCCACTTCAGTTGGGAAGCCTTCGCCTTTTGATTACCACAGTTGCTTTGCTTTTGGTAGGGTATTCGTCGTTGCAATCACTCTCGAAATATCATTGGAAATGGCTTGCCATTACTGGCTATGTCGGCACTTTTTTCCCAGCCTTTCTATTTGCCTTTGCCCAACAATATATCGATTCTGCCATTGCTGCGATTCTAAATGCCCTAACTCCTTTGCTGACGCTTATTTTTGGGTTGTTGTTGTTTCATGTTAAAATCCAGAGAAAGCAATTTTTTGGTGTTGGAATTGGACTCATAGGATCAGTTGGTCTGGTTTGGGGAGGGATTCACACTGCATCAAATATCAATCCCTTGTATACCATTTTGATTTTTGCTGCCTCATGCTGTTATGCGATCAATATTCATTTTATCAAGACTCACTTGGCGCAAGTCGGAGTCATGGCAATCACATTGGGAAACTTTGTATTTATGGCACCTGCAGCATTGGTTGTACTAATACTTTCTGACTTTTTTACTGCACAAACCTTTTTGCATCCTGAGGTTTATCCTGCCATTGGCTACATCACAATCCTCGCATTGGCGGGCAGTGCCTTTGCCAAATACCTCTTTAATAAATTTGTTAAAATCACATCAGCAGTGTTTGCCTCTTCTGTTACCTATACTCTACCTGTTGTTGCTTTATTTTGGGGGGTTTACGATGGTGAGGTAATCACACAATTTCAACTGTTATCAGCTGCTGTAATTCTTGTAGGGGTTTATTTATCTCACAAAAAAAAAGCGACCTAAGCCACTTATCTTTTTTGGAATATAGTTTTATTCAGCACTAACTGTTTCCCTATTGATCTTAACATTCGTAAGAGTAGCATCAACTGCCTGTGGACCTAGAGGCACTGTTGTCGTCGTAGGAATCAGCAAGCCTCCAAAGCTTTTATAATTCCCATAGGTTGTATCTTGTTTTTGGGTTTGCCCCATCATTTCAGTAACAGTTGTTTGTTTAAGTTTCAGACCTGATTCTACTGCATAGTAGGTTGTTGTTGTCGTGCTTTGTCCTTTCATTTCGACTGCATAAGCTTTCTGACCATCAACTTCTTCAATACCTGTGAGAGTCACATTCTCATTATCCATCATCTTGAGTTCAGCAATAATTCCAATAACAGCTTGCATATCTGCTGCCATTTCTGGAGGAAGATCCATACTATTGCCCATTTGTTCAACTTTTGCACCACTGGCATTTACAGTTACAGTTGCCAATACATTTCCACCCATTTTGATGATTTGCTTTTGCTCATCAGCAGTGTTAATTGAGGTGGCTTCTAGGGCATTGCCCATAAAGTTTGCACTGTAGCTTAGCTCCAGCGAGTTCATGGAATTGATTGTATCAAATCCACCTATTGCATTTATATAATTGGTAATGGCTGCTGTGGAGGTAATATCATTTTCGACTTTTTCAACCACTTTTTCCTCGACTTCTTCTGGGTATAAAATGGCAAGAAAATAGTTTTCATCAAGGTATTGTAGTGCAATATTTTGTAAATCCTCGGTTGTTAAGGCATCTATAATATCAAGATAGTTATACAGACGATAAGGATCTCTATTGTATAGATCTGTATTGCTTAAGTAACTTAGCCAGTAGCTGTTTTGCTCTATATTTTCTTTATAGTCTACCCTTCTAGATTCTTTGACTTTTTCCAAGTCTTCTTTAGAAATACCATTCTTTTTGATATCCTCAATGAGTTCAAGTGAAAAGTTGATCAGATCTTTTGCTTTTTCAGGACCGCATGGAAATACAATGGAAAACGAAAGCTGAGGGTAGGGGATTTCTCTAAGGCTTGATCTCGCACCAACGCCGTAAACACCACTCTCGTCTTCTCGAAGTTTTTCAATCAACTTGTTCGTAACAACATCAGATAAGGCACTTGACGCTAAGCTTGTTTCCCTGTCATAAGCGACTTCTTCAATCCAATCGATATTGACAAAACTTTTTGGATCTGTTCCTTTTTCAACGATAAACTCATTGAAAATATCTTCCTGCCTAAATTCAGGTACGACAATCTCGTCTTCATAATCAGTAGCAGGGAGCGATCCGAGATAAGTTTCAGTTAATTTTTCAAGAACATCAGGATCAAAATTACCTACAAAATAATAGGAAAAATCGTTGGCATCAGCAAAGCGATCAACATGAAAATCATAGGTTTTGTCATAACTGATTGCTTCAAAATCCTCATCTCCAGGAAATCCTAAATAGCGATCGTTCCCAATATTTTTTTCTTCAGCAACAGCAATCTGAAAATAATATTCAGGGTTGGAGAGTATCCCTTTATAAAACCCTTTCACATTGTCTATAAATGCATTGAAGAAATTGGCATTTTTGTTCAAAGCAGTGTGATGAAGGTAAATCATTTGTAAAAGTGAGCTGATGTCTTTTGGTGTACTGTTTCCACTCAAAGTTTCTGAATACTGACCCACTGATGAACTAACCGATGCTGTATTTCCACTCATTATCTTTTCAAGGTCTGATACCGAAAGGCCGCCATAACCCGCTTGCGCATTGGCGTTGAGTTGTAAAGCAATTTCAATAGGCTTGAAATCATCATTACTCAATAGGCTTGATCCGCCTTTACTGTAGGCACTAAACAATATTTGATCATTCTTAAAATCGGTTTGTTTGTAGGTCACTTTTACACCATTACTCAACACCAATCTTGTGACATCAAGTTTTTCGTCATAGTCTTTTGAAATAATTGATCCAGCTTCAGGGATAACTTCAATAAGATCATTTCGAAGTTCACTTTCTTGGTAGGCAGTAACTTGGGCATTTTCAACCTCTTTCATGATTTCTAAAACAGATTCATCATCGAAGATATCTTCCCCTTCTTCTTCTTTTTGCTGAACGACCACCACCATATTTTCTGGATGTACGTAATCATTAATTCTAGAGCTCACTTCTTCTAATTTGATTTCATCGAAAAGATTCTTGGCAGTTTGATATTCCCATTCAATTCCGGGTATGGGTTCGCTTTGGAGAAAATGACGGATGTATTGACTGACCAATCGACCACTGTTTTGCTTTCCTTTTTCCTTCACTTGATTTTCTAAAGAAGTCAAAATATTTTGCTTTGCCCTATCGAGTTCAGACTGCAAAAAACCATGCTCCGATACTCGTTTATTCTCAGTTAAAATCGCTTTGATAGTGGTCGGAAGGCTTTCTTTATTTGTTGAGGTGGCGTTGGAGCTATACATTTTTTTTGTTCTTGCATACCCATCTCTATACGAAGAAAAAGCATTCAAAAAAGGAGGCTTGCTGCTCGTAGCAAGCTCGTCGAGTCGAGCATTGATCATACTGGAAAACAAGCGATCAATCAAATAGGATTTATAATCCCCAACAGTTGTCATTGGAGTGGTATCTTCCAAGTCCTTGTACATGATTTGGACAGTATTCACAAAAGCTTCTTCGTCACTTACAGATGATATTTTTGTATCGGAATGGTTGGGTAGTGAATAAACCACTCGTTCTCTTGGACTCGAGGGCTTAGGCACATCCTTGAAGTATTTGGTAACTAACTCTTTCATTTTACCTACTTCGATATCACCAACAACAATCAGCGCCATTAAATCTGGTCGATACCAATCTTTATAGAAACGTCGAAGGCTATTATACGAAAATGTTTCAATACTCTCTTTTGTGCCAATGGGTAATCTTTCAGCATACTTAGATCCATACATCATTTCTGGGAGGTATTTTTTAATCATTCTCCACTGTGCTCCCAAAGTGGTTCGATACTCTTCGGCGACTACCCCTCGCTCAGCGTCAATATCTTCTGGATAAAGTGTCATATCGAAAATCATTTCTTTAAGGACTTGGAATCCTTTATCTATATCCTCAAAATTTTCGGATGGAATTGGTAGAATATAGACTGTTTCGTCAAAGCTAGTGTAGGCATTTAAGTCAGCTCCAAACTCAACTCCAATGGACTGTAGATAAGAGATGATATCATTTTTCTCAAAGCTTTTGGTGCCATTGAATGCCATGTGTTCCAGAAAATGCGCCAACCCAAGCTGATCATCATCTTCCATAACCGATCCTGTGTTTACGACCATTCGAAGTTCTACAATATCGTCTGGTTTTTGATTGTTTTGCAGATAGTACGAAAGCCCATTATCTAGTTGACCAATTTCAACTTCTGAAGATATAGGGATTGATTCATTGAGATTTTGTGCGTGACTCACTACAAAAAAGAGTGAGATTGTCAGAGATAGAAATGTATTTTTGTTCATGGATTAATACTTTGTGTCAAATTAACAAAACAAATCATAATAACACAATATATATTTGATGGAATAGAGATAAAAAACTATATTTGCACCCGCTAAAAAGCAAAAATAAAATAGAAATGTATGCAATCGTAGATATAGCTGGGCAGCAATTTAAAGTTGCAAAAGACCAAAAAGTATACGTACATCGTTTGGACGCTAAGACTGGTACAAAAGTTTCTTTTGATCAGGTTTTGTTGTTGGACGACGGTGGAAAAGTTACTGTAGGCGCCCCTGCTATCGCCAATGCTTCTGTAGAGGCAAAAGTGGTCAAACACCTAAAAGATGACAAGATCATCGTGTTTAAGAAAAAGCGACGTAAGGGATATCGTGTCAAAAATGGACATCGACAGTCACTTACCGAAATCGTTATCCAATCCATTGGTACTTCTACCAAGAAGAAAGCAGCACCTGCTGCCAAAGCTGAAAAAGAAGCTGTAAAGTCCAAGCCTGCTGCAAAAAAGGAAACTGCTAAAGCAGCTTCTAAAAAAGCTGCTGCAAAATCAAAAACTGACTTGAGTACTAAGACTGTTGCTGAGCTCAAAGCATTGGCAAAAGAAGCTGAGATTTCTGGATATACGAGTTTGAAAAAAGCAGAACTAATTGCGGTATTATCCGCTAAGTAAAATATACCATGGCACACAAAAAAGGAGTAGGTAGCTCGAAAAACGGAAGAGAATCAGAATCAAAACGCTTGGGCGTAAAGATTTTTGGTGGTCAGCCCGCCATCGCAGGTAACATTATTGTACGTCAACGCGGTACAAAACACCACCCTGGCGAAAACGTATACTTAGGTAAAGACCATACGCTACATGCCAAAGTGGATGGAATCGTGAAGTTTACTAAAAAGAAAGATAATCGATCTTATGTGTCTGTTGAGCCTAATGCTTAAGACCTAAATTATAACTTATTTTAAAACCCCTTTGCAAAGGGGTTTTTGTTTGAAATTGTTTGATAATAAAAAAACCGAGACAAGATCTCGGTTTTGTGTTTTCCTATCCGAATAGCTGATTAGTATCGATAATACTCTGGCTTGTATGGTCCTTCAACTTTAACGCCAATATAGCTGGCTTGTTCTTTTTCAAGTTCTTCAAGTTCAACACCCAATTTTTCTAGGTGCAAACGAGCGACTTGCTCATCTAAGTGCTTGGGTAACATATAGACTTTGTTTTCGTAGCGATCGCTATGTTTCCACAACTCAATCTGCGCTAGTACTTGGTTGGTGAATGAATTACTCATCACAAAACTTGGGTGACCAGTAGCACAGCCCAAGTTGACAAGGCGACCCTCAGCCAAGACAATAATGTCATTTCCATCAACATTGTACAAATCAACCTGAGGTTTGATTTCGTCTTTGGTATGACCATAATTTTCATTTAGCCAAGCCATGTCGATTTCGTTGTCAAAGTGTCCAATGTTACAAACAATTGCTTTGTCTTTCATGGCACGGAAGTGACGCTCAGTCACGATATTTTTGTTTCCAGTAGCAGTTACAATGATATCTGCATTTGCGATTACTGTTTCAAGTTTTTTCACTTCATATCCGTCCATGGAAGCCTGAAGTGCACAAATTGGGTCAATTTCAGTGACAGTTACAATGGCTCCTGCACCTTGAAAAGAGGCAACTGTTCCTTTTCCTACATCTCCATATCCAGCGACAACAACACGTTTTCCTGCAAGCATAATGTCAGTTGAACGACGTACAGCATCAACAGCACTCTCTTTACAGCCATATTTGTTGTCAAATTTAGACTTGGTAACAGAGTCATTCACATTGATTGCTGGAAGTGTTAGCGTTCCGTTTTTCATGCGCTCATACAAGCGATGAACTCCTGTTGTTGTTTCTTCCGAAAGCCCTTTGATCCCTGAAACGAGCTCAGGATATCTGTCCAGTACCATATTGGTCAAATCGCCACCATCATCGAGAATCATATTTAGTGGTTTTTGATCTTCCCCAAAAAATAGGGTTTGCTCAATACACCAATCAAACTCTTCTTCGTTCATTCCTTTCCACGCATAAACAGGGATGCCAGCAGCGGCAATGGCAGCAGCGGCATGATCTTGAGTGGAGAAAATGTTACATGAACTCCATGTCACGTCTGCTCCCAAATCCACGAGAGTTTCGATAAGCACAGCTGTTTGAATGGTCATGTGAAGGCAACCAGCAATGCGGGCACCTTTCAAGGGTTTTTCTTCTTTGTATTGCTCGCGCAGCGCCATCAGTCCTGGCATCTCTGCTTCTGCAAGTTGAATTTCTTTACGCCCCCAGTCTGCAAGGGTAATGTCTTTGACTTTAAACGGTAGTACCTTTGTTGCCATAGTTGTATATTTGCTTTCTACAATTTTTTTACAAAATTACAAATACCAATGCCCATATACAAACACTGTCAACTAAATT
>DJCM01000008.1:23838-37133 GCA_002430545.1 Flavobacteriaceae bacterium UBA5950
CAAACACTGTCAACTAAATTCTTTTTCAAAATTATGGGTGTGGCATATTACAGAGGGTGAGGAGGAGTTAATCAAACATGTATCACTTGGTTTAAATTGTACCAATCGCCTTGAAGCCATCACACATACAAATCATCGTAAAGGGTTTTTAGCAGTGCGATCTTTACTCAACTTTGCAAACATTTCACCCAACAACCTTCACTACACCAACAATGGCAAGCCATATCTATTAAACGGACCTCATATATCTTTTAGTCATACAAATGATTTTGCTGCTATTGCCGTTGGCAAATCGCCCATTGGAGTGGATGTTGAGCGTCATCGAATGAAAGTGAAGCGTGTCGCACAAAAATTTGTTAACCCCAAGGATCAAGCACCACTAGACACCATTGCTGCCTTAACAGACCTGTGGTGTGTCAAAGAGTCGATGTACAAAGCCATTTCAATTCCTGGCATTTGCTTGAGCAAGGATATATCTGTCGATTTGAGAATAACAGATCAAGGTGTTGCGACATATAAAAATGATTCCTATGACATTTTTCGTTACGTTTGGAATGACCATAGTTGCGCAGTAACTGTAAAAAATCAAGTATGAATATCTCTGTAGAAATCACATTCACACCCCTTCATAATCAGTATCGTGAGCGCATCAAAAATTTTATTATTGACTTGCGGGCTGGTGGATTTACGATCTCAGAAACTCCTCTGAGCACCCAATTGTATGGTTCATATGATGCCCTGATGCCTTTTTTGACACAAACAATAAAAACTGCCCTTGGGGAAGAAGAAAAGGGAATCATGCACCTAAAAATATTCAATTCAGATCGCAGTGATTATGTCTCAGATATTTGATTTTCTTTTTGCGCAATACGCCTCTTATGAAACCTTAGATATTGTTTTGGAAGCAACAGCTGTTGTGTTTGGCTTGCTCAGTGTTTGGCTTGCCAAAAAAAATCATATTGGGGTTTTCCCAACGGGTATGATTTCAACCTCAATCTATGTTTATCTATTGCTCAAATGGGGGTTGGTTGGAGACATGCTCATCAATACCTACTATTTTATCATGTCGGTCTATGGTTGGTTTATTTGGACAAGAGTCAATGACCAAAAGGAGGTGACTCCAATCGCAAGGATTCTTCGTAGTGAAAGAAACTACCTCGTCATGCTTTTCATAGGAAGTTTGGTTTTTGTTTATGGCGTTTATCAATGGTTTGGACTTTGGAATTCATCCACCGCAGTGATTGATACTTTTACCACTGCTATCTTTTTTTCAGGGATGTGGTTGATGGCGCGACGTAAAATAGAAAATTGGATTTTTTGGATTGTTGGCGATATCATTTCTATACCTTTGTATCTGATCAAAGGCTTTAGCTTAACGAGCATACAATATCTGATTTTCACTTTTATTGCCATCTATGGCTATTTGGAATGGAAAAAAATTTTAGACAAATACCCAGCAACTGTAAAAAGGTAGTTTTGTTTGGTCCAGAATCGACTGGAAAGACAACACTGTCTAAACAGTTGGCAGCGCATTTCAAATCAGATTGGGTTCCTGAATATGCACGCGAATATCTTCAACAAAAGTGGGATCAGACGAAAGAAATTTGCACCAAAGAAGACTTACCGATCATTGCTGCTGGACAGATGGGACTTGAAAATCAAAAAGCGAGTACAACAGATACGATTTTGTTTTGTGACACCGATTTGCTTGTCACCAAAATATATTCCGAGGTTTACTTCGATGGTTATTGCGACCCTGACTTGCATCATTTTGCAGTCAATAATACTTACGATTTGTATCTTTTGTTGGATATTGACACCCCTTGGGTTGCCGATGATTTGCGCGACAAACCAAATGAAAGAGACATGATGTTAGCAGCATTTAAACAAGCACTTCATTCCTTTAAGCGAACATTTGAACTGATTCAAGGACAGGGAGAACATCGTTTGCAAGCTGCCATACACGCCATCCAATCACACTTTGCCTATGTTTGAGTTTTCAAAAAGTCAGACCAACCAACTTGAAAAGCGCGGAATTTCTGTTGCCAATGCTAAGGCAATGATTGCGAATATCAGTCAGCAAAATACCTACTGCAACATTCATCGACCAGCAACATTGGACGATGGAATTATCGAGTTTAGCACCACAGACTTACAGTACTACGCAAAACTTTACAGCGATACGGCAAGCAATTTTCAAGTCGCCCGATTTATCCCAGCTTCAGGAATGGCCACTCGAATGTTTAGTTTTTTATCCCCACTTGTGCTTGAGGATAGACAAGCTTTTGTCAAAGCACTTGAAGCTCATCAAGACAGCCCTAAAGTCAAACAGTTTTTGGAAGGGTATCGTTATTTTCCTTTTTATGAATCGATGAAAGAGCAAATAGAAAGAGAGTACAAAACCACCAGCGACAGCATCGATTTTTTACAAGCATTTATACAAGCTGTTGTCAAGCAATATGCCAATCAGCCAAAGGCATTTGTACCTTTCCACAAGTATGGGGAACACTCGAGAACTGCCATCGAAGAGCAGTTGATGTATGCTGTCCAATTTGCCCTAGTCAATAATCGTATTGTGCATCATTTTACGATCTCTCCTGGTTTGGAGGAAGCTTTTGACCAGCATGTCAAAGAAGCTTGTTTAGCGCTCGAACGTACCCATGCTTGTACAACCGATATTGACTACTCGGTGCAAGAGGCTTCCACAGATTCCCTTGTGATTGATGCTGATGGACAATTGGTTACAGATGACCAAGGACAATTGGTTTTTCGTGCGGGGGGGCATGGTGCTTTGCTTCAAAACTTGAACAATATCAATGCAGATCTTGTGTTTATAAACAACATTGACAATGTTTCACCACAAGCACAGCACGAGGAATCTGGTATGTATAAGCGTGTTTTGGGAGGTTGTCTATTACACATACAACAAGAGGTTTTTCGATTGCTCCGAACGATTGATGAAGAAGGTGTTTTGGAAGAGGCGATTCATTTTTTGGATCAACAGTTTCATGTGCATATACAAGAAGATGACATAGCATTGAGAAAGCAAAAGGTTATTGATCGACTCAATCGTCCGATTCGTATTTGTGGAATGGTGCCAAACACTGGCGATCCTGGAGGAGGCCCTTTTTGGGTAGAAGATGAAATGGGTGTACGCTTACAGATAGTAGAGCGAGCACAAATAGATTTGCGCCAACCATCACAAGCTGCACATTTTCAACAAGGAACACACTTCAATCCTGTCGAGCTGGTCTGTAGTTTGGTCGATTTTGAAGAGAATCCATTTGACTTGCGCGCGTTTGTCGATCCATCAACCTATTTTATTGTTTCGAAGACCCTGAACGGAAAACCGATAAAATCAATGGAACACCCAGGACTATGGAATGGGTCTATGGCTTTTTGGAACACCTTATTTGTTTCGATACCATCAAGTATGTTTACCCCTGTGAAAGAAGTCATTGATTTGTTGCGTACCACACATCAAAATTAATTCTATTATCTTTGCCCCATCTCAAAGGGGTGTCCACAAGGGCTGAGATCATACCCATTGAACCTGGGCAGGTAATGCTGCCAAGGGAAATTTTTTAACCATCAGAATAATTCCCCCTTTTATTCGTATAAAACGATTACGAATGAAATATGTACTATTGATACTGTTCTCTTGTGTGTTTTTTGGACATGCCCAACAACAACGAGATAGTTTACAATCAACAATTGATTTAAAAGAAGTCACAGTCTCTTCTTTGAAAGCGACCAGTGAAACACCAATGGCTTTTAGCAATCTTACAAAAGAAGAATTGAGTGAGCGAAATTTAGGTGTTGATATGCCAATTCTTCTTCAATTTCTTCCTGGCACAGTCTCCACTAGTGATGCTGGTGCAGGCATTGGCTACACAGGTATTCGGGTACGTGGTAGTGATGCCACTCGCATCAATGTCAGCATTAATGGAATCCCTTATAATGACGCCGAATCGCAAGGCACATTTTGGGTGAATCTTCCTGATTTTGGCTCTTCAGTAGGCTCATTACAATTGCAAAGAGGTGTTGGAACTTCGATGAATGGGGCAGGGGCTTTTGGTGCAAGTATCAACTTGACAACAGATCGTATATCAGAGTCGTCTTATGTGCAGTTGGCCAATGGTTTTGGGAGCTTTAACACACGCAAGCATTCTGTCATGTTTTCCACTGGCCTTATATTAAAGCAGTTTGAATTGTCTGGACGTTTATCCAAAATGGATTCCGATGGTTATATTGATCGTGCAAGCGCAGATTTAAAATCTTATTTTTTACAAGGGATTTTTAGGCATCAAAACACCCAAATCAAAGCACTTGCTTTTGGAGGGTTTGAGCGCACCTATCAATCTTGGTTTGGTATTGATGGAGAGACTTTGCAAAACAATCGAACCTATAACCCCGCTGGCGAAAACTATAACAGCGATGGAAAGCTAATTGGGTTTTATGATGATCAAGTAGATAATTATAATCAAGATCATTATCAGCTCCATTGGGAGCAGGGGATCAATGCCTATTGGTCGTTTGCATTAGGGCTAAACTACACCTACGGAAGAGGATATTATCAAGAACTCAATGATCTTTGGTATGATCAAAATATCAGTTTTTCTGGGAATAGTTCGAGTGCTTATTTGCAATTGCCCAACAGTGATGCATTAGATACAGAAAACATCACTCAAAAATGGTTAGACAATGATTTTTATGTTGCCAATTTGATGGCAGCATTTGAAAAAGGTAAGCAGAAGCTCAACCTAGGATTTTCATACAGTAATTATATTGGCGATCACTTTGGCACTTTGATTTGGGCGCAAAACGCTGGGGGGGCATCACCAAACCATCGGTTTTATGAAAATAAAGGAGAAAAAAAGGATACAAACTTGTTTGCCAAACTCACACATGCCATTGGCAATCAATGGACAGTTTATACTGATGTTCAATATCGTTGGGTTGATTATGTTGCCAAAGGTATGCAAGCAGGTCAGGTACCGATTGATGTGGATCGAAACTATGGCTTTTTTAATCCAAAAGCAGGGGTTACTTATCAAATGGCTCCCAACCAACAGCTCTATTTTTCTGTGGCTCGCGCACACAAAGAACCCAATCGAACAGATTTCGAAAATGGAAACCCTTTGCCAGAGGAGTTAACAGATTTTGAATTGGGATGGCGCTATAACAAGTCATCAATACAGTTTGTTGCCAATGCCTACTTTATGGACTACACAAATCAGCTTGTTCTAACAGGGGCAATCGACGAGGTGGGCGCACCAATCCGAACCAATAGTGGAAGCAGTTATCGTTTGGGAGTAGAGTTGGATCTCAAATGGGCAATCTCTGATCAGTGGCAATGGCAATCCAATTTATCGCTGAGTGAAAATAAGAATCGTGATTTCTTTTTTGAGCGTGATGCAAAGTTGCAATCTTTGGGAAATACCAACCTCTCTTTTTCGCCAAATGTAGTTGGTGCCAGTCAGTTGCACTACAATCCAACAAAGAGGCTATCTATTGGCTTATTCAGCAAATATGTTGGGGAGCAGTTTCTTGGCAACATCGACTCTCCCTTATCGAAGCTAGAGGCATACAGCACACAAGACATCAATATTCAATACAAGATGACTCCCAATTGGTGTGAGTCTTTGCACTTACAACTGTTGCTCAATAATATTTTGGATAAAAAATATGTATCCAATGGGTATTTCTATACCTATGATGATGATTGGAGCAACCCTGGTTCAATTACGACTATAGAGGGGGTAGGGTATTATCCTCAGGCAGGATTTCATTTTTTGACTGGAATGACAATCAGCTTTTAATTATAGATAAGCACCAAATTGCCAGAACGACGAATGCCATAGTTGATCAAACCATATTCAACGCCATCAGTTAGTGGTTGGCCTGTGACAAGGCTGTAGGTTGAATCGTCGCAGCTGCATTCAACAATGATGTCGTTGATTGTGGTTTTCGAACAATCGCTAGGTATTTGGTTGGGACAACTTGCTTCCCATGCTAAAATTTGAGAACCATTGAGGTTGTAGAGGTGTACTCCTTTCACTCCCAACTGACTTATAGTGATAGATCCACCAGCAAATCGAAGACCATCATAGAGAGGTAAATCGAGGCTGAGCTCAAATTCAAAAGGTGGTAAATTATTGAGGTAAGGGTTTTGCTGTATCGGATCACTTTTACATCCCAATACACACAAGAAAACAACACATGCTAACCACTTCATTTTTGCTACAAATTACGCCAAAAAAATAGATTTTTTGTATATTTGCATTATATCCCAGCCTTTGGGATTTTTTCATTCTAAAATCAAAACTATGAGTGCGGTTTCTTACTATACGCCCGAGGGGCTAAAAAAACTTCGTGATGAACTCAACCATTTGAAAGATGTTGAGCGACCAAAAGCATCACAGGCAATTGCAGAGGCTCGCGACAAGGGTGACTTGAGCGAGAATGCTGAGTATGATGCAGCCAAAGAAGCGCAAGGGCTTCTTGAGTTAAAAATTTCAAAGCTAGAAGCAACGCTAGCCAGCGCAAGAGTGATTGACGAATCTCAACTCGATGACTCCAAGGTTCATGTACTCTCAACTGTAAACATCCGGAATGTAGCCAACAATATGGAAATGACCTATACTTTGGTTGCTGAGAGTGAAGCAGATATTAAGACTGGGAAAATTTCAGTGAGCTCTCCCATTGGCAAGGGTCTTTTGGGAACCAGTGTTGGTGATATTGCTGAAGTCATTGTACCAAATGGGGTGTTGAAGTTTGAAATTTTATCAATCAACAGATAACTATGCCTTCTATTTTTACCAGAATTATCAATGGTGAAATTCCCTCATATAAAATTGATGAGGATGAGCATTGTTATGCCTTTTTGGATATTAATCCCAATGCTGTTGGTCATACATTATGTGTTCCAAAACAAGAAGTTGACAAGCTGTTTGACCTAGACCAAGAAATCTATATACACCTGATGCAGTTTTCAAAACGAATTGCAGCTGCGCTTGAGCAAGCAGTCCCCTGCAAAAGAGTAGGCATGGCTGTAGTAGGATTGGAAGTACCTCACGCTCATGTTCATCTGATCCCCATTCATCAGATGACTGATATGAGCTTTCAAACCAAAGTAAAGATGCAGGAAGAAGATTTTATTTCACTTTCGAAAAAAATCAGATCGAAAATTTAGCTTACATCTGTAGAGCGATTTCAAAATGTGTCCCTTTATTTTCTGCTGTTGAGCGCACTTGAATACTCCCCTGGTGGTAGTCTTCAATAATTCTTCGACATAATGATAATCCCAGTCCCCAGCCTCTCTTTTTTGTTGTCACGCCAGGCTGAAAGATACGATTGACCAACTGCTTTGGAATGCCCTTCCCATTGTCAATTACGTGGATGAGTACTTTATCTTTTTCATCAGCGATTGAGAGTTCAATCGTTCCTTTTCCCACAACAGCATCAATGGCATTATTGAGGAGGTTTTCAATTACCCAACAATAGAGTTCCTTGTTCACAGTCAGATTGATTTTAGTAGCACTGGCGTTAAATTTAAATTCGATTCCTTGACTGGCTTTTCCAGAAAGATAATCAAACACTTCGCGAGAGCTACTGACAATATCGGTATCTGTTTTGACAGGAAGAGAACCAATTTTAGAAAATCGATTGGTGATGGTTTCCAAACGCTTCAGGTCAGCCTCCATGGGCGTCGTGATTTTTTCTTCTATTCCTTTAGATTTCAATATCGAAACCCATCCCATGAGTGATGATAAGGGTGTTCCCAATTGATGGGCAGTTTCCTTGGCCATGCCTGTCCAAAGTTTATTTTGAACAGCAATTTGAGACGTACGTAAATAAAAATACACCAAAGCACCAATGGTCAATAAAAGCAACAGCAAAGCACTTGGGTACAATTTTAGTTTTTCGAGCGTAGCCGATTGCCCATAGTACATGCGTTGATTCACAGCATTTTCAAAAACAATTTCGATGGGGTCATTTTGTTTTTTTAAATTTTCTAAAGTGTTTTTGAGGAGCAAAGAGTCGTTGAGAAGCGCACCTTGAGAGTTGATGTTATTGAATGAAATGATCTTATCATCTTCATCAACGACAATCATGGGGATACTATTTTCACTTGTGAGCACTTCAAAAATTAAAGGATCCACGTCGTCGTTTAGGTCAATGTCTTTTACAAACTGTTTTTGGGCAAGCGCCCAAACTTCCATTCTTTGACGTTCATCGATTTCGGTTTGTTTGACCAGTCGAAAAAGGCTCCAAAGAATCAACGCAACTGTGGCAGACAATAGGATAAGAATGACCAATCGGGACTGTGATTTCAAATAGAAAGCAGGAGTTTTCATTTGCCAACTAAGATAATTGATTTTAAATAATGTTTTCAAACACAAAATATGTAGTTTTGTTTGTATCGAAACAAATCTTTATGGAAGTTTTAGGACGTATCAAACACATATACGAAACCAAAGAATATGGAAGCAATGGTTTTCGAAAGCGTGAGCTTGTTGTAACCACTGAAGAGCAATACCCACAACACTTATTGTTGGAGTTTGTGCAAGACAAATGTGACTTGCTCAATTCTTTTTCTGAAAATGATCGAGTGAAGGTTGGCATTAATTTGCGTGGGCGAGAGTGGCAAAGTCCACAAGGAGAGACAAAGTTCTTTAATTCTATTCAAGGCTGGCGAATCGAATCTTTAGAGCAGTCGGGAACACCAGAACCCCCACCACCACCATTCGACCCTGCTGAAAACACCAATACAGAGGCACCAGACGACTTGCCTTTTTAAATAGGCTTAATTATGTATCGTTTGACCGATGCTTTATTGTTTCCTTCGCCAGAACAAGCCTCTGATGAAGGGATTGTTGCTGTTGGGGGAGATTTGAAACCCGAGCGAGTCATGCTCGCCTATCGTAAAGGTATTTTTCCATGGTTTGAATCTGACGACTTTCTACTCTGGTGGAGCCCAGACCCTCGGATGGTCCTGTTTCCAGATAAAGTCAAAATCTCAAAAAGCATGCGCGCAGTCCTGCGAAAAAAACAGTTTGAAGTGACTTTCAATAAGGCTTTCGACGATGTTGTAGAAGCCTGTGCAAAAGTCAAACGTTTTGGACAAAATGGCACTTGGATCACCCCTGGACTTATGGAAGTTTACTCAACTCTTCACACCCAAGGGCATGCCCACTCTGTTGAGGTATGGGAGGAAGGCGTTCTTGTGGGGGGTCTGTATGGTATTGACTTAGGAACTGTGTTCTGTGGCGAGAGTATGTTTTCAAAAGCCAATAATGCCAGTAAGGTTGCCCTGATTTCACTTGCCAAAGAACTCAAAAAAAACAAGTACGAGCTAATCGACTGTCAAGTGCCGACACAACACCTTGCCAGCATGGGTGCAGAATCAATTCCCAGATCGGAATTCTTGACTTATTTGTCCTAACTTCTTTACCTCTTTGTACCGAAAACAGCTGACCAAGTGGTCATTTACCATCCCTGTTGCCTGCATATGTGCATAGACAATCGTGCTTCCAACAAACTTAAATCCATGTTTTTTGAGAGATAAACTCATCTGATCGGACAATGCTGTTGTTGAGGGTACCTGATCGATTGTCTGATATGTGTTTTGAATGGGTTGATGAACGACAAACGACCACAAAAACTCACCAAAAGAAAGCTTTGATTGCTGTATGTTTACAAACATTTGTGCGTTATAGATTGCAGCTTTGATTTTAAGTCGATTGCTAATAATTCCACGATCGCTACACAATGCTTCTATTTTCTTCTTGTCATAACGTGCGATCTTTTGCGCATCAAAGTTGTCGACGGCCCTGCGAAAATTCTCTATTTAACGAAGTACTGTCAACCAATTGAGGCCAGCTTGAAAAGTCTCAAGAAGGAGAGTTTCAAAAAGCTTTTCATCGTCATAAATGGGCACTCCCCATTCGGTATCGTGATAGATTTTATAATCAGGCTGGGCTTCACACCAGGGGCAACGATTTTTTTCATGATCAGGCATAGAGGTTTTTTTCAAATGTTTCTATCGTAATCGAATCGGAAAGATTGTGGTTGCCTATGGCTGTACGGCATAAGCTTTTGAGATAGCCACCAACCCCAAGAGCTTGCCCAAAGTCATGTGCGATCGATCGTATATATGTGCCTTTACCACAACGAATTCTAAAGGCCACATTCGGAAGAGTAATGTTGGTGATTTCAAAGTCATAAACAATCACCTCCCGGCTTTTGATTTCAACTTGTTCACCAGCTCTTGCGTGTTCGTAGAGGCGTTTACCCTTGCGCTTGATCGCAGAAAACAGGGGTGGTTTTTGTTGGATATTTCCAACAAATCGTCTTGTGGCATGCTTGATATCTTCTTCAGTCAACTTTGTGGGGTCAGACTGAGGAACGACTTCTGTCTCGAGGTCATAGGAAGGAGTGGTTGCACCAAGAAAAATCGTGCCAGTATAGGTCTTATCAGTCGCTATTAGATCTTGAATTTGCTTGGTTTTTTTTCCTGTACAAACAAGCAATAGTCCAGTCGCCAAAGGATCTAAAGTGCCTGCATGTCCCACTTTTATTTTTTTAATATCAAATCGTTTTCGCATAAGCCAATGGATTTTATTGACCACCTGAAAGGATGTCCATTCCAAGGGTTTGTTGACAAGGATGACTTGTCCATTTTGAAAATCATCTAGTTCATACATCACAGTTGAGAAGTCACAATTGCAATGGTTCCAACAGCTGCGCAGTAGTAGGCAAAATAGCGCAACTTAGATCGCTTGACTAGCGAAATCATCCACTGACAAGCAAGATACCCACTGACAAAGGCAGCAATAAACCCAGCGATCACTGATCCTAGAGAGAGGCTTTCTTGCGCAAGTCCGCAATCCAAAACTTTTTTCACCATACTTCCCAAAATAAGTGGAACAACCATCAGGAATGAAAACCGAGCAGCTTTGTCTCTAGCAACACCCAAGAGCAAGCTCGTGGCAATGGTCGCACCACTTCTCGAAACACCAGGAAGAATTGCAAAGGCCTGTGCAACGCCAATCCACCAAGCTTTGGAAAGGGATATTTGTTTCAGATTTTCTGATGGTTTATCTGCGATATAAAGAAATGCTGCAGTCACCCATAGCATCAGTCCTACAAGGAGAATGTTTCCAAAAAAATAACTTCCAATAGCCTCTTCAAAAAAAAACCCAACCAAGGCAGCTGGGATCATTGATAGAATGATTTGAAGACTGAATTGAGTCGATTTGTTATTGGAAAATCGAAACAAATCACGAATGATTTCCCAAACGTCGTCACGAAAAACAACTAGTGTTGCAAGCGCTGTTGCGCCATGGACAACAATAGTGAAAATCAAATTTTCGTCTGTCTTGTTTTGATTTCCAAACAGGGTTTGTGCCAGCTCTAAATGACCACTTGACGAGACAGGTAAAAATTCGGTAAGCCCTTGAATAATACCTAAAATTATGGCTTCGATTACAGACATAATTAAGAGTGCTTTTTTGTGTTTTCAAAAGAACTCAAAATAGCAGATATTTCGATGCCAAAACCAATGAGGACAAGGGCAGGAGCAAGTCGAATACGCCTAAAATTAAAGATGTCAGGATTGAACACATCAGGGTCTTTGCTACCACCTCCGATCATGAGAATAAATCCTAAAACAATGACACCCAAGCCAATGAGCATGAGCCTGTAGTTTTTTTTCGAAAAAATAAATTCTTTTTTGTTTTTCATCAATACAAAGATTGGGTTTTTAGATTTAAATAACGTTGTGTTGCCAAACGAGCACTAATCGAACTGATGAACATGGACAATAAAAATACAGCCGAAAAACTCATCAGTAATGTTTGTTGATCCATCAACATATCGATACCAGTAAGGTAGTTTTGCAAGTTGAGTACCAATGCCCAAACGCCCACACAAGCAATGAAGGCGCTGATGATACCCAACACCAAATAGGTTCGAATAAAAGGCCCTCTTATAAAACGTTTCCGAGCACCAACCAGTTGCATGGTTTTAATAATCATTCGTTTGGCATAAATCGATAAGCGAATTGAGTTGTGAATGAGAATTATAGAGAGTACCAAAAAAAACAAACAACACCCCAACAGAAGTAAGCGTGCTTTTTCGATGTTTTCATTGAGCAAGTTGACAAGTGGTCGATCGTAAACAATATCACTCACAAATGTTTTTTCAGCTAAAAAAGCACTGATGCTATCGACTCTATGGGTGGTAACATAGTCGCCCTTGAGTCGCAGGTCGATCGCATCTTTAAGAGGGTTAAATCCCAAAAAATCCATAAAATCTTCTCCGATATCTGCGCTGTGTTCTGTGGCTGCTTGTTCTTTTGAAATATATACAACCGACCTGCTAAATGGAGCAAGCGTGAGCATTGTTTCCAACTGGCTTACCTCTACTTCTTTAGCATTATCATCGATAAATATCGTGAGTACAATTTGTTCTTTTACATGTTGAGACACCTGTCGAGCATTGAGTAAAAGTAGGCTCAAAACGCCAACGACAAACAAAATCAAACTCACGCTAAATACAATGCCAAAATAGGAACGAACGGCACGTCTTTTTTGATATTGATGTGGTTGTTTTGACATTAGGGCTTAAAATTACAAAAACGTATGGATAGTCGAATGATCGTTTGTGCGTTTTCGTCTTATAATTTTGGTATTTTTGCCTCACAACACCAGACAATGGCATATCCATTTCAATCGATTGAAAAAAAGTGGCAATCCTTTTGGGCATCCAACCACACCTTTTCCGCAAAGTTTCCATCCGATAAACCAAAGTATTATGTGATGGATATGTTTCCTTATCCATCAGGGGCAGGGCTGCACGTGGGTCACCCTTTGGGTTATATTGCCAGTGATGTTGTTGCTCGTTACAAAAGGCATAAGGGTTATAATGTCTTACACCCTCAGGGTTATGATTCTTTTGGATTACCAGCCGAACAGTATGCGATCCAAACTGGTCAGCACCCTGCAAAGACGATCGAAACAAACATCAATCGTTATAGAGAACAGCTCGATCGATTGGGGTTTTCTTTTGACTGGGGTCGGGAGTTTCGCACCTCAGACGCTTCCTATTATCGCTGGACACAGTGGATTTTTATGCAGCTTTTTAATGCTTGGTATGATAGCAAAACAGATCAAGCCAGACCCATTGATGAGCTCATCAATCACCTCGCTGCGCATGGTACCGAAAACCTTTCAGCGCATTGCGACGAAGACACCACTTCACTCACTGCTGACCAATGGTCATCCTTGTCT
>DJCM01000008.1:37439-41261 GCA_002430545.1 Flavobacteriaceae bacterium UBA5950
AATCTGAAGTCAATTGGTGTCCACAGCTGGGGACAGTACTTGCCAATGATGAGGTTGTCAATGGTGTATCTGAACGAGGAGGCTATCCTGTCGAACAAAAAAAAATGAAGCAATGGATGATGAGAATATCATCCTACGCCGAACGCTTACTCAATGGCTTAGACAGCATTGACTGGCCCGAGCCACTTAAGGAAATGCAACGCAACTGGATCGGGCGTTCTGTTGGCGCAACTGTTCGTTTTACAGTCGATAATCACGATGCTGAAATTGAAGTCTTTACCACACGTCCCGACACCTTATATGGGGTAACCTTTATGACCTTAGCACCCGAACACGATTTGGTAAATCGCATCACCACTTCTCATCACAAAGCTGAAGTCAATCGCTATGTTAAACAAAGCGCCAATCGATCGGAAAGAGATCGAATGTCGGATGTCAAGAACATCACGGGTGTTTTTACAGGGAGCTATGCCATTCATCCCTTGAGTGGAAAAAAAGTACCCATTTGGATTGGAGACTATGTTCTTGCTGGCTACGGTACTGGTGCTGTAATGGCAGTGCCATGTGGAGATCAGCGAGACTTTGAATTTGCCAAGCATTTCGACATCCCCATTACAAATATATTTGAGGGGGTAGAAATTACTGATGCTGCGCATACTGAAAAAGGTGAAACGCGCATTGCAAACTCTGATTTTCTAAATGGACTCAATGTTTCAGAGGCTACCCAAGCAGCAATCAAACAACTTGAGAAGATAGGCTCTGGCACTGCCAAAATCCAATACCGTTTGAGGGATGCTGTTTTTAGTCGCCAGCGTTATTGGGGTGAACCAATACCAATTTATTTCAAGAATGGGATTCCACATTTACTTCCAGAACATTGTTTGCCGCTTGCCCTCCCAGAGGTTGAAAAATATCTACCCACACCAACAGGTGCACCACCACTTGGGAATGCAGTTGATTGGGCTTGGGATGAAACCAAAGAGAAAGTTGTTCCTGTTCGTCTGATCGATGAAAAAAATGTCTTCCCTTTAGAGCTCAATACCATGCCTGGATGGGCGGGGAGCTCGTGGTATTTCAATCGCTACACAGATGCAAACAATCAAAATGCTTTTGCAGATAGAGACAAACTCGATTATTGGGGCAAGGTTGATTTGTATGTGGGTGGAAGTGAACATGCAACGGGCCATTTACTGTATTCACGCTTTTGGCAAAAAGTTCTTTTTGATTTGGGTTATGTACCAATGGATGAATACGCTCAAAAACTGATCAATCAAGGGATGATTTTGGGAGAGAGTGCTTTTATCTATCGAAAAACGGGGACGCAAACCTACCTGTCTGCTGGATTGATTGAAGGACAGACTGTAGAGCCCATTCATGTTGATGTAACCTACATTGATACCAGTAATGTGGTTGCACACGATCGACTCCATGAGTGGCGTCCTGAGTTTGCTCAAGCAACATTTGAATTACAAGAAGGGCAATTGATTGCTAAAAGAGAAATCGAAAAAATGTCAAAATCCAAGTATAATGTTGTCAACCCTGATGATATCTGCGATCAGTATGGAGCAGATACTCTTCGGATGTATGAACTCTTTTTAGGTCCAATCGAACAAGCCAAACCTTGGAACACAGCTGGTATTTCTGGAGTGTCAGGGTTTTTGAACAAATTTTGGAGACTGTTTCAAAACGATCAGCAGTTTGTCGTTTCTGATGAGCAGCCATCACCTGCCATGTTGAAATCACTTCATGCAACAATCGAAAAAGTAACGAACGATATCGAACAGTTTTCACTCAACACAGCAGTGAGTGCCTTTATGATATGTGTAAATGAACTCACTTCTGCCAAGTGCAACCACAGGGGCATCTTGCAGCCACTGACATTGTTACTCGCTCCATTTGCACCACATATTTGCGAAGAATTATGGGAAAAACTAGGTCACACACAATCATTGTTCGACCAGCCATACCCCCTTGCCGATGCTTCACATTTGAAAGAGACACAAATTACCTACCCCATTAGCTTTAATGGCAAAATGCGCTTTACAATTGACCTAGATGCAGAGGCATCGAAGGAGGACATTGAAAAAGCTGCACTTACCGACGAGCGTACAGCGCAATACATTGATGGGAAAGCCATCAAAAAAGTGATTGTTGTACCAAAGAAAATCGTGAATATTGTTATTTGATGATCGATCAAAATGAAATTATAGGATTCATTGCAGCTGTTTGTACAACCTTTGCATTTTTACCCCAAGTCATTAAGGTTTGGAAGACCAAACAGACTAAGGATTTGTCACTGCGAATGTATACGATCATGTTTATTGGCATATGCCTTTGGTTTGTTTATGGGTTGAGAATCAACAGTTTGTCGATTGTTCTTGCCAATATTGTAACTGGCATTTTAGTCTTTACAATTTTGGTATATATTTTTAAAGGCAAAGAATAAGAATTTCAGAAATTGAAAAACCTTATGTCGTTATGACAGCCTGACTTTACTTGGCAGTATTTTTGTAGTATATTGAAAAAAAAATTATGGGCTATTATTATGGTATCGGAGGAGAATATTACTTACTTCTCTTCATTTTTGCTGGGCTGAGCATGTTTGTGAGCAGCCGACTGAAATCGAAATTTAAAACCTATTCAAAACTGCAATTACGCAATGGCATGTCTGGTGCAGAGATCGCTGAAAAGATGCTATCTGATCACGGCATCAGAGATGTGAAAGTGGTGTCTGTTAAAGGAAGTTTGACCGACCATTACAACCCCATGAAAAAAACAGTCAACCTCAGTGAGAGTGTTTACAATGAGCGCAATGCTGCTGCCGCTGCAGTCGCAGCACACGAATGTGGTCATGCTGTGCAACATGCCCAAGGTTATGAATGGCTCAAAATGCGATCGCTATTAGTGCCAGTAGTGAGTATTTCCTCCAACCTATCCATGTGGGTCATCATTATTGGTCTAGGTACGTTTGGGGGCACTCAAAACTATACGATTGCCAGCATAGGTGTTACCATGTTTGCTTTGGGAACATTATTTAGCTTTATCACACTTCCTGTAGAATATGATGCCAGTAATCGCGCTTTGGCTTGGCTCAGACGAAAAAACATGGTTAGTCAACAAGAGCTTGTTGCCTCCAAAGACGCACTCAAGTGGGCAGCCCGAACCTATGTGGTTGCAGCGATTGGCTCATTGGCAACACTCATTTATTTGGCATTGCGTGTCAACCAGCGTCGTTAGTTAGACTTAATCAGTTGGAATTTGCCGGTTTATTAGTTGTTTGAGTCAGATGTAGGTTTCTGTTCGTAAAACTCCTGTTATGTTTTGAATTTTGCCACTCAACAGACTCGACAAATGATTATTGCCTTTGCAGTTCAGCTTAATCAACAAACTCCAATCTCCAGTTGTATAGTAACATGAGGTGACTTCTGGGATTTCTTCCAACATCGCTACAGCATCGGTATGATGGGTGGCTTTGTCGAGAAAAATCCCAACAAAGTCTTGGGTTGTATAACCTAACTTCTCTTGATTGATTTTGATATAGCTTCCAGAAATGATTCCTACTTCTTCCATTTTGCGTACTCGCTGGTGTACAGATGCGCCAGAGGCGCCAATGTTTCTTGCGATTTCTAAAATGGGTTTACGTGCATTTTCAACTAGATGGTCTAAAATTTGTTTATCGATACCATCCAGCACTAAATCATGATTGATTATCTTGATAACTAAAATTTGAGGTGAATTAAATATTAAAATTTTCAACTGTAAGAGCCCGAAACGCAAACATTTTATAATAAATATGTTCATTTTGTATAATTATTTATGGTA
>DJCM01000029.1:0-3747 GCA_002430545.1 Flavobacteriaceae bacterium UBA5950
TTAAGGGGCTGCTAAAAGCAGCCCTGTATTTAAAA
The DNA here is from genome assembly GCA_002430545.1 of Flavobacteriaceae bacterium UBA5950. Lineage (GTDB taxonomy): Bacteria > Bacteroidota > Bacteroidia > Flavobacteriales > Flavobacteriaceae > UBA724. Next base: position 36 of record DJCM01000029.1, read on the forward strand.
CCAGCGCCGTTAGGCGCTTAAAAATCGAACGCAATTTAGGTTTGATTTTTTTTAAGAAGACTCTAAAAAGCTGTTTAAAAGTTTAAGTGTTTGTTTTTGAAAATAGTGCAATGGGGTGTACGATTATCCTCAAGAATAATTTATTGTTTTTGGGGATATTTTTTTGGTAGCTTTGACTATACCTAACGCTTAATGAGAAAATTAATTTTTTTATTTATTGCAGGACTTTGCTTAATTGTTTCATGTAACTCTAACATTAACGACAATGCGGACAATTTAAACATAGATTCTTGTGGTTTGGAATTAAATGAAAATGCACCTAAACCCTCATGGTTCAAAAGATATAATGGTAGCGGTGAGGAGTCTCACGGACATTTTATCATGAGTTGTATTGGTGGGGGTTTTTTGCAAGTAGGTGAAACAGGGTATATTCCAAGCTCAAAAATATTAGTCATAAAAACAGATAATGCTGGCGATTTATTATGGTCGAAAGAAATTGGTCAACTGAAAAGTAATTTAGGTAATGCAGTAATTGAGTCTGATGACGCGTACCTTGTAGTTGGTGCATTAGACGAAAATAGCGCTATAATTAAACTTGAAAAATCCTCAGGAGAAATTATCAGTTCAAAAACTTTTGATTTGGGTGGGTCAGATGCATTTGAGCATATTGTTGAATATCAAAATGAGCTTATAGCAGTAGGATACAATAATGCCATTGATAGTCAAAACACTTTTTTTACAGAAGGTCAAGCTGCAATATCCGTCTTGAGTGAAACAGGCAATTTAATACAAACAAAATCACTAAATGAATATTTAGCACAAGCGTATCGAATTGAAGTTTACAACAATTATTTTTTTGTAAGCGGATTGAGTGATGAAGCTAATGATTATGTTCTTTTAAAAATGGATACTTCATTAAATGTTATTTGGAGTAAAAGTTATGGTGGGACACAAAGTGATCATAATTTCGGAATGGATATTGACCTAGATGGTAATATTTTCCTAACGGGGCACACTCTTTCTGATACAGAAAATTGGGATACCTACACTATGAAAATTAATCTTAATGGCGATAAAATTTGGGAATCTAAAGTGGGAAACCCAAGAGGATTTGACCCGAAATATATACACGACGAAACTTGGGATATAAAAGGCACTAATGATGGAGGGTGTATTATTGTTGCTGGATCTGGAGATGAGTATGAAAATTATAATGCGTATTGTGATTCAAATGGAACTTCTTCAAATCAATGGGTTGTATACTTAATCAAGTTTAGTGAAAGTGGTAAGGTTGAATGGCAAAATATTTATTTCGATACTGAGGGAGGAGATTGGGCTGGTGAAGCAATAACATTAACTAATGAAAATGAAGCTGTTGTAGCAGTTGACAATGGATCATTCGGATTTTTAAAAATAAATTCGTTTTAGAAAGTTTATTTTTTAGTGTTTCTACAACATTTCATACTTTTCAGTAAAACCAGCGATTGTTTCGAAAACAAATCAATAAGGCTTACTTAAAGACCCTCATTATTTTTTCGAGGGTTTTTTATTGTTTGTTTTATTCCATAATTTTAGAAAATTTACAAATTCACTTTCCATCTGAAACTAACACCTAATCATGGCTAACGCAACGCATACCAAAAATCTCTTGCAGCGCTTGTTTTATCACAGCTTAAGCAACAACAGCAACAAGTCAAAAAACAGTATGAAGCAACAAAAAGTGGAATAGGCTATTTTTTTGTAGATGATTTACTACCCATCGATATCGCCAAAGAGATTCATCGTGCTTTTCCACTTCTAGTAGAGATGAAACGCAATAAAAGTTTACGCGAGCACAAGCATATCGCTGTACAAATGGATCAGCATAACCCTTTGTTAGAGCAAGCTATCTATGCCTTTCAGGATACCGAGGTTGTTTCACTTATCCAGTCCATCTGCGGGATTGATAAGCTAGAGCCAGATACAAATCTTTACGCAGGTGGAATTTGAACAATGAAAAAAGGACAGTTTTTAAACCCACATCTTGACAAATCCCATGATAAAGATCACAATAGTTGGCGTGTTTTAAATTTGCTTTATTACGTCAACCCAAATTGGAAAGACCACTATGGGGGCGATTTGGAGCTTTGGCCTGATGGCTTGAAAGGAGAACCAACTGTAATTCTTTCAAGATTCAACCGCCTTGTTGTAATGGCGACCCACCAAGGGTCATGGCATGCTGTTCGTCCTGTGCAGGTAGATCAAGCAATAAACTGTGTTTCCAACTATTACTTCTCACCAGACCCACTTCGTGAAAAGGATCGATTTCATGTCACAACTTTCAGGGGTTGGCCACATCAAATCATTAAAAATGAAATCTTAAAAATAGATTCTACACTGCGAATGGGATTGCGAAAATTGTTTAAAAAAGGAGTGAGAGAAAACCCACACGTGTACAAAAAGAAAAAAGAATAATTGGTCTTACTCAAACACTGTTTTGAGTGAAAAAAGAATATGTCTGCCAGCAGCTGGTTCGTAAAACCGACCCCCAAATGCATTGATTCGAATATTGTCAAAATAGTGTGTGTCTGTTAGGTTGAAGACAGAACAGCCAAGTTCGACAAAAGCACTTTCCAAATAAAACTGTTTGTGTATCTCCATATGAGCAAGACCATAAGGGTCAATACCAACAGTATTGGAATTATCTGCAAAATACTCTCCCACAAAACACCCATCAATTAGTACTTTCCAACCATTATTCTTGTAGGTCCATCCCAAGTTTGCAGTGCTTGAAGGTACGCCTGGAAGGGTTTTTTCTGTTCCCCCATCATCAAATCGATAGGAAGCGATAGACAAACCAACTTGAAGCAAATGATTTTTATGAGCGTAGAGCGAAGCATCCACCTCAATTCCATAGCGAGTTGATTCGCCAAGATTTCTGTAAAAATTCTGACCAGGATAGCCCTCCATCTCATAGCGAATCAATTCGTTACTTGCTGTTGTGTAAAAGGCAACTGCCTCCCAACGGAAAGAGGCTTTCTTATGTCTAAACCCAAAATCCAAACCATTAAAAACCATGGGTTTTAAATCTGGATTAAATCCATTGCCATAAGGATTGGCTGATAGTTCACTGAGCGCAGGCAGCTCAAACCCAGAACCCAACGACAGAAACCATGTTGACGATTGATTCATCTTCCATAAAAAACCTACATGAGGAGACCAACGGCTAAATTGACGACGATATGTTTCTTCACTACTCTCAAAACGATCGTCCAAAGCAACCAAATTACTGTCATATCGAAGACCAAAATCAAAAATAGATTTCCCAACTGCAATGGACCAAATCCCAAATGCGCTTGCTGCATTAAAACGCTCAATCTGATTCATTGTCTGATCGCCTTTTGCACCTAAAAGATTGACATATCGTTTCCGATGATCTCTCTGATTTTGAAAGTCAAGACCTATAACCCCTTTGATATAACGACTATCTGATGAGGAACGATAAAGGATGGTACCACCATAAAAGTCTCGATTTAAGTTGACCAAGCCACCGTTTTCAAATGGCAGTTTTCCATCGAAGAGCCTTGGGCTATAGTGAAGGGTTGATTCCAGTTCTCCACCTCGAAATGGGGTTTTGTATTTCCATGCCATTTGAGATTGACGAACGCTTTCCCCTGCTGCATAGGTTTCATTTTTTTTGCGTGCTTGTGATCTGCTCACACTGACTTCATCG
>DJCM01000029.1:4089-5437 GCA_002430545.1 Flavobacteriaceae bacterium UBA5950
GCTGCTTTGCTTTTTTGTAGATTGAATTTGACAAAAGTACTTTTGTTTTCAAAGCCAGCATGATTGCGAAATCCATCCATTTTTTGATAATTTAACGATCCAATGATGGAGGAATGATCGGATAGATTTTGATTGATCGTAGCGTCTGAATTCAACAAACCAAAGCTGCCGTGCTGCAAGCGGATGCTTGACTTATCGGAGTTATTATCGATCGTAAAAAACGAAAGTACGCCACCAGCAGCATTTCCGTGTCGAGAACCTGCAGGACCACGAATTACCTCACTTTGTCGAACGAGATGCAATGGTAAGTGATCGATTTGGCTCTGACCATCGGGGGTTGTTTGGGGAATGCCATTCAACAAAATTCGAATTCCTCTAACGCCAAAGGAAGCACGAGAGCCAAAGCCTCGTATGGCAATCCGATAATCTTGCGCTGCATTACTTGTGTTTGTAAGCCATACACCTGGCACATTGTTGAGCTCTTGTTCGATGGAACGAAAATGCCCATTGGTTGACCAGGAGCTTATCGATAATGGTAGAGAACTTTCTTCAAACAAGAGTAAAGGAGATTTTATGACAACCTCTTTCAGGTCAAGGGTATCTTGCGCATGACTAGTGGTCACAAAAATCAACACAAAAAACAGTTTTCTCATCATCCTTTAGGTGTCAAAGTTAAGAAGACCGTCGGGAATAGATAGGTGGAGCTGTTTTTTTTCTTTGTCGATTTTATGGATTAGTTCATCGACCAAAGGGATTAATATTTTTTTGTTCATATGATCGACTTCTAACAACACTTGTGAATTGGCATCATTGACATTTATAATTGTTCCAACCGAACCGAGTGTGGTATCAACGATTTCGAAACCAATGATTTCATGATAGTAAAACTGGTCTTCATTCAGGGAAGGCAATTGATCGAGTGGTAAGTATACTGATTTGCCAATCAGTTCATTGGCCTGTTGTTCAGAATCTACTTCTTCAATCGATACGCGTAGGAGTTGTGTTTTATGTAGCTTAACAGCTGTTGTGAAGTAGGGTACCAACCCTGTCTTTTGTTCTAAAAGAAAAGATGCTAATGATAAATACTGTTGAGGTTCGTCTGTGTCGAGTTTGATCAACACTTCGCCCTTAAAACTGTATTTGGCGACAACTGTTCCTAAAAAGAAGCAGTCTTCTTTACGCATGAATTTTTATACTGTATTTGCTATTCAGATTTGCTGTCTTCAGCAGCTTCCTGTTTACTAGCTTCCTCAGCGGGAGCTTCAGCAGCTGGTTCAGCAGTTTCAAATTCTTCAACTGGTGCTTCTTCTTTTTGTTCCTCTGCTGTAGGGGTTGCTTCCTCAGCAGG
>DJCM01000029.1:5767-11396 GCA_002430545.1 Flavobacteriaceae bacterium UBA5950
CCTCAGCAGGTGTTTCCTCAGCAGGCGTTTCTTCAGCAGTTTCAGTTTCTTCAGCTGGTGCTTCTTCTTTTTGTTCTTCTGATGCAGGGGTTGCTTCCTCAGCAGGCGTTTCTTCAGTAAGTGGTTCAGAAGTTTCAGCTTCTTGTACCTCTTGCGCTGGAGCATCATCAGTTTGGGCATTCTCGTTTTCAGCAGCAGCTTCTTCTTCTTGCGCTTTTGCTTGCGCAGCAGCAGCTTCTTTACGCTTGATACTGACTTCTTTTTCTGCAGCAATTGCAGCAGCACGTGCCTTCTCAGCGTCGGCGTCAATTTTTTTCTTCAGCACTTCGTTTTTACCTTCTTTTTCATTGACCCACGCTTCAAACTTGGCATTCACATCGTCTTTCGTTAGGGCACCTTTATTTAGACCATTGATCAGGTGGTTTTTGAGCATTGCACCTTGTTCGGATAGCAAATTGCGAGCAGTGTGAGAAGGTTGCGCACCTTTTTGGAGCCAATCCACAGCACGATCCAGATTGAGCTCAACAGAGGCTGGCAGTGTGTTTGGATTGTATAGTCCTAGTTTTTCGAGATATCGACCGTCTCTTTTAGTGCGAGAGTCCGCTGCGACGATCCAATAGATGGGTTTTCCTTTTTTTCCGTGTCTTTGTAAACGAATACGTACTGGCATATCATATTAATTTGTGAGGTCCTAAACCTCTGTTATTAATGAGGGGCAAATGTACATTTTTTTTAGAAATCCACAAACGTTAATAACTTCTACTTTTTCTATGGTGTTTTGGAGGCTGAGTTATTTATTTTTATCCAGCTTTAAGGGATATAGATGTATTTGATTTTTGACACTGAGACAACGGGATTACCTGCCAACTGGGATGCCCCTCTTTCAGACAGTGACAATTGGCCACGTTGTGTTCAAATTGCATGGCAATTGCATGCATCGGACGGGCGTATGATTTCCCATGACGACTTTATTGTTATACCTGATGGTTTTGATATCCCTTTTGAGTCTGAAAAGTATCATGGGATCTCCACAGATCTCGCCACTAGAGATGGGGTTGCTATTCAACAGGTGGTTGAATCGTTTGTTGAAGTTGTTGATAAGGCTGAATTTTTGGTTGGACACAATCTAAAATTTGACCTCAACATCATGGGTGCTGAGTTGTTGCGGTTGGGAAAAGAGAACATTCTCACGACAAAATCGATTTTAGATACATGTACTGAAGACACTGCTGCCATGTGTCAGCTCCCAGGTGGTAGAGGAGGGAAATTTAAGTTGCCAACCCTCAATGAGTTATATGCTTTTTTGTTCAATGATATTTTCGATGAGGCACATAATGCGACTGCAGATGTAGAAGCCACCACAAGAGCTTTTCTCGAATTGATTCGGCAAAATAAATTTACTCTCAATGAGTTGCAACAGTCCACGCAAGATATCCAGAAGACCTATACTGACGTTGTTCCATTTGTTGGGCTAGAACACCGAAACCTTCATAAAGAAACTGCAGCACTACAGTCACCACAGAAGCCAGAAACCAAGTCAGACGAATCTAAGGTTGAAACTCTTCCGTTTTGCCACTTACATACTCACACACAGTTTTCGGTGCTTCAGTCAACTATTTCTGTCCAAAAACTTGTTGAAGAAGCAGTAGCGATGAACATGCCAGCAGTTGCAATCACAGACATTGGCAACTTGATGGGGGCTTTTCATTTTGTGAAAGCAGTCAGTCAACACAATAAATCTATCGAAGATGGTGAGGGAAAGCCAATCAAACCAATTATTGGCATTACGCTCAATGTCTGTAAAAATCATCTTGACCGCTCACACAGGGATGATGGGCATCAAATTGTATTGATTGCAAAAAACAAAAAAGGCTATCACAACCTTGCAAAACTGACATCCATTGCCCACACCAAAGGGTTTTATTACGTGCCTCGTGTCGATCGAGATATAATTCTCAATTACAAAGACGATTTGATGGTTTTGACAGGGAATCTTTATGGGGAGGTGCCCTATAAAGTACTCAACGTTGGTGCACAACAGGCAGAAGAATCTTTGCTTTGGTGGAAAGAGCATTTTGGATCTAATTTATATATCGAGCTTATGCGTCACAACCAGGAGGATGAGACACGAGTCAATACGACCTTGGTTGAAATGGCGAAAAAGCACAATGTTAAAATAATAGCGACCAACAGTTGCTATTATTTGAAAAAAGAGGAAGCCAATGCGCATGATATTTTGTTGTGTGTTAAAGAAGGAGAAAAGCAGTCAACACCCATTGGAAGAGGTCGAGGTTATCGCTATGGACTTCCAAATCAGGAGTACTATTTTAAGTCCCCTCAACAGATGAGCGAACTGTTTTCAGACCTACCAGAGGCGATTCACAATATTCAAGAAATCATCGAAAAAGTAGAGCCCATTGTTTTGGCGCGTGAAGTACTTCTCCCAAAGTTTGACATCCCTGATGAATTTATCTTAGCTGAGGATCAAAAAGATGGTGGTAAAAGGGGAGAGAACAAATACTTAAAGCATCTGACCCAACAAGGTGCAAAGTCTCGTTATGGAGAGATTTCAAAAGAGATTCAGGAAAGAATTGATTTTGAATTAAGCGTCATTGAAAACACAGGATACCCTGGATATTTTTTGATTGTCCAAGATTTGATTGCAGCAGCTCGTTCATTAGATGTTTCAGTGGGGCCTGGGCGTGGTTCTGCAGCAGGCTCGGTGGTTGCTTATTGTTTACAAATCACAAACATAGACCCCATTGAGCACGATTTGCTTTTTGAGCGTTTTTTGAACCCTGATCGTGTAAGTATGCCAGATATCGACATCGATTTTGACGACGAGGGTCGATCAAAAGTGATGGACTATGTGATCGAAAAATATGGGTCAAATCAGGTCGCTCAAATTGTGACCTATGGTACAATGGCAGCAAAGTCATCTGTTCGTGATACTGCTCGTGTGTTAGACTTACCTCTGGCCGATGCTGATCGCCTTGCCAAGCTGATCCCCAATGTTAAACTCAACTCCATTTTTACGAAAGAAAATACCTCTTTGAAAGAAGAACTTCGGTCGGATGAATTTCAACGAGTCGAGCAATTGAAAGACATTGCAAATGGAGATGACTTGGAGGCAGAAACATTGAATCAGGCAAAAATTTTGGAAGGTTCTTTGCGCAATACTGGCACCCATGCTTGTGGGGTGATTATCACCCCTGAAGACATCAGCAATTTGGTGCCTGTCGCCACTGCAAAGGATTCGGATTTGGTTGTGACGCAGTATGACAATTCAGTTGTGGAAAGTGCGGGTCTATTGAAAATGGACTTTTTAGGTCTCAAAACACTCACACTGATTAAAGACACTGTAAAGTTGATCAAGTATCGGCACAATGTGAGTCTCAATCCAGATGATTTTCCTTTGGATGATGAGCCTACATACAGCTTGTTTCAGCGTGGAGAAACCGTTGGAATTTTTCAGTATGAAAGTGTAGGCATGCAACGCTATTTGCGAGAGCTTAAACCAAACAAATTTGAAGATCTCATTGCCATGAATGCGTTGTATCGCCCAGGGCCTTTGGAGTATATCCCAAGTTTTATTCGTCGAAAAAATGGGGAAGAAAAAATCCAATATGATCTACCAGAAATGCAGCATCATTTGGAGCAAACCTATGGCATCACTGTCTATCAAGAACAGGTGATGTTATTATCACAGGATTTGGCTGGTTTCACCAAGGGTGAGGCAGACGTATTGAGAAAAGCCATGGGGAAAAAGATATTCTCATTGCTCGAAAAACTTAAACCAAAATTTATCAATGGCGGCAAAGAGAGGGGCCATGATGCAGAAATTCTGGAGAAAATATGGAAGGATTGGGAAGCCTTTGCCTCTTATGCTTTTAACAAATCACACTCTACATGCTATGCTTGGATTGCCTACCAAACGGCATACCTGAAGGCGAATTATCCAGCAGAATATATGGCAGCTGTGCTCTCCAACAACATGAACGACATCAAGCAAGTGAGCTTTTTTATGGAAGAGTGCAGACGCATGGGCGTTCCAGTTTTGGGTCCTGACGTCAATGAATCTTTTTACAAGTTTACAGTGAATAACGACAATGCCATTCGATTTGGAATGGGAGCCATTAAGGGCGTAGGTCGTGGGGCAGTTGACAGTATAGTTGAGGGCAGAAACGAGAAGTCATATCATTCACTTTTCGACATGGTGAAGCGTGTGGATTTACGTGCTGTCAACAAGAAAACATTTGAGGGATTGGTCCTTGCAGGAGGTCTAGACTCCTTGAGCGACGACCACCGAGCGAAATACTTTCAGGACAAAGGGGATGGGGTTTCTTTTTTGGAAAAAGTACTTCGCTATGGGGCCAATTATCAGAAGCATCAAAACTCATCTCAAGTCAGCATGTTTGGAGACGAAAATGGTTTGTCTTTAAGCGAGCCAGAAATGCCAGATTGTGAACCATGGGGAAAACTACACGAATTGAAACAAGAAAAAGAGGTGGTTGGGATTTACCTTTCAGGGCATCCGCTAGATGATTTTTCACATAGTTTCACTCATTTTTGCAATGCACGCGTTGGCTTGTTTAATGAACTGACCCCATTGGTGAATAAGGAATTGACATTTGGGGGTATTATTGGGGAGGTCGATCATCGGGTATCCAAAAACGGAAAGGGATGGGCAATCTTTCAATTGGAGGACTTTGAAGATACCTTTAGCTTTCGAATTTTTGGAGAAGAGTATTTAAAATTTCGCCATCATTTGGTGGAAAACAATTTCGTTCATGTCAAGGCCTTTGTACGACCTGGTTGGATGAATCAGGAAACAGGAAAGACAGGTGATCCACGTGTTCAATTTATCGATTTTCGACAGTTGCAGGATACCATAATTACCTATGCAAAAAAACTCACTTTAAAAATCAATATCAATCAGTTTGAAAAGGAAAAGTTGTCTAATTTGAGCAAAACCATCAAAGCCCACAAGGGAGATCACAAACTCGATATTGCATTTTATGAATTGAATGAACAAATCAAACTCGTCATGCACAGCCGAAAGAAGAAAATAAACATCAGTAAGGAGTTGTTGGAAGATTTAGACGAACAGCAAATTCATTTTAAGCTGAATTAGTGATTTTACGAAAAATGGGGTAGGGAAAATCACTTATTTGTGAGTTGAAAAAGATTTTAAAACAGTATTTTTGTGGCATAAAAAAATAAAAATGGCTTTAGAAATAACAGATGCAACTTTTGATTCGGTAGTATTGCAGTCAGACAAACCTGTATTGGTTGATTTTTGGGCAGCATGGTGTGGTCCTTGCCGCATGGTAGGACCGATCATTGATGAGTTGAGCAACGAATATGATGGCAAAGCAGTTGTTGGCAAGGTAGATGTTGATAACAACCAAGAGTTTGCTGCAAAATACGGCGTTCGCAACATCCCCACAGTGCTGTTGTTTAAAAATGGAGAACTCGTTGATCGAAAAGTAGGTGTATCTCCGAAACAAGTATATGCAGATGCCATTGAGGGTGCATTGTAGGATACTTTGGTAAGAGTGTTTGTGTAACGAAAAATGTGATGTATATTTGCAGCCGCACTTCCCGGTCTGGTAGTTCAGTTGGTTAG
>DJCM01000010.1:0-2203 GCA_002430545.1 Flavobacteriaceae bacterium UBA5950
CCCTCTCTCATTTTGTTATATATAAAAGTTTTTAATAGATATTTGTTATAAATATCATTATATGACCATTGGGGTCTCAAAAGAAATTAAAAACAATGAATATCGTGTGGGCATGACGCCCGCTGCTGTAAGTAAACTTGTTGCTGAGGGTCATACTGTTTCTGTTGAAAACAATGCTGGTGTCGGCAGTGGTTTTCAAAATGAAGCCTATATCGATGCAGGTGCTCAAATTGTGGAAAACCCCAAAGAGGTTTATCGTGCTGATATGATTATCAAAGTTAAGGAGCCTTTGCCTCAAGAGTATGAACTCATCAAAGAAGGACAACTCATATACACCTATTTTCACTTTGCATCTTCCAAAACACTGACCAAAGCTATGATGGCCTGCAATGCTGTCTGTTTGGCCTATGAAACCATTACTGATGACAATGGTGGTCTTCCTTTGCTTACCCCCATGTCAATTGTTGCTGGTCGATTGGCCAGTCAACAAGGCGCGAAGTATTTGGAAAGTCCTCAAGGTGGTTTAGGTGTACTGATGGGAGGTGTGAAGGGTGTCTCACCTGCTGATGTCATGGTACTCGGTGGTGGTGTTGTTGGCACTCAAGCTGCTTTGGTTGCTGCAGGAATGGGCGCAATCGTAACAATCTATGACATCAACCCAAAACGACTCGAAGTACTCAATGCCACTATGCCAGATAATGTTGCAACTTGCTTGTCAACACCCAGTGCAATTGAAAAACATCTACCAAAAGCGCATTTGGTTATTGGAGCTGTGCTGGTTCCTGGGTCAAAGGCACCAAAACTAATTACCCGAAAACTCCTCAGCAGCATGCAAAAAGGAGCTGTTTTGGTCGATGTTGCTGTCGATCAAGGGGGTTGTTTTGAAACTACTCGCCCAACCACTCACGAAAACCCTACGTATGTGATTGATGATATTCTTCACTATGCTGTTTCCAATATGCCTGGATGTGTTCCACATACATCAACCCAAGCACTGAACAATGTGACGTTAGACTATGCTGTTGCGCTTGCCAATGATGGTTGGCAAGCGGCTTGTCGGCAACACCCCCACCTTGCCAATGGACTCAATGTGGTTCATGGAAAAGTAGTACATCGAGCATTGGCAGAGGCGTATTCGCTTCCCTTAACCCCTTTGAATGAGATATTGATATAAATGCTTAATTTTGTGTAAAGCACGAACATGAATCAAATTCCATCAGTTGATTTAGGAAATTTTTTAGGAAAGGACAATGATAAGCGTTTGTCCTTTATCAAAAACTTGGGCAGAGCTTACGAGGAAATTGGCTTTGTTGCACTCAAAGGGCATTTTCTGAATAAAGATTTGGTCGATGAACTCTACACCCAAGTTCGTCTTTTTTTTAGCCTTCCTGATGAAACTAAAGCCAAATATGAAATTCCAGGGCTTGCTGGTCAACGTGGTTACACCTCTTTTGGAAAAGAGCACGCCAAAGGCAGAACCACTGGTGATTTGAAAGAGTTTTTTCATTTTGGGCAAAACAATCCTCCTACAAATGGAGAAGATTATCCAGGAAACGTGCTGGTTGATGAAAATCCTACTTTTAACTCTGTTGGTCAAAAAACTTTTGCAGCACTCGAAAAAACAGGTCTATTCGTCTTACGAGCGTTAGCACTCCATCTAGGTTTGGAAGAGTTCTATTTTGATCCTTATGTCAAGGGTGGAAATAGTATTTTAAGAGCCATTCACTATCCCCCTATTCAGGAAGAACCCAAAGAAGCCGAACGTGCAGCAGCTCATGGCGATATCAATCTGATTACCTTGCTCATGGGTGCACAAGGACGTGGCTTACAAGTACAAAATCATCAAGGAGATTGGATTGATGCCATTGCAGAAGAAGACGAACTTGTCATCAACGTTGGTGATATGCTCTCTCGACACACCAATAACAAGTTAAAATCAACCATCCACAGGGTTGTCAATCCACCTCGATCATCATGGGGCAGCTCACGCTATTCTATCCCCTTCTTTATGCATCCAATTTCGAATATGAAACTCGATGTACTCCCCCATTGCATTGATGATGAAAACCCTAAAAAATTTGAAAACATCACTGCTGGTGAATTTTTGGAAGAACGCCTTCGAGATTTAGGTTTACGAAAATAATCATGGCAAAACTCAACAGCCTTTCTGACCTAAAATCTCTCTTTCCTGAGGCCGAAGGAC
>DJCM01000010.1:2538-25081 GCA_002430545.1 Flavobacteriaceae bacterium UBA5950
GGTCGAGGCGGAAAAACTGTAACTGTCATCAAAGGATTTATCGGCAATTCAAAAGAACTCAAAGCCATCGAAAAAGAGTTGAAATCACTATGCGCAGTTGGGGGAAGTGTAAAAAACAATGAAATTATCATACAAGGGAATTTTAGAGATAAGATCATGGCACACTTACAAAAGCAAGGACACAATGTGAAACGCGTGGGTGGATGAATGCATCAGAACTCATATTGAATGATGATGGCTCCATTTACCATTTAGGAATTAGACCCGAGCATTCTGCCCCTTTTATTATTACTGTTGGAGACCCTGAACGAGTACCAACAGTGTCTCAATTTTTTGATCGCATTGACTTTCGGCACCTACGAAGAGAAATTTGTATTCATACTGGCAAGCTGGGAAATCAATCTATAAGTGTTATTTCAACTGGCATGGGTACAGATAACATCGATATAGTCTTCAACGAAATCGATGCTTTGTTTTCTTTTGATCTTAACACAGGAAAACCTCTTCACTCCCCTACTCCTCTGACTTTTATTCGTTTGGGTACTTCTGGAGCCATTCAGTCTGATATTGCACTGGACAGTTTGGTCGTTGCCAAAGGGGCTATTGGTTTTGACAATTTAATGCATTATTATGACCCAAAAATGAGCGACCACCCCCTTGCCAAAGCACTTCATTCACACATGGGAAATCCAAAAAAAATCAACCATCCCTACTATGCGTTGGGTGATAAAAGTTTATTGACGGCTTGTATTGATCTTGGTATGCAACAAGGGATTATTGCTACAAATGCAGGTTTTTATGCGCCACAAGGACGTCATTTGAGAACCCAAAAAGTTGTCGATTCTGACAATCATCATTTATCTCAATTCAAGTATAACAATAGCGTGATCACCAATTTCGATATGGAAACTGCAGGTATCTATGGCTTGAGTCGTGTTTTGGGGCATAAGGCCATTTCGATTTCTGCCATACTCGCAAATCGAATCAATGGCACATTCTCTAAAAATCCAGATCAGGCTGTTCATGATATGATCGCAACTGTCACATCTGCAATCAAAGAAGGTAAATTATAGCTTTCAACAATATAATTTTTCATTTTTTGAAACTGCTTTGGCATAACATATGTTGCATATCCATCACTAGAACCCCAAATCATGAAATATCTTTTTTTCTTTTCCCATTCCTATTTTTTTTCCTGTGTAACAACTGATTTTGATATAGAGGGAAATGATCTCTTTGATGATAAAACGTAATAATAAATTAAACATTAGAACAAACAGCTGACTATCGAGTTAGCTTTGTTTTTGATTGGAATAAAACTGACTTTCCAACTGATTACCCATCCTCTGCACATTTCTCACCACTTTTTTGGGTGGGTGCATAAAAAAGATAATACATATTTTAATGAGGGCCAACTTGCCTCCAAAGGTATTGAGCAGTTGGCCGAAACAGGAAGTACATCAACGCTAGTGAGTGAGTTCCAAGCCCTCACTGACAACAACGAAGGACTATCGACCTACACTGGAAGTGGGCTCAACAGTGGTGTTGGTACTATTTCGATTGACATCACAGTAAACCTTGACTTTCCAGCTGTTTCCTTAGCATCGATGCTTACACCTAGCCCTGATTGGTTTGTTGTCTGTATCAATGTTAATCTACTTGAAGAAGATGGAGGGTTTGTAATTGAAATAACTGTTGTTGGTCATGTCTATGACGCTGACACAGAAGAGGGTGATACTTTTTCATTCAACAATGATGAATCATGCCCACAAGAATCCATCAGAGAAATTGTTGAAATACCTTTGGGCAATGGCACATTCGTAAAATCTTCGTTGTGTACAGTTGTTTTCACATAACTCTAACTACCAATCAATTGCAGGTCTTCCTATGCTTGTTAGAAACGCATTGGCCTGACTAAAATGTCGATTGCCAAACCACAACCCCCTGTTGGCACTCAATGGTGATGGGTGTCCAGAAGTCAAAACCAGGTGGCGTTCTCTATCAATTCTTTTGCCTTTTTGCTTTGCATAATTCCCCCACAACATAAAAACAACATGATTGCACTGTGCTGAAATCACATCAATTACAGCATCTGTAAATAATTCCCAGCCCTTATTTTGATGACTCCCAGCATTGCTAGCTTCAACTGTTAGGGTTGCATTGAGGAGCAACACCCCCTGAGATGCCCAAGAAGTCAGTGAGCCATGCTTGGGATATTCCTTACCTGTATCAGACACCAGTTCTTTAAATATATTGACGAGTGATGGTGGATGAGCTATGCCTTCGGGTACTGAAAAACTCAATCCATGCGCCTGCCCTGCGCCATGATATGGATCTTGACCTAAAATAACAACACGTGTTTGTGGAAGTGGGAAAGAATCCAAAGCATTAAAAATTTGACCCGTAGGTGGATAAACAGTCGTCGACTGATAAGCATGTCGCACAAAGTTTGTCAACTCCTTGAAGTATGGTTTTGAAAACTCCTCTGATAAGGCAGCTTTCCACGACGATTCCAGTTTAACATTCATCAAAAAAAGTTAGTTTTGCGGTTTCCGAAGGTAAGGAAATGCGATGAAAAAGATAAGCGAAAAGAGTATCACCGACTTAGAATTTGATATTGTTCTGCAACAAGCAGCAGAGCGTTGCGCCACTGATCTTGGGAAAAAAGCATTACTTGACCTTCTTCCTTACACTTCGCTGTCACGTGTTCAAATCGAAATTGAACGTGTGAATGAGTTCAAAAGCTCCTATGCAAGTGAGCACAACATCCCAAACCATGGGTTTGAGTCAATTGATAATGCATTGGAGTTGCTTTCAGTTGAAAACAGTAAGATCGAGATTGAGTCTTTTCAACACATTGCTCATCTCGCAAAGACAGCACAAACTCTGTTGCGATTTTTTAAAAAATCAAAACTCTTTTTTCCACAACTTTACAAGTTTGGACAAGAAATTCCGATTGAAAAATCGATCCCAAAAGAAATCGATCGCATCATTGATTGCTTTGGAGAGATTAGCAATGATGCGTCTGATTCGCTGGCAGTAATTCGCAAAGAGATTGAACGAGTTCGTGGTAAAATCAGTCAGAGTTTTGGATCGGCAATGAGTAAATACCAGAGTTCAGGATTTTTGGATGATATCAAAGAAACAGTCGTCTCCAACAGAAGGGTTTTGGCTGTTAAAGCAATGTATCGTCGCAAGGTGAAAGGTTCTCTGTTGGGGAGTAGCAAAACAGGCAGTATTGTTTACATCGAGCCCCTGGCAGTTGTGCAGTACAGCCAAGAGATGGAAAATCTAATTTATGATGAACAAGAAGAAATAGATCTTATTCTACGTGCACTCACCAATTGGATGAGACCCCATGAGGATATTTTAGACAATTATCAACGCTATGCAACTGAAATTGATATGATTTGTGCCAAGTCGTTGTATGCGCAACAAATCAATGGGGTGATGCCCAAATTAAATGACACATCTGATTTGGACCTTATAAATGCCTACCATCCCCTACTCTATTTGTCAAACAAAGAAAAGAAACAAACCACCCATCCACAGACGATTCATCTGAACAACGAACTCCGAATACTTGTCATTTCTGGTCCAAATGCTGGAGGGAAAAGTATCACACTAAAAACAATTGGATTGTTGCAACTCATGGTTCAAACTGGATTTTTAGTCCCTGTTGATGAGCAATCGCATATGTGCATATTTGAAAATGTTCTTACTGATATTGGAGATAACCAATCGATTGAAAACGAATTGAGCACATACAGCTATCGCTTGAAAAATATGAACCGATTTTTGAAGAAATGCAATGAAAAAAGTCTGTTGTTGATTGATGAGTTTGGCACAGGTTCAGACCCAGAGCTTGGTGGGGCGCTGGCAGAGATTTTCCTGGAGGTTTTTTATGAGAAAAAAGCACTAGGAGTGATTACTACGCATTACACAAATCTAAAATTGTTAGCAGATGAATTGCCCCACGTTGCAAATGCCAATATGCAATTTGATCGGAATAAACTCTCCCCCACCTTTCAACTTGTCACTGGAGAAGCTGGGAGTTCTTTCACCTTTGAAGTTGCGCAAAAAAATGGCATCCCTTACAGTTTGATCAATCGTGCAAAAAAGAAAATCGAGCGAGGAAAAGTTCGTTTTGATGCGACTCTTGCCAAAATGCAACGTGAGCGTTCTACGATGGCAAAAAACACCAAAGAGTTGCAGGACGAAGCGTTGAAAAGTAAAAAGCAAAACGAAAAATTAGAAACCCTCAATGCGAAAGTAAAAGCGAAATTGGAAAGCTATCAAAATCTTTTTGATCAAGATCAACGCATGATTGTTTTGGGAAATAAGCTCAACGATCTTGCTGAGTCCTATTTTCTAAATGAAAAAAAACGACCCTTAGTTGCTGGACTGCTGCAGATCGTTAAATCTGAAAATGCCAAACGAAAAAAGCAATCTGCTGCGCTGATTCGCAAGAAAAAGGCAGAGAAGAAAAAACTTAAAGTTGAGGTTGAGAAAAAAATTGAAAAGGTTCGGGTGGAGAAAAAAAATAAACCTAAGCCAGTGGAAAAAAATCGTCCAAAATTGCAATTACACGTCGGTGATCACGTTCGTTTGTTCGATGGAAAGGCAGTTGGGACGATTGATCTTTTGGAAAACAATAAAGCCATTGTCAACTACGGAGCCTTCACGACCCAAGTCCACACAGACGAATTGGAACTTGTTAAACGATCTTAATGAATACTTCTCAACATCATGTCATCTTCATCGATGGGGTTTGTGTGTTGTGCAATCGGTTGTCGCGAATTCTAATGCGATTGGATTCGAAAAAACAGTTTTTATTCTCAACTCTAGATAGTTCTTTTGCAAAAAAAACACTCTTAGAACCAAAGGAAGACTCAATCGTGGTGCTTAGTCAAGATGAAATGATTTACACCAAAAGCAAAGCGATTTTATTTATCATTCGTCAACTTCCGTATGTACGTTGGATTGGTATATTATTGAAAATTATCCCTGGTTTAGCTTTAGATTATGCATATGACAGGGTTTCAAAAAACAGATACCAATGGTTTGGAAAGCACAACTCCTGCCCTTTGCTCACTGATGATCGATTCATCAAAGATTAAATCTATTGAGTCTATCAATTTTACTATATTGCAGTAGTATAAACCCAAATAATTCACCTCATTTAAATTAATTTATTTCTATTTTTTTATGAAAAAACTAGCATTATACTGGCAAATCCTCACTGCTTTTACACTGTCCGTTCTTTACGGGCTTTTTTTTAGTGATCATGTTCATCTTGTTGCATGGATGGGCGACGTCTTTATCAAAGCCCTCAAAATGATTATTATTCCACTGATTTTCACTTCCATTGTTTCAGGGATTGCCAATGTGAGCAGTGGGGATAATTTGGGAAGATTAGGTATTAAAACCATTGGATATTATCTCAGCACGAGTACTGTTGCTTTATGCATAGGCTTGGTTGTTGTCAACATCTTTAAACCAGGTGTTGGTGCTGACTTGGGTTTTGCCAATCAAATCGAAGGGCTCGGCGTTGCAAAAGAGTCTTTTGGGAGTACTCTAATTAATATCGTGCCTGAAAATCTTTTTGTTGCCATGGTGGAAAATCAGATGTTATCCATCATCTTTTTTGCAATCCTAATGGGCTTTTTCATCACAAAAATTAAGGACAAAAGCCAAAAAATATTACTTGGTTTTTTTGACTCCCTATTCGAATTGATTATGAGAATTACACTTTTCATCATCAAATTTACTCCCTATGGAATCTTTGGAATCGTTGCCAAACAAATTGCTGAAAACAACGATTTGGGGGAACTCTTTTCGCGTCTAGGTCTATTTATGCTGGTTGTTATCCTTGCACTATTTATTCATGCGTTTATTGTATTACCGATCGTGTTGAGAACAATTGGTCGTGTCAATCCTGTCAAGCATTTTAATGCAATGCGGACCCCTTTGATTACTGCTTTCTCAACTTCATCAAGCAATGCCACATTACCGCTCACAATGAATGCTGTTAAGAAAAACAGTGGTGTTTCTACCAAAATTTCAAGTTTTACATTGCCACTTGGTGCCACAGTTAATATGGATGGTACAGCCTTATACGAGCTCGTAGCAGCCATGTTTATCGCTCAAGCTTATGGAATCGAGTTGACGATTACTGAGCAGATCATCGGCGTTTTTACTGGGCTATTGGCATCTATCGGAGCAGCAGGAATCCCCATGGCTGGACTTGTCATGATTTCTGTTGTTCTCTCTGCAATGGGCCTTCCCTTAGAGGGAGTTGGGTTGATCCTCGCTGTCGATCGTATACTAGATATGTTTCGGACAACAGTCAATGTGTGGAGTGATAGCTGTGGAGCAGTCATTATTGCCAAGTCTGAAGGAGAAAAACTGAAGGTGTAAGTAAACGCTTCTTCAAATCGTGATTTAGCAAAAGCTAAATATCATTAAAATCCCCAATGATAGAATTTGTGCGTGCGATCAGAAAATAATCTGCAAGCACGAGTGATGCCATCGCTTCCACGATAGGCACTGCACGAGGCACTACACAAGGATCGTGTCTGCCTTTACCTTCCATAACAACTTCATTTCCAGACTTATCAATCGTGTTTTGATTTTGCATGATGGTTGCAACAGGTTTAAAAGCAACGTTGAAGTAGATGTCCATCCCATTGCTAATCCCCCCTTGAATACCCCCAGAATAGTTTGTCTTTGTTGTGCCATCGCTGTTAAAAAGGTCATTGTGTTGGCTTCCAAGCCAAGAAGCACCAGCAAAACCACTTCCATATTCAAATCCTTTGACAGCATTGATCGAAAGCATGGCTTTGCCAAGCTCTGCATGAAGTTTGTCAAACACAGGTTCTCCTAATCCAATCGGAACATTTTTAATCACGCAAGTGATGACGCCACCCACTGTGTCACCATCTTTACGAATCTTTTTGATATAACCCTCAATCTTTCCAGCCATTGTTGGATCTGGACAACGAACAGGGTTTGATTCGATTGAAGAAAAATCATCAATCAAATGAGGGTTTTCAAGTTTTAAATCTCCAACTGCTGAAACAAAGGCATGGAATTGAACACCTGACATAAATTGCTTAGCAATCGAACCAGCGACAACTCGTGCCACTGTTTCGCGAGCAGAGCTTCTCCCCCCACCTCTGTAGTCACGAAAACCATATTTTTTATCGTATACATAATCGGCATGTGATGGGCGATAGGAGTTTTTTATGTGATCGTAATCTTTTGATTTTTGGTTGCTGTTGTGTATCAAAAAGCCAATGGGCGTTCCAGTGGTCATGCCCTCAAAAACGCCAGAATAGATCTCGACGCGATCGGGTTCTTTTCGTTGGGTTACGATTTTCGATTGCCCTGGCTTTCTTCTGTTCAAATCTGCCTGTATAACATCCTCATCGATTGTGACGCCAGCAGGACAGCCGTCGATAATACCACCAAGGGCAGGACCATGTGATTCGCCAAAAGTGGTAAGTGTGAAAAGGTGACCAAATGTATTGCCTGCCATATCAAAAGTTTTGGCAAAAATACGATGATTTTATGTAATGTCTTATATCTAATGCGAATCGCAAAACATTACTTACCTTTGAAAAAAAATAAATATGCGCACAATCGCTCCATTCCTCGCAATACTCTTTCTTAGCATTAGCTGTTCGGAAACAACAGAATATACCTTAAATGGGACAATAGATCTTGAAGATGGTCAAAACGTTCTTCTTTTAGGTGTTGACGAACAATCTCAACTGATGCCAATCGACACAGTCCAAATCGAGGCTGGAACGTTTAGTCTCTCTGGCTCATCCAAATACCCTGAAATGCACTATCTCAATTTTGAGGGAGTACGCAGTCTTCTTCCTGTTGTCATCGAAGCAGGCACAATCACTGTTGAAGCAAAGAAGGACAGCATTCAAAAAGCGAGTATAAAAGGTACCAAATCAAATCAAGATGTTTCTCGTTTCTTAGAAGAAGTGAGAACATTTAATCAAGTATTACAAGAGATTTCTTTTGAACTGCGCAATGCGATGTTGAGTAAAGACAGTTTGAATGTTTCAGACTTACAGGAGCAGTATGACGATATCGTAGTCAAAATCACAGATTTTGAAATTAATTTTATCAAAGACAATCCTGACTCATATGTTTCATCCTTAATTTTAGAACAGCGGGTTACTTCAGGTCAAATCGACACAACTGAGGCACAAGATTTATTTGATCAGCTCGACAGTAGAATCCAAATGACAAAGTCTGCTCAAAACATACTTGAGTTGCTGCGACAAAAAAAATCGCAAGACGAGGCAAATAAGGAAATTCCAGGGGTTGGTGATGTTGCCCCTGATTTTGAAGCGCCTAGCCCTAATGGCGAATTGGTTTCACTGAATCAAGCCAAAGGAAAATTTACAGTCATTGACTTTTGGGCGTCTTGGTGTAAACCATGTCGCAACCAAAGCCCTGCGCTAGTAGAGCTTTACAATACTTACAAAAGCCATGATGTGAACATTGTTAGTGTTTCGCTTGATCGAAGTAGCAAGCGTTGGTTAGATGCGATTGAGGATGATGGTTTGAATTGGACACATGTCTCAAACTTAAAACATTGGCAAGACCCTATTGCCGAAGAATACAAAGTGCGTTCGATCCCTGAATTGTTTTTAATTGATGACAGTGGAACTGTTCTTGCGCGTAGTCACGATTTGGCGTCGATCAAGAGTATTCTTAAAAACGCTAATGCAAACCTATAGATGACCTCTGCTTTTCATCACGAGGTACAGCAATAAAGGAGCCATCATGAGTATTATAAGGTTCATTTGCATGTAGATAAGCGATGGATATATCAATAGAGTGATCACAAACCCTGCAACTGCACCTCCAAAATGAGCAGTATGCCCTATATTATCCCTTCTGCTTTTCATGCCAAATAATGTGTATAAAAGATATGAAATTCCAAAGATGTACCCTGGAATTGGGATCGGTAAAAACAGCAAAGCGAGCTCCATCTGTGGAAAAATAAGTATCGAAGAATACACAATTCCAGAAACTGCACCACTCGCTCCTACAGCTGTGTAATTGGGCTCATTTTTGTGATTGAAATATGTAAAATAGTTTCCAGCCAACAAACTGGCGATGTAGATCAACAGAAACAAATAAACCCCTGTGATTTGGATAACAACATCCCCAAACATGTATAAAGCAAACATATTGAATATCAAGTGCGCTGTGTTGACATGCAAAAATCCAGAAGTCAACAAACGGAAATACTCATTTTTTTGAAGTTGTAAGACTGAAAACTTATAACGATCGAAAAATTGTACATCAGAAAAACCCTTGTTTGAGACAAAGATATTTGAAATGATGAGAAGCAACAGAGGCAATGACATATCAAAATTTGGTGCCAAATATATATATTTGTAATCTGAAAAATCATCATGCCCAGACTTTAATGAATTTACTCATATACATCGTTTCGCTCCCTTTGATCTACTTTATAGCGATACTACCCTTTCGTTTGTTGTATGTTTTTTCTGATGTCTTGTCATTTGTTCTTTATCGAATCATTGGCTATCGAAAAAAAGTGGTGCGTGATAACCTCATTCGAACTGGCTTTGGCGAAAATCAAACGCAATGCTTAGCAATCGAAAAAGCAGTTTATAAGCATTTTTGTGATTTATATCTTGAGACATTTAAATCTCTTGTTTTGAGCAAACGTCAAATTCAAAGACGCTTTGTTGTGAAGAACTCATCCTTGTTACAAAATTATGCTTTGCAAGGTAAATCAGTCATAATGATGTGTGGACATTATGCAAGTTATGAGTGGCTTTTATCGATGGGATATTATTCCGATCACACTGCATATGGCATTTATGCACCTCTGACAAATCCATATTTCGATAGGCTTGTCATCAGCGTTCGAAAGCGTTATGGTGCCTATTTGATTCCTCGTCGTGAAACAGTGAAGACAATCAAACATCATGCTGAAAACAATCATTTGGGATTGTATGGATTTGCGAGTGATCAGTCACCTCAAGTAAGGAAAAAGACCTATTTCCGCACGTTTTTTGGCACTGAAGTCCCTGTCTTTACAGGTGCTGAACGCATTGCAAAAGAACACGATATCCCTGTCTTAATGGCCAAAGTGCGACGCGTAAAAAGAGGGTTTTATGAAACTGAAATTACAGTGCTGGCCAATGAACCTAGAAAAACAGCAGAAAACCATATCACAGATAAGTTTACTGAGGAATTGGAATCCCTTATCAAAGAAGACCCAAGATATTATTTATGGACGCACAATCGTTTTAAACGAATGCGTACTAAAAGCGCTTGACAATATCTTGAATCCCTTTAACCAATTCATCCAAACGCTGTTCGGTCTTCGCTTCAGCGTAAATGCGAATAATTGGTTCTGTATTCGATTTTCGAATGTGTACCCACCCATCTGAAAAATCAATTTTCACCCCATCAATACGTGTCACAGTATTATCTGTGTATGAGCTTGCAATGGTGTTGAGCAGACTGTCAACATCGTGATTTGGAGTCAGATTGATTTTATCTTTTCTCATAAGCCAATTTGGGTATTGACTTCGCAAAACAGAAACAGTACAATCCTGTTGACACAGATGCGAGAGGAATAATGCAACACCAACCAAAGCATCACGCCCATAATGAAGGTCAGGGTAAATCACACCACCATTGCCTTCTCCCCCTATGACAGCATTGGTTTTTTTCATCAGTTCAACTACATGGGCTTCTCCTACAGCACTCGCAACATAATCTCCCCCATACTGGCGAGTGACTTCAGCCAATGCACGAGTAGAAGACAAGTTGGACACTGTATTTCCAGGATGTTGACGTAATACATATTCTGCACAAGCCACTAGCGTATACTCTTCACCAAACAAAATCCCTTGCTCGTCCATAAAAGCCAATCGATCTACATCAGGATCAACAGCTATACCCAAATCTGCATGATGCCTCACCACTGCTTGGGACAAATCTGTTAAGTGTTGTGCAAGAGGTTCGGGATTGTGTGGAAAGTCACCATTTGGCTCGCAATGAATGGGAACAACAGTCACACCCAATGCCTCTAACAGCTTTGGTATGGCAATGCCCCCACTTGAATTAACGCCATCGACAACAGCTGTCAATCCACGTTTTTTAATCAATTCTACATCGACAAGTGGCAAGTCTAGTACTGCATTAATGTGGTGTTGAATTGCATCAGTCTCTATACATATCGCTCCCAATTCGTTGACTGTTGCAAACGCAACGGATGATAGGTTATTACTTATCTTATTGATTTGCTCTCCATTTTCAGCATCAAGAAACTCCCCTTTTTCATTGAGAAGTTTTAAGGCATTCCACTCTTTGGGGTTATGACTGGCAGTGATTATGACACCTCCTTGCGCTTTATGTCGTACAACCTCCATTTCGACAGTTGGTGTGGTCGATAAACCCACATCAATCACATGGATTCCCAGTGAGATAAGTGTTTGCTGGACAAGTTCTTGGATCATTGCTCCCGAGGGTCGAGCATCACGACCAACCACGACTGTCCCTTTTTGATGTTTTTGTAATAACCAAGCACCATAGGCACTTGTAAATCGAATCACATCAACAGGAGTGAGGTTACTGCCCTCTTTTCCACCGATGGTTCCTCGAATGCCAGAAATTGAACTAATAAGTGTCATTTTATGCAAAGATAATAAAGATTGTATCCCCAACATTCATATTTTTGAGAGATGAATTACCTAGGTCATATGATTCTTTCGGGAGAGGATAAACACATTCTTTTAGGTAATTTTATTGGGGATCATATCATCAATAAAACCCTGCATCACTACAGCCTGCCTGTACAAGAGGGCATTCATCTTCACAGAGCGATAGATTTATACACTGATAGTCATCCCAAAAGTCGCGTATTGCGTGCTGTTTTATTCGATCAGTATCGACATCGATCTCGTGTGATTTTAGACTTGTTTTACGATCATTTTTTGGCTGCTCATTTCGAGCAGTTTCATCCCCTACCACTGCCTGTGTATGTGCAAAAGGTTTATGATGCGCTTCAGCTACAATTAGTCCGTATGCCTACAAGTGCGAAGCAGTATTTTTTGGAGATGAAAAAATATGGTTGGCTTGAGGGTTATGCAAGTACTGAGGGCATTCGATTGGTTTTAAATCAAATGTCAAAACGAAAAAACATATGCCCAATGGGAAATGCTGTTGATCTATTGAATGATGACTACACCTATTTCAGAGATACTACCCTTGATTTTTTGGAAGATGTGATTGATCATTTCGATCTTGATAAATCAAACTAAAACTCTTTCAAAATTTTATTTAATTAAAGTATCTTGCGTGTTTGCGCATGGAAGAAAAAATTGTAGTTAAGGGCGGTCGAGAACACAATCTTAAAAACATTGATGTATCTATTCCTCGTAACGCGCTCACTGTCATCACAGGATTGTCGGGAAGTGGGAAATCATCCCTTGCTTTTGACACCCTGCATGCAGAGGGTCAACGAAGATATATCGAAACGTTTAGTGCTTACGCACGTCAATTTATTGGGGGTATGGATCGTCCAGATGTCGACAAGGTTGATGGCTTGTCGCCAGTGGTTGCCATCGAGCAAAAAACAACGAGTAAGAGTCCTAGATCAACTGTTGGTACGATTACTGAGTTGTATGATTTTTTCCGATTGCTCTATGCCAGAGCTGCAAATGCCTACAGCAGTGCCACGCAAGAATTGATGGTTCAATACAGTGATGACGAGATTGTTTCTCTTATTCACAACGACTTCAACAATCACAAAGTGATTTTGTTGGCACCTGTCGTTCGCTCACGTAAAGGTCATTATCGAGAATTGTTTTCGAATATCTTAAAGCAAGGCTTCACTAGAGTCCGAGTGGATGGTGAATTTGTCGATCTAAAACCAGGATACAAAGTCGATCGTTATAAGCTACATGACATCGAAATTGTCATTGATCGTTTACTCATCGATCGAAGTAAAAAAAGCTCACAGAAACAGCTCAAAGAAAGTCTACAAACTGCCATGTATCATGGAAAAAATACTGTGATTTTATGGTATCAGAGCAGTGAAGAAAGTCGTTTTTTTAGTCGCAACCTGATGTGTCCCACAACTGGCATTGCCTATCCCACCCCTGAGCCAAACAGCTTTTCATTCAATTCTCCAAAGGGAATGTGTCAAGACTGTAGTGGCATTGGCATCAAGCATGAAGTCAATCTAGACAAAGTCATACCTGATGATTCTGTTTCCATACATGCAGGTGGAATCAAGCCTGCTGGTAGTTTCAAAAACAATTGGACGTTCAAACAGTTTGAAAGCATTGCACAGCGTTATAAATTCTCTTTAAAAGACCCCATTCAATCCATTTCAAAGCAAGTACTTGATGTAATACTGCATGGGGGAAATGAACGCTTTTCTGTCGCCTCCAAAACACTTGGGTTAACTCGTGAATACACGATTGATTATGACGGAATCGTTCCCTTCATTGAAGCTCAATTTAAAGATGCAAACACCTCTTCCCTCAAAAGATGGGCAAAATCATTTATGGATGAAATCGAATGTCCAACTTGTCATGGTTCGCGCCTTAACGAAGCAGCAATGTGCTTTAGGTTGGCTGACAAAAACATCTCTGAGATTTCTTCGATGGATTTGATTGAACTTGCACATTGGGTCAACCATGTTGATGAAAAACTATCTGAAAAACAGAAAGCAATTGCTGCTGAAGTCATCAAGGAAATTCAAAAAAGAATCCAGTTTCTTTTAGATGTTGGGCTTGATTATTTGACACTTCATCGAAGTTCAAAGTCACTTTCAGGTGGTGAAGCGCAACGCATTCGTTTGGCAACGCAGATCGGCTCACAACTCACAGGAGTGTTATACATCCTCGATGAACCCAGTATTGGTTTACATCAAAGGGATAATGATCGACTGATCGATTCTTTGATTTCATTGCGAGATATCGGAAATACTGTCATTGTTGTCGAGCATGATAAAGAGATGATGGAGCGTGCTGATCATTTAATTGATTTGGGTCCCAAAGCAGGAAGAAATGGAGGTGAGATTATTGCGCAAGGAACCCCAAAAAAGGTGAAGCAATTGAATACAATGACATCTGCTTTTCTAAATGGAAAGGAAGAGATCAGTATACCAAAAAAGCGAAGGAAAGGGAATGGCAAGTCATTAAAGCTAACCAAATGTCAAGGTCATAACCTTAAGAATATCAGTGTTTCATTTCCATTGGCTTCAATGATTGGCATTACTGGTGTTTCTGGGAGTGGAAAATCGACTTTGATCAATGAAACGCTTTACCCCATTTTAAACAAGTATTTCTTTAATGGGGTTAAAGAACCTCTACCCTATGGAAAGATTACTGGACTTGAACATATTGATAAGGTGATCGATATTAATCAAACCCCTATTGGTAGAACTCCAAGGAGTAATCCAGCAACATATACAGGGGTGTTTAGTGAGATCAGGAGTTTGTTTACAAAAACCCCTGAAGCGCAGATTAGAGGGTATAAACCAGGAAGGTTTAGTTTTAACGTTGTAGGTGGTCGCTGTGAAACTTGTCAGGGAGCTGGTCTCAAAACCATCGTGATGAATTTTCTTCCCGATGTTTATGTTCCATGTGATGACTGCCATGGAAAAAGATTCAACAGAGAGACACTTGAAGTGAGGTATCGAAACAAAACCGTCAACGACGTACTGAACATGACAATTAATGAGGCTTGTTTGTTTTTTGAATCTATTCCAAAAATATACAGAAAGCTCAAAACGATAAAAGATGTAGGGCTTGGCTATATCAGTTTGGGACAACAATCCACTACCCTCTCGGGTGGTGAAGCTCAACGCATCAAACTCGCTTCTGAACTATCAAAAAAGGATACTGGCAAAACATTTTATATTTTAGATGAGCCAACAACAGGTTTGCACTTTTATGATATTCGAGTGTTGCTCGAAGTGCTTCAGAAACTCGTTGAAAAAGGCAATACTGTTGTAGTGATTGAACATAACATAGATGTGATTAAAACCATGGATTACATCATCGACATAGGCCCCGAAGGAGGGTCAAAAGGGGGTGAAATTGTTTGTGCAGGGACACCTGAAAAAGTTTCATCATCTACTGTCTCTCACACAGCAAAATATTTGAAACAAGAATTAAATCAATAGTGATGGATAAAAATTATGCAACAGGTTGGAACGAATTAAAAACCAAAAACTCATGGATGCTTTTCAAAATCATGGGAGAATTTGTTGAGGGATTCGAAAAAATGGGTCTTCATAATCCATGTATCTCTATTTTTGGATCGGCCCGAACAGCTAGCAATGATGCTGATTATCAATTGGCGAGTGAAATTGCCCAACGAATAGTCAAGCTAGGTTTTGGTGTCATTACAGGCGGAGGACCAGGGATTATGGAAGCTGCAAATAAAGGCGCGCAAGAAGCAGGAGGTGCCTCTGTAGGGCTAACAATTGATCTGCCTTTTGAGGAAAAACACAATAATTATATCGACAATGATCGATTGATCAACTTCGACTATTTCTTTGTTCGCAAAGTGATGTTTGTGAAATATGCGCAGGCATTTGTTGTCTTGCCAGGTGGTTTTGGCACTCTTGATGAGTTGATGGAAGCAATCACACTGATTCAAACCTCCAAAATCAAAAAAATACCAATTATTCTTGTTGGAACATCATTTTGGAGTGGGCTTATCGATTGGTTGAAGCAAACACTTTTAGAAAAAAATAAAACGATTGGTAAGGCTGATTTTGACATCTTTAGTTGTGTTGACACTGCAGATGAAGTCGTTGATCTTCTTAAAAAATATTATTCTGACAAAGACACTGGCCCAAATTTTTAAACTTGAAAAAACTCTTTACAGGTATTACACTGTTGTTTGTAACTGTTGGTTTATCGCAACAGTCAAATAATATCAATGCCACAATCGATCCCGAAAAAGGTGCTATTGAAGTTAGCCAAATAGTAACATTTACCAATCATACCAATAAGGCCTTAGACAGTCTTTACTTGTATGATTGGAATCATGCCTACAAAGACACCTCAACTCCTTTGTCTAAAAAACTTTCAGAAGAATTTAATTTTAAGTTCGAAAGATCGAGTTCGAATGAGAAAGGGAAAACAAGCATACATCAAATTCTCTCTGAGGAAAAACCCCTCCAATGGCGTCGATTGGAGAAGCAAATAGACATCATCGTTGTCGATCTCATTCAACCCCTATTGCCTGGCGGGTCACAAGATATTTTTATCTCATACACCCTTCAATTGCCCTCTTCTTCTTTCACTGGATATGGTATTGATCCAAAGCAAAACATCAATTTCAGAAATGGATTTTTGCAGCTTGCTAATCAAAGTATAGGTGGGCATTGGTATCTTGATTCTAACTATGGGTTTCACGACATGAGTGCATCCCATTCAACGAGTACATTTTCGATTTGTTTCCCTGAAAACTATATCATCATACCATCTACCAAAGGTGATAATCAAGAGGGATGCTGGCGCATAAGTGGTGCATTAAAACACAACTTTAATTTTTATCTAAAAAAAGAACATGATTTTAGACTGATTGCTTCATCTGGTTTTGAGATCAGAACTGATATGGCAAATGATTTTGAAAATGAAGTATATGATCAACAGATCATGCGTCGTTTTAAAGTGTATTTGGAAAGATATTTTGGAAATATTAGCGATCAATACTTTTTGGTAGATTCAGCGTTTTATGAGCAACAACCAATCGTGGGGTTTGATGTGCTGTTAAACACCCTCAAACCAATTCCCAAGCATGAGCAGTTTGAGCTAAAATCCATACAGGCCCTTTTACGAAAACTCGTTCAATCAAAATTTCCTGGGAATTTTCGTCAAAACAAATGGATTGCAGATGGACTATCTCATTATCTTTTTATGCGATATGTCGAAGAGCATTTTCCCAAATTATCATTGATTGGAAACCTGTCGCAATTACCTTTGATATCATCTTACGATTTTGCCAAAGCACCTTTTACATTTAAAACCAATTTACAAGCAGCGTTTGTATATCGTAAAAACTTAACCCAGCCACTCAACACCCCTATTCAAAATCTCACGAAATACAACAGGAAAATAGCACATCGATCGCGTGCAGCTATGGGGCTCAAAATCCTAGAAAAAACACAAGGCAAAGCAAATATTGATGACTTTATTTTTAATGTTTTTACTGTCAAAAATCTTAAAAACCCAATGGCGATTCAAGATCATTTTGAGTTGTTTTTCAGTGACAAAGTGAAGTGGTTTAATGAAGATTATGCCTCAGAAACATTGTTGACAGATTATTCGATTCGTCAAAAAAACAAGTCAAATGATAGTATTCAAGTTGAGTTGATCAATCACGCCAAAGCGCAAAATCCAGTCAACGTGAGTACTTATCAAGATGACCAATTGATTTCATCTGTTTGGGTTACAGGAGGAAAAGAAACAGAAGATTTTCTTTTAAATACAAAGGAAGTTGACAAAATTGTTGTCAATCCAAATCAATTTGTTTTAGAGACGAATACAAACAATAATAGTCTTGTTTTGGGTAAACCATTCAAGAAAAGGCAAAAGCGTTTTCGACTGTATGAGGACATCCCTTCACCTGCACACAAATCCTCCTATTTTACTCCCAATTTAACTTACAATGCTTATGATGGTTTACTATTGGGAATGGTTTTTCACAATGGCCTTGTTTTTAGTCAGCCCTCTACATTCTTTGTGTCTCCTCTTTATGCAACAAACAAAAAGAACTTAGCAGGTTCGTTTTCAGTTTTGCGTCGCTCCTATTTTCAAGACAGAAAGCTGTCTGGCATCACTTATCGATTTGGGTTGAAGTCTTTCCATTTTGATGAAAACAACAGATATTATCGCATATCCCCCGAAATCTTTGCTACTTTCAAACCTGAGGGATTGTCGAGCAATAAGCGTTCTACTATTGGGCTACAATTGATTTCTTTACTTCGGGAAAATAGTATTCAAAAGAATTACGATGATTTTTATGTTGGTTCCCTTTCTTATGCTCTCGCCAATAGCAATAGCGCAATATCCAAAGTATTTGGCGTAAATATTCAAGTTGGCGAATCGTTTCAGAAGGTCACTGCATCCTATCGAAATCGAAAATACTACACAGAGGCAAGACAATACACCTACAGGTTATTTTTAGGTTTTCTGGCTGACACCATCAAGAGTGGAAACTATGATTTTGGTATTTCGAGGGTCAACGATTATTCTTTTAGCTTTAACTTTTTAGGTCGCTCTGAAAGGAGTGGCATCTATAGTCAACAATATGTACTTGCAGATGCAGGATTTAAATCTTTTATCCCTGTTCAGTCTGCCAATCAATGGGTTTTGTCTTCCAATCTTAGCACAACCATTTGGCGTAGTTTTGAGTTGTATGGCGATGTAGGTTGGATCAAAAACAAACGCGAAAAATTTGATTTTATATATGATGCTGGATTTAATTTAAACCTGTTGCAAGACTATCTAGCCTTGTATTTCCCAGTGTACTCGAATTTGGGTTGGGAGGTCAATGATGCGTCATATGCAACCAAAATTCGCTTTTCACTCTCTTTAGAAACATCTGATATCATTTCTTTATTTACCAGGAGTTGGTTTTAATGACAAGTTGTCACTTAGTTTTGCCATACAAATTTGTAAATTTGAGCGCCATTACCAAATGATAAACGAACTCACATCAGAAATTTCCTTTGCATCTTTTAAGAAAGAAATCCTAAAAGACTATGAGACTATTTGCCTGAGCAGAGCTGTTAGCCTCTTGGGTCGCAAGGAGGTCCTCACTGGCAAAGCCAAGTTTGGTATTTTTGGCGATGGAAAAGAGCTTCCTCAAATTGCAATGGCAAAGGCATTTCAAAAAGGGGATTTTCGATCTGGTTATTATCGTGATCAGACTTTTATGATGGCGATCAACTGCCTTACACCTCAACAGATATTTGCTGGTTTATATGCGCATACAGATCCTAATCATGAACCCATGTCTTCTGGTCGACAGATGGGTGGACACTATAACACAGACTTAATTGACGAAAATGGGTCGTGGCTTACACAAACCGATCGATACAATTCAAGTTCTGATGTGTCTTGTACTGCTGCACAAATGCCTCGTCTGGTTGGTCTTGCGATGGCATCAAAACTATATCGATCTGAAAAACTCTTTGACAACCCCAAATTTTCAGTCAATGGAAATGAAGTAGCATGGGGTACTATAGGAAATGCAAGCACAAGTGAAGGGTTGTTTTTCGAATCTTTAAACGCTGCTGGCGTTCATCAAATACCAATGGTCATCAGTGTTTGGGATGATAATTATGGTATATCGGTTGACAACAGTTTTCAGACAGTTAAAGAGAGTATTTCAGAAGCCCTTTCAGGATTTAAACGAAACAAAACAAAAGATGGTTTTGAGATTTTTTCAGTCAAAGGCTGGGACTATCCAAAGCTTATACATATCTTCCAAAAAGCAGGTGAAATCGCAAGAACACATCATGTTCCTGTACTGATTCATGTAACAGAACTCACACAGCCACAAGGTCATTCCACATCTGGTTCTCATGAAAGATACAAATCTAACAATCGTCTGAAGTGGGAAAAAGAAAACGATTGTAATCTCAAATTTAGGTCTTGGATCATCGACAACAATATCGCTACCGAAGCAGAGCTTGAGGCAATTGAAACATCAACCCAACAAGAAGCAAAAAAAGCAAAAGAAAATGCATGGGAAGCCAGTTTAGAACCTATCCGAAACGAAGCAAAACAGCTTACCAATTGTGTTACTGATACAGGTGATGAAGGTCTAGTTAAAGAAGGACAAAGACTATTGAAAGACAAATCGATCAATCGTAAAAAAATCGCATCCTTTGCTCGTAAATCATTACGAGTATTGCGAAAACAACCCCACTCACAAACTGAGAAATTGCAATCATGGATTGCCAATTATTTTGAAGAAACACAGCCAAAATTCAGTGCCGCTTTGTACAACGAAACCAAAACATCTTCCCTAGCAGTGAAAAAAGTTGAGGTGTCGTATGAGGATGACGCTCCCAAGGTCGATGGCAGAATCATACTTCGAGATAACTTTAAAGCACTGTTTGAGATGCATAACAATTTACTTGTATTTGGAGAGGACACAGGTAAGATTGGTGATGTCAATCAGGGTTTAGAGGGTTTGCAGTCCCTGTTTGGTGTTGAGCGAGTCGCAGATCGTGGCATTCGTGAAGCAACCATTGTTGGCGAAGGAATCGGAATGGCACTACGTGGGCTTCGTCCGATTGCTGAAATTCAGTATATGGATTATGTATTATATGCACTTCAAATCATGAGTGATGACTTGGCGACTTTGCATTATCGCACCAACGGAAAACAAGTATGTCCACTGATTGTTCGAACGCGAGGACACAGACTCGAAGGGATTTGGCATTCAGGCTCACCCATGGGAAGTCTTGTACACAATCTTCGGGGTATGTTTGTGCTCGTTCCTCGCAACATGACGCAAGCAGCAGGGATGTACAATACCCTTTTGGAGGGCAATGACCCTGCCCTTGTTATTGAATCTTTAAATGGATATCGCTTAAAAGAAAAACTACCTAACAATCTTGGAGACTTTCGTGTTCCACTCGGTGTTGTGGATACAGTTCGCCAGGGAAAAGACATGACTGTCGTTTCGTATGGCTCCACCCTTCGAATTGTTCTTGAAGCAGCTGATGAACTCGCTAGCTTAGGTATTGACATCGAAGTGATTGACGTTCAATCCTTAACCCCTTTTGACTTGAACCACGACATTCGCAGAAGCATCGAGAAAACCAATCGTGTGTTAATAGTGGATGAGGATGTGCCAGGAGGAGGAACAGCTTATATTTTAAATGAATTGTTGGAAAAACAACAGATATTTCCCTTATTAGACAACAAACCAAAGGCACTATCTGCCAAAGAACATCGCCCAGCGTATGGTTCTGATGGAGATTATTTTTCAAAGCCAAGTTTAGATGATATTATCGAAACTGTATATGAGATGATGCATGAGTTCGATCCAAGGCAGTTTCCCCTCTAACGCTAACCCCAATATCATTAATCAATTGCCGAAGTATCGCTTTTTTAGGGATTGAATCAACCCCAAGTCCTTTGCAGTTCAAATCTGCAATTCGTATTTTTTCAAGTATATAAGTTATCGATTTCATCGGATAGCGACGTGCTGCCAACTGATACTCCTTTACTGCAAACTCTCGAACACCCAACACTCTAGACACATGACTAGGATTGTGATTTTCCAAACCATGATACTGTAGCAATTGCATAAAAAATTGATGCAACGCAGATAGAGTTACAATAATGGGATGCTGTCTAGGGTGTAATGAGAAGTAATGACAGATCTTTTGCGCATATGATACATTGCCAGACCCTAAGGCTCTTCGCAATTCAAAATTGTTGAAATCCTTGCTAAAACCAATATGCTCCTCGATATGGTGTTCTGTGATCTCATTCTCACGATCAACAAGGAGGATCAGCTTCTCCAACGACTGCTCGATCGCACTTAGATGAGTTCCCAAACATTCGACCAAAAGATGCGATGCCTTGAGATTGATAGTTCTTTTTTTGGTCTTTGCCCAGCGTTGTATCCAATCTGGCACCTGATTTTCATAAAGCTTTTTGCTCTCAAACAATATCGATTGACCCTGCAATGACTTGTACAGTTTTTTTCGTTTATCAAGCGATTTATACTTGTAGCACACCACCAAAATCGTTGAGGGTTGAGGATTGGCAACATAACTCTCCAATTGATGAATGACTCGAGACAGTTCTTGTGCCTCTCGTACAACAACCAACTGGTGTTCTGCCATCATTGGAAACCTTTTTGCAGAATCAACAATCTGTTCAATGGTCGTGTCTTTCCCATACAAAATGGTTTGGTTGAATGCGCGTTCTTCTTCAGACAGAATTGTTTGATACAATTCATTTTCAATAAGATCGATAAAGTAAGGCTCCTCGCCCATCAAGAAATAAATGGGAGAAAATTGCCTCTCCTTTATCGATTTAAAAATATCTTGTATTGAGTTCAATGTTTTTTTTCAATTTTGCAATATGCAGAAACTAACATTTCAGCCATATTCGCTGGTAATCAAAAGTAGTAAAAACAAGCGTTACATCTTTGATCAAATTCGTAAAAAATTTGTCGTCTTAACCCCTGAAGAGTGGGTTCGCCAACACGTGGTGCACTATTTATTGAACGAAAAAAAAGCACCCAAGTCGTGGATCAACGTCGAAAAGCAATTTACACTTGCAGGCTTGAAAAAAAGATTTGACGTTATTGTTTTTTCAGAAGATGGAAGTGTGCAACTATTGGTCGAATGTAAAGCACCAAAAGTACCTATTTCGCAAGAAACTTTTGATCAGATCGCACGCTATAATATGAATTTCAATGCGCAATATATGATGATTACCAATGGACTGAATCACTATTATTGTAA
>DJCM01000010.1:25350-77263 GCA_002430545.1 Flavobacteriaceae bacterium UBA5950
CATAATGGAAAGCAACTGCTATCATCTTATTTAGAGAGTGTTGTTGCTCACAAAGATGATGCAGAAATATGGGTCGTTGACAATGGATCGACGGATTATTCAATTGATTTTATAAAAAATAACTTTCCAGGTGTTAGGACTTTAATCCTGAATCAAAATTATGGCTATGCAAAAGGGTACAACCTGGCGATTTCTAAAATTGATGCAGATTTGTATTGCTTGCTCAACAACGACGTTCAAATCTCTTCCCCTTGGGTTGCATCTATGAAAGAACTGTTTTTAGAACATCAGTCAATTGGTTTTGCACAACCCAAAATTGTATCCTTGCATGACGAATCTGTTTTTGATTATGCTGGTGCTGCAGGTGGTTATCTAGATATTTTAGGTTTTCCCTATTGCAGAGGTCGGTATCTAAATTATTGTGAAAAAGATCAGGGTCAGTATGACAATCAGCAAGATGTTACTTGGGTCAGTGGTGCTGCTTTTTGGGTTCGAAAAACAACTTTCAATCAGTTGGGTGGTTTTGATGAAGATTTTTTTATGCACTTTGAAGAAATTGACTTGTGTCTTCGAGGAAAGGCAGAAGGTTGGTCAGCAATGTGCAATGGAACAGTGAAGATAGCACACCTCGGCGGTGGAACACTAGCAACAAGCCATCCAAAAAAACTCTATTATAATATTCGTAATTCACTTTTGGGCTACACCAAAAACATTCGTTTGGTGCCATTGCTATTCATCATCCTATTACGACTTGGCTTTGATTTTATTCTTGGAATCTTCTTTTTTATCACGCTTCGGTTCGGCCA
This sequence comes from Flavobacteriaceae bacterium UBA5950, assembly GCA_002430545.1. Taxonomy (GTDB): domain Bacteria; phylum Bacteroidota; class Bacteroidia; order Flavobacteriales; family Flavobacteriaceae; genus UBA724. Next base: position 26,157 of record DJCM01000010.1, read on the forward strand.
TGTTTGGGCGATTGTCAAGGCACATAACTCCTTTTTTTGGATTTTTCGAAAAGCGTGTAAACATCGAAAAAAAACCATTTCTCCTTTCCGAATGCAAAGCGTTTTTCTAAAATTTTTGACTGCCAGAATAAGTGCTTAATAATTTTCTCTGTAAAAAAGCGTTTGAATAAAGGAAGATTTATCTTATTTTTAATAACTTTGAACAAAATTAAAATCATAGTAATGAAAAAAATAATCGTTTTACTTGTAGCATTCCCAATCCTATTTACATCATGTGTACCCCAGAAAAAATATGCTGCTCTTGAAACTCAACAAAAAGAAACTCAAGATTTGTTGAACTCTACAACTGTTGAGCTCAACGCTTGTTTAGATGAAAAAGCGGCAACCGATGCTTCGATCGCTGAACTTCGTAAGCAAAATCAGTTTCTCATTGAGAACAACCAAGACCTCATCAACAATATGGGTAACCTAACGACATTGACAAAGAAAGGTGCTGATAACCTTGAGCGCTCTCTCGAGTCATTGAAAGAAAAAGATCTGACAATTCAAAGAATGCAAGATGCTGTAACACGTAGAGATTCAGTTACTCTCGCGCTAGTAACAGCCTTGAAAAGCTCGCTTGTTGATGTCAACGATAGTGATATTGAAATCAACGTTGAGAAAGGTGTTGTATTTATCTCTATCTCTGACAAAATGGTGTTCAACTCAGGTAGTAACCGAATTACTTCACGTGCCAAAGAAGTACTTGGAAAAGTTGCTAAAATCATCAATGACAAACCAGAATTTGAGTTTATGGTTGAAGGTCACACGGATGACAGACCTATTCGCAACGAAATGTTTGAAGACAACTGGGACTTGAGTGTTAATCGCGCAACATCTATCGTTCGAGTTCTTCAAAAAGAATTTGGCGTTGCACCTGAGCGTATGATCGCTGCTGGACGTAGCTCCTACATGCCTGTTGATGACAACGAAACTGCATCAGGACGTGCAAACAACAGAAGAATTAGAATTGTTTTACTTCCAAAATTAGATCAGTTTTACAGCTTATTAGATGAGGCGATGGCTGCTGCTAATGAATAAGTAAGCATTACCTTCATAACAATTAAGACGCAACCTTCGGGTTGCGTTTTTTATACTATGAAAACACCCCTACTCCTTGCCGAATGATTTCTGGCGTATTGCTAGACAAATCCACAACTGTAGATGGCTTATTGCCTCCAAATCCACTGTCGATAAACAAATCGACAACAGAACCCCAGTCTTGCTCAATCTCGTCAGGATCAGTTGTGTAGTCACGTACCTCATCTGCATGGTGAAGTGATGCTGATGCCAATGGCTGCCCTAATGCGTCGATTAAACCACAAATACCTTCATGATTGGGAATGCGAACACCAATAGAATTGCGCTTGCCCAAAGCCTTTGGAAGTTTTTGAGTAACAGGGAGAATAAATGTAAATGGACCTGGCAAATATGACTTGAGCACTCGAAAGGTCGCATTGTCCATTTGACCTGTGTATTCTGCTGCTTGAGAGATTGAAGAACAGACCAAACTCACAGGTGGTTTTGTCTTTTTGGCATTCTTAATTTTTGCCAATTTGGCTAAGGCAGTGGTATTTAAACTTGCACATCCAAGCGCATACACTGTATCTGTTGGATAAATGATGAGCCCCCCAGATGATAGTATCTCAACTGCTTTTCGAATGACCTTATCGTTATGACCATAAAATGACAAACGCATCTATAAAATATCAAGTTTTGCGAATCGTAACAGTAGGTTTTTTCTTCCACTGCCATCAAAATCAATCAGTGCTTTTTCATCGCCATCATCCCCCTCAATAGAGACAATTGTCCCAGCTCCAAACCTGTTGTGTTTCACTCGTGCACCTACTGTGATATGCGTAAGATCAATTGGGGATGCGTTTAAAGAGGATGAAACTGCCTTTAGGTTTTTTGGAATAGGTTTATTCTTTTTTGTTGGGGGCTGCTTCATTCGAATTTTAGCTTTATTATCTCCAAAAATCGACGTGTCGATCAAAGGCTTAAATTCATAATTTGTCTCAACAACTCGATTGTCAACACATGATGGGTCAATTTCTGATAAAAATCGACTTGGCTCAGCGTCATTCAATTTACCCCATCGATATCGACATTGGGTGTAGGTCAGTGTTGCTTGTTTTTTTGCACGAGTGAGAGCTACATAAAACAATCGTCGTTCTTCTTCCAATTCAGAATGTGAATTCATATTCATCACTGAAGGAAACAAATCATCTTCCATACCCACGATAAAAACATGAGGGAATTCTAACCCTTTGGCCAGGTGAACTGTCATAAGCGATACAGCATTTTCATCTGTTGACTCATTGTCAAAATCAGTTGCAAGAGCAACATCCTCAAGAAATTCAACAAGTGACCCTTTGGCATCCACAATTTCACGCTGTCCTTCTACAAAATCACGAACACCATTGAGCAATTCTTCGATATTTTCAACTCTGTTCACTGCCTCTGGCGTGCCTTCATTTTTAAGCTCCTGCACTAGACCTGTTTTTTTGGCAACCATATCAGCAGTCTGAAATGCATCTTGTTTTGTATCTGCAGCCTGAAAACTCTTGATCAGTGTTGCAAAGTTTACCAATTTCGTTTTCGTTCCCGCATTGATATTTAATGGAAGTTCATTTGCTCGATCAGCGACTTCAAAGAGCGATAGGTTGTTTTCCTGTGCAGCAACCACGAGTTTATTAATCGTCGTCTGCCCTATTCCACGACCAGGATAATTGATCACTCTTTTAAAGCTTTCCTCATCTTTGGGATTGACAATCAAACGAAGATAAGCGAGCATATCTTTGATTTCTTTACGCTGATAAAAGGAAAGACCCCCATATACACGATACGGGATATTTCTTTTTCGCAATGCATCTTCCATCGCTCTTGACTGCGCATTGGTGCGATATAAAATCGCAAATGATGTATAAGACAGCTGCAAATTCATCGCTTGTTCGAATATAGATTGTGCCACATAGCGACCCTCATCCCCATCTGATGGACTTCTGTAAATGACTATTTTTTCACCCTTTTCATTGGCTGTCCAAACAGTCTTTTCAAGTTTGTTTTGGTTGTGTTGGATAACACTATTGGCAGCATCCACGATATGTTCTGTTGATCGATAGTTTTGCTCCAATCGATAGGTTTTTGCATCAGGATAGTCTTTGTGAAAGTTCAAGATGTTTTCGATGTTTGCCCCACGAAAGGCATAAATACTTTGTGCATCATCCCCTACGACACATAGGTTCTGAAATTTATCAGCAAGGGCACGAACAATCAAGTATTGAGAATGATTGGTGTCTTGATACTCATCGACCAAAATGTAGCGAAAACGATCTTGATATTTTGCCAATACATCAGGAAAACGATTGAGGAGTTCATTTGTTTTTAACAACAAATCATCAAAATCCATTGCACCTGCTTTGAAGCAACGCTCAACATAGTTTTTATAGATATTACCCATGGCAGAGCGCCTTGCTTCTCGATCTGCTTCAACCAATTCAGGGTTGTTGTGATAGGCTCGAACAGTAATTAGGCTGTTTTTAAATGAAGAAATTCGATTTCGAATTTGTTTTGGTTTATAGATATCAGTTTCAAGATTCATCTCCTTGATGATTGCTTTCACAAGGCGTTCGGAGTCCTGTGTGTCATAAATCGTAAAACTTGAAGGATAGCCCAATCGATCAGCTTCTGCTCTGAGAATTCGTGCAAAAACAGAGTGAAAGGTACCCATCCACAGGTTTTTAGATTCACTCTCCCCCACAATTTGGGCAATTCGGGTCTTCATTTCCCGAGCCGATTTGTTGGTAAAAGTCAATGCTAATATTGAAAATGCATCTATGCCTTGCTGCATCAGATATGCAATTCGATAGGTCAACACTCTTGTTTTCCCAGATCCAGCACCAGCAATAACCATCAGAGGCCCTTCCACATGGGTTGTAGGTTCTTGCTGAGCAGAGTTAAGTTGTGATAGGTAATCTTCCACAGCCACTAAATTACGTGAAAAAAATCAGTCTATCTCACAAAACAAAAGGGCACTTTATCAACAAATATTTTGAAAAAAATTATCTTCGTTACATGGCAGCATCGTTGTTAGAAAAACCCATTGAATACCTCAAAGGAGTTGGGCCAAATCGTGGTACTCTACTTAGGAATGAATTGGGTATTGATACTTGCAAGGATTTGTTGTATCACTTTCCCAATCGATATGTTGATCGCACTCGTTTTTACAACATTGCTGAACTCCCAAAAGTACAAGCTGATGTGCAGTTGATTGGGAAAATCACAGATGTTCGTCTAATCAGTCAATCCAAAGGAAAGCGTTTGGTTGCTAATTATCAAGATGCAACTGGGGAAATTGAACTCATCTGGTTTCGGGGGTATCAGTGGATTCAAAAACAGCTACAATTAAACATCAACTACATTGCCTTTGGAAAACTGACTTGGTATGGCTCACGTTGCTCAATAGCCCATCCTGAGCTAGAAGAACAAACAGAGGACAGCACTAAAAAATCTGCCATTTTTCAACCTGTTTACCCCTCAACAGAAAAACTAGTGAATCGCAGTATTACGAATCGAACGATGCGACAGATTATGCAGCACCTATTTGAAGAGCTGCAGTTGGGTGTTAGAGAAACTTTATCTGAAAATATAAGAAATACACATGGTCTCATTGGCGCTACAGATGCCTTGCGTTCGATTCATTTTCCAAAAAATCTGAATGCCCTTGAAAAAGCCCAAAAACGCCTTCGATTTGAGGAATTGTTTTTTATTCAACTCCAGCTTTTGCAGAAAAAATTGGAACATCGAAAACAATTTAAAGGACACTTGTTCGAAAAGGTTGGTGATTTGTTCAATACTTTTTACAATGATCACTTGCCATTTTCATTGACAAAAGCACAAAAAAGAGTAATCAAAGAAATTCGCTCAGATTTTGGCAGTGGCGCACAGATGAATCGATTGTTGCAAGGAGACGTTGGCTCAGGAAAAACCATTGTTGCGTTTTTAAGTGCATTGATCGCATTCGACAACCAAATGCAAACAACCATCGTTGCCCCAACAGAAATCCTTGCACAACAGCATTTTCATACCCTTTCCAAACTGACACAACCATTGGGCATAACGATTAAACTGCTCACTGGCTCAACCAAAGCAGCAGAAAGGAAAGTGATTCATAGCCAACTGCAATCGGGAGAGCTGCAGCTTCTTGTTGGTACACATGCAGTGCTTGAACCCAGTGTTTTATTTAAAAATTTGGGCTTTGCCATCATTGACGAACAACATCGTTTTGGTGTGGCGCAAAGAGCAAAACTTTGGAAGAAAAATCACATTCCCCCTCATATACTAGTGATGACAGCAACACCCATCCCTCGCACCTTGGCCATGACATTGTATGGCGATTTGGAGAGTTCTGTTATCGATGAATTACCACCAGGACGAATACCAATCACAACTGCTCAACGTACAGACCGAAATCGATTGGCAGTCAATCAATTTATCAAAACTGAGGTTGCAAAAGGAAGACAAGTCTATATTGTTTACCCATTGATTGAAGAGTCAGCAACGATGGATTATAAGGATTTGATGGATGGATTTGAAAGTATATCAAGAGATTTTCCAAAGCCAAACTATCAAATTAGTATCGTTCATGGTCGAATGAAATCAGAAGACAAAGCCATGGAAATGGAGCGATTTGCAAGTGGAAAGACACAAATCATGGTCGCTACAACAGTGATAGAGGTAGGTGTGAACATCCCCAACGCCAGTGTAATGATTATTGAAAGTGCTGAGCGTTTTGGGCTATCCCAGCTTCATCAATTGCGAGGGCGCATCGGACGAGGGGTTGATAAAAGCTATTGTATTTTGATGACAGGCAATAAGCTATCCAATGAGGCCAAAACTCGCATCAACGCCATGATCCAATCGCAAGATGGTTTTAATCTTGCTGAGATCGATTTAAAACTTCGAGGACCAGGAGATCTGATGGGCACCCAACAAAGTGGCATTCTGCAAATGCGTATCGCAAATCTGAGTCGTGATGCAAAAGTCATTCAGCAAGTTCGCACAGTGGCGACTCAATTGTTGGCGGACGACCCTACATTGGCAAAAGAACACAACAAGCCAATTGCTGACACCATTCGCATCCTCCAATCAGGAAAAGGAATATGGAAGTACATCTCATAAAAAATATCGATAGAATAAATCTTCGTCGTATCTTTACACCAATAGTATTCGGGCATGAAAATATCATTTAACTGGTTAAAGAAATTTGTCAAAACAGACTGGAGTGTTGAACAAGTCAGTGACCTATTAACTGATTTGGGGTTAGAGGTTGAAGGTGTTGAAACTTTCGAATCTATCCCAGGAATGCTAGAAGGTGTTGTTGTGGGTGAAGTACTCACATGTGAAAAACACCCCAATGCAGATAAACTTAAAGTTACCACTGTCGATGTTGGGGATGATGAGCCATTGTCAATTGTCTGTGGAGCACCAAACGTGGCAAAAGGTCAAAAAGTTGCTGTTGCAACTGTGGGTTGCACCATACACCCCTTGGAAGGGGATCCATTTAAGATCAAAAAGGCAAAAATTCGTGATCAAGTAAGCATGGGTATGATTTGTGCTGAAGACGAAATTGGCGTAGGTCAAAGTCATGATGGCATCATGGTTTTGGATGGAAAATGGAAAGTTGGCACACCCTGTTCTGAAGTGTTTTTACCTGAAAAAGATGATGTTTTTGAAATAGGATTAACCCCAAATCGCGCCGACGCGATGAGCCATATGGGGGTTGCACGTGATGTAAAGGCAGCTTGGACCTATCGTGGTATTCAAACTGAGCTCATCACTCCTAGTGCCAATGATTTTCATGTTCAGCAGTCCATCGATCCCATTCGTGTTGATGTTTTAGATGTTAATGCAGCACCTAGATACTGTGGTGTTCGAATCTCTGGGGTGAGTGTTGGTCCCTCCCCTGCCAAACTCCAAAACAAACTCAAAGCAATAGGCCTTACTCCGATCAATAATATCGTTGATGCGACAAATTATGTGCTTCACGAAATCGGACAACCTTTGCACGCATTCGATGCAAATAAGATTTCCTCAAAAACAGTTCAGGTCAAAACCCTTGCCAAATGCACTTCTTTCACCACACTCGATGGCGTGAAAAGAGAGCTACATGAAGAAGATTTAATGATATGTGATGGCGACAAGCCCATGTGTATTGCAGGTGTTTTTGGTGGAATTGATTTTGGGATAACAGCAGCTACACAGGAAGTGTTTTTGGAAAGTGCCTACTTCGACCCTGTACGCATACGAAAAACAGCTAAACGCCATGGTCTAAATACTGATGCATCCTATCGATTTGAGCGTGGAATAGATATTGAATTATGTGAATATGCACTCAAACGTGCTGCCCTTCTCATTCTTGAAGTTGCTGGAGGTGAAATTACGAGTGAAATATCTGATGATTATCCCAACAAAGCAAAACCACATCAACTCACGATTCAGTTTGAGTATATCAATAAACTCATTGGACATGAAATACCAAGAGAAGACGTAAAGTCCATTTTGACTTCCCTAGACATCAAAATCAACAGTGTTTCAGAAACCACTTTAGGTATCTCTATTCCGACTTATCGCGTAGATGTAACACGACCTGCCGACGTCGTTGAAGAAATTTTACGTGTCTATGGTTACAACAGTATCGATTTTTCAGATCAACTCATCACTTCCATGCCCAAAGGAGATAAAGCTGCTGACACAGTAGAAAGAATTATAGGTCAACAGTTGACAAACCTCGGATTTTTTGAAATTTATAACAATTCACTTGTCAAATTGAATGAAAGTGAAGCTGACAAAACCATCACCATTGTCAATCCCTTAAGTCAAGACCTCACAGCAATGAGAACAAACTTGTTTGAAGGCTTAGTTGCATCTATGCAATACAATATCAACAGGAAAAATGAAAACTGTAGGTTTTTTGAGTTTGGAAACACCTATCACAAGGAAGGAGACGAAAATGTTGAAACAAAACAACTTGTCATAGGGGTCACTGGAGGGCAAAATGAAAATCACTGGCGCAGTAATGGTCTTCGCAATGACTTCTTTTTTATCAAAGGAGTTATCCGGGTAATCTGCAAGCGAGCAGGAATCGAGTGTACAGAACACGAACTGGCAAACCAAAAGCAGTTCAAGAATGGCATCACTCTAATGTCTAAAAACACTTTGTTTGCCCATATGGGGCAACTAGAGTTATCAAAATTTAGTGACATAACGATCGAGAATGGAGTTTATGGCGCAGAAATCGACATAGAAGCATTTCAAAAAGTGGCATCAATCAACGCGAAGCACATTAAATCTATCTCCAAATTCCCCTCAGTACATCGTGATTTAGCGTTGCTTGTCGACAATCATGTATCATTTGCATCGTTGCGAAATGTTGCACAAGAAACCGAGAAAAAACTACTGACATCGATTCAACTTTTTGATGTTTATGAAGGAAAAGGTATTCCCAAAGGAAAAACATCATATGGTTTAAGTTTTACTTTCAATGATTATAGTAAGACATTAACTGACAAGCAGATAGATAAATCAATTAATAATATTTTTGAGCGTATTCAAAAAGAGTTTGGCGCAGAACTGAGAGCATAATATCTGCTAATTATTTGGTTTTATTTTAGCTTTTTATATAACTTTGATAATTGCTAAAAAGAAAAAAATGTTTTCCACTATCGATCTTCACAAGGTTCTCGTGCAAGTGCAAGACTCAACTCCTGTACAAACGAACACAAATAGTTTTAAAAAATCGAATCAGAATTATAATCAATTCGACTTTGATCAATTAGAAACAAATCTCATATTTCATCGTGATATGATCAAAAAGATATGTATTGATTATCGCCTACGATTCCTAGATCTTAGCTATTTCAAAGCTGATGTTCCTGTGGAAGCCATTGATAAAATACAAACTTTAGAAAAGGATCACAATACAGAGGTGAAACACATGAAAATTGTTGCGCCTTCAAAGCTCTTCAAGCTCAAAAATGCTGATGATCCCCTATTGTTTGTACCAATAGGGAACGATTATTATTACCTCATACACAAATGGGGAAATGACCTTCACCCACTGCGTCGATTGATGATGTGGCCCTTCAAAAACATCGTCACAAGCATTTTGTCGATTCTACTGCTCAGCTTATTGTTGACAGCGATGATGCCTCTTGGCCTTTTTAGTTCTCAACCAAATTCGTCTGACTTCCTATTGATCTTCTTATTTATGTTCAAATCAATCGCAGCTATTGTGATTTACTATGCTTTTGCCGCAGGTAAAAACTTCAACAGAGCGATCTGGGATAGCAGCTATTACAACTAATTCCAATGGCAAAGGATTATATTGTTTTGTTTCGTGGAAGTAGCATTGAAGCTGGACGAATCCTTTTTGATTTAGAAGAAATTGACATCAGAGGCGTTTTAAGAGATCAGCAAACTTCGGCTGCACGATCTGGCTTTGCGATTCCTGCGACAGCAGATGAAGCACAGGTTTTGGTTCATCGCGACGAGCACGAAAAGGCAAAATCTATTCTTTAACTGTAAATTTTTTGGCGTAATGCCTTCACTTTTTCATCTGACATATACTCGTCAAAAGTCATGTGACGATCGATGATCCCATTTGGGGTGAGCTCAACAATTCGATTTCCCACTGACTGTGCAAATGCGTGGTCATGTGTTGTGAGTAGTACTGTACCCTTAAACTTGACCAGTGAGTTGTTGATCGCAGTAATCGATTCCAAATCGAGGTGATTGGTCGGCTCATCTAACATCACAACATTGGCACTCTGCATCATCATACGAGAGAGCATACAACGTACTTTTTCTCCACCTGAGAGAACATTTGACATTTTTAGAGCCTCTTCCCCACTGAACAACATTTTACCTAAAAATCCTCTTAAAAAAACCTCCTCACGCTCCTCTTCTGTCTGTGCGTACTGACGCAACCAATCAACAAGTGAAAGGGGTTTTTCGAAAAATGAACTATTGTCCAAAGGCAAATACGATTGGGAAGTCGTGATTCCCCAATTGACTGTTCCATCGGCAGCTGGGTGATTTCCACTGATTGCCTCGTAGAAGGCAGTTGATGCTCTTGCATCTTTGGAAAGTACAATCACTTTATCACCTTTGTTCAGATTGAGATCAATTTTGTCAAACAAGATCGTATTGTCTTGATTCACGCTGAGATTATTAATGTTCAAAATCTGATCTCCTGCTTCTCGATCTTGCTCAAATATGATTGCTGGATATCTTCTAGATGATGGTCTGATTTCTTCGATGTTGAGTTTTTCAATCATCTTTTTTCGAGAGGTCGCTTGTTTTGATTTGGCAACATTTGCACTAAATCGAGCGATAAAAGTTTCTAATTCTTTCTTTTTCTCCTCTGCTTTTTTGTTTTGCTGTGCTCGTTGCCTTGCAGCCAACTGGCTCGATTCGTACCAAAACGTATAGTTTCCACTGTAGTGATTGATTTTTCCAAAGTCAATATCTGAAATATGCGTGCAAACAGAGTCTAAGAAGTGACGATCGTGCGAGACAACAATCACAGTGTGGTCATAATTTGCTAAAAACTCTTCAAGCCATTGGATGGTTTCATAATCCAAATCGTTGGTTGGCTCATCCATGATCAACACATCAGGGTCGCCAAAAAGGGCTTGTGCAAGAAGAACACGCACTTTTTTCTTTCCGTCGAGGTCGCCCATGAGTGTATAGTGCAGATCTTCTGGGATTCCCAAGTTGGATAGGAGCGCAGCAGCTTCGCTATCTGCATTCCAACCATTCATTTCTTCGTACTTGATTTGCAACTCACCTACTCTCTCACTGTCAGCATCTGAAAAGTCTGGCTTTGCATACAAATCATCCATTTCTTTTTTGATAGCATAAAGGGGTTTATTCCCCATAATGACACTCTTTAACACTTGCTGTTCGTCGTAGGCAAAGTGATTTTGCTCAAGAACAGACATGCGTTTTCCAGACTCTAAATGAAAATGACCAGAGTTGGGATCAAGTTGACCACTCAATACCTTTAGGAAGGTTGATTTCCCAGCACCATTAGCACCGATGACCCCATAACAATTTCCAGTGGTAAAGGTCACATTGACCTCATCAAATAGAATTCGTTTACCAAATTGTATAGACAGATTTGAAACTGATAGCATATTATTTAACTAAAGGCGCAAAAGTACATAAAACTCCAGCTTCAGCAATGGGGTAGAAAATTTAGTTTCCCTTTTTATGATCTTCGAGGAACTTGGCAAGACCACTATCAGTCAGTGGGTGTTTGAGCAAGCCAGCAATGGCACTCAAAGGACCTGTCATGACATCAGCACCAATTTTTGCACAGTCCAATACATGCATTGTGTGGCGAACAGAGGCTGCCAAAATTTGAGTATTGAAGTTGTAGTTGTCATAAATCAAACGAATTTCATCGATGAGATTTAAGCCATCAGACGAAATATCGTCGAGGCGACCAATAAATGGAGAGACATAGGTCGCACCTGCTTTTGCAGCCAATAAAGCCTGCCCAGCAGAGAAAACCAGTGTGCAATTGGTCTTAATTCCTTTGTCTGAGAAATAGCGAATCGCTTTGATCCCATCGTTTATCATGGGAACCTTAACAACAATTTGGGCGTGCAGTTTTACCAAGCCTTCTCCTTCTTTGATAATGCCATCATAATCTGTAGCAATCACTTCAGCAGAAACATCGCCCGTCACAGCGTTACAAATATCGACGTAGTGTTGTAAGATGTTTTTCTCTCCTGTAATGCCTTCTTTGGCCATTAGAGACGGATTGGTTGTTACGCCATCCAAAACACCTAGTGCTTGTGCTTCTTTGATTTGTTCTAGATTGGCAGTGTCGATAAAAAATTTCATATAGAATTGTGATTAAATATTATAGAATTTACTGAGAATATACTCATATAATTTTGCAGGTAGATAAGATTTTAAATATACAGAAAAACGCTGTAAAAAAGGCCCTACTGTATAGTGGGGTTTCAATTTGTTTTTTTGAATGATTTTGTGAATTGCTTTCGCCACTCTTTTTGCAGAAACACCATGGTCAACATGTGCATCCATGTCTTTTCTAGCAGCACCATAGATCGATTTGTAGGGTGAGTCTTCTTTGACAGGTGTATGATAACGCCCCTGAACGATATTTGTTGCTACATCTCCTGGTGCCAGTGTGCAGGACTGCAAGTTTGTGTGTTTGATTTCTAGGCGTAAACTCTCAGTTACCATGTGCAGTGCGCTTTTTGTGGCAGAGTACATGCCTCGAAAAGGCAAACCAGCATACCCAGCTATCGAAGTAATATTGATGATTTTCCCTTTGTTTCTTTTTTGCATAATTGGCAAAACAGCTTGCATAACTGCAATAGCTCCCACTAGGTTTGTTTCGAAAGCTTTTCGAATTTCTTCTACTGGTGTTTCCTCTACTGGTCCCACGATTCCTTTCCCAGCATTGTTGACCAATACATCGATTTGGCCATGTTGGGAAATCACTGTTTGTACAGCTTTTTCAATCGAGGATGCATCGTGTAAATCCATCTGCAAAAGAGGAAATGGATGATCTTTATATCTCTCTGGCGATCGACTGGTGCCGATTACCTTATAGCCAGAGGACTGAAGCAATGCACCTGTTGCCTTTCCAATTCCTGTTGACCCACCTGTAATAAAAACAACTTGCATTGTATATGTTAAAAAAGGGTAAGCGACCTACATCACACCGCTACAACCGCCTACCCTTGCTGCGTTCCCGCCCTGGGGGATTCGGCAGGAGCTAGTTGTGCAGAACTTACCCAATGCAAATATACCTGATTCGGATTTTTTCATTCAATATTTATTGAATAATTTCGTTATCTATTTCAAAATATGAGGATTCTCGTCTTTATTGCCCTTATTTTATTGTCTGGATGTAGCTCAGTTGCACCAGGGCATTTTTCCCTAAACACAAACAGCACCACATACGAGTTGACTGTTGGAGACACCTTGTTTTTCGATCTGTCCAACCCAAAGCAGCACGACATTCAAGATGTTCGTTATTCTCTCAATGACAGTTTGATTGACAGCAGTTTTAAAGTGATTAACAGGCTGGGGAATCATCGTTTGATTGCCAAATTTAATGTTGACAGCAAATCCTTTTCAGTTGAAGAAAAATTTACAGTCTTTGCTGAGGAAGCACCTGAAATCTATACTTATAAACTCATCAATACCTACCCACACGATAAAAATGCATACACACAGGGACTCGAATTTTATAAGGGGGAGCTTTACGAAAGTACTGGGCAATATGGCCTTTCTTCGATTCGAAAAACAGATTACAAGACAGGAGAAGTGATTCAAAAACTCTCGCTAGATGCCTCCTACTTTGGAGAAGGACTCACTTTTATTAATGGCCAAGCGATTCAACTCACTTGGAAGGAAAACATAGGCTTTGTGTATGATCCAACAGATTTTAAACTCCTACGTTCTTTCGATTATCGCAAAAGCAAAGAAGGTTGGGGCTTGTGTAATGATGAAAAGGTGATCTATAAAACAGATGGTAGTGAGAAGCTATGGACACTTGACCCAAAGACTTTTGAAGAAAATGGCTATGTAGATATCGTTACCAATAAGAAGCTCATCAGCAAAGTGAACGAGTTGGAGTATGCCAATGGGTTGATTTATGCCAATACCTATCAATTCAACAAAGAGGTGGTGATTATCATCAATCCAACCAATGGTCAGGTGGTTGGGGTTGTTGATTTTTCTGGTTTAAAAGATCAGGTCACACAACACACTCAAATCGATGTTTTTAATGGAATTGCCTATCACCCCAAACGAAATACATTTTTTGTCACAGGAAAATATTGGGACAAACTCTTTGAGGTCGAAATAATTAAGAAGTAGATTACGATGAAGAAGTTTTTTACGTTTATCGTTATACTTTTAACGATTGTTTTGATTAAGTCTTGTGACTATGACCTCACCTTCTCCCCTGCGCAAACACAAGACATCGGATTTAGCAGTGATACTGTTTATTTAGATACTGTATTCACTTCAATTGGTTCTTCGACCTATGACCTAAGAATATACAACCAATCTGTTCGAAATGTTGAAATTGGTTCTATTCGACTTGGGCAAGGCAGCCAATCTCAATTTCGAATCAATGTCGATGGGATTCATGGTGAGAGCTTTGAGCAAGTCGAGCTTCTTGCAAAAGACAGTATCTATGTGTTTATCGAAACCACTGTTGATATAAAAGAATACACCCCCAACGCCACAGAATTTCTTTACAAAGATCAATTGCTTGTTGATAACCAAGCTGTAGAGCTCATTACTTTGGTGAAGGACGCTATCTTTCTATATCCTGAGCGAGACAAAGATGGGATAAAAGAGATTTTGCCCTTGGGCATAGATGATGAAGGAAATGTGCTTGGTATTGAAGGATTTTATTTGGATGATAATGAATTGGTGTTTACCAATGAAAAGCCCTATGTAATTTTTGGCTATGCAGGCATCCCCCCTGAAAAAACAGCAGTGTTTGAGGCAGGTGCTCGAATTCATTTTCATGACAACTCGGGCTTGATTGCTGCCCAATCGAGCAGTGTGCACGTATTGGGCAACCCCAGTGTTGATGAAGAACAACTTGAGGGAGAGGTGATTTTTGAGGGAGATCGTCTTGAGCCATTTTTTGAAGACGTCCCTGGCCAGTGGGGTACCATTTGGCTCACAGCTGGCAGCACCAATCATATATTTCGTCATGCTACTATCAAAAACGCCTCTCTTGGTATTTTGATGGACTACAATGATGAAACAGAAAATCCAACACTGTTGTTGGAGCAAACCCAAATTCATAACAGTAGTACTGTTGGTCTTTGGGCAAAAACAGCTCATGTCAAGGCGGTTAACTCTATTTTTGGAAATGCAGGCAATGCCTCTTTTTATGGGAATATAGGTGGCTCATATGAGTTTACGCACTGCACTTTTTCCAACTACTGGAATCGCAGTTTTCGTTCCACCCCTGCTGTCATCCTCAATGATTATGTACCCATTTCTGATATAGAAGATTTTGTTATGCCTCTCGAAAAAGCAGTGTTTGCCAACTGTATCATAGATGGGAATCAATCGGTAGAATTTGGCGTTGAGCAAAAAGGAGAACAAGAGCTATCATTTACATTGGATCATACTGCCTTGCGTTTCAATCCAAGTGATGATAGTATTTTTGAAAATCCTTACTATAATTTTAACGCATTAGACTACTATCCAAAATTGATTGTCAACAAAAACGCCAGTTTTCACAAACCCACACAAAATGACTTTCGCATCACACAAGAAAGCGAATTCATAGGGTTGGGTAATAAAGAATATGCTGCTGGTATTCCTTTGGATTTGAAGGGCGCTGACAGAACAACATCACCAGACTTGGGTGCGTTGCAGCACGTCATTTTTGAAGAGGAAGATTGATTAAGCCACAAACAAAGGACGATGGGACATGAGTTCATGTACCTCTTTACCGATGCTTTGAAATGCGTCTTCATCCGAATGATTTTTGATTGCTCGATCAATGAGATCAACCACCTGTTCCATATCATCTTCAACTAAACCACGAGTAGTAATCGCAGCTGTTCCAAAACGAATACCTGATGTTACAAAAGGTGATTTGTCATCGAAGGGTACCATGTTCTTGTTGGCTGTAATTTCGGCTTTGACCAAGGCATATTCAGCATCTTTACCTGAAATATCCTTGTTGCGCAAGTCAACAAGCATCATGTGATTGTCCGTACCACCCGAAATGATGTTGTAATCACGTGCAACGAGTGCCTTTGCCATGGCTTGTGCATTGTTACGAACACGAACAATATAGTGCATAAAATCATCTGTTAGAGCTTCACCAAAAGCAACAGCCTTGGCAGCGATAACATGCTCAAGTGGACCCCCTTGATTGCCTGGAAAAACGCCGCCATCCACCAAAGAGGACATCATGCGTTTCTTTCCACTTTTAAGGGTAATGCCAAATGGGTTTTCAAAATCTTTACCCATTAAAATCAAACCACCTCTTGGCCCTCGAAGGGTTTTGTGGGTAGTCGTTGTAACCACATGACAATGTGGGATGGGGTCATTGAGTAAACCCTTGGCTATCAGACCAGAGGGGTGAGAAATATCAGCGAGTAAAAAAGCACCTACACTGTCTGCAATTTCTCGAAAAAGTTTAAAATTGATATCACGAGAGTAGGCAGACGCTCCAGCAATGATCATTTGTGGCTTTTCTTTCTCAGCGATCGCTTGAATGTTGTCATAATTAAATAGGCCTGTATCTTTTTCAACCCCATAAAACACTGCATTGTATATACGCCCAGAAAAGTTGACAGGCGATCCATGCGTTAGATGTCCGCCATGGGCAAGATCAAAGCCCATGATTTTATCTCCTGGCTTGATAAAGGCATGATAAACTGAAGTGTTGGCTTGCGATCCAGAGTGTGGTTGAACGTTTGCATAGTCAGCACCAAACAAGGTTTTCACACGCTCAATCGCTAGGTTTTCGACCTCATCAACCACCTCGCAACCACCATAATATCGCTTACCAGGATAGCCCTCTGCATACTTGTTGGTCAATACAGAACCAGTAGCTTCCATTACTTGTGGACTGGTAAAGTTTTCGGAGGCAATAAGCTCAATTCCACAGAGTTGGCGTTGGTGTTCTGCCTCAATAAGTTCAAACAGTTGATGATCTCTTACATTTTCCATATGCATAGCAAAAGGCAAAAATAAGGCAAACAGTAAAGATTTCCACAGCTTTCTTTTTTATTTTAACTGGAAGTTATAAACCAATTCTTCAACACTTCAATTCTTATACCAACTGAATAAAACCCTTTTCTGATAACCTGGAGTTTGGGAATAGCAAAATTTTAGTTGCTACCTTTGCGCCATGCAAAAACAAGTCAATATCAAAAACAAGCGCGCTCGTTTTGAATATGAGCTGATCGACCAGTACACTGCTGGGATCGTATTGACAGGCACGGAAATCAAATCCATTCGTGCTGCGAAGGCTTCTATTGCCGAAAGTTTTTGTGAATTTAATGATCGTGGAGAGCTGTTTGTCATCAATATGTCTATCGAAACCTACAGTCATGGTGGGTATGTCAATCATCGAGTGAGAGCCGATCGAAAGTTGTTATTGCAAAAAAAAGAACTTCGAAAATTATATAAAGAGGTCAAAAATGTGGGGCTAACAATTGTGCCACTCAACTTGTTTATCAGCGATAAAGGCTATGCAAAACTTCGCATTGCTTTGGCGCGAGGTAAAAAGATTCATGACAAAAGAGAAACCATCAAAGACAGGGACAACAAAAGGCAGCTCGATCGTGTGAAAAAGAGTTATTCGAATCGATAATCAGTTCTTGTCCGACAACATGGGAACAAATCGAAAACTCCCGTGTTTTTGCTTTTCAAATTCTTTAGCAGATGTTCGAACAATCAAAATCATCTCTTGGGTTTCCTTCCCAACAGGGATCACCATGCGACCACCAATCGCGAGTTGATCTAAAAGTGGATTGGGGATTTCAGCAGCACCTGCTGTGACCAAAATTCGATCAAAAGGAGCAAAGGCAGGAAGACCCTTATAACCATCGCCGAACACTAGTTTTTTTGGGTGATAGCCCAACTTTGACAACTGACGCATACTATATCGATACAACTGGTGTTGCCTTTCAATTGAATACACATCAACGCCCATCAAGGCTAAAACAGCTGTTTGATAGCCCGAGCCTGTACCGATTTCGAGTACCCTCTGCCCTTGTTCTGCTTGCACGAGCTGGGTTTGAAATGCAACTGTATAAGGCTGAGAAATCGTTTGTTCTGCAGCGATGGGAAATGCTTTATCCTGGTAGGCATGCGATTCAAAACTGCTATCCATAAACAAATGGCGAGGGATGGTGCCAATGGCAGACAAAACATCCTCGTTGGTAATTCCTTTGGTACGCAGCTGTTCGACCAAATGCCTGCGCATTCCTTGATGCTTGGTGGTATCAATCACGTCATAAAATTACAAAGACTTTGGCTATTTTCTAAGAAATAATTTATCGATAAAGCCTACATTTGTAGCTATGGATAAAAAACTTAAGATTGGGGTTCTTGGCGCTGGTCATTTGGGAAAAATACACCTGCGCTTATTGAAGGAATCCAACCACTTTGATTTGGTTGGTTTTTATGATACACAACCTCAGATTGCAGCTAAAATATCTAGGGAGTTTGGATATCGATCATTTTCGGACATTAATCAATTGCTTCAGGCTGTTGATGTAGTCGATATTGTCACCCCAACACTCACGCATTTTGATTTGGCAAAAAAAGCACTTCAAAATGGATTGCATGTATTTTTGGAAAAGCCAATCACTGCAACTGTTGAAGAGGCGAATGAATTGGTTTCTTTAGCCAAATCAAAAGGGCTTTTGGGGATGGTTGGTCAAGTTGAAAGATTTAATCAAGCGTTTAGAGCAGCACATTCGTATATCAAAGATCCCAAGTTTATCGAAGCACATCGATTGGCAGAGTTCAACCCTAGAGGAACAGATGTTTCTGTGATTTTAGATTTGATGATTCACGACATTGATGCGATTCTGAGTGTGGTCAAATCCAAGGTGATCAATGTCCAAGCCAATGGAGTATCTGTCATTAGTCAAACGCCTGATATTGCAAATGCAAGATTGCAGTTTGAAAATGGCTGTGTTGCGAATTTGACAGCAAGTAGAATATCCTTAAAAACAATGCGTAAGTCTCGCTTTTTTCAGCAAGATGCTTATGTTTCTGTTGACTATTTTGAGAAGAAAGTTGAAATTGTTCGCATGCAAGATGCACCAAAATCAACTGAAGATTTTGCAATGATTTTAAAGAATGCAGAAGGGGTTGAAAAGCAGATTTTCTTTGACAACCCTGAAGTTCTAGAAAGCAATGCAATTTTATCCGAATTGGAGAGTTTTGCCGACGCCATACGAAAGAATAAAGAACCTGTCGTATCTTTACAGGCAGGAACTTCAGCACTTGAGGTTGCCTACCAAATCATAAACTGTTTTTAGCAATGGATTTAGCCCCATTTAAAGCCATTCGACCTAAGCCTCAACACATGCAAGCATGGGTCAATCGTCAAATTGATGATTACTTCGAATATCTAACTGAAGAGATTGATTTTATTTCCCTTATCCAACCTGGTGTTGGTAAGTCAGAAGAAATAAGGACTCGTTTAAAATCATATCAAAAACAAAATCTTTTGGTGACTAATGCAGAGCCGAGCTTATACCTTCTCCAAATACAAGATGACGATGTCCAAACCCTGGGCTTTATTGGTTGTGCAGATACATCATTGCTAGTGAACAAAACAATACGACCTCATGAGGATGTCAAAAAGGATCAAATAAAACACTTTAAGGAATATATTCAAAACACCCAACTCAACGCAGAGCCTGTTATGCTTTGCCATCCCCCCAACAAGGAACTTGAGTATATCAGTTATTTGTTTACAAACACAAAACCCTTTTTTTCTTTTGAAAGAGAATGCATCCAATACAGGCTTTGGCGAATGAATCATCCAAACCTTATCACTCGAGTAAACAACGCTTTACGATCGATTGACAAGCTATATATTGCTGATGGACATCATCGCAGTTTTTCTTCACTTTCTTATGCCAAAGAGGACCAAAGCAAAAATCAATTTATGGTCATGGTACTCCCCCATCAACAGATCGAGATTGGTAGTTTTTGTAGAATGTTTAAGACGTTAAAAGACTTGCGAACTGATCATTTTATTGCGCAACTATCCACCAGCTTTACTGTAGAAAAATTGTCACCGCACAAGCCTCCAAGTAATGCATTTGAGTTTTGCATGTATATTGGTGGAAGTTGGTTTCGATTGACTTCAAATCGCAGCAAAACTGCAACTTCAACACTCAGCCGCGTCCCAACAACAATCATTTATGAGGATATTGCAAAGCCTCTGCTTGACATTCAAGACTTGCAATACGATAAGCAACTTTGCTATTATAATTATGATCGCTCAGGTCAACAGATGAAAGCGGCAGTAGATGAAGGGGCATTTATTTTTGGTTTTGAACACCACCCAATTCCTTTCTCTGATATCATCTCATCAGTTGATGAATGTGATTTACTTCCCAAAAAAAGCACAAATATCAAACCAAAACCTTTGCTCGGTATGCTTATCTTTGATTTTTTATCACAATGATCAAAGAAAAACTTTCTGCTATCCTTTCATCGATTCCTTCCGAAGTGACCCTTGTGGCTGTATCCAAAACAAAGCCTATTGATCGGATTGAAGAGGCGTATGAAAGTGGTCAGCTCGATTTTGGAGAAAACAAAGTGCAAGAGATGGTTGATAAAGCAGCAGTATTGCCCAAAAACATACGTTGGCACATGATTGGCCACCTGCAGCGCAATAAAGTGAAGTACATCGCACCATTTGTTTCCCTCATTCACAGTGTTGATAGTCCAAGATTATTGAATGAGATTGAAAAGCAAGGAAAGAAAAACGATAGAGTTATTGATTGTTTATTGCAAGTTCGAATTGCACAGGAAGAAACTAAGTTTGGGCTTACATTTAAAGATTGTGATGCCCTCCTAAAACAATTTGATTGCTCCAATATTCGAATTAGAGGTCTAATGGGTATGGCAAGTTTTACAGCCAATCAAGACCAAATTGAAGAAGAGTTTAGGTCGCTACAACAGTATTACGACCAACACCACTCGGAGCAACAGTGGGATATTCTATCGTTGGGCATGAGTGGAGATTATCCCCTTGCCTTGGCTTGTGGAAGCAATATGATTCGTGTTGGTAGCAGTATATTCGGAGCAAGAAATTAATGTCTATGTACGCAGTAGTTGATGTCGAAACGACTGGGGGTAAATTTGGAGAAGAAGGCATCACAGAGATTGCCATCTATAAGTACGATGGCCTTAAGATCACAGATCAATTGATATCACTGATCAACCCTGAACGACCTATACAACCATTTGTTAAAAATCTCACAGGAATCAGTGAGCGAATGTTGCGGAACGCTCCTAAATTTTATGAAATTGCAAAGCGTATTGTAGAAATCACAACTGATTGTGTTTTGGTGGCGCATAATGCATCGTTTGATTATCGAATGCTACAGACTGAATTTGATCGATTGGGGTTTGATTTTGAGCGAAAAACCCTGTGCACTGTAGAATTATCCAAAAAACTCATCCCTGATGTTGAGTCGTATAAGCTAGGGAAACTCGTTCGCAGTTTAGGGATTCCTTTGAGCGATCGTCACAGGGCTGCTGGCGATGCTAGAGCAACACTTGATCTGTTGAAAATTTTACTTCATAAAGATGGAGAAAAACACATTGTAAAAAATCTGATTAAATCTCATTCCAACACCAAAAAACCAAAGCATCTGCTCAAACTTCTCAAAACAGTACCAGCATCAATGGGTGTGTATTATCTCCACAACAGCAAAGGTGATGTCATCTATATCGGAAAGAGTAAAAACATGAAACGTCGTGTCAATCAACACTTTAGCAGTTCGGGAAAAAAGCAATTACGTATCCAACTCGAGACAGATTCAATCAGTGCTGAGGAGACAGGTAGTGAGTTGATTGCGTTGCTGAAAGAATTGGATGAAATCAAATTACACAAACCCAAACACAACAGGGTTTACAAAAGTAGCTTTATCAAGTTTGGGCTGAGTTTGGCTGAAAATAAAAATGATTATCAAGTGTTGCGATTGGTACACGCCAGTTCAGAAGATGAATATCTCACGTCATTCAAAAATTTGAATCGTGCACGAAGCATATTGTTCCATTATGCCGAAAAATACAGCTTGTGTTTACAACTGTTGAGTCTGGATAAAAAAGAAGGAGGATGTGGATTGTATCAAAAGCAACAATGCCTTGGGGCTTGTGTTGGAGAGGAGCCTGCAGAAAGTTACAACAAGCGTGTGCAGCAGCTCATTAATGATGTTGAGTTTCGTCATGCAGACATGGTGGTTGTAGATCGTGGTCGGAACCCTGAGGAGCAAAGTGTGATTTTGATTGAAAACAAGAAATTGGTTGGCTTTGGCTATATCAACTTGTCCCATCAAATTACGCATCCACAAGCACTCAAAAACATCATCTACCCAATGAAAGATACGCGAGAAGCTAGGCATATCATCAAAAGCCACTTGCGAAAACACAAAACAGTAAAAGTTATACCATTGAATTCTACCTAAATGAACAAAACACTTATCACACTTTCAGGACCCACTGCAAGTGGTAAAACCTCAATCGCAATACGAATCGCAAAAGCGCTAGGTACTGAGATTTTCTCTTGTGATTCACGACAATTTTATGAAGAGATGTCCATTGGCACTGCTGTTCCAACTGCTGCCGAACGTAAAGAGGTGCCTCATCATTTTATACAGCACAAAAGCATACTCACCCCCTACTCAGTTGGGCAGTTTGAATCTGATGCCATAGGGTCGCTAAGCGACTATTTTAAGCAGAACGATATCGCTATTTTGGTGGGTGGTTCTGGTTTGTATATGCATGCTGTTGTGCATGGTATCGATCAATTCCCAGCAGTGTCAGAAGAAATTCGATCATCACTCGGCAAGCGATTAGAAACGAATGGCCTAGAAGATTTGCAAAAAGAATTACAAACGCTTGATCCTGAGCATTTCGAGAATATGGATATCAAAAACCCAAGCCGTGTTTTGCGTGCTTTGGGTGTTTGTTTGGCTGCTGGCAAACCCTATTCATCTTTTTTAAATCAGAAGAAACCACCACGCCACTTTGAGGTTTATCCATTGAGTGTTGAAATTCCTAGGGCTCTACTTTATGATCGCATCAATGATCGAGTCGATCAAATGATCAATGCAGGGCTGCTGTTAGAAGCAGAACGTTTATATCCAATTCGAGAGCTTAATGCTTTACAAACTGTTGGGTATAAAGAGATATTTGATTTTTTTGATGAAAATATTGATTTAGATCAAGCCATCTCTCAAATCAAACAAAACACAAGGCATTATGCAAAACGCCAAATGACGTGGATTCGGAGAAAGGAAACAGATGCTCAAAAAATCAGTTACGATTGCACTGATGAGGAGTTGATGGCTGTATTGCCAAAGTAAACTGCTCAAAAATATGCTTTGAGATTGTGCCTCATACGCTTATCGATATTATCAGTAGAGGCTTTTTCAAAAGGGGCACCCATAATTTGTTCATAAAGCTCTATATATCGCTTTGATACACTTTCGATATAGCCATCATTCATCAATGGGAGTTGCTGACCACTCAGCCCTTGAAATCCATTGCGAATAAGCCATTGTCGAACAAACTCTTTGGAGAGTTGTTTTTGTGGCTCATCACTTTTTTGACGATCTTCATATCCCTCAGCATAAAAATAACGAGAGGAATCAGGCGTGTGAATTTCATCGATCAAAACGATGTTTCCATCAGTGTCTTTTCCGAACTCGTACTTTGTGTCAACAAGCAAAAGACCTTGTTTTGCAGCCAGTGCTGTACCTCTTGAAAATAACTTATTGGTGTAGTCTTTCAACTGATTATAATCCTGTTCAGATACAATACCCTTTTCCAAAATTTGTTCTTCACTGATGTCTTCATCGTGATCACCTTGTTCGGCTTTGGTTGCAGGTGTTATAATGGGTTTTGGAAAGGCATCATTTTCTTTCATACCCTCTGGCATGGCAACCCCACAGAGCAGTCGCTTTCCAGCTTTATATTCACGAGCAGAATGTCCAGACAAGTACCCACGAATAACCATTTCAATTTTAAATGGCGTACATTTTTTTCCAACAGCAACATTGGGGTCTGGTGTTGAGAGAATCCAATTTGGAACCAGATCAGCAGTTGACTTCATCATTTGCGTTGCAATCTGATTTAGGATTTGACCTTTGAATGGAATGCCCCTAGGCATCACGACATCAAAAGCAGATAAACGATCTGTGGCAATCATAATGAGAGTGTCATCTGCCAAAGTATAAACCTCACGCACTTTGCCTGTGTACTTGTTGGTTTGACCAGCAAACGCAAAGTCAGTATGCATTAGCGTGTTTGCAGCCATCAGTTGTTATGCTCTGTTTTTTTATAAGCTTCGATCACTTTTTTGACCAGTCTATGTCGTATCACATCTCGCCCATCAAGACGAATAACATCAATGCCTTTGACATCTGATAAAATAAGCAATGCCTCCTTTAGACCCGAGATCACACGTCGTGGCAAATCGATTTGCCCAGGGTCGCCTGTGATCACAAACTTGGTATTTTTACCCATTCGGGTCAAAAACATTTTCATTTGATTATGGGTGGTGTTTTGGGCTTCGTCCAAAATAACAAAAGCATCATCAAGTGTACGCCCACGCATAAATGCCATTGGTGCAATTTGGATGGTCCCCTTTTCGATGTAGCTCGACAGTTTCTCGGCAGGGATCATATCGCGCAGCGCATCGTACAAGGGCTGCATATATGGGTCTAGTTTTTCTTTTAAATCCCCAGGTAAAAACCCAAGATTCTCGCCTGCCTCAACAGCTGGGCGCGTTAAAACGATTCGTTTGACTTCTTTGTTTTTAAGTGCTTTGACTGCCATTGCAACCCCTGTATAAGTCTTTCCTGTACCAGCAGGACCAACAGCAAATACCAAATCATTTGTCTGAATTGATTCGACCAATCGTGCTTGGTTGACTGTTCGAGCTTTGATGACTTTCCCACCAACACCATGCAGGATTTTTTGCACATCTGTACCGTCTAGTCCAAAATTGTCTTCAATTGAGGAAGTGAGGATTTTTTCAACAGTGTTATCGTCGAGGGAGTTATATTTTCCATAATGCATGATCAATCGATCTATTTGCTTTTCAAATTCTTCAAGAATTTCTTCCTCGCCATAGGCAGTAATGGTTTCGCCACGCGCTACAATTTTTATCTTTGGAAAATATCGCTTGAGTATTGCGATGTTTTTACTTTTACTCCCACCATAAAAAATAGTTGGGTTTACTTCTGTGAGTTGTATAGAGATTTCATTCAATGGCAAAATGTTTAACAAAAAGGTCACCACTTTTTTTTTGGTAACTTTGAAGTCAAAATTAACGAATTTTGTCTTCTGTGGCTTAATTTAAAGTTATCAATTTGAATCCAGTACTCACACTCACATCGGATTTTGGACAAAAAGACCCTTTTCTCGCAATCTTAAAAGCGAAACTTCACAGCATGCTTGATCGTCCAAGCATTGTAGATATATCGCATGAGATCGAGCCCTTTCATGTTGCACAAGCTGCTTTTGTTGTACAACATAGCTACACTCACTTCCCTGATGATTCAGTGCATGTTCTTTGTATTGATGACACCATAAGCCCTGAAAATAAACCCATCATTGCGAAACTAAACAAGCATTATTTTGTCTGTGCTGACAATGGTATTTTGTCTCTGATATCACCAAAAATAAAACCAGATGAAGTCTATGAAATTGATGTCAAACAAGTGCCAAACGACAGCTTAAATTCCCTTGGTATTTTTGTTCATGCAGCTGCGCACCTGATGCGAGGTGGTGCACCCAATGTCATAGGAATTAAAAGAGATGAAATTGAAATCTCTTTACCATTTACACCAAGTGTTGGCAATGATAAAAATTCGATTATTGGAAAGGTCATCTATATTGATAATTACGAAAATGTAATCACCAATATCACTGAAGAATTATTTGAAGAAATAGGTCAACAGCGACCCTTTACAATACAAGTGCGCAACAATGAGATCAAGCAAATTGTTCGTTCCTACTCAGAAATCATTCGTTTTGATATCGATAAAAACAAACGCGTGGAAGGAGGAAAAGAACTCGCATTGTTTAACTCATTAGGATTGCTTGAGCTTGCGATTTATAAGAGCAACCCCAAACATACAGGTGGTGCCGCTAGCCTATTTGGACTGCAATACCTAGATGTGGTGTCCATACATTTTGAATAGTGTTGATAAGTTCGTTTCCATATTCAAAAATGAAAAAGTATTTTTGTTAAACACACACAACCACATATGAAATTTATAGTCTCCAGTTCTGCCCTATTAAAACCAATTCAAACATTGTTTGGGGTTCTCAACACCACCAATACATTGCCCATACTTGATCATTTCTTATTTGATGTAGGCGAAAACAAACTTCGCGTCACTTCAACTGATTTGGAAACAACTATGTCTGCTGTCATCGAAGTTGAATCTGATGACAGTGGCAGCATCGCAATACCAGCTCGCTTGTTGCTTGAAACCATCAAAACTTTTCCTGAGCAGCCATTGACGTTTACCTTGACCGATCAAAATACAGTGGAAATCAGCTCGAGTTCAGGGAAATATGCATTGGCATATGCAACTGCTGAAGAGTTTCCAAAAGCTGCTAGTGTGAGTGATGCAAGTCAAATAAGCATCCCTGGAAGTGTGCTTGGCACAGCGATCAATAACACTTTATTTGCCTCTGGTAATGACGATCTTCGACCTGTGATGAGTGGTGTGTTTTTTCAGTTTTCATCAACTGGTTTAACTTTTGTTGCTACAGATGCCCACAAACTGGTTCGTTATATTCGAACAGACATCACAAGCGACGAATCGGCAGAGTTTATCATGCCCAAGAAACCCTTGACTTTATTGAAGTCTATTTTGACTGGAAATGAAGTTGAGGTACAACTAGAATACAACAATAGTAATGCCCACTTTACCTTTGACGATATCAAATTGACTTGTCGTTTGATCGATGGAAAATACCCTAATTACGAAGCTGTAATCCCCAAAGACAACCCCAATGTACTGACCATTGATCGGAATTTGTTTTTAACAACCATGAAGCGTGTGAGTATATTTTCAAACAAAACAACGCATCAGGTTCGACTAAAATTGGCAGGTGCAGAACTCAATATTTCGGCTGAAGATATCGACTATAGCAATCGTGCTGATGAGCGAATTAGTTGCTCGTTTCAAGGGAGTGATATGGAAATTGGCTTTAACGCTCGTTTTTTAATCGAAATGCTGAACAATATGACCTGTAAAGAGGTGCAGTTTGAGATGTCATTGCCCAACCGAGCAGGTTTAATCACCCCTATTGACGGAACTGATGAGAATGAGCATATTACGATGTTGGTGATGCCAGTTATGCTCAACAATTAAGTCCTACAATATATAATCTGTACTGATAAACTTAGATTTTTTGGATGCCATCAAGCGCTCTAAAATCACATTGTTGGTGTCATTCACTTTTGAAGCGAGGAAAGTTCGAATCGAGAAGGAACGCAGCGCATCGTGAACACTCAATGTACTCACTGCCGAGTCCTTTCGTCCAGTGAAAGGATAAACATCAGGACCTCGCTGGCAAGAGCTATTCAAATTCACACGACATACAAGGTTGGCTAGGGTGTCGATGAGTGGCGCTAACTGATTTACATCTTTGCCAAAAAGACTTACTTGCTGGCCATATGAGGAAGAAGACATATCATCCAATGGCTGCTGAATATCAGTAAACGACAATACTGGTATGACAGGACCAAATTGCTCTTCTTCATATACCTTCATGTCTTGTGTAACAGGGTATAATACTGCTGGAAAGCAATAGTTGGCAGTCATTTCACCACCTCTGGCATTGATGACTGATGCACCTTTTTCAACTGCATCATCAATCAAATCTTTGATGTATGCAGGCTTGCTGGGTTCGGGCAAGGGAGTCAATAAAGAATTCTCCCATGGCAATCCAACTTGCAATGCATCCACTGCTTTGGAAAATTTCTCTAAAAATTGTTCACGTATATCTTCATGGACATATAACACCTTGAGAGCAGTACATCGCTGTCCATTAAACGACAATGTGCCACTAATACATTCACTTACTGTTTGATCCAAATCAGCATCAGGTAAGATAATCCCCGGATTTTTGGCCTCCAGACCTAACACCAATCGAAGTCTGTTTTTCTTGGGATGAAGATCTTGCAGTGAAATTGCAGAACTGCTATGCCCTATAAGTGCCAATACATCAACCAATCCTGATTTCATAATGGGCGAAGCAATGGTTCGACCTCTACCAAATACAATGTTCACAACACCCGGTGGAAAACTCTTGTGAAACGCTTCAAGCAAAGGAGCAATAAGCAATACACCATGCTTTGCAGGCTTAAAAATAGCAGTGTTCCCCATCATAATTGCTGGGATCAACAAGCAAAATGTCTCATTCAGTGGATAGTTGTATGGACCCAAACAAAGTACAATCCCTATGGGTCCTCTACGAATATGTGCATGAACCCCACCTTCTTGATGAAATTTAGCGCTTGTGCGATCGATGTCCTTGTAGGCATCGATAGTATCATTGATATAATCGACTGTTCTGTTAAACTCTTTTTGAGAATCATTGAGGTTTTTTCCAATTTCCCACATGATCAACTTAACGACTTCATCTCTTTTGAGCTTCATCAAGTCAACAAACTTTTGCATGCACGCAACTCGCTCAGAAACCTTCATGGTTGGCCACTGTCCTTGTCCTTTATTATACGCTTTGTCAGCAGCATGCAAGGCATCTAAAGCAGATTTTTCGTCCATGTCGGGAACAGTACCCAACAGCGTTGGACCAAGCTCACCCTTTTCATTTTCTGTTTGTATAGAAGAATATACCTCAGCTGAGTTTCCATCCCAGGTTCCAATTTGACCATCGATCAAATAGTTGGTGTGTGCTATAGTTTGATCTATAGCGTATTCTTTAGGTATTGAGGAATACGTAGATTTCATGCAAATTTTTTACAATTATATTAAAAATTGAAACAAATCTGGTCTATTGTTGATATAATCTCCATAAAAACCTTTTGATTTCATTCGTTTTACCAAAGGATCAAAATCATCTGGGTTTTTCAGTTCTATCCCAACGACAGCTGGACCATTTGATCGGTTGTTCTTTTTGGAATACTCAAAGAAGGTAATGTCGTCTTTTGGACCAAGTACATCGGCAACAAACTCTTTGAGTGCACCAGCACGCTGTGGAAAACGAACAATAAAGTAGTGAAGCAATTTTGCTTCCAACAATGCACGTTCTTTGATTTCTGCCATTCGAGTGATGTCGTTATTCCCACCACAGATCAAACAGATCACATTCTTTCCCTTAATTTCTTCACCAATCATTTTTAAAGAAGCTGTTGACATCGCACCAGCAGGCTCTACAACAATTGCTTCTCTGTTGTATAATTTGAGTATCGATTGGCATATTTTACCTTCTGAAACAAGGACTAGCTTATCCAAATAGTTGTCACACAGATTATAGGCATCGTCTCCAACTTTACGCACTGCAGCACCATCGACAAAGGGATCGATGCTATTGAGCTCAGTATTTTTTCCATTTTCTAAGGATTGTTGCATGGCTGGTGCTCCTTCGGGTTCTATTCCAATCACTTTTGTATTGGGCGAAAGGGTTTTAAAAACGTGTAAAACCCCGGAAATAAGACCACCTCCCCCTATGGGAACGAGTATATAATCAATGGGGTCTTGCGATTGCTCTAATAACTCTAGTGCAAGTGTTGCTTGACCTTTGACTACATCTTTATCTTCAAAAGGATGAATAAAAATACTCTTTGATTGATCTTTAAATGACTGTGCAGCAGCATAGGCATCATCAAATGTATCGCCAACAAGTCTTGTTTCTATGTTCTCACCCCCAAACATACGAACTTGATTGAGCTTCTGTTTTGGTGTGGGAACAGGCATAAAAATCGTTCCTTTGATTCCAAGTTTATTACACGCAAGTGCAACGCCTTGGGCATGATTGCCAGCACTCGCACACACGATCCCCAATTTTCTTTCTGCATCAGAAAGTTTATAGATTTTGTGATAAGCACCTCGAAGTTTAAACGATCGTATGGGCTGAAGATCTTCTCTTTTTAAATACACATTCGCATCGTACTGCTCACTCAACCTTTCATTGCGTTGTAAGGGTGTAATCAAAGCAACATCACGAACTATATCTTTTGCTTTTTGAATGTCCTTTATGTCAAATAGATCAGCCAATATTTATACCAGTTTCTTCATTGCAGTCATCGAACCACGAAGTTCTTTTCCAATCACTTCAACAGGGTGATTTCGAATGATTTCATTGATTTCAATCAATTTTTGGTTGTCAACACCTGTTTCGTGAGATTGACACGAAGATCCAATGACATCAGTATTGATTTTCTTCATAAAATCAGTGAGCAATGGTTTACAAGCATGATCGAACAAATAACAACCATACTCAGCAGTATCTGAAATCACACGATTCATTTCAAATAATTTTTTACGCGCAATTGTGTTGGCAATCAAAGGCGTTTCGTGAAGAGACTCATAGTATGCTGATGCATCTTTGATACCCGAAGCAACCATCGTATCAAATGCCAATTCGACTCCTGCACGAACAAAAGCAACCATCAATACGCCATGGTCAAAGTACTCTTGCTCGCTGATTTTTTTGTCAGTGATGGCTGTTTTTTCAAAGGCTGTTTCGCCAGTTGCTGCACGCCAAGTCAATAGATTTTTATCCTCGTTTGCCCAGTCTTCCATCATGGTTTTAGAAAAGTGCCCCGACATGATATCATCCATATGCTTTTGGAACAATGGCGTCATAATTTCTTTCAATTCTTCCGAAAGCTCAAAGGCTTTTATCTTATCTGGGTTACTCAAACGATCCATCATATTGGTAACACCACCATGCTTTAGTGCTTCAGTGATTGTCTCCCAACCAAACTGAATGAGTTTTGAAGCATAGCTTGGATCAATTCCTTGCTCAATCATTTTGTCAAAGCACAATATCGAACCTGTTTGGAGCACACCACATAAGATGGTTTGCTCACCCATCAAGTCAGACTTCACCTCTGCCACAAACGAGGATTCCAATACCCCAGCACGATGGCCACCTGTTCCGACACAATAGGCTTTTGCTTGCTCTAGACCATATCCATTTGGGTCATTATCCACATGAACAGCAATAAGCGTTGGCACGCCAAAACCACGTTTATATTCCTCTCTAACCTCTGAACCAGGGCTTTTGGGTGCAACCATAATCACTGTGAGATCCTCACGAATTTTTACGCCCTCTTCAACGATATTAAACCCATGCGAGTAAGACAAAGTTGCTCCCTTTTTCATCAATGGTATCACTGCTTTGACAACAGAAGTGTGGTTTTTGTCAGGAGTGAGATTGATGACCAAATCGGCAGATGGAATCATATCTTCATATGTACCAACAGGAAAATCATTTGAAACAGCATTGTTGTATGAAGTACGTTTTTGCTCAATTGCTCCTGTACGAAGTGCATAGGATATCTGAAGTCCCGCATCACGCATGTTCAGCCCTTGATTTAGACCTTGTGCGCCACAACCAACAATTACTATGTTTTTGCCTTCCAAGGCAGCAATCCCATTGAAAAATTCAGATGAATCCATGAATCGACAACGTCCCAGTTGATCGAGTTTTTCGTGTAAAGAAAGGGTATTAAAGTAATTAGACATGATAAATTTATTTAGAGAATTCTTTTAAAATATGGGTGATTTGCATTGGAGATTTCGTTACAGAAATTCGACCAGAACGAACAAACTGCAACAACCCATAAGGTGCGAGATCATTGTACAACTGTTCTGTTTCTTTTCGAAATCCTGTTTTTTCAATTACAAAAAACTCTGGGTTAACAGTCACGATATTCGCATGACTTTTTTTGATTACATTTTGAATTTGACGTTGCTCAAACAGTGAATTCGATTTGACTTTATACAAAGCAGATTCCTGAAAAATGGTTTCTTCGTCTGTATGATAAAACGCTTTGATCACTTCAATTTGCTTTTCAATTTGCTTCACAATTTTAATCACTTGCTCTTCTGTGAGCTTTGCAACAATGACAAAGCGAAAAATATCTTCAATTTCTGACATTGATGTATTTAGACTATCGATATTGATATGTCGTTTTAAGAAGATGGCAGATACCCTTGAAAGCAACCCAACATTGTTTTCAGAATAAATCGATATGGTATATGTTTTTTGTTCCATCTTTATTCAAGTCTGATGTCAGAAACCGATGCCCCAGAGGGGATCATCGGAAATACATTGTTTTCTTTTTCCACACAAACCTCCAATAAATATGGTTTGTCAGATTTCATCATTTCGGCAACTGCTGCAGTCATTTCTTCACGTTCAGTAACTCGTTTTGCGTCGATAAAATAGCCCTCTGCAATTCTTATAAAATCAGGATTCACCATCTCTGTTGAGGCATATCGCTTGTCAAAAAACAATTGTTGCCATTGACGAACCATTCCCAAAAAGTCATTGTTGAGAATCACAATTTTAACAGCAGCTTGTGTTTGGAAAATTGTACCCAACTCTTGGATATTCATTTGAAATCCGCCATCACCAATCACTGCAACAACCTCTCGTTCTGGTGCACCCATTTTGGCACCTAGTGCAGCTGGTAATGCAAATCCCATTGTTCCTAAACCACCTGATGTGATATTGCTTTTCGACTGTGCAAACTCTGCATAGCGACAGGCAATCATCTGATGCTGACCGACATCTGTTACAATCACTGCATCACCTTTGCTATTGGCATTGATCGTTTTGATCACCTCACCCATTGTCAAGCCTGATTTGGTGGGATTTATTTCTGCATCAATGACCTTGTCAAATTCAATTGCATCGAGCTCTTTGAATTGCCCTAGCCACTCGGGATATGTTTTTGTTTCTATATGAGGCATGATTGCAGCGAGAGTGTGCTTGACATCCCCCATAACAGCAACATCGACCTCAACATTTTTATTGACTTCTGCAGGGTCAATTTCAAAATGAATGATTTTGGCTTGTTTGGCATAGGTTGACAAATCTCCTGTAACACGATCATCAAAGCGCATGCCGATTGCGATCAATACATCACACTCATTGGTGAGTAGATTTGGTCCATAATTCCCATGCATCCCCACCATACCTACGTTCAGTGGATGGGCAGTTTCTATGGCAGACACCCCTAAGATTGTCCATGCTGCAGGGACACCTGATTTTTCAACAAATGCGCGAAACTCTTCTTCTGCCTCACCCAAAATCACACCCTGCCCCCAAACAATCATGGGGTTTTTGGCTTGATTGATCAGCTCGGCTGCCTGCACCAAATCAGTCTCAGCTGTTGGAGGAACTGGCTTATAGCTTCGTATGCGAGTGCAAGGTTGGTAGGAAAAATCAGCACTTGCAAACTGTGCATCTTTGGTGATGTCAATCAATACTGGTCCTGGGCGACCTGATCGAGCTATATAAAATGCCTTTGCAATGATTACTGGTATTTCTTCTACCCTTGTAATTTGATAACTCCATTTGGTCACTGGGGTTGATATACCAATGATGTCTGTTTCTTGAAAAGCATCTGAACCCAACAGATGTGAAGGCACCTGACCAGTGATACAAACAAGTGGTGTTGAGTCGATCATCGCATCGGCAATGCCTGTAACCAAGTTGGTTGCGCCTGGACCCGATGTAGCGACACATACACCAACTTTACCTGAGACCCTGGCAAAACCCTGCGCAGCGTGCGCAGCTCCTTGCTCATGACGTACCAAGATATGATTGATATGGTCTTGAAATTTATAAAGCTCATCATAGACAGGCATAATCGCACCACCTGGATATCCATAAATCAAATCAGCACCCTCAGAAGCAAGACTGCGAACTATCGCCTCTGCTCCTGTGATTGAACCTTTTGGGTTGCTTAATGTTGGTTTGGTGCTCATAAATTTTCGTCTGTTACACAGCCATCAGAGGCGGATGAAACTGCTTTTGCATATTTATAAAGAACACCACTTGATACTTTGAGTGTGGGTGCTTTCCATTTCGCTTTTCGTCGTTCTATTTCTTTATCATCAACATCAAGGACAATGGTATTATCTTCTGCATTGATGGTAATCATATCGCCATCATGAACTAGTGCAATAGTACCTCCAATTTGTGCCTCGGGAGTGATATGTCCAACTACAAATCCATGTGTACCACCCGAGAACCTACCATCAGTGATCAGTGCCACATCATTGCCCAACCCAGCGCCCATAATCGCAGCTGTTGGCTTGAGCATCTCAGGCATACCAGGGCCTCCTTTAGGCCCTTCATAGCGTATGACGACAACTTCCCCTATTTGAACTTCGCCAGAGCGAATGCCATCATTGGCATCAAACTCTCCTTCAAACACTCTTGCAGGTCCACTAAAAACAAGGCCTTCCTTACCTGTTATTTTTGCAACAGAACCCTCCTCTGCAAGGTTGCCTTTTAGGATTCTGATGTGGCCAGTGGGTTTGATTGGGTTGGATACTGGTCGAATTACTTTTTGATCAACCTTTAGGGGTTTCACTGTTTCGAGGTTTTCAGCAATTGTTTTTCCTGTTACTGTTAGGCAATCGCCATGCAACATCCCTTGTTCAAGCATATATTTCATCACAGCTGGAACACCCCCAACACGATGCACATCTTCCATCAAAAATTTTCCGCTGGGTTTTAAATCTGCCAAAAATGGTGTGCAATCGCTGATGCATTGAAAGTCATCGATTGTCAGATCGATATTTGCTGCTTTTGCAATGGCGAGATAGTGCAGTACTGCATTGGTTGAACCCCCAAGAACTGTAATAAGGCGAAGTGCATTCTCAAGAGATTTTTTGGTTACAATGTCTTCGGGTTTAATATCTTTTTGCAATAGAAGCTGAAGTGCTTTACCTGCATCTACTGCATCTTTTTCTTTGGCTTGCCCTACTGCCGGATTGGACGAACTGTATGGCAACGACATCCCCAGTGCCTCGATAGATGAAGCCATGGTATTGGCAGTGTACATACCCCCACAGGCACCAGCACCTGGACAAGCATTTTGAACCACTGCTTTAAATTCTTTTTCGCCGATAGAGCCAGCAACTTTTTGACCCCAAGCCTCAAAAGCAGACACGATGTCGAGTTTTTGATCGTTGAGACAGCCAGCTGCAATCGTACCACCATACAAAAGCACAGATGGTCGATTGAGGCGCAACATCGCCATTAGGGCACCTGGCATATTTTTGTCACAACCCACAACAGTAACCATCGCATCATATGACATTGCTCCCATCACTGTTTCCATAGAATCAGCGATTAAATCCCTCGAAGGAAGGGAAAAACGCATTCCAGGCGTACCCATCGAAATCCCATCACTTACCCCAATGGTATTGAAAATTAGACCAACGAGATCGACTTGCGCTGCACCTTTTTTAACATGTAAAGACAAATCATTCAAGTGCATATTACAAGGGTTGCCCTCATAACCGGTTGAGGCAATACCAACCAAGGGCTTTTGCAAATCATCATCTGTCAAACCAATGGCGTGGAGCATTGCTTGCGCAGCTGGTTGGGTTGGGTCTTGCGTTACTGTTTTACTGTATTTGTTCAACTTTTGCAATAGATTCAGATCAAAACTATTTTAATGATAAGTAAGGAATGAACATATAAAAAAACACCCCCTGATGCCTAAATTCAAAAATATAGTTTCAAATTATTGATTATCAATATGTTAAATATAAATTATTAACGATGCCTAACAATTGTTTTATTTTCAAACTTCAAAGATGCAGTAAATTCAAGATTTCACAAATAAAAACTTTTTATTTTTCTTAAAATATGAGACCATGTTAATTTTTGTAACATTGTAGTCTATGAAAGTTGAAAATATAAGTATTAAACATTCAGTTATTCAAACGCAACGATTGTTTTTTGACAAGGGAGAGACACGATCTATAAAATCTCGTAAAAAATTATTGAAAAAACTCAAAGAAGTCATTCAATCTGAGGAATCAGCAATCAACCAAGCATTATTCAAAGATTTGGGGAAATCAACCAGTGAAACCTTTCTGTCAGAGGTTGGGCTTGTACTTACAGAAATCGATTATTTCCTTCGTCACCTCACACAACTGGCACAGCCCAAACGTGTCATGAGCTCTCTTTTGAATTGGCCCTCAAAAGACTACATCATCCCCGAACCCTATGGCGTGATGTTGCATATTAGCCCCTGGAATTATCCATTTCAACTTGTATTTACCCCTTTGATTGGCGCAATTGCTGCTGGCAATACTGTTGTTGTTAAACCCTCCGAATTGGCACCTCATACTGCTGATTGTGTTGAAAACATCATCAAATTGGCTTTTCCACCCGAGTGGGTAACAGTCGTTCAGGGTGGTCCTGAAGTAGGTAAATCTCTTCTTGCAGAAAGATGGGAATTTATCATGTACACTGGTGGTGTTCAAGTTGCTAAAATTGTGGCTGCAGCGGCAGCTAAACATCTCACCCCGACCTTGCTTGAACTTGGAGGTAAAAACCCTTGCATTGTTGACAAGACTAAACGAATCAAAGTTGCAGCAAGGCGTATCGTTTTTGGCAAATTTTTGAACTGTGGACAGACCTGTATTGCACCAGACTATGTACTTGTTCATACTTCTGTAAAAGATGCATTAGTGAATGCGATGATCGAAGCGATCGAAAAGAGTTATGGTGCAGACCAATCCAATTCGGAAGATTATGGACATATCATTAATGATCTTCATTTTGAACGTTTGACAAGCCTCCTAAAAAATCAAAACATCAATTATGGTGGGCACACAAACCCCAAAAAACGCTACATACAGCCAACACTGATTGAGCTTACTGACACCAACAATCCCTTGATGGAAGAAGAAATTTTTGGTCCCATCCTACCCATCCTGCCCTATGAGAATGACACTGATCTTACAACCATTATTGAGCAATATGAAAAGCCTTTATCGTTTTATGTGTTCTCGGAACGAAAAAGTTGGTCCAAAAACATCATGCGTAGTTATTCATATGGTGGGGGAATCATAAATGATACACTTTTGCAGTTTACCAATCGAAACCTTCCATTTGGGGGTATTGGAAAAAGTGGAACTGGAGCCTATCATGGAAAACATAGTTTTGATGCATTCACACACAACAAGCCTTACATCAAACGAAGTAGTTGGCCAGACCCTTCATATAGGTATGCGCCCTATAAAAAGAAGATGGGTATCTTAAAAAAATTGGTGAAATGGCTGGGATAAAAGAAAAAACTGTACGAGAGGCAATTGCATATCGGCGATCTGTTCGTGCATATACCGACGAAGCACTTGCCGATAAAAAAGTGAAGGATTGCATCTACCAGGCTACACTCGCTCCCACGAGTAGTAATTTGCAACTTTGGGAGTTTTATCATGTGACAGACAAGCAAAAATGTGAGGAGATTGCCAAGGCTTGTTTTAACCAAGGTGCTGCCAGAACAGCCAATCAACTGGTTGTGGTTGTCGTGCGACGTGACCTCTGGCGCAGTCGAGCAAAAGCCAATTTCGACTATTTGTCCAATGCATTTCGAGCGTCCAATACATTTCGTCCTTCTCAAAAAAAAATGGTGTTGAACTATTACAGCAAGTTGGTACCAACATTGTACAGCACTTTTTTTGGATTGAAGGGATGGGTTGTTTATCTCTTTGCGCAGATTGTTGGGTTGTTTCGACCCATGTATCGACAGAATCTAAGAAGTGATTTTCGAATTGTAGCGCAAAAAAGTGCTGGTCTTGCTGCGCAAAACTTTATGATTGCCATGGCTGCAATCGGATATGATACTTGCCCAATGGAAGGGCATGACAGTTTACGTGTCAAACGTGCATTGGGGATTGGTCGCAAAGCAGAAATCAATATGGTGATTGGCTGTGGGATACGAGATTCTAAAGGGGTCTATGGCAAGCGATTTCGGATTCCTTTTGAAGAGGTTTATAAAAAAGTTTAGCAACAATCAGACATTGAACCGAAAGTGCATGACATCGCCATCTTGCACAATATAGTCTTTCCCTTCCACTCGCATTTTCCCTGCTTCTTTAACCTTGACCTCAGATTCGTAGTTGTCATAATCAGTATAAGAAATGACTTCAGATCTGATAAAGCCCTTTTCAAAATCGGTGTGAATCACACCTGCTGCTTGGGATGCTGTTGCACCTTGAAGAACAGTCCATGCTCTGACCTCTTTAGGTCCAGCAGTGAAATAAGTGTGTAGATTGAGCATTGCATAAGCAGCCCTTATGAGCTTGGCAGCACCAGGCTCAGTCAGCCCTAGATCATCCAAAAACAATTGGCGTTCCTCATAGGTGTCTAGCTCATTGATATCGGCTTCTGTTGAAACAGCAAGCACGAGAACATCTGCTTGTTCTGCAGCAGCAATTATTCGAACCTGTTCGACATAAGCATTTCCACAGACAGCAGATGATTCATCGACGTTACAGACATATAACACTGGCTTATCTGTGAGCAATTGCATGGTCTTGACATATGCCAAACGATCATCGTCAGCAATAGATAGCGCACGTACTGAACTAGCTGCAGACAAGCCCTCTTGTACTTGTTGTAGCACCTCTTGCTCTTTAATAGCTTCTTTGTTGCCAGTGCGAGAAGCACGACCAACTTTTTCCAATCGTTTTTCAACTGTTTCCAAATCTTTTAGTTGAAGCTCAAGATCAATTGTTTCTTTATCGCGCAAGGGATCAACAGG
The DNA here is from genome assembly GCA_002430545.1 of Flavobacteriaceae bacterium UBA5950. Lineage (GTDB taxonomy): Bacteria > Bacteroidota > Bacteroidia > Flavobacteriales > Flavobacteriaceae > UBA724. The sequence goes on from DJCM01000010.1 coordinate 64,792, forward strand.
CCCATCGACATGTACAATATTATCGTTGTCAAAACAACGAAGTACATGCAAAATTGCATCCGTTTCACGAATATTACTCAAAAACTGATTCCCCAAACCTTCGCCTTTACTCGCCCCTCGAACAAGCCCAGCAATATCGACAATTTCAACAGTCGCTGGAACAACTTTCTCAGGTTGCACAAGTGACTCTAATCGCTTCAAGCGAGGATCAGGTACATTGACGACGCCAATATTGGGCTCTATTGTACAAAAAGGAAAATTGGCACTTTGTGCTTTGGCATTCGACAAACAGTTGAATAAGGTGGATTTACCCACATTGGGAAGACCAACAATTCCTGCTTTCATTGGCTATTCTTCTGGGTGCATAAAGCGTTGCTTTCCGATTAAAGTTTCCTCAGATTCTACGTGGTTATCGTCAGGAACACAACAATCAACTGGGCAAACAGCAGCACATTGGGGTTCGTCATGAAAACCTTTACACTCTGTGCATTTGTCAGGCACAATAAAGTAAACCTCATCAGAGACAGGTTCTTGTGCTTCGTCTGCATTCACTGCTTTTCCATTGGGCAGCACCAAATCACCTGTAAGGCTTGTCCCATCGGCATAGGTCCAATCAAAAGCACCTTCATAAATGGCAGTGTTTGGGCATTCTGGCTCACAAGCGCCACAATTGATACATTCGTCGGTAATGATAATTGCCATCCTAAATTGTTTAGTTTTGCAAAAGTAAGTGCTATGAAGAACTCCAACAAATCTGCAGACAAAATTAAATCCCTCATCGATGCTTTTGATCACTTAAGTCAACAGCTAAACAAGTATTTAAACCATGAAGCTGCAAACCCCGAGGTCGATGCAGTTTTGGATGAGGCAACACAGCTAGCGAAAGTCCAAAACCCTTGGTTTACAAAAAATAACATCGAGACTGCTCTTGTAAACTGGGCAGCATTGTTGCAGAGAAACGTACTTACCAATTGGATTTCGGACTATCAACAAGCCAAATGGAATGATACTACAGTTGGGCTTGTTCTCGCTGGCAATCTTCCACTGGTCGGTTTGCACGACTTGATTTGTGTGCTGTTGAGTGGTCATAAGGCAGTTGTCAAACTATCCTCCAAAGACAAGTTGTTGATCCCAGCACTTGTTCGCATTTTACAACAAAGCTTTGCTGAGATTAATGAGCGTGTTCAGTTTGTCAACGATAGACTTGGGCAGGTGGATAAGGTGATCGCAACAGGTAGTAACAATAGTAGTCGTTATTTCTCATATTATTTTAAAGATATTCCCCATATCATTCGTAAAAACAGAAACAGTGTGGCTGTGCTCACAGGAGAAGAAACTGAGGAACAACTTGCTGGACTTGCAGATGATATTTGTCTTTATTTTGGGTTGGGATGTCGAAGTGTTTCCAAACTATGGGTACCTGAAGACTATGATTTTGATATTTTATTTGGGGCTCTATTTAGGCATAAAGACATGATCCTCCACAATGGATATGCCAACAACTATGATTACAACAAGGCTATTTTTTTGATGAATCAGGAGGCGATCCTCGATAATGGCTTTGTCATCTTAAAAGAGGATGAGCGAATTTCATCTCCAATTGCTTGCTTATACTACAGTTATTATAAGGAACGATCGGAGGTTTACCAGCTGATTTCAACCAATCGTGAGGACATTCAGTGCGTTGTTTCTACAACAGGCAACAACACTGTTTTGCCTGGCAAAGCACAGTGTCCACAACTCAACGATTATGCAGATAATATCGATACAATGGAAGTGTTGTTAAAAAGTTGAAAAAAAAATTAATCATATCATTAAAAGAAGCTCAACTGATTTCGTTTCTTTGCACAGAATTTAAGCTATGAAAAAACATAACTTTAGTGCAGGGCCATGCATCTTACCTGATGAAGTGATGCAGCAAGCTGCCCGAGCAGTCGAAGAACTCGATGGTTCTGGATTGTCTTTAATCGAAATCTCTCATCGCAGTGCTGCCTTTATCGACATCATGGAAAACGCCTGCGCCTTGGCATTGGAACTCCTAGGACTCACTGGCAAAGGGTACAAAGCACTCTTTTTACAGGGTGGTGCGAGCTCTCAGTTTATCGCAACTGCCTATAACTTGTTGGAAAAAAAAGGTGCCTATCTCAACACTGGTACATGGTCAACCAAAGCGATCAAAGAAGCAAAGATTTTGGGAGAGGTTATTGAAGTTGCCTCATCTGCTGATGCGAATTTTAACTATATCCCCAAAGAATATAGCGTTCCAACAGATGCAGACTATCTTCACATCACCACCAACAATACCATTTTTGGAACCCAAATAAAAAATATTCCTGACACCGACACTGTTTTGGTCAGTGATTCAAGTTCTGATATTTTTTCTAGAAGGCTTGACTTCTCAAAATTTGGCATACTCTATGCTGGCGCACAAAAAAATATGGGTCCAGCTGGGACAACACTCGTTGTTATGAGAGAAGATGTTTTGGGAAAAGTCACACACAGCATTCCTTCGATGCTTGACTATGCAATTCACAGTTCCAAAGGGAGTATGTTCAACACCCCTCCTGTGTTTGCAGTATACACTTCGATGCTGACCTTGGAGTGGCTGAAAAATCTTGGAGGAATCAAAGCGATTGAGGTTGAAAACAACACTAAAGCAGACTTGATGTATGGTGAAATCGATCGAAATCCACTATTCAAAGGCTTTGCAGCGCAGGAAGATCGCAGCACGATGAACGCAACCTTTACCCTTGAAGAGGCCAAATTGAAAGAACGTTTTGACAGTATGTGTGCAGATGCACTGATCAATGGCATAAATGGCCATCGATCTGTTGGGGGTTATCGTGCGTCGATGTACAATGCCCTGCCAATTGCCTCTGTACAGACCTTGGTTGATGTAATGAAAGAATTAGAACGAACAGCATAAATAAAAAGACAATGTCAAAAATACTAGCCAACGATGGCATTTCACCTTCAGGTGTAGAAGCTTTAGAATCATATGGTTATGAAGTAAGCACAACAAATGTGGCGCAAGAGCAACTGATCAATCACATTAATGAGAATCAGATAGATGTGTTACTGGTTCGTAGCGCAACGGCTGTTCGCAAAGACCTTATAGATGCATGCTCGAGTTTAAAAATCATCGGGCGTGGTGGTGTTGGGATGGACAACATCGATGTTGACTATGCACGCGACAAGGGATTGCATGTGATCAACACCCCTGCAGCCTCATCATCATCCGTTGCTGAACTGGTGTTTGCGCATCTCTATGGTGGCGTGCGTTATTTGTTTGATGCCAATCGTCAGATGCCTTTGGAGGGAGATACCAAGTTTAAAGTCCTAAAGAAAAACTACGCTGGTGGCTCTGAATTGCGAGGCAAAACCATGGGAATCATTGGTTTTGGGCGTATTGGACAGGAAACTGCAAAAATTGCACTTGGCGTTGGCATGAATGTGATTGCACATGACCCTTTTATGGAAAAAGCAGCGTTAAAAGTAGCCTTGGGTAACGATGAAACAGTCGATTATAGCATACCGATGGCGAGTTTTGAAACTGTAATAAAAGATGCTGACTTTATCAGTTTACACGTTCCTGCGCAGGACAAACCAGTGATTGGCAAAAAGGAATTTGCAATAATGAAAAAAGGTGCTGGACTGATCAATACTGCTCGAGGTGGTGTGATCGATGAAGAAGCACTATTGGATGCGCTTGATAATGGCCAATTGAGTTTTGCTGGTTTGGACACTTTTGTCAACGAACCAAAACCTGCAATGAAAGTATTGATGCATCCCAATGTATCGCTGACACCACACATTGGAGCATCGACAAAAGAGGCACAAGATCGCATTGGTACAGAACTCGCACAGCAGATTCTTGCGATATTAGGGTAACCCCATGAAAAAATTAAAACAACGTTGGGGGATTCGTTCCAACTTCCATTTGCTTATAATTTTTGTTGTTTTTGGCATCACAGGAAGTCTGTCGGCCTTGCTTGCCGAGCCCCTCACCCATTGGTTTGGACTCACCCCCGAAAACACCAATCTTTGGATTTATTGGCCTGTACGCATCCTTTTAATTTTTCCAATTTACCAGGTCATTTTGGTCATCTGTGGGTTTTTATTTGGAGAGTTTAAATTTTTTTGGAACTTTGAAAAGAAAATGTTGTCTCGTATGGGGATACCAATTCACAAGCTAGAAAAGAACAAATAATCTTTTGATGATTCTAAGATTTGTTTTAACAATCAGTATATTTCTGCCAACATTGGCAGCCTATGCGCATGAACTATCGCATGATGAGCATCAGCAGTGTGAAGAGACAACTGTTCATTTTCATCAAAAAGAAGAGACTTGTTTCCTAGATGATTTTGTTGCTAGCAACACTTTCCTCATCACAAAAGATGAGGAACAATCATTGATCGCCACTCCCCCAATCAAAGCGATAACATACGAAAAACCTTACAACTATACCAGTTTATTTTTTAGATTATCACGAGGGCCACCACAAGCATAACCAACGCTGTTTTTTTTTCTGCTTTTCTCTGTTGAAAAGGCACCCTTTTATTACAATCTAAAAAATATATAATGTTAAAACATATTAAATTACAATCCTTATTTATTGCCTCATTATTGATAATAACTTCATGTACAAAAGATGATGGTGAACCAATTCACGAGCATGAAGTTAATAAAGTCGTTCTTCATTTTACAAACACTGCAGATAGCTCAACTTTTGAAGTGGAGTGGGAACTCGAGCACATTGATAATGAACATGCTGACCATGATGGTGATGAGCATGCACATGAAAGTCATATCGAGCTTGCACCAAACTCCGAATATACTGTTGAAGCCAAATTTTATGACGTAGGTGAGCATGATGAAAGCTCTGACGATCATGGCCACGATCACGATGGGGATCATGAGGAAGAAGGAGAAGATATCACACCTGAAATTATAGAAGAAGCTGATGTACACCATGTGTTTTTTGAAATGGTTGGTCTTAGCAATTTGACAATTGTTTCAGCGAGTGGTGACAATAAAGATGCCAACGACTTTGGACTCAACTTAAAAACCACTTGGACAACAAGTGCTGAGGAGTCTGGAGAGGTGAAGGTATATCTGATTCATGAGCCTGACACCAAAGATGGAGACACTCGTGCTGAGTTTGGTGGTGAGGATGATGTCATCGCTGATTTTGAGGTTCATGTCAAACTTGAAGATTAAATCCTATTTCTGTTGATATACATCTAAACGTATCACTGTTGCATATGTACATCAACACTTTTTTTAAACCATTGAAGACAGTAGCCAATAGTTTGTTCTTATTGGCTACTTGTCTTTTGTATGCGCAAGATTGCAATCTGACCTTGGCAGGAAAAATTGTGAGTCTGCATGACAACACACCACTTGAAGCAGCTGTTGTGCAGGTCAAAGAGACCAATCAAAATGTTGTGAGTGCTAAGGATGGCACATTTGTCATCGATCGACTGTGCGCTGGTAAGCTAACACTCGTTGTTTCTCATCTGAATTGTGAAGACCAAATTGAGCATATTGATTTGGTGTCCTCAACCTCCATCAGCATTGTCATGGATCATCATGTTGAATTGCTCGACGAGGTCATCATTAATACAGATCAACCAAATGACGTTGCGCCCACAACACAGTTGATTCAATTAACTGAGGACGAAAAAGAACGTTACAGTGGAGATGGGTTGGCAAAAACCATCGCGAAATTTAGTGGGGTGAGCACCCTCTCGACAGGTAGTGGCTTGGCAAAGCCCATCATACATGGGATGTTTGGCAGTCGTATTGGAATTGTATATAATCAGACTGTTTTGGAAAACCAGCAGTGGGGACAAGACCACGCACCCAATATCGATGCGAATGCCTTTGACAATATTCGGGTTGTAAAAGGAGCTGCAACACTAAAATATACTGGAGACAATCCAGGAGGACTTGTGATATTGGAATCCAAAGCTCCTTCAGCCATTGACGATCTGTTTGGAAAAACAATTCTCAATACATCGAGCAACAACTATGGACTGAGCCTATTGAGTTCACTCACCAGGTCGTATGGCAATGGAACATATATCAAAGCCCAAGGAACTTATAAAAATTATGGCGATAGTCGTGCGCCTGATTATGTTTTGTCAAACACTGCTTTGAATGAAAATAATCTGTCACTCACAGTGGGGAAAAACGATCGTCAAAACGAGTGGAAACTCTTTATGAGTGTTTTCAACAATGAAGTAGGCATTTTGCGTAGTTCACATGTTGGTAGTGTAAGAGATTTATATCAATCCATCATCTTAGATATACCAAGGGTTGTTGCTGCCTACAGCCATGATGTAAATGCTCCAAAGCAATCCAATCATCACTTGACAACAAATATTCAATATACTCGAACGACTGCTGCCAATAACAAATGGAAATTCAAATACAGTTGGCAGAAAAACAACAGAAAAGAGTTTGACATCAGACGAGGGGAGTATAAAAACATAGCATCGATTGATCTTGATTTAAGTACCCACAGCGCTCAAATTGACCGTCAGTGGACAGGAACAAATATAAGTGTTTCAACTGGGGTATTTGCCCAGGTGCAAGACAATACTTCCAACCCAGACACTGGCGTAAAACGATTGATTCCTGATTATATCAAATTCAAAACAGGAAGTTATTTGACTGCTTTGATGAAGCCCGATCGATTCACCATTGGCGTAGGTGTTCGCTTTGAGCATCACAACAACGAAGTGCAAAAATACTACAAGCTTTCACGTTGGAATGATCAAAATTATGAGCAAGGTTTAGGAAAATATGTCACAAAAGAACTCTACAATCAGCGTTTGATTCGTCGTCGAATGTTCTTCAACACAGTATCGCTGCAAGGGGGCGTATTGTTTGATGTTTCTCCCTCGCAACAAATTGGTTTGAACTACAGTATGTCTCAACGCGCGCCAGATATTGCCGAGCTCTTCAGTGATGGCCTACATCATTCATTGGCAACCATCGAATATGGAAATCCATTTTTATCTAATGAAAGTAATCACAAATTTGTGTTGGATATTGCCAAAAAAAGAGGTGATTTTCAATTCAATATCAGTCCTTATCTAAACCTCGGCAAGAACTTTATTATCATTGAACCGATTGGTGCAGAACTGACCGTTCGTGGTGCATTTCCAGTGTGGGAATTTCGTTCTGTTGATGCCACATTTAAAGGGGTTGATATTGACTTGTTATACAGCCCAACCAAGGGTATATTGCTGAAAAACAACACCTCTTGGATAGAGGCAAATGAAACAACTTCAAAAGAGCCGCTGATCAGTATCCCACCCCTATCGCTACAACATTCAATTGTTGTGTCACCAAGTCGTTGGGAGTCGTTTTCGTTTGAAGTTAACGCAAAAAAAGTGTTTCGTCAAAATCAATATCCAAATCACAACATTGAACTGGATATTGTTGAAGACAGGCAATACGTTACCAAAACAGTTGACATCAGCACACCCCCAAAAGCCTACCACCTCGTTGGTGCCAATTTAAAATGGGGGCCATATGACTTTTTATCATCAAAGGTCAACATCTACTTATCGGTTGATAACATGTTTGATTACTCTTACAGAAACTACCTCAATCGATTGCGATACTATGCAGATGAACAAGGGCGTAATGTGGTCTTGCAAATCAAATTCAAATATTGAGTTGTTGGTCTACGACAACTTGGAGTCGATCAACTTCAAAAACTCATTTCGCGTTTCCATTTTTTCAAACGAACCACGAAAACCAGAAGTTGTAGTGAGAGAATTTTGTTTTTGTACCCCACGCATCATCATACACATATGCGAGGCCTCAATCACAACAGCGACACCTTTGGGTTCGAGTGTGGTGTTGATACAATCGAGGATTTGTTCAGTGAGGCGTTCTTGCACTTGTAGGCGTCGTGAGAATACATCGACAACACGAGGGATTTTACTCAGCCCCACAATATGACCATTGGGGATATATGCCACGTGTGCCTTACCAAAAAAGGGCAACATATGGTGCTCGCACAAGCTATATAACTCGATGTCTTTCACCAAGACCATTTCGTTGTAGGACTCAGCAAACATGGCACCTTTTAAAATTTCGGCTGGATCCATGTCATATCCTTGAGTCAAAAACTGCATGGCTTTGGCGGCACGTTTTGGCGTGTCGAGCAGCCCCTCTCGATTTAGATTTTCACCAATATTATGAATGATATCCTTATAATGTGATTTGATAGCATTGGTGATACTTATATCGTATGTATCAATTGATTCAAATGTCATAATTTTTCTTTTAGCAATTTTGAATGTGATGTTAATAATTTCTTCACCTTTGGTGAAATAACCGCACTGCAGTAAGGTTGAGATGGATTGAGGTTGTAATAGTCGTGATGCTCCAATTCTGCTTCATAAAAAATAGTAAAGGGCGTCAATTCAGTAACAATGGGATTGTCAAACTTATCTGAGATAACATTTTTGATGTCTTTGGCAGTTTGAAGCTGTTGTTCATCGTGATAAAAAATCACAGAGCGATATTGTGTACCCACATCAGCACCCTGTTTGTTGAGGGTGGTTGGGTCATGGGTATCAAAAAACACTTCCAACAAAGTGGCAAAGTCAATCAACGTATCATCATATTCGATCTGAATACATTCCGCATGACCAGTTGTGCCTTGACATATCTCTCTATAGGAAGGGTTTTTGATCGTACCACCACTATAGCCAGGCTTGGTCAAAATTACGCCATGAAGACGACTATATATCGTCTCTGTACACCAAAAACAGCCATTTGCCAATGTCGCTTGTTGAATCATTTTGTTTAACAATCTTCTATCAAAATTAAACAAAAAAAATGATTTTTCAAATGACAACAATGTGTATAACAGAACAAATTTGTAATTTTAACAGATGATTCAAGCCATAAAACTATCTAAAAAATACGGCAATTTACAAGTGCTCAACAATGTTGACCTAACAGTCAAAGCAAAAGAAATTGTAGCAATTACTGGTCCGTCGGGGGCAGGAAAAACAACCCTTCTCAACATCTTGGGAACACTCGATACCGCTGATCATCAGCCAAATACAGCATTGCAGATCGATGGGGTTGACCTGTTGGCGCTCAAAGGAAAAGCCTTGGCAAGGTTTCGAAATCAGCAGCTTGGTTTTGTGTTTCAATCGCATCAACTACTGCCAGAGTTCAGTGCCATTGAAAATGTTTGTATTCCTGCCATGATTGCCAAAACACCCATAAAAAAAGCACAAAAAGAAGGGATGGAATTGCTTTCTTTTTTGGGTCTGAGCGATCGAGCAGATCACAAACCTGCCATGTTATCTGGTGGCGAACAGCAGCGTGTGGCAGTTGCCAGAGCACTCATCAATAAACCCAAACTTCTCTTGGCTGATGAACCTAGTGGAAATCTGGATAGCAAAACTGCAGCACAGCTCCATCAGTTGTTTTTATCTCTTCGCGACAACTTCGACCAAACGATCGTATTGGTCACGCACAACAAAGAACTTGCAGCGCTTGGTGATCGCAGTCTGCAACTCGTCGATGGACAATGGAGTTGAGCACTGATGCGTTGCGCGACTTTCTCAATGAGAAGTCCCAACAGTACAACCATCCTGATTTTATTGCTTTCGACCCCATACTGATCCCCAAACAGTTTGACACCAAAGAAGACATCGAAATTGCTGGGTTTCTCTCTGCCATCATTGCTTGGGGCACTCGAGCGAGTATCATCAAGAGTGCGTCCAATATCATGGGTATCCTCGGCAATCAGCCCCATGATTATATCCTCAATTCCACTGCTGCCGATTGGGAGGCCATAGATCACTTTGTGCATCGCACCTTTAATATCATCGACTTGCGCTATTGTTTACAGGCCTTGCAGCATCTATACAAACATCATGGCGGACTGCATGACGCCCTGCGCCCAAAAGCAAACGAAGCATTTATGGATGATGCCATTGAGCGATTCAGAAGTCTTTTTTTTGAAATCAATCACCCCAAACGAACCACCAAACACATCGCCAACCCAGCCAAGGGTTCTGCTGCCAAACGAATTCATATGTTTTTGCGATGGATGGTAAGACAAGACAACAATGGGGTTGATTTTGGTTTATGGAACGACATCCCAACCTCAAAATTATCGTGCCCTTTGGACGTACATACAGGGAATATCGCTCGGAAATTGGGGTTGCTCAAGCGCAAACAAAACGATCAAAAATCAGTGCGAGAACTCGATGAACAATTGCGAATCCTTGACCCAAAAGACCCTGTTAAATATGATTTTGCCCTCTTTGGGCTGGGGGTTTTTGAAAAGTTTTAGCCCCTTTCGTTTAGGTTTTCTATCTTTGCAGCAGTTTTAATCCTTTATCGAAATTTTTGGATGAATATACTTCTGAAATCCGCAAAAATTATCGATCCTACCAGCAGCTTTCACGGCAATACCCTTGATATTCTCATTCGCAAAGGTACTATTGACAATATCGGTAAGAATATCAGTGCTCCCAAAGCAACAATCATTTTACATCAAAACCTCTGTGTTTCGCCTGGGTGGTTTGACAGCAGTGTGTCCTTTGGTGAACCTGGTTATGAGGAACGAGAAACCTTATCCCATGGGCTTGGGGTCGCTGCTGCCGCTGGCTTTACGCACATTGGCTACAATACCAACACAAATCCACTACCCATCTCCAAGGCAGATATATCTTTTTTGCTGAGAAGTGCTGCCGACACCCCCACAAGCCTACATCCCAAAGCACATATCACAGTGCAAGACAACGCACAACAACTCGCCGAATTGCACGACTTGTACACTGCTGGTGCTGTGAGTTTTAGCAATCATAAAAAATCAATTGACAACCCACACTTGCTCCTTCTTGCCTTGCAATATGCACGTGGGTTTGCAGCTTTGGTAGAGTCCTTTCCCTTAGATCCTCAATTGGCTGCACATGGGGTGATGCACGAAGGAAAAATGAGCACCTCGCTTGGACTGACAGGCATTCCCAACCTCGCTGAAGAAATTCGCATCAGGAGAGATTTGGCGATTGTTAGCTATACTGGTGGTCGCTTGCATATCCCAACCCTATCGACTGCAGAGGGTGTGGCGTTGATTCGGCAAGCCAAAAAAGAGAAAATCGATGTGAGTTGCAGTGTTGCCATTCACAATCTTGTGATGACAGACGATGAGCTCGATGGCTTTGACACACGCTATAAGCTCATGCCGCCATTGCGAGAGAGCAAAGACCAAAAAGCACTCCTTAAAGGTCTAAAAGATGGCACGATCGATATGGTGACCTCCGACCACCAACCCATGAATATTGAACATAAAAAAGTAGAGTTCGAAAATGCTGCCTATGGAAGTCTAGGGCTTGAAACTGCTTTTGGTAGCTTATGTCGGTTGTTTGGCGAAGAAGACGCTGCCCTGATACTCACACAAGGAAAAGAGCGATTTGGCATCGCACAGGCATCAATTGCTGTTGGCGAACAAGCCGATATGACCCTCTTTAGCCCTGATGGAACAGCAACCGTTACCAAGGAATCGATCCAATCGAGTGTGACTAACAGCGCCTATTTGGGCAAAGAAATGAAGGGAACTGTCCTAGGGGTGATCCACAACAACCTCCACTTTCAAAATCAACACTGATTGGCTGTACTTGACTATATCGTTCGCCAACCCAAAAACAGTACGCAAGACAAACCACCTTTGCTGTTGTTGTTACATGGCTATGGCAGCAATGAAAACGACTTGTTTTCTTTTGCCGATCATCTACATCCCAGTTTGTTGGTTGTTTCGTTGCGTGCACCACATGCCTTGCCAATGATGGGATTTGCATGGTATAGCATCCATTTTGACGCTGAACAGGGCAAATGGTCTGACGATGAAGAAGCCATTGCCTCTCGTGAGTTGGTGCTGCAGTTTTTGGACGAACTGCAACAAACACATTCCTATGACCCATCAAAAGTGCATCTGTTGGGGTTTAGTCAAGGTGCTATTTTGAGCTATGCACTTGGGCTGACCTATCCCAAGCATTTTGCTAGTGTGATTGCTTTGAGTGGTTATCTGAATGAAAACATCTCAAAACTCCCCAAACCAGAAGAAGCGCCTGCGCTTTATGCTGCGCATGGCAGTCTTGATGAAGTGGTGCCTTTTGACTGGGGACAGCAATCGGCAATGCAACTCAAACAAAAAGGGTTTGACATACAGTTTAATCATTTTCCTGTGGGACATACTGTTGGGGAAGATGGTTTTTACCAACTTTTGGTGTGGCAAAATGCGCTACTGATTGCTCAGTAACGCATTTCACGTTTGACCCAAATAACAGCAAGGTCGCTGTTATTCCTTTACCAACTGCACTGTTTGGGTGCCATTGGCTGTTTGTGCACGCAGAAAATAAACTGCTGGCGCGAGACTGTAGGTATCGTCAGTGAGTTGTTTTTTGTTGGGTAATTAATAGA
>DJCM01000032.1:0-11104 GCA_002430545.1 Flavobacteriaceae bacterium UBA5950
TATTTCGTTGAATAAAAAGTCTATTTTATTCTCATCTAAATCTCTTATTTCTAAACTGAGTTTTACTTTTCCAGGAATTACATTTGGTGCTCCAGGGAAAGCTTCTATTTTACCAACAGTTCCAACTTGATTTCCGGGTATCTCATTTATAACATTTTTAACAAGTAAAATAAAATCTGCAGCAGTAATCATTGGGTCTTTTCTCTCACCCATTGGGGTGGTACCGGCATGATTTGCAAACCCCTCAATTGTAACATCCCACCATTTTAAACCAACTATTCCAGTTACAACACCAATGTCAACAACGTTTTTGTTTAAAATGTTTCCTTGCTCGATATGAAGTTCAACAAAAGCGTGGTAGTCGTTAGATGATTTAATTACATCAAAAATTTTTCTTTGATCTCCACCAAGCCTGTCAACTCCCTCTCCGTTTGTAAACCCTGAGGCTGTTTTAACTTCTAAAGCATCATAATTTAATTTTCCAGCCAAAGCTCTACTTCCAAAGACTCCACCTTCTTCATTTGTAAAAATTATTAACTCTAGAGGATGAGAATTTATTATTTTATCTTCGATAATAGTTTCAAGTACCTCAATTCCACCAATTACACCTAGAGGCCCATCGTAATGCCCACCATTTGGGACAGCATCAATATGAGAACCAAAAGCGATTGGTCTAAGTTTTTTATTTGTACCCTCTTTTCTGGCAATAATATTTGCTGCATAATCAACCTCCACTGAGAGACCGAGATTTTTTAAATAACTTTTTAGGTATTCTCTTGCTTGAATATCGTAATCGCTGTAAGCGACTCTATCGTTACCATTCATATCGTTAATTCCATACACCCTAAGTCTTTTAAGATTATCAGAGAGTCTAACTTTTGAGACAGTCATTTTCTGCCCTTGACTTAAAATGGAGTTACTCATAAAAGCAATTACAACAATTATAAACTTTTTCATTTAAAATAAGAATTTAGTGGAGTTAGTATAAACGGTAAATTTTCAAATTAATTTTTTGTCAAATATACTCCACTTTTGTAACAACAATAATTAAGATCAACATGGAACATATCAATTTTTAAATTTATTGCTCTATAATATCGGTCCTACGTATTTTTTTTTATCAAAAATTAGCAAATCTTTAAATTTTTAACTTTTGCTTTGGCAAACTGAACATATCTGAAAGTAACTAATTAAATTAAGTTGATGAAAAACGAAACTATTCTATCAGGTAAATATGAACATCTTCCTAACACATGGGACGAAATGTTTGACGAAAATGGAACCATTAGAGAAAGCTACTCGCGTTTTCATTCTTTTTTCTCTAAAATTTCTCTAGATGAACTGGATCAAATGAATGACTTTGCAATTCAGTTTTTTAAAAGTCAGGGAATTACTTTTAATGTCTACAGTGATGAAAAAGGCGTAGAAAAAATTTTCCCATTCGACATAATTCCTAGAATAATAAATCAAGAGGAATGGAGACTAATAGAGAAAGGTATAATCCAAAGAATTAAAGCATTAAATCTTTTTTTGAAGGACATTTATCATGACCAATTTATTTTAAAAGACAATGTGATACCCCCGAGTTTAATTGCATCGAATGAAAACTATTTACGGGAAATGAGGAATTTAGCTGTCCCATCGGATATATACAGTCACATATCTGGCATCGATTTAATTCGTGATGAAAAAGGCAAATTTTGCGTTTTAGAGGATAATTTGAGAACGCCTTCTGGAGTTAGTTATATGCTTGAAAATAGAGAGATAAGTAGAAGTCTTTATCCGTCGTTAATGCCAGAAAATAAAGTTATGCAGGTTATAAACTATCCTCAAATGTTATATGATCAGTTGAATACATTATCAAATAAAAAGCACCCAGTAATAGTATTACTGACTCCAGGCTTGTATAATTCTGCATATTATGAACATTCAACTCTTGCACGGCTGATGGGTGTTGAACTTGTTGAGGGTCGAGACTTACTTATGAATAACAACAAAGTTTTTATGAAAACCTCCAAAGGACTAGAAAAAGTTGATATAATTTACAGAAGAGTTGATGATGATTTTTTAGATCCAATTTCCTTCAATCAGTCAAGCGTTCTAGGAGTTCCTGGGATATTAGAGGCTTATAAAAAGCGAAATGTAATCATAACAAATGCACCAGGTACTGGTGTTGCTGATGATAAAGCAAGTTACATATATGTTCCACAAATAATTAAATATTATTTAAATGAAGAACCTATTTTAAAAAATATTGAAACATATCAACTTGAAAACTCTGAACATTTTGATTATGTAAAAAAGAATATTACAAATCATGTTATTAAAAAAACAGACGGTAGTGGTGGATATGGAATGTTGATGGGTAATTCAGCAGACGATATTGAAATTGAAAAATATTTTTATAAAATAAAAAAAAATCCATCAAACTTTATTGCTCAACCAATTCTAAACCTATCAACTTCTCCTTGTATTTTAAATGAAAGTATGGAGCCTAGGTGTGTAGATTTTCGTCCATACGCAATTTATGGAGCTGAAGGAATAAAGGTATGTCCTGGCGGACTAACCAGAGTTGCACTAAAGAAAAACTCTTTAGTTGTTAATAGTTCACAAGGGGGTGGCAGTAAGGATACATGGGTAATTTGAATAAATGTTAAGTAGAGTTGCTAATAATTTGTTTTGGATGGATCGCTATATGGAAAGGTCTTATGGCTTATTGAATTTAATTATAACAAACTATAATTCAACACTTGATTCTGGAGATTACAGTAGCTGGAATGGAATTCTGAAAACTTACATGAATATTGATAGCTTGGAAGATTTATATGAGTATGATGATGCAATTTCAATAATTGATTTTATGTTATTCGATGAACTAAATCCAAATACGTTGATTAATATTATAAAAAAGTCGAGGGAAAACGCTAGAGGAGTTCAAGAGCATATTTCCAAAGAGGTTTGGCTCTCTTCAAATAAATTCTATCTAAATATTTCTGACAGATTAATACGGAAAAAATTTAGACGTTCAGATCCGATTGTTTTTCTTGAAGATTTATTGAATTTCAATTTGATGTATTACAGCAATGCTGATTTGACTCAAGAGAGAGGAAATGCTTTTGGATTTATGAATTTAGGTAAGTATTATGAAAGAACTTTGCAAAGTGTTGATTTTCTTAGCTATCGTTTTAATGACTTGACAAAAAATGATTATGCATTGCAAGAAAGAGTTTTCTGGAAAAATCTTTTACAATCTATTGGGGGATACCAAATTTATTTAAAGACATACAAATCAATTTTTAATGTTAATAATATTGTCGAACTAATTTCATTAAATGAATTTTTTCCTAGATCTATAAAATACTCTTTGAGAAAATTATCTGTTCATGTTAGTTTACTTAATAAATACAACAATAAAATAGATAATGAGTTACTTTTTCATGTAAAAAAACTTGATAATTATGTTGGTTATTCGTCTATAGAGTCCATAAATGAGATTGAGTTAGGAACATTTTTAGAAAAAATAAAATCTGATTTAAATCATATTTATTCATTAATAACAAAAACATATTTCTCACAATTATATTAAATATGTCGAAACTTTATTTAAGTCACATTACATCTTTTTCATACTCAAATTTTGTAGTTGAAAGTTCAAATCAAATTATTTTATACCCATACAATGATACCAATCAACAAGTCATTTCACATTCTTTGAAAATTACTGGAAATCCAAATATTTATACAAATTTTGATTGGTATGGAAATAAAGTTGGTTTTTTTAACTATTTGTTACCACACAAAAATCTTTCTATCGAATCTGAGGCTGAAATTTTAGTCAAGAAAGTTGAATTACCAAAAAATGAACTTAACATAAAAGAATCTTGGAATCAAATTAATAAACTCAAATCTGAAAGCATTGATTTTTTTGAATTTACTCACTGCGCTGATAATGTAAATAAAAAAGCAAAAAAAGCTTTGAAGGAAATGGATCTTAAAAATTTATCTCCCTTTGAATTGGTTTTAAAACTTAATAAATACGTGTATGAAAATTTTAAATACAAAAAAGGAATCACCAAAGTCGATACAAGTGTAGATAAAGTTTGGGAGCTAGGTCTAGGTGTTTGCCAAGATTTCACAAATGTTATGTTACAGTTATGTCGTTTATCAAATATTCCTTCAAGGTATGTAAGTGGTTATGTTTGTAGTTCTGAAAGAATAAGAGGCGACGGAGCCACACATTCTTGGGTTGAAGTGTTTATACCAAACCATGGATGGTTAGGTATTGATCCAACCAATAATTGTATTTGTCAAGACCTGCACGTTAAAATTGGAATTGGTAGAAATTACAATGATTGCGCTCCAGTGAAAGGGGTCTATAAAGGAAATGAAGAGCAAAAAATGGATGTTAAAGTTAATTTATCAACAAAAAAATTGATTGTCAAACAAACTAAATCAGTTTGGGATGAGAAAACAATTGAAAAAGAGGATGTAAATAGCTATCAAAAAAATCTTGAAATGATACAACAGCAACAACAACAATAAAGTTTTTACCATTCAATTGGTTCATTTAGAAATGAATTGCACTTACTGTATAGGGAAATAAAAAAGCCAGGCAAAACCTGGCTTTCTCTTCAATAAAAAGTAAATTTTATTTTGGAATACCTGTTCCTGATTTATAGGGAGCCCAACTTGCATGTGCGCACTTCCAACCATTGTCTGTCGCTAGCCAAACAGATGAAGCTCTTGTGCTGTATGCAACTTCTTCATTTGAATCGGTAAATGAATAAGAGCCCGAAGCGTAAAAAGTCAAAATAACTGTTCGCATATCAGGCGAAAAATGAGTTTCAAAATCCCTTAAGTCAAATGCATTCCATGTAAAGTTTCGCTCTTCAGATAAATTATCAACTGAATAAGAGTAAAAATCCCCAAGATTGGAGTCGCCAGTGATCATGCCTATTTCATCAGAAACAAATGTTGAAAACTTCTCTTTATCGCCTTCTAAAATAGCGTTTTGCATCGCTTTTTGCGCCTCAATCAAACGATCACTTACGTCTGACTGATTTGCTTTTCTCCAATAGACAGGCAGATTGTATTGATAAGGAGATGATGAGGTTGCATAGTCAAAAGCTTTCAACTGATTGTCCAAAGCCATTTCATAATCACCTTTCATAGCTGCAATCTCTGCTCTTGAATCATATGAGTTTGGACCATCATGCAAATTTTCTAATTTGTCGAGTGATGCAAAAGCAGCATCGTAATTAGGTCCCTCGTCCCCAATTTCACCATAGGCATGAGCATAAGCCAACATGTTGTAAGCAGAGGCTGCATTGGCAGGAAAATTTGTAGCAAAATTTGTATACGTGCTCCAATCTTCTGTACTTGTCGAGAACCAATTGATTAATGGACTGTTCGGAAAATCTGCAAGTGCTTTTTCATAAGTTGATGCCCAGTCTTCTGCCTCAGTTGTAGTCGCAACCAAAAGGTCATACCATGCCTTTTCTTCAGGGCTTAGCTTGCTTGCATTTACTTCAGATAGCTTTGCTTTTCTTGAACCAAAATCTTGATTTCCAGAGGCAGCAGCAGCAAGAACTAGTTTTGCACACTCACAATTTTTGTCAGAAATCATTACAGCTTTGGCCATGCCAACTGCAACCGATTGTTCAATATTGACAAGGTGTGATATTGCTTGGTTAATAATTTTTGCGGATTCTGATTTACATTCTGAATCAGAAATCCAGTCTTGTGCATTCACAGATAACGTCAACACAAGAGCTAATAAAGTGGTTTGTAATTTCATTTTAGTTTCATTTTAGTTTGCCTAAAATAAAAAAAAATTACTGTTTCACCACTCGCCTTGTCACCCACTCATTATTGTCTTTGCGATACAGTCGAACGAGGTACATACCATTTTTGACAGAACCTAAATCAACACTTGAAGTATTTGTCTTCATCAACTGTTTTCCAGTGAGATCATACACATGAATTTTGGTGATAATGTCTTGATTGGCTTGCACAACTCCCGAGGTGGGATTGGGATATACAAATATATCTTTAAACTGTACTCCTTCAATACTCAAATTGGGGTTTGATGATCGTGTGTATGTGAAACCACCCCCAGAATTACTTCCAGAAGTCCATGATGTAATTTTAATATCAATATAGATGTCTTCAGTAACAAGGTGCAATACCATGTCCCTTCCAACAGCATTTTTTGGTTTTGAAGTTCCTCTAAACGTGGAAAAGGTCAAAGACCCAAGACTGGATGTAGTTCCAAAAGCCCATCTGGTATCAATTGGACTATTGCTTTTTGAGGAATTTGATTCTGTTTTGGCATTATAAAGTTGTCCTCCGTTATTCCCTCTAGTCAACCATACTAAACCAGTAATCCTGTCTTGAGAACTTTCAAGAGATGGGTTATCAAAATTTTGCTTTGTAAATGTTAATGGAGAGCCATCCCAAACAGTTTGGGAAAAGCATAGTAAAGGTGTGAGTAAGAGTAAAATATATTTCATAACAGTATTTTTTTTTAAATATACAATTCTTACACCAATTGCATTTTATCTTCGAGTAGAAACACCTATTTTTGAAAAAAAACGATGCGATTTTTTCTGCTCTTTGCATTCTTAACATGTGGCATTGCGAATGCACAAACGATTTTAAATTCAGAATCGTTATTGAATCACTCCACTACTAAACTCAACACACAAATCAATCTCTCTTTCGTCTGGGAATCAGGCAACGAAAATACGTTTGCGTCTTTTAATCAAATATTAATGGGAACGAAACAAGGACGTCAACTTTGGCGACTCGTCGTGGGGCATGACTACGAGGATGATGAAGGAGAAATTGTTGCAAATGACTGGAGTACACAGCTTCGCCTTAACCATTTTGTCAGCGATAAAAACTCAATCTATGGCTTTATTCAGACACAAAATATCAAGGTGTTACAGATGAACCATCGTCAACTTGTCGGAGGTGGCTATCGTCATTCGCTGTTCAACAACGATCGCCAGTACATCGATCTTGCAGCTGGTTTGTTTTATGAAGATGAAGAATACCCTGATCTTCAAACACATAAATATCGATTCAATATCAATATGTTTTTGCGTGTCAAACTGCTTGAAAAATTGTATTTCAGTTGTGTAACCTACTTCCAAGTCAACACAAAAGATGCAAACGATATCCGATTTTTTGTTGAGCCAAAAATCAATTTTGAGCAAGACAAATTTGCCTTATCCATTGGCGCACAAAACAGGTATAATTCAACCCCATATTCACAAAACAAAAAGAACGATCTCATGTCCCAAGTTGCACTGAGAATCAACCTGTTTGAGTAATGAAAGTGTAATGAGGAAGTTTATTTTTTTAATTATTATAAGTCTCTTTTTGGGATGTAACATTGATGACAAATGCGGTGAAATAATCGATAAAGTTATTGATGACAATCGATTCTTACTTGTTATCAGATTTGATAACGGTGGTGGTACAAATCAAGCTGATTTTAACGGAGAGTTGGTAGATGACATAGAAGTAAATGAAGAAACATTTTCAAGTTTCGACGAAGGGGATAACTACTGTGTCGAATAGCTAATGTTTTGTTATTTGCCCCGGTTTGGGCTCCTGACCTTTTCGAACATACTGACAACAAGCTGGAAGTCCATCATATGCTATATCAGTTGAAATGTGGTGTTCAGTGTCATGACCTATTGCAGCGATTTGCTTTTCGATTGTATCTATGTCGGTTTTTAGTCCATTGTAAATCAAACTTAATTGTCCAGAGGAATTATCCCAAGTTGCATATTTAACACCTTCCACAGAAAAAGCAGCTTTTTCAATTCGCTTTTTACACATATTACAGTTGCCTAAAACTTCAATGCTTTCCTTTTCGTTTTTTGATGAACTTTCTTGAGCATAAGAAAGCAATGAAAAGCATACAGATGTTAAAATAAAAATAGATTTCTTCATGTTTCAAATTTACAAATTATATCGCAAACCCAAATATGTCATACGTCCAAAGACAGGAGCGTAAACAAGGCTCGAATCAAAAGAAGACGAAAAGGGCTGATCACCAGATAAAATGGGTTGTACTTGTTTGTAATTTGTGAGGTTTTCACCACCCATATAGATTTCAAAATTACGCTTTGAGATATAGGTAATCTGTGCGTTCATCAATCCAAAAGCATTACTCTCAAAGCCACTCGGATGTTGGATGGTTGCAGGGATGCGCTGTGAACCTGTGTAGTGATAGGTTGCATCTGCTCTCCAATAATCCCCTACATACCCAAGATTTAAAAAATATCGCTGTTTTGGCTGTAAAGGCTTTTGCTTTTTAGCAGCGACATAATCGACCTGAACATCATAAAATTTATATGAAAAACGAGCATCTATCAGTCTAAACAAACGTGTGTCCAACCCAAGCTGCAAACTGTTTGCATAGCTATCTCCGTCAAGGTTATAAAATGATACTTGCCCTAGTGTTTCCCAATCGACAACCACCTGGTTGACAAATGATGTTCGAAATAGATCTAGATTGACATTCAGCGGAATCGAACCGATTTGAAAACCTTTCAAATAACTGACTCCATAATTCCATGCACGCTCTGGCAGTAAACCATAATGATGGCTTTGAAGCGCAGGGATAAGTATCGTTCTGCCAGAGCCAAATAGTTTTTGATTTTCGGCAAATACAGTCGCTACTCGACGTCCACTACCCATCGAAAATCGTAAACTAGAGGTATCTGTAAACGCATAACGCAAATGCACTCGAGGAGTAACGAAACTGCCAATATGATTGTGATGATCAAAGCGAAGACCCAACACCATACGAAGTCGCTCGAGGCTGTCATAACTGTACTCAAAAAAAGCACCCACAGAACGATCAATTCTGTTGGTTAATTGCACTTCTACTGTTTCATCATACTGGTCATATGCGAACTGTAGTCCTGTCTTAAATTTATGAAGGGTGTTGCTCAGAATGGAGTTAAATATCACATTTGAAAACATACTCTTATGGCGAATATCGTATGCTCGTAATCCATAATATGACTGCTGATCGTGGTCGCTGTAAGCCAACTGAAAACCAAAGCTTTGATAGGGTAATTCAGGGAAAACATAGCCAAGTTTGAGCGAAGTTTCATAGCGCTTTGTCAGCATCTCACTCCCCCACACTGCTGTTGTGTTTTTATGCGTTTTTGGAATAAAGTTTGTTTGCCCAAAAAGCTTATTGTCATGAAGCATTCTGACATTAAAGAAAGACACCCAACCCTTTTCTGCATCTAGGTATTGAAAGCGAGTGAGGATATTCACTTGATCGGAAAGAGGCATGTCCAAAAACTTATCATCATTTTTATCTACCCTTTCAGTGCGTTCATTATAATGCACGAATAAATTTGCAGACAATTTGTTCGATAAATTCGCTTTATTATGAACATTCAACTCATTTCGCCCTTCAAAAGAACGAAATAGATTGAGGAACAATCGCTCACTTGTCAAAGGTTTTTTTAGTTCAGAATTGATTTGACCAGTCATGCTTTCATAGCCATTTATCACACTTCCAGCACCTTTGGTGATTTGTAGGCTTTCAATCCATGTGCCAGGGATAAAGCTCAAACCATACACCTGAGATGCTCCTCTGATCGTGGGTATATTTTCTTCTGTAAAAAGTAAATAAGGGCTGGGTAAACCCATCATTTTCACTTGCTTAACACCTGTGAGTGCATTATCAAAATTGACATCAATGGCTGGATTTGTTTCAAAACTTTCAGAAAGGTTGCAACAGGCAGCTTTTAGGAGTTCATCACTACTGATATTCAAAACACTTTGCGTTGACAGAAAAGACAGTTGACTTGTTTTTTTTCGTTCAGAAACAACGACTTCGTCTAGGTTTGCGCCTTCTACACGCTTTAAAATGTGGATGATTGTTTTTGAGTTTTGAATGCTGAGGGTATCTGAGGTAAAACCCACATAAGAGATTACCAATTGAGAATCGGAAGGCAGTTTTTGCATCGAAAATTTGCCATCGATATCAGTAACAGTTCCTTTATTTGTTGCAAGCCAATACACATTCGCTCCTGGCAGAGGGTTGCTTTTGTCATACCCAAAAACAGTACCTGAGAAAACGTCTTGCGCTTGCACAAAACAGAAACTAAAGAAGAAAAATAATAATCTATATAACACAGTTGCAAGTTACTACAATCATGTTTCATAAAAAAGGTTACTTTAGTAATTTAAAATGAGTAAAAAAAAAACAGCGATCCACCCATTGATTTGGTTGCTGACTTTTACAGTCAAAAAAAGTTGAATGTTGATGAAATTGTAAGAGTCAAAAAAGCAAGCATACAAGCTGTTGTCAAATACAGCCTTGCGCCCTACACAGGTAGTTTTGGGTTTGAGCAACGAAAACACTTTCTCAACAGAACCATGGTGGGTTTGTGCAAGAGGCATTTGGATGATGTAGAAAACTTAGATTTACAACAGTCTCTTGACCTGATTTTGACACCCGAGCTCTTTGATGAACCTGTAAACAATTATTATCATCAGTTATCAGCCTCAGATTATAAAGACTTATATACCTCCGATGATGTGCCACCAGGCGAGCCATTCATCAAACGATCGTATGCTGACAATGATTCGGAAGAGTTGGAGCAATTTGGACAAGAACGATACACTGCAATAATCTCATGGATCAATCAACGCATCTACAAACAAGACACTTCAATCCACTGGAAGCTTTTTGTTTTTTTGCACAATTTGGTACCTACTCGCTGTTTTGAGTTGGGACACAAGGCTGCATTTTTATACATCAAACTTCTATTTGAGTCCTGTTTTAACAGTTATAAAGATTTTATTTATGATGTTACTCTCGATCCCTCAATGCTAGATTTTCTCAACCTCGCCTTGAGCCAAAAGGATACACCTGATGAAAATTATGCACGTGAAGTCCAAGAGTTGTTTACTGTTGGGAAAAGACCTTTTGCGAAATTTACTGAAAAAGATGTACGCGAAATTGCAAGGGCACTCGTGGGTTGGACTTATGATTACGAAAAATTGGTGTTGAGTGAAGGTACAGATCCACACGTCTTTTTCGAAGACTATAATCACGATA
>DJCM01000032.1:11413-38772 GCA_002430545.1 Flavobacteriaceae bacterium UBA5950
GATATGCTATTCAACACCGAAGAGTCAGGTATTTATTTGTGTCGACGACTCTATCAATTTTTTGTTTATCCTGTGCTAACAGCTGAAATTGAATCCCAAATCATAGCACCTCTAGCACAAGTGTTTAGAGATAATGATCACTCTCTTATAGCTGTTCTGCGTGTGCTGCTTGGCAGCGAACACTTTTTCGATGCAGCAATACCAAATAGCATAATCAAATCTCCGCTCGATTATAATATGGGTATGCTGAAAGAACTCGAAATTACATCTGGTTATCGTACACACTGGGATGGGAATGTAGTACACTATGAACAATTTAATCCCAATCACCCTGCTTTTTTGGAGCAAGAGATCGATCAAACAACACTCGCCTATAACCTTTTTGGGCAAAACCTGCATTGGAGCAACTATAACCAAGGGATGCAACTCTTTACGCCTCCTAATGTTTCTGGGTGGCCTGCTTTTTACCAGGAGCCGGTTTATGATATGTTTTGGATCAACTCATCGACGATCAAATCGAGAAAACAAGCTGCTCATTGGTTTCGATGGGGACTTTGGCTTTACAGCTACGAAGATGAAGGAGTGTTCCTGAAGTACAACTTGCACAACTATTTGAGTACCTATCGAAATCCTGCCAATTTTGAAGATTTTTTTAATGAGTTCAACGAGCGCCTATGTGGAGCCCCAGTCGATAGCTCCACATATGAAATGCTAAAAAATGAGCTGCTTGGCAATATGAACGAAATGCACTGGGAGGAGTACATCAATGCCTTTTTGGATGATCCATCTAAAGAAAATCTAAGCTCGATTCAATGGCGGTTTGATAACGTATTGTTTAAGTTTTTTGAACTTTCAGTCTATCACATACACTAGGTTATGAAGAGAAGGTCATTTTTACATAAACTCAGTCATGCAGCAGCAGCACCAATCGTGTTGCCAAACATACTATATCACGCACTGGCGCAGCAATCAGGGTCTTTTCTGTCAAACACAAACGAACCTGGTCGGATATTGGTCCTCATCAAATTGGATGGAGGAAATGATGGGCTCAACACTGTTATTCCACTCAATCAACTAAGTGAGCTACAGCAAGCAAGACCACATGTGATGCTACCTGACGAGTCCATTATCGATCTTGGAAACGGTTCTTTGGGACTACACCCCGAACTGTCAGGATTTAAAAGTTTATATGACGAACAACGTCTTAAAATCATACAAAATATAGGTTACGAACAACCCGATTTTTCTCATTTTCGATCGATGGATATTTGGCAAAGCGCATCAGATTCTGATGAATTTTTAAACTCGGGATGGATTGGTCGCTTTATCGAATCGGAACATCCAGATTGGCCAACAGCTTACCCAAACCAGAACTACCCAGATCCATTATCAATCGAATTGGGTGGAGGTGGTTCGTCGATACTCTTTACTGGGAACCAGTCTTTTACAAGTTATTTGACAACAAATCCAGATGGTTTTCACGAGGATATTCTTTTTAACCCAAATGCAGTATACCCTGATAATAATGTGAGTGTAAAATTGCGATATATCGATCTTGTCAAACATCAGTCCAACGAATATGCGAGCACAGTCAAGTCTGCCTTTGAAAAGTCTTCGCTTGCACATGCCTACGAAGACAGTGATTTTGGAGAGCAGTTTGATATCATGACTCGTCTGATTTTGGGTGGTTTAAACACTCGAATATACTCGGTTACTCTGGGTGGTTTTGACACACATGACACCCAAGTAGACATATCAGATCATACCAAAGGAGAGCATGCATACTTATTAAATGAGCTCAACGATAATGTGTTAAAGTTCTTTCAAAACCTAGATGAAGTCGGCAGAAGTGATGATGTCTTGTGTATGACGTTCTCTGAATTTGGACGAACAATTGTCTCCAATGGCTCGAGAGGAACAGATCATGGTACAGCTGCACCCCTATTCATCTTTGGCAACAGAGTCAATACAGAAATTATGGGTGAAAACCCTGTAATCCCAAAAGGAGTGCGATGGGAAGACAACCTCGAATCAGAATTTGATTATCGATCTATATATGCTACAGTGATTGATCAATGGCTAAACACGAATAATGGCAAATCAGAGTCCGTCCTTGGGCGACAGTTTGACCAATTTGAACTCCTTCGATCTGACAACGATGCAGACCGATGGATTTTATTCCCAAACCCTGTAATTGATGTTTTCAAAATTGGCGTTCCCAAAAAGGTTTCAAGTTTTTACTATCAAATTTATGATCTGAATGGTAGGCGATACGATGAAGGAAATGCGACTGTAAGCCCATCAAAAGTGTACCCTATTTCGACCGATAATTTACAGAAAGGATATTATCTGATTAACATTCGCCATCAAAGTGGTAACGAGGTATTAAAATTTTATAAACAATAGCATTTTCCTAAATTGTTTTTTTATAACTTTATTACCAATAATTGTTATAAAATGAACAAAATTGCAGTATTTGGTCTTGGTAAAGTAGGCACGTTGGTTGGGATATTGTTAAGCGATCAGTTTTCGGTAATTGGTTATGACATCCATCCACCCTACTATGGAATAGCATTGCCATTTGATCACAAAACCCTTGATATCAGAAGGGTCGATAACATCAAACATGCCCTGGAGAATGTTGATGCAGTGGTTTCTGCGCTACCCTATTTTTTGAATAAACATATTGCCGAAATCGCACACCGAAAGGGAGTTCATTATTTCGATTTGACTGAAGATGTGAGCACCATGCGACACATAGAGTCGCTTTCAAATCAATCAATATCTGTGTTGGCACCACAATGTGGTTTAGCTCCTGGATTTATTGGCATCATTGGTGGCGAACTAGCAGGTCAATTTGATGATCTTAGAGACATAGAGTTGCGAGTGGGAGCTTTGCCTCGCTATCCAAATGGTCAGCTCGCATATTCTTTTACGTGGTCGCCAACAGGCGTGATTAATGAGTACCTCAACGACGCAGAAGCAATCCACAACGGCAATCGAAAAAATGTACCTTCACTCGAGGGCTTTGAGTATATGAACATCGAAGGTCAAGAATATGAAGCCTTTACAACCTCGGGAGGTCTTGGGACCATGTGCTCGACCTATGAGGGAAAGGTAGATACCCTTAACTACAAAACCATTCGATACCCAGGGCATGGAAAACTCATGCGTTTTTTGATGTATGAAATGGTAATGAAAGAAGATTTGGAACAGCTCGAAAAAATATTGACAAATGCCAAACCACCAGTCGAGGAAGATCTCGTTCATGTCTATGCTGTTGTTGAAGGGAAAATACATGGTGAAATGCGTAGAAAGGAGTTTTTTCAGACCTATTTTCCTATCGAAATCCATGGGAAACTTTGGAGAGCCATATCTTGGACAACTGCAGCATCAATCGCAGCAGTGGTCGAATTGGTTGCTGCTTCGAAATTACCACAAAAAGGATTTATCAAACAAGAAATGATTCCTTTATCTGATTTTTATTCAACTGAAAATGGTGCCTTGTTACAACCTAAATCACAATCATGAATTTCTCTAACAACACACCACTCAACAAAATACTCAATGGGTTATTTATCCCCTACGCCGAGCGAGTGCCAGATGTAAAAACCATCACAACTGCAATGAAAGGCATCGGGTTAATTTCGAAACAAGAGGACATTGTCAATGACCATATTGCATTTCGGACTTTGGGTGTTCCAAACCTTGGCATTGCCTCATTTGAAAAGATTTTTTTACATCATGGCTACACCAAACAAGATCATTATTTTTTTCCAAAAAAGAAATTGGATGCTTACTGGTATAAACCTCCTCATGATCATTATCCTCGTGTTTTTATCAGTGAATTAAAAGTGGATGCACTCTCAACAACTGCGCAAGACATTATCTACAGCTACTCCAAAGAGATTGAAAAAGACCCCATAGAAGAAATTTACTTGGATGATGCTGAAGCAGTCGTTGATTTTCTTCATCAGGCACTTTGGAAATTGCCAAGCCTAAACGATTACAAAACACTGCTCAAAGAGTCTGAATATGGGGCCTGGGTGATCTATAATCGTTATTACTTAAACCATTACACCATAAGCATACATGAGTTGCCATCCCCTTACAATGATCTAGAATTTTTTAACAAATTCTTACAATCGATTGGTGTGATCCTCAACGATGCTGGAGGTGAAATCAAAACAAGTCGAGACAAATTACTTCGCCAAAGCAGTACGATAGCACAGTCTGTAGAAGCATCTTTTGAAAATGGCGAAACTGCTGAAATTGCAGGCAGTTATGTCGAATTTGCCGAACGCTTGCCTCTACCCGCATTTGCCAATCTTCCAAAGGAAAAACTGACCAACGCACATCGTCGCGAGGGGTTTGAAACAGCAAATGCCGACAAGATTTTTGAAAGCACTTTTAGCGATCAAATCAATAAGAATTTGTAGTCCTATTGAAGTGCTTTTTGATAAATGTCGATATAGGAAGGAATAATTTTTTGAATATCAAATACCTTAGCTCTTGCAAAAGCAGCATCTTTGAATTGGGTTAACTTATTGTCGTCGCTCAATAATTCTATTGCATAATCTGCCATTGTATCTACGTCTCTATGAGCAGTTAAAAATCCCGAAATGTTGTTTTCCACAACCTCAGGAATACCCCCTTCATTTGTAGCAATCACAGGTGTTCGTGCAGCCATTGCCTCCAATGCTGCAAGCCCAAAACTTTCTTTTTGAGATGGGAGAAGGAACAAGTCGGACGAGCAAAGCATTCTATATACATTATTGGACTTACCCACAAAATCAACAGCATCAGACAATCCAAGTTCTTTGGTATATTCTTCTGCCAATTGCCTTTCAGGGCCATCTCCGGCTAAAATCAAGCGTGATTTGACCTTTTTATTAACTTTCGAAAAAACAGATAGGACATCTTGCACACGCTTAACTGGTCTAAAATTACTGACATGTGTAATCAAACGCTCATCTGGTTTTACAAGTTGTTCTCTCGAGCATGTATTTCGCAAACGCTCATATTTTTGGATATCAATAAAATTGGGAACCACATCAATTTCCCTATTGATAGTAAAGATATCCTTGGTATCATGCTTCAAACTTTTGGAAACACTTGTGACAACATCAGAGTTGTTGATACTGAATGTTACAGCAGGCTTATAAAATGGATGACTTCCAACCAGTGTGATGTCAGACCCATGAAGTGTTGTCACAATTGGAATGTTGATTTGCAATTCTGCAAGCATCTGTTTTGCCATAAAGGCTGCATATGCATGAGGTATTGCGTAGTGCGCATGTAGAAGCTCTATTTTATGAAGCCTTACCATATCGACAAGAGCACTGGATAAGGCTAATTCGTAGGGTTGGTAGTGAAACAGTGGATAATCTGGCACATGAACTTCATGAAAGTGTATTCGCTCCAAATCTGTGTCTAAACGAACAGGTTTTTTATATGCCATAAAATGAACGTGATGACCTCTTTTGGACAACTCAATTCCGAGTTCAGTAGCAACAACTCCACTACCACCAAATGTTGGGTAACATATAA
Source organism: Flavobacteriaceae bacterium UBA5950 (assembly GCA_002430545.1). GTDB lineage: Bacteria > Bacteroidota > Bacteroidia > Flavobacteriales > Flavobacteriaceae > UBA724. Next base: position 16,964 of record DJCM01000032.1, read on the forward strand.
TTCCGATTCGCATAGCTATTGAATGATTGCATTATAGATGACACGCTGTATTTCTGAGCGCAGGTTTGTATCGATCAATTTTGTGTTATTCATGGTAGGATAAGTTCGATTTGATAAAAATACATAAACCAAGTCATGGTCTGGATCTGCCCAAGCAAATGTCCCTGTAAAACCAGAGTGACCAAAACTCTCATCAGAGGTACACAAACAGGTTGGGCCTGGGTCTTCAAACTGCTGTTTGTCAAATCCTATACCTCTTCTATTATTCTCACTTTTATAGTATCTCTTGTTAAAATGGCTGATTGTAGAGGGCAAGAAAAATCGTTGTCCACCATATGAACCCCCCTGGATAAACATTTGCATCACCTTGGCAACATCATTGGCATTGCTAAACAACCCAGCATGACCACCAACACCATTTTGCATGGCTGCTCCCATGTCATGCACATAACCTTGAATTTCAGTATGTCGATAATAGTCATCGATTTCAGATGGTACGATCTGATCAACATTAACTTTGTTTAAAGGTAGATAGCCTAAAGATGATGCTCCAATTGGTTGATAGTATTCTTTATCTACGAGCATATCCATTCTCTGACCATAACGACCCTCAATATATTCTTTAAACATATAAAAAGGCAAATCGCTGTATTTGTAATAAATAGAGTCTAATAAAGGACTATCAACAATCTCACCTTTCATTTCCTCTAGGTATTTAGTGCGCAGATACAAATCATCTGTCACTTGTACTTTATGTCTCTTTTTTTGTTTTTTACGATAAAGTTTCTTGCTTGGAACATCTGTGTTGTCACGCAAGGTATTTTGATAAAAAGGCAGCCAGGGCTGAATGCCTGCATGATGAGAAAACAAGGCTTGAAAATTCATTTGTGCTTTGTTCGATTCACTATATCGCTCCAACAAGCTTGAAATTGGCGTTGTCAGAAACAAAGAATCCCTTTCGTGCTCACTCATTGCCAAAGGAACAGAAGCCAAAATTTTTGTCACTGATGCCAAATCATATCGATGAAACCACTGTATGGGTGTTTGATTTGCATATCGCATATGACCAAACGACTTGTGATAGATCACCTTTCCTGATTTTGCAATCAAAATTTGCATGCCAGGGGCAATACTATCCTTGATGGCTTGATTAGCCATTACATCAATGTTTTGCAACACCTTCTTATCCATCCCAACCTGATGGGGATGACCATATGAAAGACGCTCCAATGGCTTGATATCTAAGCCACTACCCTGAGCATAAGACCCAATCGGGACTGGAAGCTTTCCATTTGCACCTAGTCCCCCAAAAACCAACTGTGCAGCTTTGGACTGAAATATTGAACCATTTTGATACGCAAGCACAACAGATTCACAAGCATCTAATGGGAGTTTTAATAGACTATATGGATTGGCAAAAGTCACCAAATTCACCTTTGTTTGCGCACACAATTCTTTGAGCTTTTCAATCACATCTTGACTCAGTTTGTGTTTGACAAAAGGCGAATGGTCTGGTTGGTGCAAGCCAACGATTATATGTGTATAATCTTTGTGATTCGCCAACATTTCAGTTAGACTCAACTCCTCGATTGATGTATAATGTCTCATTCTGTCAAGAAAATAATCACTTGTGGCCTCGCCTATTTTTACATAAGCAATGTTTGCATTTTCAAACTGCTGGATCGGAAGTATTTGATTTTTGTTTTGGATCACTGTTAGAGATGCCTCTGCCAGTTGGTGGTTGAGTTTGGCTGTATCAGAAGACTCAATATCTTGATGTAAAGAATCACCAAGGACCAATTTTGATTCATGCAGTTTTGCATCAAACTTTGCATTGAGAATTTTTTTGACTGAATGTGCCAAACGCTCTTCAGTAATTTCTCCCGAGACATAAGAATTGTGAATATCCTCAAATGCAATTGGCAAATCGTCTGGAATTAAAAGCAAATCTGCTCCTGCCAAAAACGAACCCAGTGATGATGATTGGTTTCCACTGTAATCTGAAACACCTTTCATATTTAAAGCATCAGTGACGACTAAACCATCAAACCCAAATTCTTTAACCAATAAATCATGTATGATTGAAGGGGATAAAGATGAAGGCAATCCTTTGGTTTGTTCTAGCATAGGCACCTCCAAATGACCTACCATCACAGAAAAAACACCTTCATTGATAAGTGTTTTGAAGGGGTATAACTCGATTCTGTTCAGATGGTTTATATCATGATTCACCAAAGGCAGCGAATGATGCGAATCTGTTGAGGTATTGCCATGACCAGGAAAGTGTTTGATGCTTGTCATAAGCCCCCCATCTTGCATCCCTCGAATAAGCATGCTCCCTTTTTGGCTAACCAACTTTGGGTCTGAACCAAATGAACGCAATCCTATCACAGGGTTTTTGGAGTTGGTATTTACATCAACCACAGGTGCAAAATTGAGATGAACCCCTACGCGCCTTTGACGATTGGCCATCGACTGACCAAGCTGATAGAGAAGACTATCGTTTTGAATGGCTCCCAAGGTCATTTGAAAAGGAAAAGGAGATACATCACTGATGCGCATGGCCATCCCCCACTCTGCGTCCATTGCAATCAGTAGTGGAACTGAACTTATATTTTGGAATTCGTTTGTCAAACGCACTTGCTCTGCTATTGTCCCCTTTGAAAAAATGATTCCGCCAAGATGATACTTTTCGATAGCAGAAATGGCTTTTTGATAATGATTTTGATCTCCTTGTGAGAAAACCATCGGCATAAACAATTGCCCTATTTTTTGTTCCAAAGTCAACGACTGATAAGTGCTGTCAACCCAGTTCTGTTTTGGTTGTGCGAAAAGTAGGTTCGTCATTAAAATCGTGAGCAATATTTGCTTGTAACAAATCATATGATAAAAGTACAAAAGCTAAAAATAACGAGAGTGCCAGCTTTGGTCAGCACTCGTTTCCCAGTGGCTCTCAAATTCAGCCTTGGTGGTCACAAGATGATTAAAAACTGTAGTGCTAGGAAGGACTTGACCAGACTTACTCATTTTTTTAAATGCCTTTAGATCAACAACTTGTATTGTTCCACCTTGACTGTAATGCACATTCATTTTGTCGAGTAAACGCACTGATAATGATTGTTCGAGAGCTTGAATAAAATGAACCGATTTGTCAATCGAACACCCAGTTGCTTGTTGATTTGCTTCATCAAGAGAAAAGACAATAAACTGTTGGTGAGGGATACAATATCCAGCTGATAGTGATGCGCCATGAGCAGTCCAATCGGTCAAAAATTGTTCAATGCCAGACTGTAGTTGCACCATTTCCAAATCTGTAAACCTGCGGCTTGATGGATATATCCAAATACGGGAGTGATCGGGAAGCTGAGAAAAGGGCACGACCATAGTTAGAGCGATTCGGTTTGCGCCAACAACTGTGCGACATCCAACACTGCAACTTTCCCTTCTTTTCCTTTGTTCTTCACACCATCGTGAAGCATCGCATTGCAAAAAGGACAACCTGCTGCAATGATTTCAGGTTTTGTATCTAAGGCCTGCTCGGTACGCTCGATATTCACCTCTTTATCGCCCTTTTCGGCATCTTTAAACATTTGCGCACCACCTGCCCCACAACACAGTCCTTTTTCTTTACAACTCTTCATTTCGATCAACTCTGCACTGAGCTTTTCAATGAGTGCTCGTGGTGCCTCATACTCTTTGTTGGCTCTTCCCAAATAACATGGGTCATGAAACGTAATTTTTTTGCCTTTGTAAGAAGTTTTGGTATCGACCTTCAAACGCCCTTCTTCGATTAACTGATGAAGAAACTGTGTGTGATGTAAGACTTGATAATGCCCACCCAATTGTGGATATTCATTTTTTAAAGTGTTAAAACAGTGGGGACAAGCAGTAACGATTTTTTTTACTTCATACCCATTGAGCACTTCTATATTGGTAGATGCTTGCATTTGAAACAAAAACTCATTACCAGAACGCTTGGCTGGGTCGCCAGTACAGCTTTCTTCAGGTCCCAAAACTGCAAATGAGACCTTGGCATCTTGCAACAAATCGACAAAAGCTTTTGTAATCTTTTTCGATCGGTCATCAAAGCTCCCTGCACAACCAACCCAAAACAAAACCTCAGGCGTCTCTCCTTTTTGGGTCATTTCGGCCATAGTTTGCACAGTTTTAGTCGTATTGTCCATCATCAAAAACTTGAATCGTGACCTCTTTGTTTATGAGATCAGTAAATTTACCATTATATCGTGTAGCCTTCACCAAGTGATTGTCGATCCAGTGATAATTCCCACCTCTAGGTTTTCCCATCAATAAACTATGATATTTAAAACCATTACGATTCAACCACTCCTCTGTAACTGCTCTGTGATCTTCTGTTCGAGAAGTGAAAAAACATATGACATGACCTTCATCATACCAGCGATTTAGGGTTTCCAATGCATCTGGATAGAGCGTAGCTGTTGCCATTCTTTCTGGCTCTTCATTTGGAATGTCATCGCAAATCGTCCCATCGATATCAATAAGGTAGTTTTTAATGCCCTCTGGTAACACAGGACTTACGTGTTCCCCTTCTTCTAGTTTTTTGTTTAGTAGCTTATCTACGTCTTTTTTTTCCATAATAAATTTTTATTCATTAATCCAGTTAATGCGATCTTGTTGATTAAACGGCCAGGGTGCGCCGTTGTTTTCAATGTTTGACATCATTGCATTCAACTCAGAAGGAGCCGATGACTGCTCCATCACTAAATATTGTCGCATGTCCATTATAATTGACAATGGGTCAATTGAGATGGGACAAGCCTCAACGCAAGCGTTACAGGTTGTACAGGCCCATAATTCTTCTCGTGATATATGATGATCAAGTAAAGTCTTATCATCAATTGCTAGTCCTCGATCAAGTTGTTTGCCCACTTGTTCTAATCTGTCACGTGTGTCCATCATAATTTTGCGTGGAGACAATTTTTTTCCAGTTTGATTGGCTGGACATACATCTGTGCATCTGCCACATTCTGTGCAACTGTAGGCATTCATCAGCTGTATGCGATTCAAATCTTTCACATCTGCAGCACCAAAACTGATTGGTTCACTCTCAACTGCTGGTGAAGCATAGGGATCGGCACTTGGATCCATCATCAACTTTACCTCGTTGGCAACTGTCTCTGAATGTGAAAATCGACCTAGTGGATTGAGGTTGGCATAAAATGTATTGGGAAATGCAAGAATAATATGCAGGTGTTTGGAGTAATACAGATAATTTAAAAATGCCAGAATACCTATGATGTGAAGCCACCAACTCGTGCGCTCGATCGTCACTACAGTGGCATAAGACATCCCATCAAAAAGAGGTGTGAGTAAACTGCTAATGGGAAAATGGCCTGCTTGTGTATAATAAGATTGACCCTCAGGGTGTTGTTGCAACCAATAGTCAGAGGCATTCATCGTTAAAAATAAAAACATCAAGACAAGTTCGATGTAAAGGATATAATCGGCATCCTTTTTTGGCCAACCTTTCATTTCTGGTTTTAAAAAACGTCGTATTCGCATGATGTTTCTCCTAATCCAAAAAGCAGAGACAGCAATAATAACCAACAAAGCAAAAATCTCAAATGTGGCGATTAACACATCGTATGTGCTTCCCAAATAGGGAGAAAAGATGCGATGGGTTCCTAAAAATCCATCGACTATAATTTCAAGCAGCTCGATATTTATGACAATAAAACCTACATAAACGATGATGTGTAAAAACCCTGCAATTGGACGCACTGTCATCTTCGATTGGCCCATAGCAATGCGAGCCATATGCTTCCATCGTTTCGATTTTTGATCAGATCGATTTGTTTTTTGCCCAAGCTTGATGTTGCGAATAATGCGTCGAACGTTTCTAGTGAACATGCCAATAGCAACAAAAAAAACAATCGCGAAAATGATACTACTCAGGTACACTATATTCGATTTCTATTCGGTTTGTAAATCTGATGGTTTGTATTTGACTTGTTTTTTTCCAAACAATGAAAAATGCACATATCGTTTTGGGTTGAGACGCATGTCTTCCAAAAGCAGTTGGATTTGCTTATTCGTTTGTTCGAGTGATTGATGCAAATCGTCTTTGGTGACGAGTTGCCCAAGAGACCCCTCCCCCTTTTCGATACGATCGAGGATTTGAGATAAATTAGACACTGCAGATCCTAAATCGTCAAAAGTAACTCCAAGATTCGCCTCCTTTAGGATAGAAGATACAACAGACAAATCGTCTGTGAGTTCAGCAAGATTGTTAATTGTTTGGTTTAATGCGCCATCCTCTGCAAGTGAGTTATCGATAGTTTCACTAATTGAGCGAAAATTGGAAATTGAAGTGTTGAGGTTTGCAATAGAGGATTGTAGCTGTAACTGAGCATCAGTGTTCAACACAGTGTTTACAGCAATCAAAACAGAGTCAGCATGAGTGATCATACTCTCAATTTTTTCTTGTAATGGGGTTAATTTATCATTGACCAGTTCAGAGAGACCCGGAGCAATTAGGCCTTGTAAAGTGTCTCCTGAAATTGCACGATCAGCGCCATCAAAACTAGGATCAACAGCCAAAGATTTTCCACCAAGCAAACCAGCTTCGTAGATTTTTGCAGTACTGCTTTTTGAAAATTCATACTTTGTTTCCACACGAAAACGAACAACAATTTGCTGATTGTCAGGGAGTAAAGACACTTCATCAATTGTTCCGACTTGAAATCCTTGAATGGTTACAGCAGTTCCTGGCACAAGACCCTCAGCGTTGTCATAAACAGCATAAAAGATATTGTCACGTACAAACACATCATTTGATTTTAGGTAATTAAAACCAATAAAAAACAAAGCAAAGCCAGCGATAGCAAAAATGGCAGTCTTAGTTTCTTTTGACAAATTCACACTTCAATTATTAAGTGATAAAAATACGCATATAATTTGGGGTACAAAATAAGGGTTCAATTTCTTTTCAACGCTTTGTTAAGAGGAACAATCTCCTCTCCTTCAAAGGCAACAACAAAACTACCATTGTATCCTTTTTCTATTGCACGTTTCTGAAGGTTTTTTGCTTGTTCATAACTGCTCGCATTGCCCAAAAAGTATTTGTACAAACTCCCAGTTTTTACTCGTTTGATGGGAGACAATCCTTTAAAGTTAAATGATTTTGGCTCTACCGCTGTTTTGCTAGCCGAAATTTGCACTCTAAAAACATAGCCTGATGTTGTGCTTTCCTCGGCTGATTTGACACTGTTATCTTCAAAAATAACATCCTCTTGCAAATCAAATTGAAGTTGATTTTTATATGCGACAATTGCTTTTGCAATGGCTTGGCTCATTTCGGTTTGACCTTTCTTTGAGTTCAGATATGCGCCTTCAATCTTGTTTGTCAAAAAACCAAGTTCAACCAATACACTAGGCATATATGTGTTTCGCAAAACCAAAAACCCTGCTTGCTTAACTGTTCTATTTTTTCGCTTTAGGTTTCGAACAAAACTCTGCTGTATGGTGTTGGCTGCTTGAATACTCTGATCTAAATAGGTTTCTTGCATCAGAACTAAGCTTATCACAGATTCTGGGTTGTTAGGGTCAAAACCATCATAATTTTTTTCGTAGTCTTCTTCGAGAAAAATAACAGAGTTTTCTTTCTGTGCAATTCTAAAATTTCGATCATTTTCATGAAGACCCAACACAAAAGTGCCTGCCCCATAGGCATTGGAGTTATGCGCATCACAATGGATAGAGACAAACAAATCTGCTTTTGAAGTGTTGGCAATATCTGCACGTTTGTTCAGTGGGATAAACACATCACTTTTTCTAGTGTAAATGATGTTGATATCAGAATTTTTTTTCAAAATGGCACCGATTTTAAGTGTAACGTTTAAAGCAATATGCTTTTCATAATACTGATTTCCACGGTTTCCCGAATCTTTCCCACCATGGCCAGCATCGAGTACAACAGTAAAAGTATCATCGCTTTTTGATTCCTGTGCATACAAGCAGGTTATCGATAGAATCAAGAAGATAAAAAAGAGAGAAATATGACGTATAGTTCCCAAAAAAATAGTCGTATTTTTGAATTCTACAAAAAGGGGCTTTTGACAAAAGTAAGACATATTCATTCATTTCAGCTCTTTCCCACATTGACAGTCGCATTATTGTCTTTTTTTTGTGCATTTGGACAGCAACAGTCTCTTCCAAACAATGAAAAAGACTCTATTGCAACGAACGACACCATCCCTCAAAGTAAAGCAATGCTGTTGGACCAAATCAAACGAAATGCATTAGGAACAATTACAATTAATAGAGCAAAAAAGACCATGACACTCTATGATGAAGCAGAGCTTTATTATCAAAACATTGAACTGAAGGCAGGGCAAATCGATTTGGATTACAACACCAATGTTGTTATTGCAAGGCCAATCGTCGATAGCACTGGTCAGTACATCCAATATCCATCTTTCAAACAAGGGAGCGATGAGGTTTTTCCAGATTCACTGAAATTTAATTTTAATAATAAAAAAGCTGTGATATGGAACTCTAAAAGCCAGCAGCAAGGGATGAATGTTTTGGCAGAGACCACAAAAAAGGAAAATGACTCAGTCTATTATATCAAAAATGCACGTATTACAACCTCCGAAGATGTAGAAAACCCAGATTATTTTGTTCGCATTCGCAAAGGGAAGTTTGTACCTCAAAAGAAAATTATTGCCAGCGGAAATCAGCTGTATATCGCTGATGTACCCACCCCTGTTTTTTTACCATTTGCTTATTTTCCAATGACGCAAGACAGAGAAAGTGGTGTTATTTTTCCAACCATAGGCGAAAACTTTAGGCGTGGATATTTTATGCAAAATGGAGGTTATTATATTGCAGCAAGCGATTATTTTGACGTGGCATTATTGGGTGATTATTACACCAATGGCAGCTATGGTTTTCGTGTCGAGTCGAACTACAAAGTCAAATATAAATTTAGAGGCAGTCTTTCGTTTCGTTTTGAAAATCTGATTAGTGGAGAAAGAGGATTTCCAGGCTATAGCAAAAGCAATATATACAACCTTCGATGGTCCCATAGCAAGGATTCTAAATCCAATCCAAACAGTCGATTTTCAGCGTCTGTAAACCTGGGAAGTAGTACCTATTTTAGAGAATCCCTAAATCAAATCAACACTGGAAATTTTTTGAATAATACCTTATCATCATCTGTTTCCTATGCACGTACTTTTCCGAAATATCCCTCTGTAAATCTTTCACTTTCAGCATCGCATAGTCAGAACACAAGAACGCAAACAATAAACATGACACTGCCAACTTTTCAAGCGAATATGGAACGAATTTATCCTTTCGCAAAACGTACTGGAACAAAGAAAGGCATCATACAGAACATCAATTTTCAATACAGTGTTAGAGGGGAGAATAGATTGCAAATGAAGGATGAAGAGTTTTTGACACCTGGGATGTTTGATAATGCGAAATCAGGTTTTAAACATCAAATCCCAATCAACACCTCTTTCAAAGTGGCGAAACACTTTAACTTTTCTGTTGGGGGAAACTATGAAGACACTTGGGTATTCGAGACAATTAAGAAAAATGACTATGATCCACAGATTGAAAGTGTTGCTGCGCAAGATACAATTCGAGGGTTGGATCGATTCAACAAATACAATTATAGTGCGGGGGTAAGTACAACTCTTTATGGGATATTTGATTTTATGGAAGATGCAAAAATCAAGTCTATACGTCATGTCATCAATGCAAATGTCAGTTACAGCGAGTCGCCTAGTTTTGAAAAATACTATGATGAATATATCATCGATGCTGATGGAAATACACGTGATTACACGCGTTTTGAAACGAGTTTGTATGGGCGACCTGGAATAAATAAATCTAGTTCAATGAGTTTTGCTTTGCGAAACACGATTGAAGCAAAAGTAAGAGACCCTGATACTTTGGCAACAGAACACAAAAAGATTAAAATTTTAAACAATCTAAATTTTTCTACCAGTTATAACTTTGAGGCAGACTCACTTCGTTGGAGTCCAGTAAGGATGTCGACAGTTATACCTCTTTTAGACAACAACCTTAATATTAATTTGGGAGCGACTTTTGACCCTTATGGTATCGACGAAAACGGAAGTAGAATCAACACCCTAAACATCAATAGTGGAGGAGGTCTATTTCGAATGACCAGCGCAAACATGAATTGGGGATACAAATTTTCAAGTTCTTCCAAGTCAAAAAAAGGTTCTTCTTCGAATAACGACTCGAGTAACAATAATGATTTGTTTGGTGGGAGTCAAGATTTCAGTGACAGAAGATTCACAGCAGAAAAAAGTAGCACGCAAGGAGATGACCAAGAAGAGGAAGAGCAAAATACATTTTATCGCACAAAAATCCCATGGAGTATCAACCTTAGGCATAGCTTGACCTATTCAAATGCAAAAAAAAACCGAGACATTTCAAACAATTCTCTAATGGTCTCTGGGTCAGTTGGGCTGACACCCAAGTGGGATGTGGGGATTTCATCTGGTTATGACTTCAAAAACAAAGGAATTACCTATACCAACTTTCGAATTGAAAGAGACTTGGATAGTTGGGTTATGAACTTGGCCTGGACACCATTTGGAAATCGACAGTCATGGTACTTTTTTATAGGGGTAAGGAGTGGATTTTTAAGTGATTTAAAATATGAAAAGCGAAGAGAACCAGATAGAAAATTATAATATATAGATATGAAAAAAGTGATTGAAACAATAGAAGCACCTGCACCAATTGGGCCTTATAATCAAGCCATTTTGGTTGACAACACACTTTATGCAAGTGGACAGATTGCACTAAATCCAAAAACGATGGAGTTGGTCAATGAGGACATTCAAGCAGAAACTACCCAAGTGATGAAAAACTTATCAGAGGTACTAAAAGCAGCAGGGATGAACTTTACCAATGTTGTAAAAGCAACCATTTATCTAGCAGACATGGGAGATTTCTCTCTTGTAAACGAAGTATATGGAGGCTATTTTAACGATGATGATGCGCCAGCAAGGGAGACTGTTCAAGTCGCACAGTTGCCAAAAAATGTTCGCGTCGAAATATCTGTGATTGCGATCCTTTAGCTTTCGGATTGATGATAGGAAACAAGTCCTTCGATAGGTTTTTTCAAAATCCTACCCAGTTTCAAGCCACGAGAAATGAGCTGTGACTCTAGTTCTGTCTTCAAATAATAAGCGATCGACCCAATAAAATGAATAGGTAACTCCTTGGCGTTATCGAATTGCAAAATTTGATTATCAATAAACAATCCAAGACCTTTATTGATGAGCGCTTGTGCGTATGGCTCATTTTTGTTGACAATCAAAAACTTGGCAAATGTTGCCAAATATGTATTTGGATTTGCTTTTTTGTAGAGGTTGGTTTTGATTTCCTCTGCTCCCAAATCAAATTCTTCAGCAAATGATTTAGCTAAAGGATTGGGGATTTTGTTAAAGTAATAATCCCTGAGTAGCTGTCTTCCAAAATAATTGCCACTTGCGTCATCCATCAAGATATACCCCAACGATGTGATTGCTTGATGAACAGTCTCGCCATCAAAAAAACTACAATTGGAACCTGTACCAAGAATACAAACGATACTTGGATCTCCTGGACCAGTGATTGCATATACAGCAGCAAAGGTGTCTTCTTTAACAGAAATAGATGCGTTTTGAAATATACTTTTTAAAACATCTCCCATCAATTTTCGAGGGGGTTCTGTGCCACAACCTGCCCCATAAAAGTATATGGAGTCAACCTCATTTCTAACGCGATATAAATCGTAATTATTTATGATTCGCTCTTCAATAATTGCTTCAGTCAGCACCTGAGGATTTAAGCCAAGGGTATGCGTCTCTAGCAAAATATTGTTTGAACCATCAATAGCGATCCAATCGGTTTTTGTTGACCCACTATCAATAATAAGTTTCATAGATTCTGATTAGATTATAGGGCTTGAACGTGTAGTGCGAGGTCAATCAATTTGTTAGAATAACCTGCTTCATTATCATACCAAGATACAATTTTGAAGAATGTTTCATTGAGTTGAATCCCTGCATTGGCATCAACAATTGATGTTCTTGCATCTCCAATAAAGTCTTGTGAAACAACCAATTCTTTGGTAAACCCTAATATTCCACTCATAGAAGTATTAGAGGCATTTTCAAGAGCAGCCATCACCTCATCGTAGCTTGTGTTTTTCTCAAGCTTCACTGTTAGGTCAACGACAGAAACATCTGCAGTTGGTACGCGAAATGCCATTCCAGTAATTTTACCAACCAGTGATGGAATCACCTTTGTTACTGCTTTAGCAGCTCCAGTTGATGCAGGAATGATGTTAAGCAACGATGAGCGACCTCCTCGATAGTCTTTACGTGAAGGCCCATCGACAGTCATTTGCGTAGCTGTTACAGCGTGAACTGTTGTCATCAAGGCTTCTGCAATTCCGAAATTATCATGCAATACTTTCGCCAATGGAGCAAGGCAGTTTGTTGTACAAGAAGCGTTGGAAACAATCATGTCTGAAGATTTAGCATCAGAATGATTCACCCCCATCACAAACATTGGTGCGTCAGCAGATGGTGCAGAAATGACTACTTTTTTTGCACCACCGTCAATGTGAAGTTGTGCCTTTTTGAGCGTTGTAAAAATTCCTGTACACTCAGCAACGATTTCTGCTCCAACCTCGTCCCACTTTAAATTTTGTGGATCTCTCTCTGCTGTGATTCGAACAGTTTTTCCGTTGATTACAAGGTGGCCACCTTCAATTTCGATTGAAGCTGAGCAAGTGCCATGAACAGAATCATATTTTAATAGGTATGCTAGGTGTTCGACATCAAGTAGATCATTGATGGCTACGACTTCGACATTGTCGTTTTGCAATGATGCACGAAAAACCATTCTACCAATTCGTCCAAATCCGTTAATTCCTAATTTAAGTGTTGACATAGTTGTTTTTTTGTTTTGATTAAATAATTTAAAGTGTCATAATATCTGAAACTCTGATGAGTTCACGTTTGATTTCTAATTTTCCTTTGATGGCTTTGTTGAGTGGGGTTAAAATCATTTCCCCATTTTGAATACCTACCATCTGACCACTCACTCCATCGATAAGACACTCGACAGCTTTGAGACCCATGCGACTTGCCAAAACCCGATCAAAACAAGATGGTGTACCACCCCGCTGAATATGACCCAATACAGAAACTCTAACCTCATAGTCAGGCATATTCTCTTCTACGTGTTCTGCAAGTTCAAATACATTTTTACCAATCTTGTCACCCTCTGCAACGACGACGATGCTTGAGGATTTTCCTGATTTTTTACTCCTCTTCAATGACTCTAATAAACGATCAAGACCAAGGTTTTCTTCAGGGATTAAGATTTCCTCTGCGCCAGCTCCTATCCCTACATTTAAAGCAATATGACCTGCGTCTCGTCCCATGACCTCAACAAAAAACAATCGATTGTGTGAAATGGCTGTATCTCTAATTTTATCAATCGCCTCAACAACTGTATTCAGAGCTGTATCATACCCTATTGTATGGGAGGTGCCATAGATGTCATTATCAATTGTTCCTGGAACACCAATCACTGGAATCTTGTGCTCTTGTTCAAAAATCATCCCTCCAGTAAAGCTACCATCACCTCCAATGACAATCAAAGCATCTACATTGTTCTTTTTCAGGTTTTCATAAGCTTTTTGCCTACCCTTTTTGTCGTGAAAATCTAGTGATCTAGCAGATTTAAGTTTTGTGCCACCCTTGTTGATGATGTTGTTTACACTTCTTGGGTTTAATGGGCGAATGTCACCCTCAATCAAGCCTTGGTATCCACGATATACACCAGAACATTCTAGATTGAAGTGAGAGCAACTGCGAACAACAGATCGTATAGCAGCGTTCATTCCTGGAGCATCTCCCCCAGAAGTTAGTACAGCAATATGTTTTGGTTTTATCGGCATATCAGAATGGCGAAATTACAAACTATATTTCTGAAATCATTGATATTATTAGAAATTGAAGGTTCAAAAATAAAAGTGGTGAAAATCTTATTTAAAATCAACATTTTTCATCAAATCGCGTTCTTTTTTACAATCTTCTTAATCAAAGACTTAAAATCATCAAATTTTACCTGATATGATAGACCAACGCCCTGTGTATATCCTAACTCATCCCCAAAGTATTGAAATTCATTTTCTCTGTTGAAGATACGTGCACGAAGTGCACCATCTTTACTCAATAAAAACTCAATTGTAACATCCCCAACAATAATTGTTTCTTCAACACCTCCAAATGGAACACCGAGCTTGCCATTGATCAGCAACCGATCTGACACTTTGGTGACCAGTGTCAATCCCAGTCGATCGCGTGTACGTGCGATTGATTCGGAATTCCGATCACCTTGCAAATAATTTAGTCCTAGCTTGAGCTTCTCCTCATCTCCAGAAAATATAGATTCAAAAACACCTGATGCTTTTTGAAAAAGGTTGTTCGTTAGTGCTTTTGCTGTAATAGCAGAAAGTGATAAATCGCTGATAAAAACGCCTTGCGACAACAAGGATATGGCTTGGATTTGTCGGCGCTCTTCATCATCGAGTTTGTAGGCAAGGTCGTTTCGAACATTTGCAGATGTATTTGGAAAATCGATCGAAAAAATAGGTGCTTCAAGTTGCATAATACTCCCTGTCAAATTAATTTTTACATCTGTTGGGATTTTTCTATTCAGTCCTGGATTTTCCAGCAAAATAGCTGGATTTGCCCCACCAGGAACTTCATAAATCGCTTGTAAATTCAATTGAGCATCCAGTGGATTACCATTCCATAATATTGTTCCGCCTGGCTCAAGACGAAATTCTTTTTCTAAGAAGCCAAAATTTTTGAATTGGTAGATTCCGTTTAAAGCAATAAAATCTCCGAATACATTAAAGTTTCCATCTGTGTTTATTTCCATCAGAATACTTCCAACGCCCGAACCACTCAGTGTACTTCCCGAATCGCTGTCAAACAAAAGCTCTAACTCGGCATCTTGTGTAATTGACAAATCAAAATTAAGTTTCAAACCCTTTATTAAACTGGGAGAACTTGTTTGATTGTCAGCATTTTCTGTTGCGTTTTTATCAACAAATTTTAAGTATGAAACATCCTCAATACTAGCCCTGTTGTCAACTGCAATAACAATGTTTGTGCCTTCTGCCGAGCTGCCATCAAGGTCAAAAGTCAGAGATTGGGTTGGTCCATGAATACGCGCATTTCCAATGAAAAACGCCTTTCCATAATAGTTGTTATCATAACTATCGTCTGTGTCGAGAATTAGAAAGTTTGGACTTGTAAAATTCATGTCCAAGTTGAAGAACTTGAAGTTTTGGTGAAGAACTGTTCCGTCAAAAGAAGCCGTGGTTGAATTGAGTCGATCGATCAAAGTCGTTGGCTCAAACGTAAAAGATGTTGGACTTATCTTTACGCTCGATCCATCTACAAGGCTATATCCTACATTTAAGTAAGGAACAGAAAATTCAAACCCATCCAAAAACAACTCACCCTGCAACATTGGCTGACTCCATTTACCGCCGATGGAGACAGAGCCATCAATCTGTCCCTGTACATCTGTCATTGCATTTCCAATCAACTGATCAAGAATAGCTGCTGGAAACGACTGAAAAGTAGCGTTCAAGTTGAGGTTGTTCTCATTTTCAGATGAAATCAGACCCTCTATAGAGCTTGTTAAAAAACCATCATCGATAGTGTTGAATGACAATTGATATGTTTCTTGATCTTGGGTAGAGCTCAACGAAACAAGTGCATCTCCCAACATTGCATTGTTGAATATCATAGAATCAATTTTCACATCGACCTCTCCACCAAATTGATCGTTATCAAAAGTGATATCCAGAGTCCCATTGGTTATTCCACTGATATTTCTCTTTGGTTTTGGTGGAATAAAGTCAGAGAGATTTATGTTTTCAAAAAGTATATTTAATCGTTGTGAAGACTGTTGATAAAATGAAAAATGAAGTGCTGATTCATTATTTGAAAAAACAGTAGAACCAATCTCAAAACCATTTTTTGCTAGCAGAAATTTGCTCGTTCTGTTATCGAGTTGATTGATCTTCCATTGCTTCGACTGAAAAGCAATTGTTGAAGGCTGGATGCCAAATTCTAACTCTTGTTTTTCATTGAGAGTAGCATAAAAATTCAACTCGCTAGCTAATGAATTATTTTCAAATTCTGCTCTAAAATACAGTTTGTCATCAAATACCGAATTGATCAACCAGAACTGATCCAAGGTAAAGTCTTCTCCGTTGACCTGACCAATTTGCAGGTTGGTTTTGTAAAAAGGATTGCCATTGTCCATTGTAAAGCGAACCTCTGAAAAGTTATTGTTCTCAAAACTAATTTTAGAGATATCGATCTGAAAAAATGTATCATTCGGATCAGCACTGAGCTTGCCACGAAAGAAAGAATCATCAGGAATTTTAATTTGTTCTAGAAAAGCGCCAGAAAACTTCTCTTTTAAGTTGATGTTAAAATTGATAAAAGAAGATTGACACACTTCAATTGACTGATAATTGGCAAAGTAGCTTCCTAAAGAATTACGAAACATTTTTTCTACATCCAACAATTCGAATCTGCCATAAATCAATCCATTGATAAAATCAATGGATTGAAAATTAAAAAAGCGTAAATCTTTATTGACTCTTGACTGAATTGTAAAGTCTTCAAAAGCATATCGCTGATCATCGACATTGATTTGCACAGCATTTGCCTTGATATCTCCAATGAATTCATTTACTTGATTTCCAAGATTTACAATTTCAAAGTTTCCAGAAAAATCTCTTTCCTTTTTGAAAGTAGAAGGAAAAATGCTTTTGAGTTTGAGTTGATTCACCTCTGCAAATGCTGACAATTTTTGAAGGGAGTCATTTGCATTAAACTCACCCTCCACCTGTATTTTTGCTTCACTATCATTGATGTCAACTGAGCCAATAATTTGTCCATTTTTTGCATCGAGGTTTACTGAAATAGTATCAAGTTTGATGTCTTTAAAGGAAAAAGAGGAAAAATGCCCACTGAGTTCTGTGTCAAGCTGATTGAGTTGAAAACCCTTTCCTTTTACAACAAATGCAAAGTCACTAACACCTAAAGTATTTTGCTTTAGTAAACCTCCCATATCAAACTGATTTCCACGAAGCTTTCCATCGTAAAATGAAGGCGATTGAGAATCTTTTTTCAGAAAATCAACAGCAACGTCCAACAGACCAAATGAGGTGTAGAGGGCCAAATAAATCTTGTGATTGGAGGAGCGACGTGTCATCTCTCCAGTCATTTTTGAGGTTCCCAAATGTTGCAGAAAATCTACTTGTGACTGCTTTAAGCTCGGCACAAATGCAAGGATGTCTTCTGGATTAATAATCAGTTCATCTATGACTAGATTTGAGGTTTTTTCTGAATTGTTGATAGAAAATGATCCTGAAAAATTACTGTTTAGAAGAGCGAGTCGAAAAGAGTCCAATGAAAACTTGTTGGGTGTTCCAGAAAAAGTAAGTTCATCTATAAAAAAACTATCCGAACCTGAAAAGTTTGGAACAAAAGAACGAATATCCTCAACACCGATGGAAGACTCTTGTACATTGGCATCGATAAGAATATCATTAAATGAATCTTGTAACCCAGCTGCTGGCAAGCGCATAGAAAGATCAGCAATGAGCTGTGAGTTTGGAGTGGTCACATTTAATTTTTCAAGTTTGGCTGCCCCTGATGCTATAGAAAATGAAGCATTGGAACGAATGACGTCTAGACCATAATCCTCAACAAACAGGCTAATATCTTCGATAACTGCTGAAAAGTCAGCGCTTTTGGAAGAAATATCGATGAGATTCGCATTGAGATTGGAAATGATTTGATAAGTAGAATCGATATGATTTTCGTCAAGGAATTGAAGCTTACTTTCGTTAAGTTTGACTTGACTTGCACTGAACTTCACTCCTTTTGAGAAATTAAATTTTTCAAAAAAAACATCTAAGTTAGATAGGTTTTCATCTCTATATGTAACATGATTCAGCAAAAAAGAATCTAGAGTAACTTCGCCCAAATAGATGTCATTATTGATCAAACCACCAAAATGACGAGACTCAATTTCGAGGTGATTCACAAAAATTAAAGTATCATTTTTATGATCTTTAATGAGCAAGTCTTCAAATGAGCTCATGCCAACAGGATTCATAAAAAAGGAATTAATCGAGAGGTCAACATCAAAATCATTTATGAGTTTGTTCTTGACCCATGAGTTCAAGGCAGATTGCCCAATTGGAGAAAAAAATAAGATAAGTGTGAGTATGGTAAGACCAATACTCATGACTGTAATTTTTTTTGCGGTACGCCAGTGTTTTTGGGTCAAACCAATGTGTTAACTTTGTGCATCAAACAAGAATCATGCCTGTCATACTCGGAATAGAATCATCATGCGACGATACTGCAGCTGCTGTACTCGTTGACGGGCATATTCAATCGAATATTATTTCCAGTCAAAAAGTTCACAAACAATACGGGGGTGTTGTCCCCGAGTTGGCTGCTCGTGCCCACCTGCAAAATATCATTCCAGTAGTCGACCAAGCACTTCGTATAGCAAATATCGACAAAAAAGAGGTAAATGCAGTAGCATACACTTTGGGTCCAGGACTTATTGGCTCGCTGTTGGTTGGAAATTCTTTTGCCAAATCATTTGCTCTCTCGTTGGATGTGCCTTTGATCGAAGTCAATCATATGCAAGCGCATTTGCTTGTTCACTTTGAAAAATCCATTCCAAATCCCTCATTTCCATTCTTAGGACTTACTGTTTCGGGGGGTCACACACAGTTGGTTTTGGTCAGCAGTCCTAACCAAATGGAAGTGATTGGGCAAACACTAGATGATGCTGTTGGTGAGGCCTTTGATAAGGTTGGTAATATGATCGAACTACCCTATCCTGCTGGGCCTTTTATCGATAAATATGCACAAAATGGAAAAGCAATCATTCCATTTCCAATACCAAAAGTTTCAGACCTGAATTTTAGTTTTAGTGGATTTAAAACCAGTGTTTTATATCATCTGAGAAAACAACAGCAATTGGATGAGCATTATATTCAAAATCATAGAGATGATTTGTGTGCGTCAGTACAACACACGCTTGTCAATATTTTGATGGAAAAACTTGAAAAAGCAGTCAGCAAAACAGGGGTTAAAGAGGTTGTCATTGGTGGAGGTGTTTCAGCAAACACTGGACTTCGGCAGGCATTGTCAAAAAAAATGGATTGGAATGTATTTATCCCACCTTTGGCTTTCACAACAGATAACGCAGCGATGATTGCAGTTACTGGTTACTTCAAATATCAAAACAATACATTTGGCGCATTGGATCGTCAAGCGCAATCTAGAATGCCATTGTAATGCAACAGTTTTATATTCCTACATTAACAAAAGAAGACAAAGAATTTTATTTCGATAAAATTGAAAGCAAGCACTTATCCAAAGTTTTAAGAAAAAAAATCGGAGATGGAATCACAATTGTCAATGGTGTTGGGTATAGATTCGAAGCAACATTGACATCAGTCCATGACAAACAATGTACAGCAGTTGTAAATCAATGCGAAAAGATCGCTTCAGATCCTTATCACTTACACTTATTCATCGCACCTACCAAAAGCAATGATCGTATGGAATGGTTTGTTGAGAAAGCTACCGAAATTGGCGTTCATGCCATTACTCCTATCATTTGTCAGCGAAGCGAACGAAAAGTAGTGAAGCAAGAACGCTTACATAAAATCGCTATTGCTGCAATGAAACAGTCTTTGGGGGCTTATCTACCAGTGATTCAGCCTTCTAGCGACTTTTTCACTGCATTGAAACAATTGGAGGGCAAAGCCTTTATCGCACATTGTCAAGACACAAAAAAAATGACATTAGACAGTCATGTGCTAGCGCATCAATCAATATCCATTTTTATAGGTCCCGAAGGTGATTTTAGTGCAGAAGAAATCAAAGCTGCAGCTGATGCCAATGTCACTGCCATCACACTCGGAACAAAACGATTGCGTACCGAAACTGCAGGAATTATCGCCTGTCATAGTGTTTCACAATTATATATGTAAAAAACTTATCTTTAGGCTATGAATCCAAAAGAACTGACCAAAGCAATTGTCCAAGCCATTCTCATTATTGTCCTTCTGATAGGATTATTTGAGGTCATTGTTTCCATACAATCGGTTGTTTTCTATATCATCATCGCAGCAGTCGTATCACTCATTGGGCGACCCATAACGCTGCTTTTAAAGAAAATTAAATTTAGTAACACATTATCTTCAGTCACAACAATTGTAATATTGATGATGACATTTTTTGGAATTGTACGTTTGTTATTTCCAGTGATTTTTGAACAAGCAAAAAACCTTTCTCTTCTCAATGTGACTGCCTTTGAGGCTACTGCCACACAACTGATTGACGAACTCAGTCTGTACCTCAGTGGATATGGGATTGACTTACAAAGTTGGGTCGATCGAAGCTTGGCTGAGTTTGATTACAGTTTTCTGCCAGAAACTCTGAATACTATCCTTAATGGCCTCAGTGGGTTTACAATTGGCATATTTTCAGTCATTTTTATATCGTTTTTCTTTTTAAAAGACAGTGGCTTACTAGAGAAAATGGTCATGGTTTTTGTAGCTGATAAAAACACTTCAAGGGTTGAAAAGTCAATACTTTCAATCAAAAATTTATTATCGAGATATTTCATCGGATTGCTCACACAGATTACTGTTTTATTCGTCATCTACACTATTGTCCTATTGATCTTAGGCATACCAAATGCAGTGACCATATCACTGGTTTGTGCACTGCTAAATATCATTCCATTTTTAGGACCAATCATTGGGTCTTTTTTAATGGTTTTTTTAACCATGACAAGTAATCTAGATGCCAGTTTTGCAACTGAAACGCTTCCCAAGACCATCTATGTATTTATTGGGTTTGCAATTGGACAGTTGATCGACAATTTTTTGACTCAGCCCTTTGTTTTTTCTGCATCTGTCAAGTCACATCCACTCGAAATTTTTATTGTGATTCTTATTGGCGGTCTCTTGTTTGGTCCCTTGGGAATGATCATTGCTGTACCATCCTACACAGCTTTAAAAGTGATTTTTAAAGAGTTTTATGCGCATAATAAAATTGTAAAAGCATTAACCAAAGACATCTAAAGATGATATTATCAAGTACTGAAACAGTTGCCAATCACACAATTACAGAAACATTAGGAATTGCTAGAGGAAGCACAGTAAGGAGTAGAAATATAGGGCGAGATATTTTTGCGAGCCTCAAGAACATCGTAGGAGGTGAAATCGAAGAATACACCAAGCTTCAAGCGGATGCTAGAGAACAAGCCCTTCAACGAATGATCAATGACGCAAAAAAACTAGATGCTGATGCAATAGTGAATGTTCGATTCACTACGTCTGTTGTTGCGCAAGGTGCTTCCGAAATGTTGGCATACGGAACAGCTGTCAAACTAAAATAGATGGTATTTTTCTTTTATTTGTCGGTTGGAATTGTATTGATTGTGTTAGCAATCACAAAATATAATGAGCGTCAAAATGATGACTTTGACAAGCGAAGCAATTGATTAGGCAAATTTGTTGTCGATTTTCAGCTGATAATGTATTTTTGCGACCGATTTAGTTTCGACTAAGGAGAGGTGCCAGAGTGGTAATGGAGCAGATTGCTAATCTGTCAACGCGAAAGTGTTGCCTGGGTTCGAATCCC
>DJCM01000018.1:0-21083 GCA_002430545.1 Flavobacteriaceae bacterium UBA5950
TAACCAACTGAGCTAAGGAGGAATGTGCTGGCAAATATAATTCGTTTTTTCTTCTTGTTCAAACCCTTTTTGTCAAATGAATTTATGTCAAGAATCGAACAACATCATTGGCGTTGGCATATACAAATAAACCGAGCAATAAGAAAATACCAATCATCTGTGCAATTTCCATCACACGATCATGTGGCTTGCGACCTGTGATCATCTCATAGGCCAAAAACATCACATGACCACCATCCAATGCTGGGATGGGCAATACATTCATAAAGGCCAATATAATCGATATCAAAGCAGTGGTGTGCCAAAAGGCCTGCCAGTCCCAAGTCCCTGGAAACAAGCTGCCAATGGTGCCAAACCCTCCGAGTTGTGATGCACCTTCTTTGGTAAAAACAAACTTGAACTGCGCTACATAATCATACAAGGTCCAGTATCCATAGCGAATCCCCTCTACGATGCTTTGGTCTACATCATAAGTGATATCAGTTGTCTGAATTTCTGGCAAAACAACACGAATGCCTATGGTATTGTCCTCACGAACTGCTACCTGAATATCAGTTGTCAACCCATCTCGCTCTACACCCAGGGTTGCCTCTGTGTCTTTATAAGAAGTAAAAAAACCTCTGACTTCACTCCACGAGTCTATGGCAGTGCCATTGATCGCACGTATGATATCGCCTGACATCAATCCTGCTTCTTCTGCAGGTGAGCCAGGTTCAACAGTTTCAATCTCAGCCAAAACAAAGACAGAAAAGGGTCGCTCGCCTGATTTAAAAAGCTGTTGCCCAAAGTCATCAGGGATTGCAATGCTTTCCTCTGTTCCATCTGGATGAAGAACACGTGCAGTTTCTGGCGATCGAACCAATAAAATTTTAGATGCATCATTGAGATTTTCTAGAGGAACACCATCAAATGAGAGGATGATGTCTCCATCTCTAAATCCCAGCTGCTCAGCCACTGGACTTGCCTCCAAGCCATTGGGTACATCTGCCTGAGACAATATGCTTTTCCCCCATACAAACATGATCATAATATAGATCAAGACCCCCAAAATAAGGTTGACAGCCACACCCCCCAACATGATGATGAGTCGCTGCCAAGCTGGCTTGGAACGAAACTCCCAAGGTTGTGGTGATTGTTGCATTTGTTCCTTGTCCATGCTTTCGTCGATCATCCCCGAAATCTTGACATAACCACCCAGTGGTAGCCAGCCAATTCCATAGACAGTTTCGCCTATTTTCTTTTGAAAAAGGGCAAATTTGATATCGAAAAACAAAAAGAACTTCTCTACGCGAGCGCCAAACATTCGAGCAGGTATAAAGTGTCCTAACTCGTGCAGCACAATGAGCAGAGATAGTGACAGAAAGAATTGAATTACTTTGATAAGAACTGGATCCATGTGTTATTTTTTGCGTTTCAAATGTAATCTTTTTAATTCATTTTTACTCATCAAATTGGAAGTGTTCTTTTGGTTCAATTCGAGGGGTTTGTGTACCTTTGTAAGCAATTGCTATGTGGACTTTTTTTCGCAGATATAAACGTTTTTTTTGGGTGATGGGCATCTTGTCTACTGCCATTGTATTGCTGTTTTTTCGAGCACTTCAGCCAACCCCTGCTTTGCCTATATATCAGCCCGCAATGGTCGATCCTGTTTTGGTGGATGAATCCATACAGTATGTCAAAAAATATCATCGCATTGAAGCATTTTCACTCACCAACCAAAACAATGAGAACATTACACACAAAGATTATGATGGTCATATTTATGTCGCTGACTTTTTCTTCACCACTTGCCCTAGTATTTGTCCAATTATGACCGACAATATGGTGTATTTGCAATCCTTACTTGCAGCATATCCTGATGTCAAACTCCTCTCTTTCAGTGTAACACCCGACATAGATACCGCTGAAGTTTTAAAACAATATGCTGTAGAAAAAGGGGTGGATGATCGTCGTTGGAATATGCTTACTGGTGATAAAAAGGATATTTATAAATTGGCAAGAAAATCATATTTGGTTGTACAAGAAGATGGAAATGGGGGTGAACACGACATGATTCATACCGAAAATTTTGTGTTGATTGATCCGCAGCAACGCATCAGAGGTTATTATGATGGCACCCAACGAGAGGATATGAATAAAATCCTTTCGGATATCGACATCCTTCGTCAAGAAAAATAAATTTGTGCGTACCGATAATATGCTTAGTTTTGCTTACTTAAATTTAATCTAAATAAGTGTTTGCTATGACTCTAGCCCAACTCAAAAAGGGTGAAAAGGCCGTTGTTGAAGACCTCAATACCGATCTTGTTCCTCTCAAACTGATCGAGATGGGTTGTTTACCTGGCAATACGATTGAACTTCTTCAACTCGCTCCCTTCAAAGACCCCTTGTTCTTAAACGTCAATGGTGCTCAAGTCGCCATTCGAAGAGAGACTGCAGAACACATCCAAGTAAAAATCATTGCTACATGAACAGGCGCATCAAAGTGGCGCTATTAGGCAATCCAAATACAGGAAAATCATCTGTATTTAACTTATTGACAGGTTTGCAACAAAAAACAGGTAATTATCCTGGCATAACTGTTGAAAAAAAAGAAGGTTATTGTCGTTTGACCAAAGGCGTGAGTGCCACTATTTTTGATTTGCCTGGCACCTACAGTCTCAATGCTTCCTCGCTAGACGAAAACATTGTTATCGAACTCCTGATGAATCGCAATCATGCGGACTTTCCAGATGTTGCAGTGATCGTTGCTGATATCGAAAACATTAAAAGAAATCTATTGCTGTTTACCCAAATCAAGGACTTGGGTATTCCATCGATTTTAGTTGTGAATATGTCAGACAGGATGAGAAGAAAAGGGATCTCGCTGGATGTAGAAAAAATGGAGGAAGAACTCAATACCAAAATTGTATTGACAAGTACCCTCAAAAAAGAAGGGATTCAGACCCTGAAAAACGAAATTGCCAATTACATTCAATTGGAACATTCTCCCTGTCTCGATTTTCGATCCATAGACCCCGACTATTTTGCCTCACTGCAAAAAACTTTCCCCAAACAATCCATCTACAAGCTGTGGTTGGTGATCACTCAAGATGTCAATTTTGCCAATATCGATCGAAATACCATTCAATCTACGGATGGCGATCACACACGATCGGTGTCGTTTCTCAAACGATTACAACAGCGAGAAACCATCAAACGCTATCAATTTATCAATGAAGTCCTTAAAAAATGCTTGCAAATCAATCGTGAACAAGCAACTGATTTTCAAAGTCGTTTGGATCGTTTTTTAACCCATCGCTTTTTTGGGTATATAATCTTTTTTGTTGTGCTGTTTACCATTTTTCAAGCGATTTATGATTGGAGTAGCTACCCCATGGATGCCATCGACAGTGCCTTTGTATCGATGAGCGAATGGGCAAAAACAAACCTACCCTCGTGGTTTGTTCCCAAACTGATTGCAGAAGGTATTATTCCAGGCCTAGGTGGAGTTGCGATTTTTATTCCGCAAATTGCCATTTTGTTTGTTTTTATTTCCATCCTCGAAGAAACTGGCTATATGAGTCGAGTGGTTTTCCTGATGGATCGTGTCCTACGACGATTTGGACTCAGTGGCAAAAGTGTTGTGCCACTGATCTCTGGTACTGCCTGTGCGATTCCTGCAATAATGGCAACCCGAAATATCGAAAATTGGAAAGAAAGACTCATTACAATTCTAGTCACTCCCTTTACAACTTGTTCTGCACGACTACCTGTTTACCTGATTTTAATTGCCCTGGTGATCCCAGATACTAGATTTTTGGGTGCCAATATGCAAGGCCTTGTACTGATGGGTCTCTATTTACTGGGGTTTGGAATGGCACTCGCAGCTGCTTATGTGTTGCAATTGGTATTGAAACTACCACACAAAACTGCCTTTGTCGTAGAAATGCCCAACTATCGTATTCCTATTCTTCGGAATGTCGGCATCACTGTCTACAATAAAACCAAGTCATTTGTTTTAGAGGCTGGAAAAATTATTCTTGCCATTTCTGTATTGTTATGGGTGTTGGCCTCCAATGGTCCAAGCAGTAGTTTTGGTCAAGCAGAAGCAATCGTCGGAGTTGATCAAGAGCTGACCGAAGCTGAATTGGAACAAAAAATCAGTGCTTATAAACTCGAAAAATCCTATCTCGGACAAGTCGGAAAATTTATCGAGCCTGCAATTGCCCCTTTGGGTTATGATTGGAAAATCGGAATTGCCATTGTGAGTTCTTTTGCAGCGCGAGAAGTGTTTGTCGGTACACTTGCAACCATATACAATGTGGGGACTGATGAAGAAGATACCATCAAAAATCGCATGGCCGACGAAGTACACCCCGACGGTAAACCAGTATTCACCCTTGCTTCAGGTATGTCATTGATGATTTTTTATGCCTTTGCGATGCAATGTATGAGTACACTGGCAATCGTGCGTAAAGAAACAAATAGCTGGAAATGGCCAGCAATTCAACTGGTTGTCATGACTCTTCTTGCCTATTTGGCTGCTTTTGCAACCTTTCAAGTTCTTTAATACCTTTACCAAATGAATACCATCCTTACCATTATCGCAGTTGGACTTTCGATAGGATTTCTGGTCAAACGTTTTTTTCTACCCAAAAAGAAAACGACTTCGTGTGGTGGTCAAGATTGTGGATGCCACTAACCCAAGGCAACATCTAAAGTCATCATCACAATAAATCCTCCAATAAACCCAAGTGTTGCGATATCTGTGTATTTGTCTTGTTGGGTTTCAGGAATCACCTCCTCCACAACGACAAAAATCATCGCTCCTGCAGCAAAAGCCAAAGCATAAGGAAGGATAGGTGTAAAAAAAGTCACTGCCAATGCGCCTATGACTGCTGCGATTGGCTCAACAATTGCTGAAGACTGCCCATACA
The DNA here is from genome assembly GCA_002430545.1 of Flavobacteriaceae bacterium UBA5950. GTDB lineage: Bacteria > Bacteroidota > Bacteroidia > Flavobacteriales > Flavobacteriaceae > UBA724. The sequence goes on from DJCM01000018.1 coordinate 4,920, forward strand.
TAAAGCTTTTCCAACGACTGAGTCCCTGTCGACGCATGGGCATGGATACCGCCACCCCCTCTGGGAAATTCTGAATCCCAATACCCATCGCAAGTACAACAGCCCCTGCAATCGATGCTTCTGGCAACCCAGCTGCCACACCCCCAAAGAGAACGCCCACTGCCAACCCCTCTGGGATATTGTGAAGCGTAATGGCTAGAACGAGAAGTGTTGAGCGATGCCATGGTGTTTTTACCCCTTCTGGCTTTTTGAAGTTGATGTGAAGGTGCGGAAGAACCTTATCAAGGCCAAAGATAAACAGTGCCCCAAGACCAAAACCAACAGCTGCTGGAATCACTTTGACAAAGCCCTCACCTGGGCTCATTTCAATCCCAGGGGCAAGCAAGCTCCAAAAGCTCGCAGCAACCATGACGCCACCTGTGAAGCCGAGCATCCCATCCAAAAAAGCTCGATTCATGGTTTTGAAGAAAAACACAAAAGATGCACCCAGTGCAGTCATCCCCCAAGTAAATAAGGTGGCATATAATGCCCCTAAAATAGGGGGTGTTTGCTCAAAAAAAGATAAAATTTCTTGTAACATAATTTAAGGTTTTACATAAATATTTTCAGCAATTTTTATGGTAATCATCAGTGTTGACTTACCTGCTTGTATGTGCAGAGAGTCATCGAAATCCTCACGATGTAATACCTGCAAAGGCGTACCAATTCCTATTTGTCTTCTGTCGAGATAGCGCAAAAAGTTAGAAGAGTTATCCTTCACCCCCACACAAACACCCTCTTTGTTCACTGGAAGTTCGTTGAGTAAAATTTTATTGTATGTTTTCATAAACAAAGCCCTGTTGGGTATCGGATCACCATGAGGATCATGCGTAGGATAATCCAAAAACCTTTCGAGTTCGTTTGTCAGTTTCTCGGACTGAATATGCTCGAGCTGCTCTGCAACCTGATGCACTTCGTCCCAATTAAAATTCAAGTGAGAAACCAAAAAAGATTCCCACAAACGATGCTTTCGAATAATTCGCAGCGCTGTTTTGACCCCTTCATTTGTGAGAGAAACACCTTGATACTTTTGATACTTCACAAGGTTTTGATCAGAAAGCTTTTTGAACATATCTGTAACAGAAGATGGCTTTGCACCAATCTGTTTCGCAATGCTCGTTGTTGCCACAGCACCAGATGAGGATTGTGACACATGATAAATTGCCTTCAGATAGTCTTCTGTTGATAGTGTTTGCATCAGATAGCAAATATATAACAAATTTAGATATATCTAAATTTTATTTTTAGATATGTCTAAATCCAATGGATTTTTATATTTTGTATGTTTGTGCTTCTGAAAACGATAGATTGCAACAGCTAGATTTTATCATATTGGGTGGTGGTGCTTCAGGACTGCAATTGGCTAATCGCCTAAGTAAAAGTGATGCCTATAAAGCGTCTTCTATACTCATCCTTGAAAGCGATCAGCACAAAGCAAACGATCGGACGTGGTGTTTCTGGGAAACTGGTGAAGGAGAGTGGGACGATTTGCTTCAAAACCAGTGGAGCAAGGTGCAATTTAAAAGTCAAAGCATTGACAAGACCATTGATTTGGGAGACACCTCATACAAGATGCTTCGAAGCAAACCCTATTATGACCTTCTCCATAAAAACATTGCGCAAAACAAGTCTGTTCAAATCAAATATGAACGTTGTACTGGCTTTAGCGATAAAGGCAGTCATGTGATTGTTAATACTGAGCAGAATACCTATCAATGTTCTACTCTTTTCAATAGTATTTTTGATTGGAACATCCTTCGGCAAATGCAACAATACCCTGTACTTCAGCAGCATTTTTTGGGTTGGTACATTAAAACCCCAACCCCTGTTTTTGATGTGCAAAAAGCAGTTTTTATGGACTTTACAGTTCCACAAAAACAAGAAACCAGATTCATGTATGTGCTTCCTTTCACAAAAACTGATGCGCTGATTGAATACACTCTTTTCTCAGAAAAACTGCTTGATAAATCTGAATATGAATCTGCCATACGCGACTATCTTAAAGAAAAAAACATAAATGATTACGAGTTGGTTGAAGTCGAACAAGGGAGTATCCCTATGTGTTCCTATCCCTTTTGGAAACACAATACCAAAAATGTACACTTTATTGGCTCGGCAGGTGGATGGACCAAGGCGAGTACTGGTTTTACTTTTAAAAATATCAATCGGAAAACAATTGCTTTAGTGAATCATATCAGTGCAAACAAACCACTGAGTCGTTTTGCGAAGAAAAATCGCTTTTGGTGGTACGACTTATTGTTTTTGGATGTTTTATCCAAGCACAACCACATGGGCGCGCAATTGTTTTCAGGGATGTTTGGCAAAAATAGCCCCAAGCGTATTTTCCGATTTTTAGATGAGCAAAGCCACTTTTTTCAAGAGATTCTCATCATGAGATCATTCCCTACCCTTCTTTTTGTGAAGCAATTCTTTAAGCGTTTATTTGGTACGCACCATTAATTCCTCTGCGAAGGCAGTGAAATAAGCAATTTGATCAGAGGAAAGGGTCGATTGCTGCAAGGCATCCATTGCTTTATTGGTGTAGGCAGACACTTGATCGACTGTTCGGCGGGGAACTTCTGTGGCTTCAAAAATGGTTTTGACGGCTGTGATTTTTTTGTTTTCATCAGCTGGTGTCGATGTCATCAGTTGTTCAAAGCTTGCTTTGTCGTGGGCATTGGCGTGCGCCATTGTCAGATGATAAAGAATGGTTTTTTTATTTTCAACAATATCCCCACCTACTTTTTTTCCAAAGGTTTTTGAATCTCCAAAAGCATCGAGCAAATCGTCCTGCAGCTGAAAGGCAATACCGAGGTTCACCCCAAATTCGTATAGGCAATCTGCAGCAACTGTTGATGCATTCCCAACCAAGGCACCCATTCGAAGGGCACAACCCAACAATACTGCCGTTTTGAGCTGAATCATTTGGATATAAGCCTCCAAACTGACATCATTTCTGGTTTCAAAGTCAACGTCATATTGTTGTCCCTCACATACAAGTAGTGCTGTTTCACTGAGCAACTTTGTCAACTGTGAAAAGAGAGTGTCTTCATACTGGTTGAACTGTTGATAGGCAATCACAAGAAGCGCATCTCCTGATAGAATACCAGCGTTGACATCCCATTTTTGGTGCACTGTCTGCTGACCTCTACGCAGACTTGCTTCGTCCATAATATCATCGTGCAGCAAGGTAAAATTGTGAAACAACTCCACAGCAGTCGCTGCGCCTAGAGCAGATGAAGGATTTTTCCCCATAGCTTCGCAAGCCATAAGCGCCAATACAGGTCGCATTCGCTTGCCCCCGAGTTTCAGGATATAAGAAATTGGGTCATAAAGCCCCAAAGGCTCCTTTACAAATGCCATCGATCGTAAATGTGTGGAAAACAATTCTTGATACGCTTGGACTGAACGCATGAATTTTAAAATTTTAACAAAAGTACAACTACACAAAAGAAGTCTAAAATCATTTTTATGAAAACGCAGGAAACTTTTTTTATTTTTTGAGTTTCCTTGTATATATTTGCCCCGCTATGAATTCAATTGACATAGAGAAATCTATCGTTGTTGCATCCACTGATTTGTTTTTAGAATATGGGTTTAAAACAGTCACGATGGATGATATTGCCCTGGATATGAAAATTTCTAAGAAAACCATTTATAATTTTTTCAGCAATAAAGAAGCTTTGATTCAGAAGGTTGTGTTTTCGATGTACAACTATATTACAAACAAGCTCGAGGAAATTCGTGATCAAGCCAGCAATCCAATTTCTGAACTCTACGAAATCAAAATGTTCATCATGCATCAATTGAAGGTCGAAAAAACATCCCCTCTACATCAATTGAGAAAATATTATCCAATCATTCATGACGAACTCCAAAAAAAACAATTTGATTTTATGACAACATCTGTGCGAAAGAGTTTGAAAAAAGGGGTTAAAATGAAACTTTTTCGTCCGTCTATCGATGTTGTCTTTATTTCTCGAATGTATTTTAACGGCATGACTGGCATCAAAAATGCAGAACTGTTTCCCACAGAAAAATATAGCCCCGAACAGCTTATGGAAAGTTACTTAGATTATCACTTACGTGCCATCGTTACAGATAAAGGCATGACATATTTATCCTCATATATCAAACCAAAATCATGAATCGTTTATTGATCCTTATTGTTTCACTCATGTTTATTCCATTTGGATGGAGTCAACAATCGCTCAGCTTGACAGAAGCCATTATGGAAGGTTTACAAAACAATCGCATCATGGTCAATGCTGACTATGACATTCAAATTGCGCGTGAACGCCAATGGGAAACAATTGCCACTGGTTTGCCACAAATCAGTGCTAGTGCCTTCTACAACATAGACCTCGAACAGCGAACCTCTATCGTTCCTGGGGCTTATTTTGGTGGAAATCCGGGCGAATATTACCCTGTTCAATTTGGTACCGAACAAAGTGTGGATGCCGCCGCGCGCATGGATCAATTGATCTTTGATGGTTCCTATCTGGTTGGTCTTCAAGCGTCCAGTGTCTTCCTCAAGATATCGCGACAAAACAAAGTCAAAAGCGAATTGGAAGTTAAACGACTCGTGACGGATGCTTATGTCAATGTTCTTCTTGCTGAGGAACGCAAACGCATCTTGGAAAAAAACCTTGCAAACCTAGAAGGCACACTGACAGACATACGAAAAGTATATCAACAAGGTTTGGTCGAAGTCGAGCAGGTGGAGCAGTTGGAAATCACAGGTGCTTCCATCCAAAGTTCACTCGATTATGTGCTTCGGCTTGTTCCCATAATACATCAAATGCTCAACATGGCTTTGGGAAGAGATATGAACGACAATATCAGCTTGACAGACACCTTGTTGGGGCTCTGTGTAAAAAGCGAAAATGAGCTGATTTCATCGGATTGGGACCTCGAAAAAAACATCGACTACCAAATTGCGCAAAACAACCTTCGCTCTTCTAAGTTGTTGCTAAAGCTTGAGCGTTTTCGAGCCTTGCCAACCATTTCGGCCTTTGTGGCAAGTGGTTATGATGGCTTCGATGACGATTTTACTTTTTTTCAAAAATCGCAACAGTGGTATGATCGCTCTGCTATTGGTTTAAGTGTCACTCTTCCCATTTTCACTTCTGGTGCAGGGCAGTCACGAACCGACCAAGCCAAACTCAATGTTGCCAAAGCCCAGACACAACTCGAACAAGTTGAAGAAGAGCTTCTTTTGCAAAAAGCAAATGCACACAATCAATTTACTTTGGCGTTGGAAGCGTTTCTGAGAAGTCAGGAGAGTTTAGAAATCGCCTATAGAATTGAGCGCAAAAACAATCTCAAATACAGCGAGGGCGTAAGTGGTAGTTTCGAACTTCGACAAGCACAATTGCAACTTTACGACCTCCAAAACCAACATCTCAATACCATGCGAGATATCATCCAATCAAAAACCGAACTCGATATATTATATCACTCATCACCTGAAATTGTAAAAAAATGAAATACCTAATTCTTTTTCTAGCATGCTTCACCCTTATTTCCTGTGGAAATGAAGCCGAACCATCAACCCAAGAACTCATCGACAGTGCTGATGTTGATGGCCTGGAACAAAAGCGATCTGGAATGGTCAGTCAAATCGAGGGGCTTCGCAACGAACTCGGTTTGGTCACAGCTGCTCTCAACCGATTGGACACCACCAAAAAACGAGCACTAGTCTCTGTTAATACTGTCAAGCCCAGCGAATTAAAACATCGCATTTCTTTACAGTCGATTGTGAAAACAGACCAAAATATGTTGTTGCAACCCGAATTTATGGGGGCAGTCTCGTCCATATCGGTTCGAGAAGGTCAACAGGTGAAAAAAGGTCAAGTCCTGATGCGCATCGACGATGGTGGGCTGAAACAAACCATCCGTTTGCAAAAGGCACAAACAGATTTGGCAAAAACAGTTTTTGAACGTCAAGAGCGACTGTGGAACGAAGAGATTGGGTCTGAAATTGAGTATCTACAAGCCAAAACCAACTATGAAAGCCAACGCAGTCAGTTGGGACAACTGAACGATCAGCTGGAAAAAGCGATCGTGCGCGCTCCCTTTTCTGGAAAAATTGATCACATTATGGTTGACGTCGGTCAGGTCGTCAGCCCTGCTACAATGCCCCTTATTCGGCTAGTGAGTACCAAACAAATGTATGTGGAGGCAGATGTGCCCGAACGCTACTTGCCAACAGTGTCGAAAGGAACGCCAGTCCTTGTCGAAATTCCTGTTCTCAATACCTCTTTTGAGGCAAGAATTTCTCACAGAGCAACACATGTCAGTACTGAAAATAGAACCTTTCGTGTGACTGTGGATATTGATCCTTCGTTAGAGGTCAATCCAAACTTGATTAGCACCCTTCACATTTTTGACTACATCAATCCAAAAGCCCTCTTAATCCCTGTGAGTATTATTTCGGAAAATGCCTCTGGTGATCAGTTTGTTTTTGCAATTGACAAGGACAATCAAGCACAAAAAGTCTTTATTCAAACTGGCTATGCAGAAAATGGTATGGTTGAAGTGGTTGCGGGTCTAGAAGAAGGCGCAACCATTATCAGTGAGGGCGCTCGACTTGTGAAAGAAAATCAACCTGTTCAAATCATAAAATAAAGATGGTAAAGACCTCCAATTCCCCCGAAAAAGAATTTCTCTTTTCGTCATGGGCGATACGCAACAGCAACACCATGTATGTCTTTATGGCGGTGTTGTTGTTTTTGGGTATATCTGCTTATCTGACCATGCCACGTGAGAACTTTCCTGAGATTACAGAAACCAATATCTACATCAGCACCCCTTACCCCGGAAACACAGCAGAAGACATCGAACGCTTTGTGACTGATCCTTTAGAGGAGGCAGTTAAGGGTGTGAGTAATGTAGTAGAAATCACATCCACATCACAAGACGACTATTCGATGGTTGTGCTAGAGTTTGACGAAGACATCAACGTTGATCTCGCCAAGCAAAAGGTCAAAGACGAAGTGGATGCTGTTGTGGCAGGTGAGGACTGGCCCACCTTCAATAATGCCAAACTCGAACCCAATGTGTTTGATCTCAATTTTGTAGAGGAATTTCCAATTGTCAATGTCACCCTGCAAGGAGACTACACTCTCGATGCATTAAACGATTACGCTGAACTATTGGAACAGCGTATCGAACGCCTCGATCAAATCAAAGAGGTCGACATCAGAGGTACGCAAGAAAGAGAGGTCGAAGTGGCTGTTGATATCCACAAAATGATGGCTTCGAAAGTGAGTTTTGGAGACGTCATCCAAGCCATTCGAAACGAAAATTCGACTGTCTCTGCAGGAAGCATCATTTCCAATGGTCAACGACGTAACATTCGTGTGATTGGAGAAATCCAAAACCCCTCAGATTTGGGTGAATTTGTTGTGAAAAACGAAGGAGGAGCCATATACTTAAAAGACATTTCCACCATTCGATTTAAGGATATGGACGCCACCACACATGCGCGCGACTTTGGGCAATCGGTAGTGATGTTAGATGTCAAAAAACGAGGTGGTAAAAACCTGATCCAAGCTGCGGAAGCCATTCGTGAGATTGTCGATAATGCACGCTCCACCATCATTCCACAAGATATCGAAGTCACCATTTCAAACGACACCTCTGCCATTACCATCAACCAAGTCACTGACCTGATCAATAACATCTTGTTTGGTGTTCTTTTGGTCGTGACAGTTCTTACCTTTTTCCTTGGATTTCGCAATGCCTTGTTTGTAGGGTTTGCCATTCCGATGTCTATGTTTATCTCCTTTTTTATCCTCCAATCGTTGGGGTATACAATGAATACCATGGTTCTCTTTGCCTTAGTAATGGGCTTGGGAATGCTGGTTGATAATGGGATTGTGGTTGTTGAAAATGTATATCGACTCATTGAAAAAGAAGGGATGCCTCGATTTGAAGCTGCCAAAAAAGGAGTGAGTGAAATTGCCTTTCCCATCATCATTTCAACTGCAACGACTGTTGCAGCTTTTGTGCCTTTGGGCTTTTGGCCAGGAATTATGGGGCAGTTTATGATCTACTTCCCCATTACACTATCTGTCGTATTGGGTTCTTCTCTGATAGTTGCCATCTTCTTCAACTCTGTTCTAGTATCCCAATTTATGGATGTAGAAGAGAAAATTCTATCTCGACAAAAACTCATTCGAATCACCCTCATCCTTGGTGGATTGGGAATCTTGATTCTCTTTGCTGGGGGTGCAGTTCGAGGGCTTGGCTCCTTGCTCCTCTTCATTGTTCTATTGTTTTGGGCTTATAAATATGTAATAAAAGACCTGGCCAATCGATTTAGAACTCGTTTTTTAGTTTGGCTAGAGATTCGCTACGAACGATTGCTGCGCTATGCCATGCGTGGTCGTCGGGCATATGCCTTTGTCTTTGGAACAGTATTGATGCTCATCTTTTCATTTGTTCTTGTGGGCATCTCACAACCAAAGGTGGAATTTTTTCCCGACAATCAACCCACACAAATCATCATCTATATTGAATATCCACAAGGGACTGACATCGCCAAAACCGATGAAATGACCAAGTCGATTGAGCAGCTGGCCATCAAAACCGTCAACCAACCAAAATATATGGATGAGGAGTATAATTTTATGGTCGAATCTTTGGTTTCACAGGTTGGGGCTGGTGCTGGAAATCCACAAACGGAAGGTGGATCAGAAGCCGAAATGCCACATCGTGGAAAAATCACTGCAACCATGCGTGAATTCAAATTCCGTCGTGGATTATCGAGTGAAAACCTTCGAAGAGAAATCCAACAAGCATTGGCAGGTACCTTTGCAGGGGTTTCTATTTCAGTTGAAAAAGACCAAGCAGGTCCCCCACTGGGCTACCCAATCAATATTGAAATTACGGGAGACAATTATGGCGATCTTATAGAGGTCAGTGAGCGAATACGAAACTTTATCATCAACATGAATATCCCAGGAATTGAGGAACTCAAAGTCGATGTCAATCGCAACAAGCCGGGTATGCGCATCGCTGTTGATCGCCAAAAAGCTGGAGAACTAGGCGTTAGCGCAGGGCAAGTAGGGTTTCAGCTTCGCCAATCCTTGTTTGGAGAAAAAGCAGGGGTGTATAAAAAAGATGGGGAGGACTACAATATCAATGTGCGTTTTCAAGAAGAAGATCGCTACAATCAATCTGCTTTATTTAATCAATACATCACTTTTCGAGACATGGCATCTGGACAAATCAAATCGATTCCAGTTGCTGCAGTCACCGATCGAAAAAACACTTCTGGTTATAGTGCAATCAAGCATCGCAGCCTAGAACGTGTTGTGACTGTTTACTCGGCCATATTACCTGGTTATAACGCTGCAGAAATCGTCAATCAAATCAAAACACAAATCGATGCCTTTCAACTGCCTGCCGACATGCGCTTTCGCTTTACTGGTGAGATCGAAGAGCAAGAAGAAAACATGTCCTTTTTGTCTAGTGCTTTGCTCTATGCTTTGTTTCTGATATTGATCCTACTCGTTTTACAATTCAACTCGGTGAGTAAGCCCTTTATCATATTATTTTCCATATTTATGAGCTTCACAGGGGTCTTTCTCGGTTTGGTGGTTTTCAATATGACTTTTGTCATCATCATGACCATGATGGGGATCATCTCCTTGGCTGGAATTGTGGTCAACAATAGTGTGGTGCTATTGGACTACACCCAGTTGTTGCTCGACCGAAGACGTGACAAACATGATCTCAACTATGATTATCATTTAGATCGATCCGAAATTTTTGATGCAATTGTCAATGGGGGTAAAGCACGTTTACGACCAGTGTTACTGACAGCCATTACAACCGTACTTGGGCTAATTCCATTGGCTGTGGGGCTCAACATCAACTTCTTTTCGCTATTTGCTACAGGAGATCCGCAGATTTATATCGGTGGAGATAATGTGATTTTCTGGGGTCCTCTTGCATGGACAGTCATTTTCGGACTGACATTTGCGACCTTTTTGACATTGGTAATTGTTCCTGTTGCTTTTTATCTCAGCAAAAGGGCTGCTATGCGATTCAATAAAACGTAAGGGAAATTAGCGAGAGGCTGTACGATCTGTAGTGTTCCAATAAATGACGTCCACCACCTTGTTGTTGACAAACTCGACTTCAATCAATTGCTCATCGGTCCAAAAAAACCATGTGCCAGATTTTACGCCTTTGTCATAATTGCCAACAGCGATTTTGTTGCCCTCAGCATCAAAAGATTCCCAAGTTCCATCGAGTTTGTTGCGGAGAATATGCCCTTGTTGGGCAACTTCTCCATTGTAGTGAAATTGGGTCAATTTCTTCACTTTAGGAGAGGTTGTGCGCTCTACTTTCGTGGCCTGACCATACGAAAATGTAAAGCCTAAAACGAAAACTAAAATTAAAATCATATTTGTCTTCATATCTTTTGATTTTGGAATTGATACTTCAAATATACAAAAAATTTACGTTATATTAACATTAAATTAACATTAATCTTATAACACATTGATTTTATGAGCATTATGTTTTTATATTGAAACATGCTACAGCTCTCTTAAAAACCTCTTATTTTTGCACAAATCACTTCCATGCACAGGACTCATACATGCGGTGCGTTGCGCCAATCTGATGTTAACAAGGACGTTCAACTTTCTGGTTGGGTACAGCGTATTCGTGACAAGGGCTTTGTTCTTTGGATTGATCTTCGTGACCGTTTTGGGGTTACACAACTCGTACTGGATGAAGAACGATGTGATGCCGCCCTGATCACACAAGCCAAAACTCTCGGTAGAGAATTTGTGATACTAGTACATGGGCGAGTGATCAAGAGAGAGGCCGAAAATACTGCAATCCCCACTGGTGAAATAGAAGTATTGGTCAAAAAGCTTAGCATTCTCAACACTGCCGAAGTTCCTCCTTTCACTTTGGAAGATGAAACAGATGGTGGTGATGACCTCCGCATGAAATACCGATACTTGGATATTCGTCGCAATCCAATCAAAGACAAGTTGTTGTTTCGCAACAAGGTGGCGCAAATGATTCGCAATTTTTTGACGTCTCAAGATTTTGTAGAAGTGGAAACCCCTTACCTCATCAAATCAACTCCCGAAGGTGCTCGTGATTTTGTCGTGCCCTCCCGCATGAATCCAGGGCAATTTTATGCCCTACCGCAGTCCCCACAAACCTTTAAGCAATTGTTGATGGTCGGTGGTATGGATCGCTATTATCAGATTGTGAAATGTTTTCGTGACGAAGACCTTCGTGCCGATCGGCAACCTGAGTTTACACAAATCGATTGTGAAATGGCCTTTGTGGAGCAAGATGATATTCTAGCTGTTTTTGAAGGGCTCTTACAACAACTGCTACAAGACATCCACGGCATCAAACCAACTGCTTTCCCACGACTATCCCATGCTGACGCCATCGCAACCTATGGTTCGGACAAGCCAGACATTCGGTTTGGCATGCACCTAACTGGACTCAATGAGGTCGCACAGGGCAAGGGCTTTCAGGTCTTTGACCAACAAGAGTGGGTTGGCGGATTTGCTGTCGAAAATGGTGCTACCATGAGTAGAAAAGAAATCGACAGTTGGATCGATTGGGTCAAGCGACCTCAAATTGGTGCCAAAGGCATGGTTTGGGTCAAGTGCAATGAGGATGGTAGTTACAAATCATCTGTTGATAAATTTTACAGTCAAGAGGACTTGGCTGCTTGGGCATCTGCTTGCCACGCCAAAAAGGGAGATATCATTCTCGTTCTTTCAGGCGGAAAAGCACAAACACACACACAACTCGGTGAACTCCGTCTTGCAGTGGCAGAAAAAATGGGTCTTCGCGATCCAAAGGTTTTTGCACCCCTTTGGGTGGTTGATTTTCCACTGTTTGAACAAGTGGAAGGGGATGATCACTTTCATGCCATGCATCACCCTTTCACAGCTCCAAAACCAGCGCAAGTCGCCCAACTCGACAGCTCACCTGCATCGGTATATGCCAATGCATATGACTTGGTTCTTAATGGCAATGAAATCGGTGGTGGATCGATTCGTATTCACGATCGTGAAATCCAAGAAAAAATATTTTCACTCCTTGGGTTTAGCAAACAAGAGGCCCAAGCACAGTTTGGTTTTTTGATGGATGCCTTTCGCTATGGTGCACCTCCACATGGGGGGATTGCTTTAGGGTTTGACCGCCTGGTTGCTGTGTTGGATGGGCAAGAGTCTATCCGTGATTATATCGCTTTTCCAAAAAACAATAGTGGTAGGGATGTGATGATCGAGGCCCCAGCTCCTTTGGATGATGATCAACTCGGTGAACTTTCACTTCAATCCAAAGCATGACCAGGCTCTTACAAATCTTATTTGCTTGCATTGTCATCGCAATCATCACTGGCTTTGTGCTCAAATCAAACAACCCAATCACTGGAGATCGTGTCATTGGGGTAACGATTCTGTTTACCACCTTTATTTTTATGCCCCTTTTTATCTACCACAGGTGGAAAGACAAAAAACTAGCAGACTATACCCTCACACCTGAAAACTTCAAAAAAATGAGGGAAATGGGGAAAAAATCAAAACAATCTAAATAAAAAGCCAAGGGTTTGTATATAAGTGTTATATTCGCCCTTTAATTTAAATAGATGACTGGAACAGTTAAATTTTTTAATGGGTCTAAAGGTTTTGGATTCATTACCAATGATGAAACGGGCGAAGATATTTTCGTTCACGTAACCTCTTTAGAGGGAATCAACCTCAATGAAGGTGACAAAGTATCGTATAACGAGGGTGAAGGTAGAAAGGGCAAAATGGCCACTGATATCGAACTCCTTGACTAATTGTATTTTATTTTGACTAATTGAAAAGCCCTTTTTAGGGCTTTTTTTATGTTCTTTTTTGTTTAAAAAACGCCTGTAAAATGAAAGACGCTTCGTCTTCATATACCCCTAAGGTGACTTTGGTTTTGGGATGTAAAAGGGTATTGTTTGCGCGATAACCTCTTTTGCCGTCTGATGCGCCATAAACCAATCGTCCGAGTTGACTCCAATACATAGCCCCTGCACACATACTGCAAGGCTCAAGCGTGACGTATAGCGTACAATCTTTGAGATATTTTCCTCCGATAAAATTTGCTGCAGCCGTAATGGCTTGCATTTCGGCATGAGCGGTTACATCGGTAAGTGTTTCGGTGAGGTTGTGTCCTCTAGCGATAATCTGACCATGTGCAACTACCACAACCCCAACAGGCACCTCTCCTTTTTCGAGTGCGAGTTCGGCCTCTAGCAACGCCTTTTTCATAAAGTGTTCGTCAGTCAAGGGGTCGATCATCAGCTGAGTTTTTTATGCCACAGCAGGGCTTGCCCATCTGTGAGTCCCGCAACAAAACAGCTTGTTTGCAACAGCTGCTGGTAGCGATCATCAGGTGAAAAACGAATGGTTTCTGGCAATAGGTTCAGAGCCAATCGATCGAGAGCAGTGGTTTTGTTATCGGATTGTCGAATGACTGCATGACTCAACACCTCCAAAATATGATGAATGGCTCGATAGCCTTTCACTTCTTTTTCGATGACCTCCTCGGAGCGATAGATTTTTTCTTTACTCAATTTGATAATATCTTCGACTTGAGCAGTGTATTTGCTTTTTTTGAGAAGGGCATGTGGAAACTCTCCTGCCAAAATTACCTCTTCATTTTCCATAAAAATACGTGTGGCATCCTCGATCAACACCCCAATCGAAAGAGCACGTAGGTAGGCAAGGCGATCGGGGGTGGTTTGGAGTTGCTTGTACTTGTCGGTATCGACATGGTCTTTCACTAGTTTGATAAGATACTCCAAAGCATAGGACTCTGGAATCCAGCCCAAGTTGATGCCATCTTCAAAGTCGATAAGGGTGTAACAGATATCATCTGCTGCTTCGACCAAAAAGGCAAGTGGATGGCGGTGAAAGGTGTTTTTAGGGCCTTGCAATCCCAATTCATCGGCCACTTCGGAAAAGAAAGCAGACTGTGCTTGAAAAAACCCAAATTTTTTATCGCTGACTTTTTTAGTGGGTTGGATCGAAATAGATGCTTTTGGGTATTTGGTAAAGGTGCCAAGAGTCGCGTAGCTGAGGCGAAGACCACCAGGAACACCTTCCCGATCTTCAGTAAGGATCCGAAAGCCATTGGCATTGCCTTCAAAACGAATCAGGTCTTGTTGTTGTGCTTCAGTAAGGGTACTGATCAGTTCTGCACCTGCGCCAGGAGTAAAAAAATCGCCGATGGCTTGTTCGCCCGAATGTCCAAAAGGGGGGTTGCCTATGTCATGTGCCAGACAAGCAGCTGCAACGATGGTTCCAAAATCATGTGGCTGATAGCCATGGGTGACCCCCAAGGCAGGATGTTTTTGGATCACGGTATTCCCAACTGCCCTTCCCAAACTCCGCCCGACAACCGATACTTCCAAACTATGGGTAAGTCGGGTGTGGACAAAACCGGACTGTGAAAAGGGAACAACTTGGGTTTTGTCTTGTAAATGCCGAAAGGCAGAGGAGAAAATAATGCGGTCGTAGTCAACTTCAAACCCACTACGTAAATGGTTTTGATCTGTACGCAAACGTTTTTTTGTATCTCCTTGACGCTTTAATGATAGTAGTTCCACCCAGTTCATGGTGCAATAATAACAATAAAAGGTGATTGTTGAATTAACAGTTTCTTAACAAAAGGGGGGGGTATTTAAAATTATAGTAACAATGGTTTGCGTTAAATCATGTTGTTTTGTTGCAAAATCAAAAAATTAAAAAAATGAATAAAATTTTATCTTTAATTCTTGTGTCATCTTTTGTTGTGGCACAAACAACATCATACAACCCTTCCATAGCTGGCAAGACTGTTGTTGCTTACGGTAGCCCAGGCGACAATTCTGTTAAATTTATCACTGCTCACGAAACTTGGTCTGCTGATGAGACTGTTGAAGTTTATGGAAAGCTTGTTGTACAGAATGATGTAACACTTACTATTGAGCCAGGTGTTGCTGTTCGTTTTTATGACACTCAAACGGCATTAACAGCTCCTGCATTAGTTGTTGCCAAAGGTGGGACAATTATGGCTGAAGGTACACCAACTCATCCTATTGTATTTACATCTCTTGATGACCCCTTAGATGGCACTTTCGCAGCTACAGAAAAAGGGCTTTGGGGAGGTATTGTTATCTTAGGTACAGCTACTGTTGGTGAAGATGGTGGCGAAGACTTTATTGAGGGAATTGCCGCTGGTGCTGATTGGGCAAAGTATGGTCCTGGTACTGGCGCTGCAAATGACACAGAGTCCTCTGGTGTACTAAAATATGTTTCTATTCGACACGGTGGTGCGGATATCGGGGACGGTAACGAACTTAATGGTCTCACTCTTGGTGGTGTAGGGTCAGGAACAGTTATCGAAAACGTAGAAGTCGTATCAAATCTTGATGACGGTATAGAGCTGTTTGGTGGTACAGTCAATGTGACCAATTTCCTAGCATACAATTGTGATGATGATGCAGTTGATATTGATGAAGCATACTCAGGAACAATTGATAACGTATTTATCGCACTGGGAACGGGATCTGACAACATTTTTGAAATTGATGGAACTGAAGATTCATCCGGTACTATAACTGGTTCTTACACCATAACCAACGTCACTGCATACGGCGACTCAACTAATACAACAAAAAATGACCAGTTGGGTGACCAAAAGAAAAATGCAACAGGTACAATTGATGACGTTGTTTTGCTGAACTTCAAGGCTGCACAGAAGATTGAAGGTATCGACCAAAGTACTTTTGATAATAGTTCACTTATATTTAAAAACTATGACTTAGTTAAAGTCTCTGGAGAGAGTGATTATAATTTGGATACAGTGTTCAGCGGCCCAGAGCAAATTAAAAATGGTAAAACTGAATCAGATGGAACACTACACGTAGAGGCAGCAGAAAGAAATTTCTTTGAATTTGTTGATGCTCAAGTAGCAAATACAGGAGCGAATACAACTGTTTTTGAGGGATGGACACTATACAATGGTTCTGTTATGACAGACATGAGTAGCCTATACAATTCTGGCTCAACATGGAACAACCCTTCCATAGCTGGCAAGACTGTTGTT
>DJCM01000018.1:21278-21605 GCA_002430545.1 Flavobacteriaceae bacterium UBA5950
ATATGTACTCTCTATCTATTGAAAAAGTTTTCTTAGCTGATCAAACTAGAGTTTATTTATATCCTAATCCAGTAACAAACACTATACATGTAATGGGTGTTGACTCAAAATATTTTGATGGCATTAAAATCTACAATGTCAAAGGCCAGGTTGTAAAAAGTGGCAATGAGTCATCCATCGATGTAAGCGATTTGACACGAGGATTGTATATATTGTCTGTGGAGTCTAATAACAAAACTGTAAACAAAAGATTTATTAAACAATAATTCTTTTTAAAAAACAATATTGATTATTTTTATAAAGAGGTTGCTTAGGCAGCCTCTTTAT
>DJCM01000006.1 GCA_002430545.1 Flavobacteriaceae bacterium UBA5950
CTCGTCGAGACTTTTAATGATTTCATAAGGCTGCGACTCATATTGTTGTCCCATAATCGAATTTGAAATAGAGAACAAAAAAACAAAAACAAATACCCTCATATCAGTTCTCGCTTGGAATTACTACGTCCTCTTTCATGGCTAATCGATCCTCTCGATTGACAATATTCCATGCTGTGTGGAATATCAAACGTGTTCGTTTTTCAAGCAATGAATAATGGATCTTTTCAACAGTATCAGTCGGTGCATGATAGTCTTCATGGGTACCATTAAAATAAAAAATAGCAGGGATGTTATTTTTGATAAAGTGGTAGTGATCAGATCTGTAATAGTATCTGTTTTGACGCCATCTACCAAATTCATAGACTAGAGTGGTGGGGTCATTGTAACGATAATCAATTGCCAACCCCACATGATTTTTATTTGCTTTTTCTGAAACATCATGCAAGTCTTGTGACAAAATATCCGAGCCTATCAAATAAATATAGTCAGGCTGATCGATATGCAATGAGTCCACCCGACCAATCATGTCAATATTTAAATTAGCGACTGTGTTCGCTAGGGGATATATGGGGTTTTCGGTGTAGTATTTTGAGCCTAAAAGACCCTTTTCTTCAGCTGAAACATGTAAAAATAAAATCGATCGTCTTGGACCATTCCCATCTTCTTTTGCTTTGATAAATGCTTCTGCAATCTCCATCATCGCAACAGTTCCAGAGCCATCATCATCAGCTCCGTTATTGATCAGCCCATCTTCAATGCCGATGTGATCTAAATGCGATGTGATGACCAAAACCTCGTCCGACTTGTCTGATCCTTCGATATATGCCAACACATTATAACTATCAATCGAATTCCCTTGTCTGTCAGTGACTGTCATCTCTTGAAAGTATGAACCACCTGTAGATCCAGCAGAAACGCCAGTAGATTCATAGTAATCTTTTAAAAAGTTGATCGCTAAGGTTTCCCCTTCAGTCCCTGCTTCACGACCCATAAATTCATCAGATGCATAGGTATAGAGGTGTGTTTTTAATTCTGCTTCAGTAATGCCTTCGGCATAATCAACAGCTGTTTTTTGTGCTTCGGTTGCACAAGAAAAAATAACAAAAAGTATGTTTAAATACAGTATATTTTTCATAATCAATGATATTTTAAGAATATAAATGTATTAAAATCAAATTAGATTTGATTGGCAATTGCGTCCCAAAGTTCAATCCTGCTTTTGAGTGCTCGTTTAGCACCCAGAGTTGCTTCTTCTTTTTTCATGGGATCGCCTTCACACAGTTCATCAATCATCTGTAGTGCCATGGGTCCATGCTCATCTCCATCGATTTCAATATGACGCTCCAGATAATACACCAAAGTATTTGCATCCGAATGCCCTTTTTCACTCAGTTCGCGAACAATGGAAATAAACATATCAGGGATCAAGTCTTCTCGACCATAGGTGAATACACCAGCTACAACATGAATGGGATCATTTTCGACACAGTCCATTGTTTGTTGAACAAAATGTTTGGCAGCCTGACTCGCACCTGAATTGACAATTGATTTTTCCCAAGTTTCTCCTTGTTCGAGTTGTTGGATAAATGATTTTATCGCACTTGTGTCAGCATCAATGTCTTCCATCGCTTTGATGTAGAGTTCAAAGTGACTCGTGGCATTGCCATTTTGATCGACATCACTTTCTTCTCCAAATACGATTTCGTTGATCAACCTTCGCGTCACAGGATTCCCGACAGGTGTCCAAGGGATCGATGTGCAAGTGAGATCGAGTTGCAGTCGCTTTAGCAACGACATAAAATCCCAAACTGCAAATACGTGAGTTTCCATAAAACGCTGAATTGCGTCAATAGAGTTCATGGCGTTGTAGAGCGGGTGATTGATTAGTGCAGAACGATACTCATCAAGCTGAGATGTAGTTTCTATCATCGTTTTTCAATTTTTCTTTTTCGGTTGTAAAATTACATAAAATCCTGTCGATTACCTAAGCTAAAATGCAGTACAATTCTGTACATTTGACACTATGATACGTCCTAAAATCATCGAATGCCCCAGAGATGCAATGCAAGGTGTAAAGTCTTTTATTCCCACAGAAATAAAAGTGGAGTACCTTCAGTTCCTTCTTGGTGTTGGATTTCATACACTTGATTTTGGCAGCTTTGTTTCGCCAAGAGCAGTGCCACAAATGCGCGACACTGCCAAAGTTTTAGATCAACTGGACTTATCTGACACAAAAACAGAATTGTTGGCAATCGTTGCCAACCTAAGAGGGGCGCAAGCAGCACTTGATTTCGAGCAAATTAAGTTTATTGGATATCCATTTTCAATATCTGAAAACTTTCAAATGCGAAATACTCACAAAACAATTTCAGAATCCCTACAAATTCTAGAGCAAATCAAAACATTGAGCGACAAACACAATAGAACACTTGCCGTTTATCTATCAATGGGATTTGGCAACCCCTATGGAGACCCATGGAGTGTTGATATCGTATCGAAATGGACAGATCAACTTGTAGGTATGGGAATTGAAATTATTTCACTTTCCGACACTGTTGGGCAAGCAGTACCTAAGGACATCTCTTATTTATACTCGAAGATAATACCAACATATCCCTCTGTGGAGTTTGGTGCTCATTTCCACACACATACCAACAATGGATATGAAAAACTCTCTGCTGCTTACGTCGCAGGGTGCCAACGGTTTGATGGAGTAATACATGGTTTTGGGGGTTGCCCAATGGCAAGTGATGCCTTGGTGGGGAATATGCCAACAGAAAAATTACTTACGTTTTTCAATGAAGAAGGGATAAATACTGGTATACATCCTACTCGATTTGAATCTGCAATGATCCAGGGAAAAATATTATTCACAAAGTATCGTTAGTTAATTATTTAAAATAATTCTAAATAATTTTGTTTGTGTTGTTTTCTGAAATATATTTGCCTTATATTTAATTAATCTAAATAAACATACATGAAAAATACATCAATTTTTGTATTTCTATTGGCTTCTTTTGTAAACGCACAAGAACAATACAATAGTGCATCCACACAGCTCAGTAAACTTCAAACAATAGAAAGTGGTCTTTCGATTGGGGGGTATGGGGAAGTGACATACAACAACCTTGAGGGTACATTAACTCCAGCAGAAATTGATGTACAGCGACTGGTTATGCTTTTCGCTTATAAATTTGATAATCGAACTTCATTTGTGACAGAAATTGAATTTGAACACGTAAAAGAAGTATATGTAGAACAGGCATTTGTGAACTATTCTGTAGCTGATGGCGTGAATCTGCGAGGTGGTTTAATGCTCGTTCCAATGGGTATTATCAACGAATATCATGAGCCGACAACTTTTAATGGAGTTGAAAGACCTAGCTTAGACAGTAAGATTGTTCCTTCAACATGGCGCGAAATGGGGCTTGGTGTTTCTGGTCGTGTCAATAGTGCTTCGCTGCGTTATCAAGCATACCTAATGAATGGATTTCTTTCCTATGGGGAAAGTCATAAACTAAGAGGATCAGATGGACTTCGAAAAGGTCGTCAAAAAGGGGCTGAATCAGTTGCATCGGACGCAAATTTTGCAGGTAGAGTTGAATATTATGGATTGCCAAAACTCAAACTTGGGCTATCATATTATATAGGCAATACCCAAACAACTAACCCAGAACAAAGCAATACACAAGTAGGCCTATCAATGTTTGGTTTTGACTATCGATATGTGAATGGACGTTTTTCATCAAGAGGGCAGCTAATTGCTGCTAGCCTAAGCGATACACAGGCCTACAACCTTGCGGGCACTACAGACCTAGGATCAGCGATGGGGGGTTATTATATTGAAGGGGCTTACAACTTATTACCACTCCATCGTTCTCAGAAATTGGATTTATTTCTACGCTACGAAAACTTCAATACCCATCAAAAAACTGCTGGGGATCTAATTACCAATGATGCATATCATCGCAACGAAACAACCTTTGGATTGTCCTACCACATTGCCAATGGTGCTGTTTTCAAAATGGATTATCAGTCAAAATCAACAGCTGTTGATGGCTCTGCTGCAGTTGGTCAATTGAATATGGGATTAGGTGTGTTCTTTTGATGTATATTTGGTGACTTAAAAATTTGCTTTGAAATACGTTATTCTTTTTATTTTAATTTCCTTTCAGCTCTCGGCTCAATCTGATCGCGTGCTAAAGAAAGCAACAAAGCTGATAGAGAAAACATACGACATAGACGTTTTGCAATTGATCCAAAACAATTTTGAAGTAAACGCTGTTGTTGGTAATCTTTATAATGTTTTTGATAAGGACTTACTCAAGGGTTATGCTTTCCTTGGCACTGCCCCAAGCAAAACAGACACCTTCGAATATCTCGTAGTTTTCGATCAAGATTTAATTATCAAGAAAATAAGCGTTTTGGTTTATCGAGAAGATTATGGGGGTGAAATTGGAAGTAATCGCTGGTTGAAACAATTTGCTGGCAAATCAACCAACACAGACTTTTCTGTTGGTGAAAATGTCGCTGCCATTTCAGGCGCTACAATCTCTGTTTATTCCATGACCAACGCAGTCAATGAATTGCTGAGTGAAATGGACAACTTTGATCATTTATGATACCAACCATTGACAAATGGAGTTATCCTTTGCGTACCCTTACCGCATGCTTCCTCATTGTGCTTTCCATTGGATTTTACACAGGTATTCGTTTTGTTGGTGAAACCAATAGCACAAACCCCGATGGACTTATTGAACATTACAATGGCAATGAAGAGGATGAGGATACAATGGTTATGAAATTCAAAAAGAGTGCCCAAGAAATGTTGACCATAGTCCATACACATATCTTGAGCATGTCGATGCTTTTTTTTATAACGGGATTTTTGTTGGCACAAACTCCAATCAATCAACGTCTTAAGCTTTTTTTGATCATCGAACCCTTTATATCCATAGTTCTCACTTTTGGGGGATTATATTTGATTTGGTATGGGGTTGAATGGTTCAGGTATGTAGTGATTATCTCTGGAATCGTAATGACATTGGCCTATTCTGCAGCAGTGGTAATCGTGCTCAAACACCTTCGTTTGTTTTCAAGCTAGTTTGGCATTTAATTTAGTATATTTGCATGCAACTAATTGTAAACTAGTTGCTATGTCCAAACAGCCATCAAAAATCTCTGGTTTAGGTTTAACTTACGATGATGTTTTGTTGGTGCCTTCATACTCCGAGGTACTTCCTAGAAACGTCAATATCCAATCTCAATTTTCAAGAAATATACCCCTGAATGTTCCGATCGTTTCCGCTGCAATGGATACAGTTACTGAAAGCCAAATGGCCATTGCCATGGCTAGAGAAGGGGGGCTAGGTGTACTTCACAAAAACATGAGTATTGAAGCCCACTCTGAAAAAGTTCGAAAAGTAAAACGTGCAGAGTCAGGGATGATTATCGACCCTGTGACATTGCCCACCACAGCCCTTGTTTCAGATGCTCAAAATCTGATGGCTGAGTATCGTATTGGTGGAATTCCGATCGTTGATGCCAAACAAAAACTGATTGGTATTGTTACCAATCGAGACTTGCGTTTTGAAAAGAATCAAGCACGCCCTGTGATGGAAGTGATGACATCTGAAAACCTAGTCACAGTTCATGAAGGAATATCAATGTCGGATGCTGAAGAGATATTGCAAGCACATAAAATCGAAAAATTACCTGTTGTTGATAAGAACAATAAACTAGTGGGTCTTATCACCTTTAGAGATATTACCAAAGTGAGTTTAAAACCCAACGCAAACAAGGATAGCTATGGGCGTCTTCGTGTTGCTGCTGCAGTAGGGGTAACGCAAGATGTTTTGGAGCGCTGTTCTGCTTTGGTAAACGCTGGAGTTGATGGCGTTGTGATTGACACAGCACATGGGCATACACAAGGAGTTGTGGATGTGCTTAAAAAAATAAAAAAAGAATATAAAGATTTGGATGTTGTTGTTGGAAACATCGTAACAGCTGAGGCAGCCTCTTACCTAGCAGAAGCAGGGGCAGACGGCGTAAAGGTTGGGATTGGCCCAGGATCTATTTGTACTACTCGTGTAGTTGCAGGAGTTGGATATCCACAGTTTTCGGCTATCCTAGAAGTTTCAAAAATTTTAGAAAAGAAAGGTATACCCCTCATTGCAGATGGAGGTGTGCGATACACTGGTGATATTGTAAAGGCATTAGGAGCTGGTGCACAATCTGTTATGCTTGGATCGATGTTGGCAGGAACAAAAGAGTCTCCTGGTGAGACAATTATTTTTGAAGGCAGAAAGTTTAAATCCTATCGTGGGATGGGGTCTGTGGAGGCCATGAAACAGGGGAGTAAAGATCGTTACTTTCAAGATGTAGAAGACGACATCAAAAAACTTGTTCCTGAGGGGATTGTTGGAAGAGTACCTTACAAGGGGGAGCTGTACGAAACCATTCATCAGTTTGTTGGGGGTCTTCGTTCTGGAATGGGGTATAGTGGCGCAAAAGACATTCAAGATCTACAAGACAAGGCTACATTTGTGCAAATAACGTCATCTGGTATCCAAGAAAGCCATCCACATAATGTTGCCATAACCAAGGAAGCACCCAATTATTCTCGATAG
>DJCM01000009.1 GCA_002430545.1 Flavobacteriaceae bacterium UBA5950
AGTGACTATTACTAACGAAGAAGACTTTAAGGAATTAAAAGATTATTGCGATTATTAATCTTTAAAACTTTGAATTACAACATCCCGCGCACAGGGTGGTATCTGAATTTTTCTGATGAAAGATCAAATCCTAAGGTAAATTGATGGCTATTGAATGGCGCAATTTGAACATCTTCAAAGCTATGTGTGTATGTATAGAAAAATGAAACCCCTTTAAATCGAAGCCCTGTCAATAGAGTCAATTGTTTATGATCTTGATTAATGTTATATCCACCAAAAAGTTTTGCATTTGGTTGAGTGCCAAAGCGATATGACGCCCCAAATGAGAGGTTTAAATTGTTGAGATAGTAGTGTGATTTTAAATTAATATCATAGGATGGAAGGTCTGCATACTCCACAAACTGAATCATTGTGGAGGGTTCAATAAAAGTGTTGTCGTTGATTTCAAAAAAATGTCCTGCGTTTGCAATCCACTTTTTGCCCTTGTCTAAGCTGATGTTGTCAGAAATGTTCTGTCCTTTAAAGATGAGGTTTCTAAGGGTCAGATGGCTGTAAAATTGGTAGCGAATATAGGTCAGCCCCAAGTCCATGTGCAGCCCATTGGATTTGACTTTACTGCCCTGCACAAGTGGATCTGACAGGTCGGGGGCAAATTGTGTTTGGTCATGGGTATTGTTCATCACTCCAGCCGAAAGACCAAATGAAAGTTGATGAATATTGCTGTTTCCAAGAATAAGGTTGATGTGATGCGCATAGGTTATAGAGGCGCCAACTTGTTTGTGAAATCCATTTCTGTCGTTATAAAAAACAGTGCCTATTCCAGATTTTAAAGCGATGCGAGCATGTGCATTGATTGTTTGTAAGCTTGGTGCGTTTGACACCCCTTGCCACTGCGAACGATGGGTCATTCGCACTTTGATACCCTCGAGCTGGGCACCTGCCACAGCTGGGTGAACCAAAAAATAATTATCGGTCAGATAATCCGAATACACAGGAAGCTGCAACTGGCAGTGTATGAACTGTGCTTGTCCTAACACAAACAATATGAGCCACTTAGCATAATTATTATTTAGTGATATGAATGTAAATTTTTTCACTATAATTGAATTGTGCAAATAAAAGATAATTATTTAAATCAAACACCAATCCTATACTTAGTGTTGATTGGGGTGTTGTTTCCGTTTTTTTCATACGCTCAGCTGAGCAAGCAACATTATATTCCACCTGTGCCAGAATTAATTTTTGATTCTGCTCATATATATATCTCCACTCCTCACGAAAATGTACAGTTTACGATAAAACCCATTGGTAAGCCCTCAAGCAGTTGGATAGTAGGAACCTTATCCAATACAAACTCCTTCAAAATAGAAGTAGCAATAAGTGAGATTGGTGCAAAGTCTTGGGAATTTGATCCAGACCACGTTTTTGCTAACAAAGGTTTTGAGGTGTTTGCCAACAGAGAAGTTTATGTGTCCCTCCGTTTACGAGCAAACAATCATGCGTGCTCACTTGTGAGTAAAGGAGTCGATGGACTTGGAAAGAGCTTTCGAGTGGGAGGAATGGAACGGCAAGGGGAGGAGGATTATTCTTTCTTTTCGCTAATGGCAACTAAAAACAATACCATTGTTAATCTTAGTTTCGATCCCGCACTGAGAACCTTTATTTCCCAAAATGAACTGCCGCAAACCATCGTATTAGATAAGAATGAAACATTCATTGCTGTGTTTAATGGCATACATAACGACTTGTTTATCGGCACTCATATCGAGTCGCAAAACAATGGTATTGTTGTGAATTCAGGCTCTATTCTGGGTAGTTTTAGCAATGAGATTATTGATTCCCCCGATTTCTTTGAAGGACCAGATTATGGTTATCTCAATGGACAAGGAGAAAAAGATCTTGGTTATCTCAATGGAAGCGATATGGGGATCGATCAAATGATCAGCTTAAACCCTAGTGTTGATGCAACTGAATACTTGCTTATTAAGGGGGATAGTTTCAACAGTATCGAAAATGCACTTATCATCGCCAATGAAGATAATACACTTGTCTATCTAAACGACAACAACACCCCCATAACTCTTAATGCAGGTGAACATGTCTTTGTTGAGGGAACTGAGTTTACAAACAACTCCAGCACTGTTATCGATTATCTACATATTCAATCGAATAAAAATATTTATGTTTTTCAGGGAACTGGAAAAGAAGGGACTGCTGAGCGGAATTCGGGAGGTGTAAGTGTCCATTATTATGGCGCCAATCAAGGGATGTTTTTTGTACCTCCTCTCAGCTGTACAAGTGTTGGTGATGTGGAAAGCATTGGACGAATCAACGAAGTGGATAATAACTCAAGTTTTAGTGGTTCTTTGTTTGTCCTTAGTTCCTATGGATCTTCAGTGAAAGTAAATGAAGAGAATATTTTATCTCTCAATAATGTTGTTTTCGAGCCCGGCCCTATCCAAACTTCTACTGCTGACTACCAAATTCACAGAATTGATGACCTCGTTGGTGATGTGTCTATTGTTGGATCAGAAGAACTTTATGTGTCTTATTACAATTTCAACAACACAGCAACTTCTGGTGCGTTCTATTCTGGGTTTAATCTTGAACCAAAAATTTATCCTAACTTAAATTTGAACACTTTGGGCAACTGTGTTGATTATTCTGGACAAAGCAATGTTGTCTTACAGCTTCCCAATGCTGAAAATTACGACTCCCTAAAATGGCAAAAACAAAAAGCTGACGGGTCGTGGGAGAACATCTTTACTGGATCATCCGACAGTTCTGAATATACCCCTGACTCATTTGGATCCTATCGCCTCGAGGTGGTGATTGACTGTTTGTCTCCCAACAGTATTGTGTACTCCTCTACTATCAATGTCAGCATTTGTCCCAATGATTCGGATAAAGATGGGGTGGTTGATAACATTGACCTAGACAATGATAATGATGGGATTTATGATAAAATAGAGTCTTTGGGGGATTATGAAATTGATCTTACCACAAGCCCTCCTGAACTTGTGGTTGACAACCCTCTTCCCTACAGCACCCCTGTTTTGTCTCAGGTACTGTCGGTTGGTAATGGAACCTTTACTCCCTTCAATGATGGGCGGTTTACATCCTTCCTTCCTCCAAAACAATCTAGTAATGATGCGATTCGTTTTGAACTAAAACCTGTTGTTCCAAAATCTCTTGACTTTTCATTTGGGTTTTCTAATAATCAACCCTTACCTGATGAAGAAAACACCTATTATACTATTGAAAGTATAGACCCCTCTGAAAGCATCACATTGTTTGATGGGTCAGCAGGTACAATTGAAATACTTATCGATGATAACTATGTGAGTGGTTTTACACAATACAATAGCTCCAAAATCACATTTCGGTTTAGCAGTACAGCTGTTGGAACTACAGCAGGTTTTAGGTTTTTTGCGTCCCATTCATCTGGTTTGATATTTACTCATCATAATGACTCAAATGCTGATTCTGTTTTCGAAGGGCATATTAAGATTGTAGATCTAGATTCATTTTCAGACGGTGATAATCTTGCTGATGCTTTTGACATTGACAGTGATGGGGATGGTTGTTTTGATGTGATTGAAGCTGGGTTTTTAGACCCTGACAAAGATGGAAGACTTCAACAAGCACCCCTGACCATCGACGAAAATACTATAGATGATAATGGTTTGGTGATTGGGCACAATTACGATTCTTTGCCAAAGGACTTTGACAATAATGCTATTTATGATTTTCAAGAGCTTGGTGACCCTGCAGAAATTTCTCCCAATGGAAATCCTGTTTCAGTGCAAGTTTGTGAAGGTGAAGCTGCTACTTTCTCTGTCGATACTCCCACAACCGATGCTGTTTTTCAGTGGGTCATTGGTGGTGCGCCTATTGTTGACAATTCGACCTTTAGTGGCACAAATACCAATTCTCTCACTGTCAATACAGATTATGGGCTGAATGGTGCAGAAGTACAAGTCCTTATCTCCAGACCAACATATGCCTGCCCTGTTGAGTCGATTGGGGGAGTAATCCTGACTGTCAGCCAAATTCCTGATGCACCAACGCTCGAACCCATTTACACCTACTGTAATAGTGATGTCCCAACCATCGAAGATTTGAAAAATGATATTGGAGGGTCTGTTGGCGTCTTTCTATCTTCTACTGGTGGGAGTGCTTTGGGCGATGATACACTATTGGTTCATGACCAAACTTATTATGTAGAGGCTTATTCATCTGTTGGTTGTGTGAGTTTAACACGTGCTGAAACAGATGCATTTATAAGCAATCCCGAGCTGTTGAGTTCTGAAACAGAAATATGTGAGGGAGAGAGTGTAACCTTGACTGTCAATGGTGTGCCACAAACGGCACAAGATTTTGCCATTGCGAATCCTGATTTTGAACGTTTTTTACAATCCGAATCCTCATCCTATTTCTTAAAAAGAGAATCCATGGCTTGGACTGAAGCCTACAGCCTTATACAATCCTTAGGTGCAGGTGCGTCGATGTATGTGATCAACTCCAAAGAAGAGGAGGGTGCTGTTTATGATGCCCTTAATTCGCTTGGCGTTACTGGGACACCTGGAATACATTTTTGGCTGGGCTTGCGTCAATTATCTTCTTTAAACCCAAATAATGAGATCGATGAAGGGTGGCAATGGCTTGATGGAAGAATACTCACCGACGAACTTGCCAATTGGACTTCGGATGAGCCAAATGACTGTTGTAATACCAATGAAGAGGATGGAGAAGAAGACTATGGCCAATTCGATTTTAATACGATAAAAACTTGGAATGACATGACAGATAACTCCCAAGGTAATGGAGATTCTTGGCCTGTATTTGAGTTTACTGGTACCACAGATGTGGTTTGGGGAAAAATAAACCCCTCAACAGGGGCTGATATTGTTTTTGATGGGGTTGAAACAAGCTCTATCACTGAGTCCCCTCCTGAAACAACAACCTATTTTTATGAAGTCACAACCAATGGCGTGACTTGCAGAGTCGAAACGACTATCGTTGTCAACCCATTGCCTGTTATACTACCAGCCAATGATATGGTACTTTGTGACAATGACCTTGATGGGGATGCATTTAATAGGCGAGTCAATGACTTTGATCTGCAAGCGCAAGAGCTATCGATACTCAATGGAGACTCGTTTCTTGAAGTTTTATTTTTTATAAATGAAACAGACACTAGTGCCATTGACAAGTCTGTATTGTTTGGCAACTCATCAAACCCTCAAAAATTGTATTATCGACTAAAAAATAAAACCACTGGGTGCGAGTCCAATCAAACTGATTCCTTCATGCTGCGAGTTCAACCAGTCCCCCCCAACATCGAAATTGAACCTCATTATGAATGTGATGACCAAGCCAGCGGCAGCGACATAGACAACATAACCACCTTCGATCTTCAACTAAACGATTCGCGAATACAAGCACTGCTTGGAGGTACTGCTGGTCAGTATAGCATTAGTTATCACACAACACTTTCTGATGCAGAAGACCCATCAACAGCAGGCATAACATCCTATACAATGACTGCCGCTGATAACAGAAAAAAAACAATCTATATTCGTGTTATAGACAATTTGACTTCCCTGTCTTGTTTCACGACAACCAATCTTTTTGACTTGGTGTTGACCCCTTTGCCAGTCATTGATCAGCCTGTGATTACTTTCGAGCAATGTGACGAAACTGATGGTAATTGGGATGGAATAGTACTGACCAATCTGCGCAGTTTTGAAAACCTCATCTCCACAAACTCTTCAAACGAGGAGTTTACCTATTACACCTCTTCAACCAGATCGCCTGGAAGCAAAATCAATGAACCAGCATCCTATTATAACATTGATATCAATGGCAACCCAATCCCTAAAGATGTTGTTTATGTGCAAATCAATAACATTTTACCAAGCGATGTCTTTGCCCCAAATGGGAGCTGTGCTCGTGATGCTGAAATTCGTATCAACAT
Source organism: Flavobacteriaceae bacterium UBA5950 (assembly GCA_002430545.1). Lineage (GTDB taxonomy): Bacteria > Bacteroidota > Bacteroidia > Flavobacteriales > Flavobacteriaceae > UBA724. The sequence continues at coordinate 5,981 of DJCM01000009.1, forward strand.
GGCTGTAAGTCAAATCAAGGATAGCTTTATAATCGATTTTGATGCTTGTGAAATTCCTCCCTCAACCACACAAGATGGTCGAACGCTTTTCCCACCAACCATATTCGATACACTCACAACAGCGCTTCTCAATGAACACCCTTTGTTTCGCATGACTGGGGTGGTGATTCAGTACTATCCCACATTAGAATATGCTGCCCTGAAAAGAAATGAAATAGACCAAAATACTGATTATGAAAACCCTAACCCTGTCCCAAATGGAGCAAACTGGGTTGACGAAATTTGGGCAAATGTAGAAGTGGTTGGGTTAAATACCATCACATGTATTGGCTTGAAAAAGGTTGCCAACCTACATATCGAAAGGCTACCAACTGCTCATACTGTTGCTCCTTTTCGCGCATGCGATGACGATGACGATGGCTTGTTTGTTTTCGATACGACTAGGGCTTATCAAGAACTCACCAAAGGACAGACCAATATTCAGGTTTCTTATTTTGACACAAACTATAATTTGCTCTTTACTGGTGCCTTTCCAAATTCTTATCAATCTGGTAGTCAAAAAATAATTGCTCGGGTAGAAAATGACCCCTCAATCAACACTCCTTCCTGCTATGAAGAAACAGAAATTGAATTTATTGTCGATGACACCCCCAATTTCAACCCCATCCCCATACAAGAGTTGTGTGATGATTCTGATGGTGTGATTGATGGTATGGCAACTTTTGATACACAATTCATAGAGAAAGATATTTTAAATGGGCAAACAGATGTTGCTGTTTATTATTTTGACTATCAAGGTAATGCCTTGACCTCTCCTCTTCCGCCGCTTTTCAATACCCCATCGACCTATATTCGTGTGGAGCTTGTCAACACCATCAACACAAGTTGTATTAGTGTGGGGTTTGTCGACTTTAATGTTCTTGAAAACCCTTCTTTTGATCTAGATCAAGAGGGAGGAGTCCTTTGCTTGGATGAAACTGTTTTGGACCTCGAAATCAAAAACCCTTCTGACAACTACAGTTATGTGTGGGAATACATAGATGAAAACAATGCCATCACAAGGGTGAGCACTTCATCTGAAATCACAATCGATGTTGGTGGTACCTATACTGTTACAGCAACAACGTTAGGGGATATTGGTTGCTCAACAACAAAATCGATTGAAGTGATCACCTCTGAGTTTGCAAAATTCGACATAAATGATGTTATTATCAGTGGCTTTTCTAGTCAAGAAAACACTGTGGAAATCATAATCGACAATCTTGGGGTCGGCGACTATGAATACGCTCTTGATGATAGCAGTTTTCAAGACGACCCTTATTTTGAACAAGTAAGACCTGGAATGCGAACAGTTAAGGTTCGTGACAAAAACGGTTGTGGAGTATCATCTGCTCAAGTTGGAGTGGTTGGTTATTATAAATATTTCTCTCCCAACAACGATGGCATAAATGATACTTGGCAAATTTTGGGGTTGAAAACAACCTTTAATAGCAACTCCCTTGTATATATCTATGATCGCTATGGTCGGTTTTTGTACCAGCTTTCGAATGCCGATGATTTTTGGGATGGAACCTATCAAGGGCAGCCCTTGCCAGCAGATGATTATTGGTTTCGATTGGAGCTTGAAGATGGGCGTATATACAGCGGACACTTTAGTTTGATGAGATAAAATCGATATCTTTACAAAAACTAATATTATGGCAACTTACACTTGTAGTCAATGCGATATGGCAGTGAATGCCAGTTGTGCAAAATGTGACTCCCCACTCGAAAACAGAAGCATCACCACAGATGATGGTGCCGAAGTACAAGTTTCTCAATGCCCAAGCTGCGAAGGGATGATCAAGTCTCCTTTGTGTTGTGGTGAGGACATGAGCTGTACAGTTTAACATTTCTTACACCATGAAACGCTCGCCAACAGTTGTTTTTGGAGAATGGGCTGAGCTTGGTCGTGACGAGGGCATGGAAAAGGGTCATCAGCAGTCCGTTGATGAAATGCTTTCTATGGTTTTGAAAGGGGGAAAGCAGTTTTCGTTTATCGATGCTGGCTGTGGAAATGGCTGGGTTGTAAGACAAGTTGCAAAACACCCAGAATGTATGTCTGCCACAGGCGTTGATGGCGCACAACAAATGATTGATAAAGCACTGAAATCCGATCCCAACAACAGCTACAATTGTGCTGATTTGAGCAAATGAAACCCAAAGGGGCCTAAAAATAACTAACTCCATGATTATTAGGGAGTTAGTAGTGGTCCCAACTGGACTCGAACCACTGAATTATTTTGTTGATAATCAATATATTATAAATTAAAGTGTCCTATAAAACAGGACAAACTGTCCTACACGATAGGACATACTCGTGAAGTTTGAAAAGATTTAGTTTATCTAAAAGTTACTATATCCATCTTCTGGTTCTGGATTTATAAGATAAAAATTCTTTTCCAAATTTTTCTTCAAGAAAAATTTCTTCTCTTTTAATCTGGAAT
>DJCM01000001.1 GCA_002430545.1 Flavobacteriaceae bacterium UBA5950
ATTTAATTTTTTATAACTACAATCCAATTTATAATTAAAGGCCAACTATTGTTCTTCTGCTGCAAAAGCTTTAGATGCCTCAACTTTTAAATTCCTTAGCAGCCATTGGCCACCTGTCGCGTTGCCTACAGGAATTAAAGTGTCTCCAACGTACTGAAGTCTAATGAAAAAGGACACATTTTTAATTGATGTGCTTATTGTACTTGTCTCAGTATTTACAAGATTATATTTATCAATAGACCATGGAGCAAATGTATCACCAAATCTATAATTGCTAGAGAAATTAGCCTCTAATAATGACCAATTGGTTGTATCCAAAGAAGATGTATCATCTGTGCTTTGATAAGAAGAAACTGTTCTTTTGTACCTGTTGACCCACCAATCATTATAACCAAAAATTTCATAAAAACTAATTCTTAGTTTTTTAATTGATGTGCCTTGTACAGGAATTTTAAATTCTGCAGCTCCATCATTATAATTTGTCGCAGGATTAAAAACTCCAAATCTCAAAACTGGACCATCATCACATTTAGGGTGAGTGTTTCTTAAACTTACTACATTGGACGTGCTACCCATTTTATGTATTTCGAGTTGAGTACCTTGTACGCTAAAATCATTTTCATAAACAGGGGTTGTTTCCCATCGCTCCTCAACCTCTATTGTTAATACATCTTCAAATTCAAATTCATCATCAGTTGCATTGGTAGCTTTGAGTCCTAGGGTATGAATGCCTAAGGGGAGTCCTGCATCTGCAGCGATTAATACTTTACCTGAGGGCTCTTCAACACTAAATGAACTAGAAAAATCAATTACTGCTCCCAATTCAGAATCATTGTTTACAAGTGAAGTTGGGAAAACAACTTCCCATTTAGTTGGAATCATTCCAGTCAGTTCAGGTGCTGAAGTTGTATATGCAGTATTTGGTGACAAAACTGTTTTGGTGAGTGGTGTCGATCCATCTTGCTGAAATATTTCAATTGTCGGAGATTCCCCTACATTTACAGTAAGAACATTGGAAGCCATTACCACTCCGACATTAGTTTCTATTTCAACACTCAAACTATTATGTCCTGAAGCAGCTCCTTTCACTTTTGAAATAGCACCCGTTGAAGAGTTAATTTCAAAACCAGGAGGTGGGTCTATTAGCTTATAAGTTGCAGATGTGATTTCATCTAATCCAGAAGTATCTGTATATGAAATAGTTGCCATCACACCCTGCTCAAATATACCTGCCTCTACTTCATTTTTATCAATAACAACTTCTACAGGAACATCCAAAATGATAAGCTCAAATGCATTTTCATATACTGCCATGCCACTAGCGTTTACAAGACCTACATCAATAGAAAACGTACCTGTACTGATTGTATTATTGATGTTGCCGTAAGAAATAATACCACTCTCACGATCAATTGTAAAGGCAGCTTGTACAAAATTACTTTGCGTGGGAGATGATGTTTTTAAAATACGAAAACCATAAGGGGTTTCAAGATCGCTAGTCGTTGGATTAGCACTTTGAATACTGCCCAGTGATGGATATGATGTTAATTTTTCATAAACTAAAGATGTTGAATCTGCATCAATTAACTGTGGCTCGTACAATTCAACTGTTTCTTCATCATCACAACTCAAAACAATAAAGAAAAATGTGAAAAGAATTGAAAATAAAATTTTTGAAATTTTCATGATTTAATCATTTAGTAGTTCGTTGTTATTTATTTCAAGTAGTGGTATTTCAAGTAACATAACCTCAGACTCGACGTCATTTAAGAGCACATCGACTGATGCCTTAAAATTTGGATTATTGTTATGTCGATTGATTGTATTTTCTAAGAAATAAGCATATCCCCTTCTTCTGTTATTGTAAGAGTCAAGACCCTCACCAAGCAGCTCAAAACGATACTCATCCATGATGGCGTCTCTAAAACTATCCTTGTCAGCCAGATACCCTCCATGTGGTATTTGACCAGAACGTTCTAAAACTTCAGTGACATAGCCCAACTCCTCACCATTTTCAAGCTCATTCGAAATTTCAGCTAGCATGAGTAATAAATCAGCATATCTGTATATTATTAAATTTTGGCTGTTAAATTGATTTGTGTGATTTCTATCCTTTTCAGCATGTTTAAATAAATATGGATGGGCATTTCCAAAACTTCCTCTTGATGAATTAGTTGGATAAGTGCGGTGTGGATTACCCTCTGTATCACAGCCGCCACACCTTTGAATGTAATCGGATATATAAGTAGCATCCAAACGCAGGTCTGTAGGATAATGTGCAACATGATAGTCGTAAACACTTGCGGATACAGAAAACCAGCCAAAGGCTTGTCCTGCTTTATATCTCCAAGGTGTGTAGTTTCGTGCCATTTGGGAATTTGTAGCGTCTTGACTGATCTGAAGTTCAAAAATTGACTCATCTGAATTTTCATTTGTTCCGTCAAACAAGGATGCATAATCAGCTACTAAAGAATAATCTCCGGACGTATATATGTCTTTGGCTTCTGTATATGCTAAATTCCAATAATCCATCTCCGATAAGCTGGCGTCTTGCAATTCTGGATTTGTTGCCAAAAGCATATATACTTTAGCCAAAAGCATCTGAGCAGCGTGAGCTCTTGGAAAACCAAGGCCGGCAGATCCATTCAACAGTGATTTGGCTTGCTTTGCATCTTCAATAATAAGATTATAAACTTCTTTCGTTGGAGTCTTTGCTCTATGAATATCATCATATGTAGCGAGACTTGTCCAGACTGGAATGTCTCCCCAAAGCCTAGTGAGGGAAAAATAACTGAAAGCTCTGCTAAAATATGCATGCCCAGCAACGTCATTAATTCTAAGTTGAGATGGATCATCTGAATCTAGATCGTAAACAGAATTTTCAATAGTTGCATTCGCTCGAGAGACTATGCGATATAGCCCAACCCAGGTGTTTTGATTGTCAACATTTTCATTCGGGTTTAACTTCATAACTCCATTCATCCATACAGAACTAAGTTTGTTCCCTCCCCTTCTAGTGGTAAAAAGACCTGAATAACCGTTTTCAACAAACATACGCTGCTCCATTGCATTGTAATGCGTAAAAGCGGCATATATGCCATCTCGTGCATATTCGGAACTCGTTACGTTGTTATAAAGTGATACGGGATCAACCAAAAAGGGTGGGTTCTCATCCAAATCACATGATAGAACTAAAACCCCAACTGAAAGAAGCGAAAATAATTTTGATATCTTTTGTATTCTAAATTTTTCCATGATTAGTATTGAATTTTTAAGCATGATTAGTAGTTGAGATTTAATCCTATGATTATGGTTTTTGCATTTGGTGGTCCGTTCCAATCAACTCCATTGATCAAGCCATTCCACATAAAGCTAGTGACTTCAGGATCGAATCCTCTGTAGTTTGTAAACGTTAACAAGTTTTGACCAGTTACATAAATATTTGCACTTTTAAGTGGGCTATTTTTTGATAACGAAAAGTCATAACCAAGAGTGATATTTTTAAGACGTAAATAGCTGCCATCTTCAACAAATCTATCAGATATTGCTAGGTACTCTGGTTCTTCAATAACCTTATAACCAATCCTTGGATGGGTTATTGCGCTTGGTGAATATTGACCTACTTTTTCTGGACGCCACGCATTGTGATATGCCTCAGGAGTAATATTCCTGTATAATCCCTCTGCATTACCCATTTGAAGAGAATTCCCGTTTATGATATCATTTCCATAAACTCCATTAACTAGGGCAGATAGCGAAAATGACTTATAATTTAAGGAGAGATTCAACCCAAATGTGAAATCAGGATTAGGATTTCCAATAATAGTACGGTCATTTATATCAATTTTATTATCTCCATTGATGTCAATAATTCTTACATCACCAGCCTCAGCCCCACCTATAAAATCATCGTCTGGTTGGTAAATACCATAAGTTTTGAAACCATAAAATAGGGACGCTTCCTCACCCTCAACAAAAATATTGGCAGGATATTTAAAATAATTTCCTCGACTTATCGTATTTCCTAAATAAAATCTTTTTTGCTCAGCATATGAATCGTTTAAATAAACTGATGATAAAGGCTGTGATGATAATCCTTCAATTCTAGTTTTATTAAATGCAATATTTCCACCAAAACTGAATCCAAAATCTTCCTTTTCTTCAGGACTAATTTGGACTGCAATTTCAAGTCCTTTGTTGGATAGCTCACCTTTGTTTATCAATAGATTGTTAAACCCTGTGGATGGTGCAACATTTGAATTGATAAGTAAATCCTTCGTGAGCTTGTCATAGACGTCTATTGTTCCCGTGATCAAGCCGTTCGCAAGAGAAAAATCGACACCAAGGTTCTGTTGCTCAGTCGTCTCCCAAGTTAGCGTTGGGTTTGCAATATTATTGAGAATTAAGGGTACACTCGTTCCATTGGTAGGGGTTCCATATAAAACAGAGGTGTTTATACCATAATTAGATAATGTACCATACGCTCCAATACCATGGTTTCCAATTTGCCCCCAACCGACTCTCAATTTCAACTCATCAATTAATGGAATATCCTTTATGAAATCTTCACGATGCATATTCCAAGCAAAAGCTGTGGATGGATAAAGTCCATATCTAGAATCCTCTAAAAATTTTGAAATTCCATCTCTTCTAAAACTAGCAGTAAGGATGTACTTATTGTTAAAAACATAATTCACACGTCCTAAAACTGAAAATAGCTTTACCTCGGAATCTATGTTAGCTAATGGGCTAGAAATAACCTGACCAAAAAAGGGCTGCTCGGTTGTTTTTTCAAGCGTTACAAAATCTTGTACAACATAAGTCATATTTTGATTGTTTCGCTGATCGTATGTCACACCCAATACTGCGTTTATTCTGTTATTTCTTCTGAATGCTCTATTGTATCTTAATGTATTTGTGAACTGGAAAGATGTCGCTTCTAATTTTGATAACTGTAACATTCCATTCGCATTTTTACCGACATAAGTTGTCAAGCCATAAAAACGTCTTCTTTCTTTTGTACGAATGTTACCACCAGCTCTCATTTGATAACTCAAACCTTTTACGCCCAATTCAAAAGTAGAAGTGATAGAACCAAAAAATCGATTTTCACTAGAGACGTCTTCAAAGTCATCGATAAACGAGTAAGGACTAGAAATACCTAAATCATCGGTATTATCTGCCTCTACTATCCCATCGGGAAGTATGGGTCTGAATGATAGCAAATTTCGAATAAAGCTTTGGTTCGAACTTCCAAGCAAATCGCCTCCTTCTGCAAAATTGGTTTTGCTAAAAAACCCACTGAGTCGTGCATTTATTTTAACCTTGGAACTTAAGGTCTGATTTAAGTTGAGTCTTATGTCTCCACTTTTAAAACTTGAGTTTTCTGTCAGCCCTTTATTGTCATTTACACCACCTGACAAATAGTAATTTCCATTATCGCTACCACCAGAAATCGAAACTCCAGCATTTATACTTGGAGATGGACTTAATAGTTCATCTTGCCAATTTATTGGGGTTACAGGCGTGTCAGAGATACTTACAACCCCATTGTTATTCGTAATTTGAAAAATTTGATCCCCTTCAATATGGAATGCAGGATAATTGGTGTCGGTTGTTCTTAAATTAGATTCGTTTCTGTAACGTGCATAATCAAAAGCGTCAAGTACATCATACCTTTTTGAGATGCTTTTCATCGAAGTGTTTACATAAATATTCGTTTTGACCTGGTTTGGAGTTCCTTTTTTGGTGGTAATTAAAACAACACCATTGGCACCTCTAGAGCCATAGATTGCAGTGGCAGAAGCGTCTTTTAAAATTTGAATATCTTCAATATCGCGAGGATTGATACCGTTAAGACCATTTTGCTGCTCCTGACCAGTGTTACCTCCTCCAGTGGCTACAACATCCTCACTGGCAGACGAAACAATGATGCCGTCAACTACGTATAATGGTTCATTGTTACCACGCAAACTACTAGCGCCTCTAATTCTCACACTAATTCCAGATCCAGGGTTGGCAGCATTTTGAGTAACATAGATTCCTGCTGCTCTTCCTTGCAATAGCTGGTCAACAGTTGAGGATTGCCTTGCTATTTCGTCAGATACTTCAACTGAGGCGACAGAACCTGTAAGATCCTTTTTCAATACAGTTCCATATCCAATCACAACTACTTCTTCCAATTCTGAAACATCTTGTGTAAGAGTTACTGTGACATTTTTTTGACCATTGACATCCACCGTCTCAGAGATAAAGCCAATATAAGAAACAACAATAGATTGGTCTGGAGAGTCAAGAAGGATAGAAAACTCTCCATCAAAATTTGTGATTGCACCTACCTGATCAATCCCTTTGATTTGTACGGTTGCGCCAGGAAGTGGATCGCCAATATCATCAAGAACAACACCACTTAGCATCTTATCTTGCGCAAACAGAAGGCATGGGATTGAAAATAAAATTAGGAAAAGTTTTTTCATTGTTTCTTAGTTATTGTTGATTAGTACTAAATTACAATATTAGCGGGGTGCATTTTAATACATTCTCGTTATTTAATATCATATTTTGTTCATTTAACAGATTATACAATGGTTTACTAATAGATTCACCAATATTTATCTTTTACTCACACATTTCATTTTTTATAATTTTTGCCTCATTCTTAATATTTTAGATCACTTTTAGAAGTTACTTTTACGGAAAATTCTTATAAATGAAAATTTTATCGTTTAGTTTTTGGTTTTGTTTATCTACAACCTTTGTTTGTAGTCAAGATTACTATGTTGATGACCAGGGAAGCGATTCAAATCCAGGAAGTGAGTCTCAACCCTATAAGACTATCAACAAAGCAATTGCTTCTGTTGATGCAGGTGGAACAGTATATGTCATGGATGGCATATACACTGACGAAAGTGCTGGTGAGCCATTTGTTTCATTTTATGAAGATGCTACGCAGCAAGATTCTGCAGGTAACAATTATGTGTTCAGCAACGGAGAAAACCTCAATAACCCACATGTTGTCACGATAAATAAAGCTGGTAATGAAACTGATGGCTACATTACTGTAAAAAACTATCCAAACCACAGGCCCAAAATTATTTTTGATGGACAAGGTGGTATTAAGCTTGGCCCAAATGCAAGTTATGTTATTGTTGAAGGCTTTGAGGTTGAGGGACCCTCGCAGTCGATCACATACAATCAGGCGATTATGAATCGTAGAAACAGGATTACTTTAAAGGAGTCTGAAAACCAAAACAATAACAACTACTCCTATTTTTCTGGAAAAGGAATTTGGGGTGGTTATGACGACCATCATCATATCATTATTCGAAACAATATTGTCCATGACACACCTGGATCTGGAATAAGGTTTAATGATAGTGACTACATCACGATTGAAAACAATACTATCTATAACACCACTTGGTGGACATCGTCTGCATCAAGTGCAGTTGTTTTTGCTGAGACAATTGCTGTAAATGATGATGATAATACAACAGATATTAAAATGATCATTAGAGGAAATACGGTTTACAACAACTGGAATCGTATTCCATTTTATATGGCAAGTTTTCCAGACAATGCACAACCCCCCAAAGGAAATTATGGTAATGCGGGTTACTCTACAATCTTAGATGGACAAGGACTTTATGTTACTAGGAGTCACTCTCCGAGTGATACAAATCCTCGGCCAGGATACTTGGGTACATTTTTATTTGAAAACAATCTTTGTGTTAATAATGGAAAAAATGGAATTAATTTCGACAGATCAAATTACAGCTCTGCGATTATTAGAAATAATACAATTTATTTCAATGGAGTACATGAGATTATTCAAGACCAGTCAGTAGCAGATGGTAACCCAAGACACGGAGGTCAAAAAGTAGCAGGAATTATTTCCAATTTCGTTAAAAGTGTGAAAGTTGTAAACAATATAGTTGTTACACGATATTCTGATTATTCTGCCTTGAAATTAGATAATGTTGACAATCCATTTACTGTAGATGATCCAGCGACAGAAGATGTTGTTGAAAATTTTAATGATGGAGAAAAAATAGCTACAAACAATATTTTTGTTACAGGGACAGTCGCTTACCCTGGAAATCAGACACCTGAAAATATGATTAATATATCTCCTCAATTTGTAAATCCACCTGACCTTTCTGATGATGCTAATGAAATAGAAGATTGGGAAACCTATATGGACAATGTTGACTTTTCTTTACTAGCTACCTCTCCAGCAATAAATGCTGGTATGTCGGAATATTCTCCTCTATCGGATATCCTTGGAAATGCAAGACCAATTCTTCCTGAAAATATTCAATCATCCTCAAGTTTTGAATCCTCCTTTGATGGTTGGGTAAATTGGTCAAACGATAGCTCTAGTAATGAGATACAGTTAAGCGAACAGGCGAGTAAGCATGGAAATAAAAGCATGAAAGTATTTGGGAGAACTAAAAACTGGCACAGCGCAAAATTTGACTTGTCTAGTTTAGTTGTCGATGAAAATTATACAATATACTTATGGGTTAAAAATACTCAGCCAAATGGCACTGCACAATTAATAGTGCGTGAAACCATAGACGGTACTGCTTCATATAACAATATTACCAGTCCAATTGAAATTAGCAGCAATGAATGGACTCTATTAATTGCGGATTATACACATCAAAATTATAGCGACTTTTTATATGTTAAAGGCCCACCAGTTGTTAATGGAACAGGTGTTGATTTTTTTATAGACAATTTCTCATTAGTTTCTCAAGGATCGCCAGAAGTTGATTTCAATACTGTTGATGATATCGTTGACATTGGAGCATATGAATATATAGAGCCTTCACTAGGCATTGATGAATGGGGTAATGAAATAAAATCACATCACGACATTACACTGTTTCCAAACCCAGTGTCGAATGAGCTGCATTTGATCAATTTGGATTTACAATCTAAAATCAAAATTGTTGATATTTCAGGTCGGAAATATGATGTAAAAGCTATTCCAAACCTCGAGCAACAGAGTGTCAAAATCAATTTATCACACTTGAAGTCTGGAACTTATATTGTTCAAGTTCTGTCTGAAAAAGGAATGACCAAAAGCTTTAAAATTATAAAGCAATAGTTGATCACTAATTGAGTTTTACTAGTTTGTAAAGTACATCAATATTCCAATTACAATAGCAACCAAAACAACTGATAGCACAACATCGATTGTGTCATAGGATCCTTTGTTTTCGAGCTTATGCTCTTTGGTGAGTGTACCAAATGATAATCCAGAAATTCTTTTATAATCTGGAGGACTAGTAGCTAAACTTACTGATATACACAGTGCTACAGAAAATAGAAACATAAATATAGCCATGTGAGCAAAATTGATTGTTGCAAAGCCATACATCAGATTGTCATGTACTGCACCTGCTGAAATATCTGCTTGATAGTATATCTCAGATGAAAGTCGCAATACAAGAAGTACCAAACCTGCAATAAGTGTAGAAATCGCAGCTTGCGCATTTACTCTTTTCCAAATGATACCAAGTAAGAAAACAGCAGTCACAGGAGGAGCGATATAGGATTGAACGTTTTGTAAATATTGATACATTACACCACCTCCGATTCGTTCCATGATTGGAATCCAAACGATGCCCAATACAACAATAATTCCTGTTGCGATTTTTCCAGTGGTCAACAATTCTCTTTCTGACTTGTTTGGCTTTAATTTTTTATAAATATCTATTGTAAAAATTGTAGAGCAAGAGTTAAAAACTGATGCCAAAGAGCTCATAAGTGCTGCCATCAGTCCTCCAGCTACAAGTCCTTTTAGCCCCACTGGCAGTAGCGTCTTGACAAGCATCGGAAAGGCTCGATCGGCCTTCTCAATTGCAAATACTTCAGGGTTTTGAATGTTTAGTGCAAATGCAATGATTCCAGGGATTAAAAAGATAAGGATGGGTAATAATTTCAGATAGGCTCCAAAAATGGCTCCTCTACGACCAATTTTGATGTTGTGTGCAGCGAGTGTTCTTTGCACAATATATTGGTCAGTACACCAATACCAAATTCCGACAATCGTTCCCCCTATCAACAATCCTGTCCAAGGAAAATCTGGATCAGACATTGGTCGCCACATATTGAAATGATCAGGGCTGACAGCACGAACAGTGTCTTGCAATTCATTCCATCCCCCGACTTCTTGAAGTCCCAAGTAAGTGATGACGATTGATCCTAAAATTAGAACAATTGTCTGAAGGGTTTCTGTATAAATTACTGCTTTCATCCCTCCAATGACTGTATATATTCCAGTAAAAACAACAACACCTATTGCTCCATACCAAAAAGGAATTCCCAATAATTCAGAAACAACGATACCACCAGCGTAGATGGTTACTGACACTTTAGTTAGTACGTATGCAAGAAGAGAGAAAACAGACAAGAACCACCTGGATCTACTATCAAATCGCTTTTCCAAAAACTCTGGCATTGTAAAAGCACCACTTCTAATATAGAAGGGTAAAAACAGCCACCCAAGAAGGAGTACGATCCACGCGTGCAACTCGTAGTGAGCCATGGGAGTACCTGATTCAAATCCTGTACCAGCCAATCCAACTACGTGTTCCGAACCAATGTTGGAAGCGAAAATGGAAGCCCCTATCACAAACCAGCCAACGTTTCGCCCTGCCAAAAAGTAATCTTCTGTGTTTTTATTTTTTTGTAAAACCACCCAAACAGCAACTGCAATTAGTGCCAGGAAATAGATGCTTAATACAATCCAGTCTAAAGTTTCTAATACTGAAGTCATAATTTATATGTTTTGATTGATAATATTTTCTAGTCGTTCTTGTTTTCCACTTGTAGCTGGAATTGAATCTGTATTTAATGCTAATTTATATAAGTCTGCCAATTGTAATTTACCTTCTTCAAAATCCCTTCCCTTTGATTGATTAAATGAATCGTATCTATGGTCTACAATTTTTGAAAAAGATGGATCGTTAATAATCTTATCAGCAGCAATTAGTCCTCTAGCAAAGGTGTCAGCACCTCCAATATGAGCAAAAAACAAATCCTCCAAATCTGTTGAGTTACGCCTAATTTTTGCGTCAAAATTTACACCACCACCCTGCAAGCCACCTGCTCTAAGAAAAACAATCATGGCACGAACTGCTTCCTCAATGCTGTTGGGAAATTGGTCAGTGTCCCAACCATTTTGATAATCCCCCCTGTTGGCGTCTATACTGCCAAGCATCCCATCATTTGCAGCTACTGCCAATTCATGCTCAAAAGTGTGTTGGGCTAGTGTTGCATGGTTTACCTCAATATTCAATTTAAAATCATCTTGCAGTCCATATTTTTGAATAAACCCAATTGAAGTTGCAGCATCAAAATCATATTGGTGTTTTGATGGCTCCATTGGTTTAGGCTCGATGAAGAAAGTCCCTTTAAATCCTTGACTTCGAGCATAATCTTTAGCCATCGTTAGAAAACGAGCCATGTGAGCCAATTCTCTGCCCATATCGGTGTTCAACAAACTGATATATCCTTCTCTCCCACCCCAAAACACATAGTTCTCACCACCAAGGGCAATGGTCGCATCAATGGCAATTTTTACCTGTGCTCCTGCATGAGCTACAACATTGAAATCGGGGTTTGTTGCAGCGCCATTCATATATCTTGGGTTAGAAAAACAATTGGCTGTTCCCCACAATAATTTGATGCCAGTCTCTGCTTGTTTTTCCTTGAGATAGTCAGTGATTGCAATTACTCTTTTTTCAGACGCTACCAGTGTTGATGCCTCTTGAACCAAATCATAATCATGGAAACAGTAGTAATCAAACCCCATTTTCGAGATAAACTCAAAGGCTGCATCTGCTTTGTCTCGAGCTGCTTGAACTGGATCTGTTGACTTATCCCATGGGAAGTTTTGTGTTCCTGCACCAAATGGGTCAGTTCCCTGGCCACAGAAGCTATGCCAATAAGCAATTGCAAATTTAAAGTGATCACGCATCGTTTTTCCAGCGACGATTTGATCAGGATTATAATATTTGAATGCAAATGGATTGTCAGATTCGCTTCCTTCGAATGGAATTTTATTTATTCCTTTAAAATATTCAATGTTGGCCATTGGTTTTGGTTTTGTCAGTTAATCATTTTTTCAAGTTCATTCGTCCAGTTGGAAAATGCCATCTCGTATTTTGCTGCATCTTTTTCTGGTGTAAAACTCTTAAAGTAGTCATTTTTGGTACTCATTTTCACAAAAGCATCTAGGTCTTCAACATTGGTAGAAGACGCTCTTGCAGCTCCTATTGCGCCAGTGGTGTTGTACAATTGAATTTCCTTCCCAACCAATGTAGCTATTGTTTGGCTAAATACAGCAGATTGAAAAAGATTATCATTTCCAGCTTTGATTAAAGCTAAATCAAAATTGTCATCCTCAATGAATTTAATTCCATAAACAAACGAAAAGGCAATTCCTTCAAGGGTTGCTCTGTACATAGACCCGAGGTCATGCTGATTCAGATTCAAATTAAGATATCTAGCATTTATATTCTGATTATTGAGCATCCTCTCGGCACCATTTCCAAAAGGATAAACCAGTAATCCGTCTGATCCGATATCCTGTTTTGTTGCCAATTGATTCATTTCCTCATAACTGTTGGCACCAGTGTTATTTTTCATCCAACGATATTGAATTCCTGCACCATTGATACAAAGCAGCTTACCAACAATAGGAGATTCTTTGGAATAGTTGATGTGAGCAAAATGGTTAATTCTTTGATGCTCTTTCGATTTCAGTTGATCTGTCAATGCATAAACCACCCCAGATGTGCCACCAGTTGCAGCAACTTCTCCTGGATTGATAACATGCAGCGAAAAAGCATTGTTGGGTTGGTCTCCAGCGCGATATGTAATCGGCGTTCCTTCCTTTAAGCCACTTTCTTCTGCTCCCTTTTTGTTCACCAAGCATTGTGTCACAAAATTGGGAACGATTGTCGGAGTCATCGAAGAATCGATATTATAATAATCGAAAAGCCATTGGGCAACCTCTTGGGACTTGAAATCCCAAATCGTGCCCTCAGAAAGACCATTGATCGTCGTTGTCATTTCTCCACTAAACTTGTAAGCGATATAATCTCCTGGCAGCATGTATTTATGAATCTTTTCATAAATGTGGGGTTCATTTTCTTTGACCCACTTTAGTTTGGATGCTGTAAAGTTTGCAGGGCTATTGAGCAAGTGATCCATGCATTTTTTTGCACCCAAATCTTCATATGCTTTTTCTCCAATCGAAACTGCCCTACTGTCGCACCAAATGATTGAATTTCTCAAACACTCACCCGATTCATCAACAACAACTAGTCCATGCATTTGATATGCAATTCCAATTCTTTGGACTTTACTAGCGTCAACCCCACTGTTTTGCAATAATTTTTTTGTTGCACTACAAACGATTTTCCACCAATGATTTGGATCTTGCTCTGCCCACGACGACTGAACACTTATCATTTCCATTTCGTCTTTTGGTTCTTGCACAAAAGCGATTTTTTTCCCTGTAAGGGTTACAGTCAAAGCAGCTTTTACTGACGAACTTCCGATATCTAAGCCTAAACTAAACAATGATATAATGTTTATTAAAATCTAAAATCAGAACCAAAATATGTTTTTATTGGGTCAATACTTCCATCGCTATTGTGATCAAATGAAGTAAACTTCACATTTCTTAGATGTGTTTTTCCTGACAATTCTGTGTCGTGATAGAAAAAATACCATTGGTCTGCAACCTTCAATGTTGAGTGATGGTTTGTCCATCCCTGTACAGGCTCATGCATTGTTCCCTGATAGACAAATGGACCATAGGGGTTATCACTTGTTGCATATGCGATTAGATGTGTGTCTCCTGTAGAATAGGACATATAATACACACCCTCATATTTGTGAATCCAAGGTGCTTCAAAAAAGCGACGCTCTAGGTCTTTGGTCAAAATTGGATTTCCATCTTTATCAATGATGTCGATGGTTTGTACCTCTTCTGAAAACTCAAGCATATCATCTGACAGCTTGGCCATTCGTGGCATTATCGAAGGTGCATTTGGTACTCCCAAATCCTTCAAAGAACCATTTTTGTCATAGGATCCATTTTCCCATCTTTGGAGTTGTCCCCCCCAAATTCCACCAAAATATATATAGGCTGAACCATCATCATCGATAAAAACAGCAGGATCAATACTGTAGCTTCCTTTCATTGGCTCGGGTTGAGGAGTAAATGGACCTTCTGGAAGATCACTAACAGCCACTCCTAACTTGAAGACATTATCCTTATCCTTGGCAGGATAATAGAGGTAATATTTTCCATTTTTAAATGCTGCGTCAGGTGCCCAAAACTTACTTTCTGCCCAATCTACATCATCAACCGATAGTGCAACGGGGTGAACTGTTACATCACTCCCATCCAAATTCATTGATAAAACATGATAGTCAATCATATTAAAATGATTACCACTATCATCCTCAATACCTCCAGACTCGATATCGTGTGATGCATAGATATATATTCGATCTTCAAAAATATGTGCCGAAGGGTCTGCTGTGAAGATATCAGAAACCAATGGACTGTTATTAAAATCTGGATGTAAACTTTTCTTTTCTTCTAATTGAGCCCCTGTGTTGTTCATGCAGGAAATAATAAGAAAAAGAAAGGCGAATAAAACTAAAGGTTTTATAAAGGAAATTTTAAAAGGCATAGTTTGTTGTTTTAATGCATAAAAGTAAGTACCTATATTTTTTGATTTTATAAATATCCAACCAAAAAATGATACAACAAATTCATATAATTATTTTATAAGACACCTCTAATAATGAGAAAATATATAATCAGTATTCGATAATGTAGATTGAGATTCTTTTTTGGGATTGTTCCATTTAGATGGTCTGTCAAGTGGATGCAATGTTGGCTTGATGATAGGCATCTTGTGCTGAGTAAGAACGTCATTTTGACTGGTCATCCAGTCATTGAGTACTGACGATAATTTTTGCTTAATGGCCAATAAAGCTTCGTCCTGGGCAAGGTTGATATGTTCATAAGGATCTACTTCTAAATCGTAGAGCTCCTCAAATGGCACGTCGGCAAATTGATTAGCTCCACGCTCAATAAAATAATTTATATGTTCATTCGACCCAAGATTATCTTGAACTACTTCTTTGGCATTATAATTGACAACATATTTATAACGATGATCACGAACAGACCTCGAGGGGAAAACATAACATTTTTGTATGTTTTGACGCGTTGCGATTCCAAAAATATAATCTCGAAAAGAAGTATTACTATTCTGTATTATAGGGATCAAGCTTTTCCCATCTAGACTCTCAATTTTTTTTCCACCTGAGACTTCAACTATCGTCGGAAGAATGTCCACAATAGAAACGAGTTTGTCATTTGTTGTGTTGGGAGCAATAACATTGGGCCATCGTATAACCATTGGTATTTTAAGTCCCGTTTCTCGAACGCTCCATTTTCCTTTCAACCCATGATCTGAAATATATACAAATACAGACTCGTCCAAATCTGATACAGTTTCAAGCATATGTAAAACTCTGCCCAATTGAGCGTTATCATCCTCAATATTTTGATAATACCCTGCCTTGTAAGCACCAATTTTTGAGGAGACCCTTTTTGATGTGGGGTCATAGTCCAAGGGCTTGTTGTTATAATCATTTGATTTTGGAAATGGACCATGTGGCAAGTCAGATGAGAAAATAATGCAAAGTGGTTTTTGGGCATTGGCAATATAATCTTCAACTTTATTGATTGGAATGCTTCTGTCACTATTGGTTGGGAAATAGCGAGTCCAATTAAAAACCGAATTTGGCTTGATGTGGCCCTTACCAGCAAGTACGACTTCATATCCTAATTCAGACATAAAATCATTGATATCCTTAACATTTCTGACAGGAAGATGGTTTGCAAAGCAACCATTTTTCATAGGATAAAGTCCTGTAAACAACTGAGATCTGCTGGGTGCACAAACCGCCTGCGTGGTGTATGCATTGGAAAAACGCAAGCCTTCCTTGACCAAACGATCAAAATTTTGTGTTTTCACTTGACTATTGCCAAATATTTCATAATCCCAACTATTTTGATCGTCTGCGATGTAAATAAATATGTTTGGCTTTGAATGAGAAGCATATTGAGCAAACGCATTTATTGAGAGCGAAAAAAGAAGAATTAACAGTTGGTTTTTGTAAGTAGTAGCCATCTGCAGTTTGGTTTTTAAAATTGACTAAACATAGTAATTTTAATTCATCAATTTATTTAAATTGTTACTTTTATTTCATAGCTTGTTTGAAATAATATATTACAATCAAAGTTTTGATTCAATTTTTATAGTAGCTTTAGCTGATGATTCGAATTGTTTTATTTACTATATCTACAGTCTTTTTTGCTCAAATTCGTGCGCAAGACCCTTCTTTTTTATTTGTAAAGACAAACCCAGATGTAGGAAATCGTGCCATAACATGTATGACTACTGATGCGAATAATTATATGTGGATTGGGACTTATGGTGGTGGTTTAAAGCGTTATGATGGGTTAAATGTTGAAATTTACAACCATGATCCATTTTCTAAATCTTCTATTTCAAACTCTACAATTTATGATTTGGTTTACAAAAAAAATCAAGGTCTTTGGATTGCTACCCAAAATGGTATTAATTTTTTTAATCCCAATGACGAGTCTTTTTCATTATTTAATCCAGCTTCAGAAAGTACTTCTGTTCATGCCCTTTGCGAAATAGATAACGACGTTCTGGTGGTAGGAACACATCAAAAAGGTATCTATTTTTTTAATACAAAAAATAAAGTATTTGATAAAATTAGCATCCCAGATTCGATTGATGAAAATGGACTATTAATTAATGATATTGTCGTTGATCAATTGAAGCGCGTCTGGGTTGGTTCTAATTATGGTGTTTTTATTGTTGACAGAAATACAATGAAACTTACCAGAGCCTCATACAGGTTTACAAAAAACAAAACTCCAAACAATACCGAAGTCATGAGTCTTGGCAAAGACCATTTTGGGAATATTTGGATCGGAACAGCAGAAAACGGTCTTTTCAAAATCCTTCCAAATGGGGTGATTAGCTTTGAGGTACTGCATTACGAAATCACAAAGAAGAGGATTTTTGCAGTGCAGGAGTATAATGACAGTTACATGATTTTGGGTACTGAAAACGATGGATTATTTGTTGTGTCATATGATGGCAAAGTGCTAAGACAGCATCTAAAAGAAAAAGAGAGTTCATTTGGAATTCAGTCCAATTCAGTATGGTCTATTCTTTGTGATGCCAGGGACCGCATTTGGTTGGGTTTTTATGACCGAGGTCTAGTGAAATTTGACCCTAATCATTTTAAATTTAAGTTTTTACAAAACAATACCCAGGACAACATTCGTCCCTTTCCATTATCAATTTCTTCGATTGTAAAAGACAATCGAGGTCGAATGTGGTTTAGTTCAGTGGATAATGGTGTATATGTTTATGACTCATTTAAAAATGAATATATCCATCTGAATGATCCCAAAAACAAGATTGCCAAGGGCTTAAGTAGTTTTGATATCCCAAGTTTATTTATTGATAGTCAACAAAATATTTGGATTGCATCTTGGTATAATGGCTTATATCTTTTACGAAACGGAACCAAGAATTTCATAAACATAAATACTGATTCTACTCCTCATAAATTAAAATCGAACAAGGTGGTTAGTTTTTCAGAAGATTCAAATGGAGTAATCTGGATTAGCACTTTTTCGGGGGGATTACATTCGTTTGATATCAGTAAAAACCAGCTTATCCACTACAATGAAAAACAATTTACAGATTTTGAACTTGATCAAGGTAACATCAGAAAGGTTGCTGTTGACTCTTACGACAACGTATGGCTAGGAACGCGCAAAGGGGTTTTTAGGTATAATCCAAAAACAAAAGTGATTACTTCAATCAATGAAAAAATTCAGCGGGTCATTAAGAGTTTAAGTTCAGATTTGATTGTTTTTTCTATCTATGAGGATACAAATAATACCATTTGGATTGGAACAGACGCCTATGGATTGTTGAGCTATGCACCCAAAGAAGATAAAATCACTTGGCATGGTGATGGAAATGACATTAGAAATCTTTCAATTAACTCTATCACACAAACCTATGATGGATCATTTTGGTTAGGAACAGAAAAGGGTTTAATTCGATATGACGCCGACACAAATGATTATAGGGTTTTTGACAGGAGTGATGGGCTGTTAAATAACAACGTTAATCGCAATTCCTTTTACAATGAACAAAGCACGCTTTATTTTGGAACAATAGGTGGTATTAATTATTTTAACCCAGTTGATATTCCCCAAAATGAAAGTTTGCCAAAAGTGACCTTTCAAAAACTTAAAATTTCAAATAATGAAATAGGTATTTCAAAAAATTCTCCTCTAAAAAAATCACTCAATCAATTAGATACACTCGTGTTGAGACACAATCAATCATCATTCTCAATAGAGTACATGGGGGTTAGTCATACTCGATCGGAAAAAACCAGTTATGCATATATGCTAGAGGGTTTGGAAGAAGACTGGAACTATGTTGGTCATCAACGAATGGCAACCTTTACTAATATCAAGCCAGGGGAGTATAATTTTAAGCTTAAGGCAGCGAATAATGATGGGCTTTGGACAGAAAAATCTGAAAATATCTTTATCAAAGTATTAAGCCCTTGGTGGTTGAGTTGGTGGGCCAAACCGTTTTATATGATTAGCTTTTTATGGCTGGGATTCTACATATATAGATTAATATATTTGAGACTATCTGAAAAAAGAAAAGTAGAAATAGAGCGCGAGCAGCGAAAACAAATTGAGGAGTTACATACCAAAAAAATTCAATTTTTTACCAATATTTCACATGAGTTTAGAACCCCTTTAACACTCATTTTAAATCCCCTAGAATCACTTCTTTCTGAAAAGAAAATTATAAATCTACCTCATGAAATATTAAATAAGCACAAAACAATCCATCGAAACACAAAACGATTAAAACGACTTATTGATGAGCTCATGGATTTTAGAAAAATGCAATTTAGTGAGCTGAAGATTCGAGTACAAGAAGTTGATTTGTTTGCCATAATAGCAAATATCACATCTCACTTTAAGGAAGAGTCAAAGTATCGTAAAATTGATTTTCAAATTGATTTCTCTGAAACTGTACCCAAAAAAATTTGGATCGATACATCAATGTTTGACAAAATACTCTTCAATTTATTGTCAAATGCTTTTAAGGCTACCAATGAAAACGGAAAAATCGAAGTCAAAGTTTTACATCACAAACAAGGGGTAATCTTCCCATTGATTGATGAAAATAATGCGCAAGGCGGTTTTGAATTTGATATTACCGATACCGGAATTGGAATCAAAAATAAAAACATAAAGAATATCTTCAATCGGTTTTATCAGAGTGAAGAAAACAATGAGCAATATTATGGCGGCACTGGGATTGGTTTAGAGGTTGTCAGGAAATTTGTTGACTATCACAAGGGGAAAATTGAAGTTGAAAGTGAACAAGGTGTAGGAACGACGTTTAAAGTTTTTATTCCTGATGGTAACTTTCATGCATCAACGAATAACCAGATTGTTAGCAATGGAAAATCATTGCGTTCAAAAGATGATTTCGAAACTGATATCACTGATCAACCACTGTTTGGAGACTCGAAACTTTCTAAACAAAACACAGTGTTGATCGTAGAAGACAATCTAGAATTACGTGAGTATTTAAAGTTTGAATTAAAAAATCAATACCAAGTTCTTGAGGCTTCTAATGGTAAAAAGGGGTTGGAAAAAGCCAAGAAAGATAAACCCAATATCATTATTGCTGATATTATGATGCCAGAAATGGATGGTTTACAGATGACAAGATTATTGAAGTCTGATAAGTCAACAGCAAATATTCCTATCATCATGCTGACTGCAAAAGTTGGAGAGAATGAAAGAATAAATGGTATTGATTTGGGAGCTGACGTGTATTTGAAGAAGCCATTTAGCATTGCCCTTTTGAGGACTCACATTCGACAATTGATTCGGTCCAGAGAAAGATTTTATGAAGCTTATTTCAAGAGTCTCGATTTGGAAATAAACTCAGTAGGTGGTGATAAAAAAATTCTTGTGGATGTCATCAATGTAATTAATCAAAACCTATCGAAAGAGGATTTGTGTGTTCAAGATATTTCTGATGAACTTGCACTCAGTCGAAGTAAACTCTATCGAAAAATTAAAGAATTGACTGGAAAATCTGCCAATGAAATGATTCGTACAATGAGACTGGAAAAGTCGAAAGAATTGTTGGCAATTACTGAAATGACCATTGGAGAAATATGCTACAAGGTTGGCTTTTCATCACCATCCTATTATACCAAAAGATTTAAGGAGCATACAGGATTGATTCCAAAAGAATATCGATTGCGTAATAAAGAGAAAAAAGAATTAATAATTGAAGAATGAAGTATATAAATCAAAAAGAAATAAATAGATATTTTTCTCTATTCATTCTCATATTGATTTTTGCGCTATATCCTTTGCATGCACAAAAAAATATCCCTGTTTCAGTAAATGTGATTGACGATACTGGCTATGAGATTCCCTTTGCAGCGATTGGCATTGTGTCTAAAAATATTGGAACTACCTCAACAGAAGATGGGACTTTTTATTTTCAAATTTCGAGTGCTGAATTGAAAGACACATTGAGTATTTCATCGCTTGGTTTTTCTACCTATACATTGCCTATCTCACAACTCGTGAATAATGAAAAAATGGTTATTGTTCTTGAGGAAAAGACAACATCATTGAATGAAGTAGTTGTAAATTCAACCTCATTTTATGTTCGGCAGGCGTTAAAAAAATTGAAAGAAAACACTTTGAACAAAAACCATGAGTTGGATTTGCTGTACAGGCGTTGGTCTATAGAGGATAATACATGTAGATTTTTAATTGAGAAAAACATAAAGGAGATTGATCGAGGGCCAAGCTCGTATCTGAATAAATTTTCGATTGAAAAAACAAGAACATCAGCAGATTATAGATTTGTTAAAAATGAGCAAAAATTACATGCCCTAAAATATATGGAATACCAATCCTTTACGCAAAGGGATAAATGTAAAATCCTATAAATGGG
Source organism: Flavobacteriaceae bacterium UBA5950 (assembly GCA_002430545.1). Classification (GTDB taxonomy): domain Bacteria; phylum Bacteroidota; class Bacteroidia; order Flavobacteriales; family Flavobacteriaceae; genus UBA724. The sequence continues at coordinate 21,189 of DJCM01000001.1, forward strand.
ATACGATTGGGGACAGCACATACGATGACGAAGATGTAATCGTTGTTCAAGGGGTTATTGATGGACAGGAAACGATTACGCTATATATTGGGCTAGACAGTTCTAAAATTTTTAGGCTAGAAATAGAAAAAAAACCTCAAATTGGTAAATCATTAACTGCTTCCTACATATACAAAAACAATAAAGCCGATAAGCTTTACTTCAGCTATCACCAAAGAGAATGGAAAGGTGCTCCAAGCTTACTGAAAACATAAGACGTGCGATGATAAGTGCATCAAAAACTCCTCCTGTTTACATTCCAATTGCTTATCGACATGAAGTTTATGTCCTTGATTTGATTGAAAATAAATCTTTGTTTCAGACTGGGGAGAGTGTTTCGAATTTGGATATGTCAAATTATGCGTCAAATTATGATGAAGCATTTTGGGAATCGTTGAGAATACCACCTGAGACAAAATTTTATCGCAAAAATATAGAGGAGCTTGAGGGGATTTATGGGGTTTCCTTGGAAGACCAGCTCAACTATGCTAACCTTAAAAATTAAAACTTACCCCTGAAGTTTGATTTTTATCACACCCTTATTTTCTTTTTTATGATCAAAAGAAAATTTGTAGCGTTTATTGCCAACTGAAACAGTTCCCTCATATTGACCATAAAATCCAGTAAAATGAAACTCTTCATTCAGGTTTATATCTTTTTCAATATTTGTAGTCCAAGTTTCTTTAATTAAGGTTTTTAGGGTATAAAATGCTTTTTTAGGTTGCAATTCTTGATCCAAAATACCACCTGCATGTCCTCTCCAAGCATTTCGATCTGTCAAATTCCACATTGTCACAGAGCTCACACTTGGCTGGCTAAATAAAAGCGTATATAAGTCTTTGATGTATGCAGCTTGATAGTTCTCTCTTTCTTCGAGGCTTTGCAACGTCAATTGTTTACCTTTTCTTCTGGACTCTTTTCTTTTATTCAAAAAAACTTGGTGGTCCTTCCAGTCCTTAAAAAGCTTAGAACTCGTGACAGTTACTTCCGTAAATTGAATGTCTTTGCCCAGTGGGCCAAATGAATCTATCAGGTCGATGAGTTCTTGCTCCTCAAGCACATTATCCTGCGTTTGCATATGCGCTTGCATGCCAATGGCTTGATAACCAACTCCTTTCTCAATAAAAAATTCATTCAACTTAAAAAATTCAGGGTCTTTGGGATGATAATGGTTATTGGTGTATATCTTAGATGAATCGATTTGGTTCACTAAATTGTATAATTCGAGCATTGCAGGGTAAATTCCACCCTTATATTTTATCCAACGAGTGACGCCACTAGGAGTTACATGCTCCTTGAAAGGGGCAACAGCCTCATTGTACACATCCCAATATTTTATTTCTGGGTATGAAAGTATCAAATCCTCAATTCGCTTATAAATAATTTTTTCCAACTCTTCAGGATCATTGTTGTTGATGACCCATTTTGGAAGTGATTCATGCCAGAGCAATGGATGCCCTTTAATTTTCATTTTGTTTCTAACCGCCCAAGATATTTTTTCATCAATCTTTTTATTAAAAGCATTGAGACCTCTTTTTTCATCTCTGGCTCCCCAATAAAAACCTAGGGTAACGAAATTAAAAACCTCTGAAACTCCTTGTCTATACATGTCTTGATATGCTGTTCCTTCAAAGGGTCCTTCTTGGGTCATTGAAACCCCAAAGTTAAATGCATGGTTTGCTAATCCTATGTCCAATTGAGCAGGCTCACTGCTGCTGTTGTCTACTACAAAAAGGAGCTTAGCCTCACCTTTTCGATATTTATCGATACGCTCATTAGCACCTTCCAATTTCCATGGAACATGAACATCATATTGTTGAGATTTTACAACAAAGCAAATTAAAAACATTATAAGAAATAGCCGAACTTTATTCATCAATTCGAGTTTGTTTTGACACAAAACTATCAAAAGCTTTACTGCTGAAGTAGAAGTTATTCGTCATAATTTATAATGAAATGTGATTTTAGTCAAGTGAGCTGAAAAAATCCCAAACGTCACCCCATAGCGATGTATAATCTCTAGCGGTAGCATGTCCTGCCCCCTTAACAACGAGGTATTTCACAACTACGTTATCATCACAATCAGAATATGTATGTAAAATTGTTTGTTCTTTTTCTTCAACAGCTACGTTATGATTACAATTAAAATGTGTTGCCCACTTCTTTGCACTATCAGAGGCGCTCAAAAACGGATGCCCAAGTTTCATTCCCCCAACAATTGGGATGAGTAAGTCTTGATCGCCATTGACCTGAAAAACAGAATGAGGAATTGCGTTTGACTTTATTTCTGTTCGCTCAGTCAACTGTGATGCGACTGGTGCGATCGCTTTCAGTCTTTTGTTGACACCTCCCAACACATTCACCATACCTGAACCATTGGAATTCCCCACTGCAAAAATCTTATTCTCATCTACATTTGAATAGGAGAGTAAAGTGTCTATAATCTTGGAAATAAATGCAATGTCATCTGCAGTAGAGGGTTCTTGACCTAAATTCCATGAATTGAGATGTCCTTGTGGATATACCCCAATAAATTCGCCTGAATTTGTGAACTTGGAAAGGGGTTGCACCCAATTATTGTTTGAGCCCCCTCTACCATGGAGGGCAATCACAATGGGATATGATTTTAAATGATCAGTGTTTGCAGAGGTTTCAATGATTACAGGACGACTAACGATATCATCATCAATTTGTTGATCGAATAAAATCGTTTTTGAAGTAAGAATTTTACCTTCCAATGATTGGGAGTTGATTTCAGATTGTTTGCACGCTAATACATTGAACAACAAAATGACATACAATAGTTTTACTTTCATTTTTTTACAGAATTATATTCAACCCGATCAAAGTCAGCATATCCAGTACTCATTTGCCCATTGCTCGTTGCATACAAACCAATATGTGCACCAGTAAACCCATGACTCAACAAATGATCTGCAGGCGTTTCTGCAAACAACTGAAAGTCGTCATTTTTTAGAGCATAATAAAATCGATAATTATTGTGATATGATTCTACTTTTAGCTGCATTGGCAATGTAGAGTTATAGTTAATTTTTTTTGAGGCAATACTCGTCTCTATTTTATTCATAAGTTTTAGCTCAAGAGAAATATCATCACCTAATTGTTTGATGGTAAATGACAAAAAATTATTGTCTTTTTGAACGATAGCAATACCTGACTCGTCGCTGTTACTTGAGGGAGAAAAAGTCATTTTCGTTTCAAAACTGAATTCACTTTCGGTTTGTTTTATTCCAGTAAAATTTGCGCGTTTTCTCTCTTGCAATTTGTTGGGATTGGTGTACACTCTTAAAGAACCAGGATTGATTACCAAATCAAACATATTTTGCATTGGCGCTCGTCTGTGGTTCCATGCAAGACCCAAATTAGTGTCATTAAAGTCATCAACAAAAAAAGTTCCTTTGTTTTCGATGGTTTCACTAAAAATAATCGGATTATTTTTTAGAATCTTCCCAGACTTAGGAGCAATGACAGGCCATACTATTTTTCTTTCTTTCCACTCATAGGGCTCTCTTTCCCAAGAAACAGGAGCGATAAATGTTTCTCGTCCCATATTTGATTTTCGCTTGACATCTCCTCGAACACCTAGCATCACAATATACCATCTACCATCCTCAAGCTCAACAAAATCTCCATGCCCAGTACTGTGTACCCAATTGTCATAGGACAAATGCCTAGAGCTAAAAATAGGATTGCGTTCATTGGATACATAAGTACCTGTGATGCTATCGCTCACAGCTACCATAATAGAGTGATTGAATGAAGTACCCCCTTCAGCAATTATTAAATAATAGTTACCATCTTTTTTATAGATGTGTGGCCCCTCTGCCCAAACACCTCCACATGCACCCCTCCAAACAAAAAAACGCTGACCGATAAGTTGAAAGCTATTTGGATCCAACTCTTGTATCCATATTTCTTTTTCATCAGAAAAAGTTGGATCAGATGGTTGATGCATCCCAGTATACCAAACCCTACCATCGTCATCAAAAAAGATGTCGGGGTCTATGCCTGGTGCGCCTTTAATGACAATTGGATTTGACCATGGACCTTCAGGTTTTGAGGATGTAATGATAAAGTTGGTAACAGTTGATCGTTGTTTTATTTCATCGTAATAAACATTGGTAGTTACGATATGATATTTTCCATTATGATAACGAATGGTAGGTGCATATATCCCTCCATTCGACTGCACATCAATCAAATTTATTTGCCCTGAAACTTGTTCAAATCGATTTAGACCATGACCTACCAATTCCCAATTCACCAGATCTTTGCTTTTGTGAATCGGTAATGCAGGAAAATACTCAAAAGATGAGTTGGCCATAACAAATTCATCCCCAACTCTGCATATCGATGGATCGGGATATCCCCCTGCTAAAATTGGATTTTTGAAAGTTTGCGCATGTAAAGAGCCAATAGCAACTATAAATATGATTTTTTGCCAGTATGAACAAAAGGAGCTATTGAATGAATTTAATGTACTATTCAATGGTCAATTTTAGCCCTAATATAGAAAAATGAAATATTTAAGTGTATTTATTACGATTGCCCTGTGTGTGATGAGTTCATATTCGCAAGAGTTGCCGATACAAAATGGAGAGCTTGAGCAGACATCTGATAATGGATTTACTTTCTGGACAAATCAGTCGATAGGTGGGTCAAATGCAATTTTTGATGTAGTTGATCATAGCGAATTGTTTGGTAGCGCAAAAGCACTTCGGACTCAGGTGAATGCATTAGGTAGCCATCAATACAGTGTGCAAACAAAGTCTGATCACCAGTTTTCTGTGGGTGCGAATCAAAAAGTAACCATTTCCTTTTTTGCAAAAGCTGCATCAGATCAGCCTGGATCACAACTGAAATTGTGTCTGAGTGACCCCACTATTGGCGCTTCAGTTTTTAAGCAAACTACTTTTGAACTAACGCAAAATTGGAAACAGTATTCACATACTTTTACAACGAGCGAAAGTGTGCCAAGCTACCAAATAAGTTTTCGCTATTTAAATGCAAATTCAACTTATTATTTGGATGAAATTAATGCAATGCCGGGTAATGCGATTTCGATTAATATCAATGAACGTTTTCAAACAATTCAAGGGTTTGGAGGGGGAATAAAACGAAGGACAGACTACCTAAATAATTTATCACAATCAAAAAGAGACATCGTTGAAGATTTGATTTACAAGGATTTAAAAATCAATATGCTTCGATTTTTTATTCATCACTCGATTGAAAACAATCAAAATGATAATGATGATCCAAACCTTATTAATCTTAACAATACATCATGGTATTATTATACAGGCGGATCATTTAAGGTTGGAGAAACGATACAAAGAGCCATTTCCAAAAGCGAAGTTGGCATTGATCATTTGATAGGGAATTGCAACAGCGCACCTGGTTGGATGAAAGTAAACGAATCACATAAGCGAAGCTCAGCCAATGAGGATGTATCACTCAACACATTAAAAGTGGGTATGGAGCAAGAGTTTTCAGAATACATAGAGATTTTTCTCAAAGGACTAAAGCAATATTTTGATATAGATGTATCTGAAGTGTCTATCACAAATGAACCTGATTTTCTAAACACCTATGAGTCTATGAATCTAACCCCAAATGAATTGGTGAATGTTATTCCAGTTCTTAGAAGTCGCCTAGACGCTTCTTCCTTTTCGTCGGTCGATATTATAAGTCCTGAAGCAACAAGTGTGAGCCCAGGAGATAGTGATAAATTAACAGCTGTAAATTCGGCTGTAAGCTACATTCAACAGATGTTTCAAGATTCGGCAACCAAAAGTGCAGTAGATGTTGTCGCTACCCATACCTATTATGACTCAGGCCATGATGCGAATTGGTCATCCCTGGCATCAGAAGCAGATGGAAAGCCTGTATGGGTTACAGAGTCTGCAAACTTGAAAAGTTTAGATTTTAGCATGGACGATGCATCAGATTACATACAGTGGATCACAAGAGGTTTTAATGAAGGCGGAATGACAGCTTATTTGGTTCATTTACTTTTTGATAAGCATATCTATGCCACGCCAGAAGTGGGTGATAAAGAAGGTTCCTCTGGATTGGTGGTTTGGGACGATTCTGAGAACGTGATCATTCCAAAACGTTATTTTGCATTTAAGCACTTTTCAACTTTATCGAGCAAGGGATTTATCAGAGTTTCTCACACGTATACTGAAAGTGATTTGTATGTTACCACATTCCTCCATCCCAATGAAAATCAACTGGTTACGCATGTGTTTAATTCAGGTGGCCAGTCAATTCCTATAACTGTTGAGATCCCTTACAATACATCTGACATATTTCGTTATACAACTGATGCTAGTCTTGATTTTTACAAATCAGAAATAGATGTTATTGCCGATCATCGATATATAGAAACAGATTTAACTCCCAAGTCCATCAATAGTTTTGTTTTTGATCTTTCCTCAACACTGCTTCAACAGTCAAAGGAAATCGAGCCGATAACGATTTTCCCAAACCCAACTTCTGGTCTTATTTTCTTTTCTGGAAGTGATACCCAAGTTCAGTGTTCGGTTTTCTCTATCACAGGTAAAAAATTATTTGAACAAACAGTATCAAAAGAAAAAAGCTTAGATTTATCAGCATTAAGTGAAGGCTTGTATTTTATTCAAATCCAGCAGCGTGACAGTATTCAAAATTTCAAAGTTTTGCTCAGTCGATGAAAAAAATAAAAATATTAATCGTCCTATTTTTAGTTTCAATTTCCAATAGTTGCACCAAAATTTCCAAAAAAATGCCAATCCCAACCATAGATAAAACCCAATTTGGTAAAACAATGGAAGGCACTGATGTTGATCAGTATGTTTTGTCTAACAACAAAGGAATGGAGGTTCGCATCATCACCTATGGCGGAATTATAACTTCTTGGACAGCTGTAGACAAAAATGGGGATTATAAGGATATTGTACTAGGATACAATACTTTGGCTGAATATGAGGCTGAAACCCCATATTTTGGGGCCCTCATAGGTCGCTATGGCAATCGAATTGCGGGAGGGAAATTCAAGATAGACGATCAAGAATATACACTGGCAGCAAACAATGGAGTCAATCATCTCCATGGTGGTCTTAAAGGTTTTGATAAAGTCGTTTGGGATGCAAAAACAATCGTTAGCGACTCAACAGTATCACTGGAGCTCAGCTATCTGAGTAAAGACATGGAAGAGGGGTATCCTGGGAACTTAAATACAAAAGTTACCTATACTCTAAACAATGATGACGAACTGAGCGTAAGCTATGAAGCTACAACTGACAAACCAACGATTGTTAATCTAACGCAGCATTCATATTTCAACTTAACAGCAGACTTCAATCAAGATGTTTTAGATCACGAGATCGTTATCAATGCCGATTACTATTTGCCAGTAGACAATGCACTGATTCCAACAGGTGAGTTTCGAGATGTGAATAAAACTCCTTTTGATTTTAAAAAACCAAAAGCTATTGGACAACAAATCAGTGATAAAAACACGCAGCTTGAAAACGGAATGGGCTATGATCACTGTTGGGTTTTGAACGATCAAGACAAAGGGTTGCGTTTTGTTGCGTCTGCTTACGAACCAGCGAGTGGAAGAATGCTCGAAGTTTTTTCTGATGAACCTGGTATTCAGTTGTATTCTGGTAATTTTCTTGATGGCACACTGCCAAATAAATCAAATGGTACATACCAACATAGGACAGGTTTTTGTTTTGAAACACAACATTACCCCGACTCACCTAATCAGAAAAATTTTCCTTCAGTTAGACTTAACCCTGCTGAAAAATACAATTCAAAAACAGTTTTTAGACTATCGGCTGTATCGAAATAATGGGAGTTGTTGATCAGTTGCAGTGCTTGATCAATGTATTCATTTGATGTTGGGGCTCTGTTTTTTAATTTGAGGCCCAAGTAAACACATTGGTGAGGAGTTTCCATGCTTTGAGATGATTGATAAACTCGTTGGGATCATGACCAATAGATATAAAAAAACTTTGCTTTACCATAACTTTTATTGCAAGCAACTGGCATAACTACATCTTCTATCCATTCAGAGTGTTCGCCTGAGAATCTGGTTTGTGCAATAATTTCAATATTGGGGTCGAAATGCATATAATATTGTTCTGTTTTGATCGTAAAGTCTTCAATCCCTGTAGTTAATTCGTCTTCTAAAATTTCAATGTCAAACGTAACCACCTGGATGTGCTACCCATTGGCCCCCAATCATAAACAGGTAATTGGTGCTTTTTCTAAAAGCATCTACAAGTCCGCCATGAGCACCAGCTATACTAACGCCACTTTTAACTGCTTCAATCAAATTATGTTTTTGGTTTTTAGACAATTCATTTTGCGTCACTGATTGTATGATTAAGTCGTATTCCATGAGTTTTTCCAAATCATCATAAGCACCTAAGCCCTCGATTACTTGAAAATTGGCATCTTCCTCTTCAAGCCATTCCGTTACTATTTGAGAAAACAGCTCAGGTTGATGTCCTTCCCAGCCACCCCAAACCAATAGTACATTCTTTGCTGATATTGTACTTTTTGTTTGACCAAAGCAACTTAGACTAATGATAAAAAAACAAATGAAAAATCTTGCCTTATCATAAATATAAACAGTCTATGACAATTATCGTAATAAGTAATAAAAACTTTTAATCATCAGAATTAAATTAATGAAATAATATTTTTCAAATTATTTAATTTAAGAAAGTAGTTCAAACTACCAAAAGCTTGGGTCACGAATAAATAACACAAATAAAAAAATCAACAAACTATTCAGGATAAACTTCTCTCAAATGATAGACATTAATCAGTTTTTCGATTAATATCTTTTTGATTAATTCGATTTCTCGCAAACTGATATCTGCCTCATCAAATTGGTTTTCATCTGCTTGTTCCTCAATAATTTTTTGCACAAAACTGGCAATTCCCTCAGCAGTTGGCTCTTGCAAGCTTTTTGATGCTGCCTCGACACTATCGGCCATCATCAGAATCGCAGTTTCTTTTGAATATGGCTTAGGCCCAGGATAGCAAAAAATAGATTTGTCTACATCTTCATTTTCTTTTTTTGCCTTGTGATAAAAGTATCGCGTGGGTGTAGTCCCATGATGAGTCCGAATAAAATCGATGATACGATCAGGTAAATTGTTGCGTTTGGCAATTTCAATTCCATCACTGATATGATTGAGAATCAAACGACTGCTTTCAAATGGATCAAGCTCGTGATGGGGGTTGTAGTTTGTTGATTGATTCTCACTAAAATAAAGTGGATTATTCATCTTCCCGATATCATGATACAAAGCCCCTACCCTTACAAGTAAGGCGTTGGCGTTTACTTCGTTGGCAGCTGCCTCAGCAATATTTGCAACTTGTAGAGAATGATGAAATGTGCCAGGTGCCTTTTCGGAAAGAGTTCTGAGTAGTTTTGAATTTGTGTCCGAAAGTTCTAAAAGAGATAAGTCGGAAACCAAACCAAATATCTTTTCAAAAACATAGACCAGTGGATGCACAAAAAGAATACCCAAACCATTGATCAGCAAAAACCCTAGATGATCTAGAGACACTGTCGATAGATTTCCCTCATAGATCATGTGAAAAGAAATATAGCAAAAAACATAGGAAACAACGATGAGAACAGCAACGACAAAAAGGTTTGCTCGCTTATATAAATCTGGCATTGTTAATGTTGCGATTGCTCCAGCAACAAGCTGCATAAATATAAATGAGAAGTCACTTGGCACCATAAAACCAATCAGCAACAAGCCCATTAGGAATACAAAAAAGGCGAGTCGTGTATCGAAAAAAGTCTTGAGCAGTAGTGGCACAATACAAAGTGGTACAACATAAACAAAATTAATATTGTAAGTCATCGCCAATTTGATTGCTGCGACCATGATCAAGATGGTGGAGAAAACAAAAACAACCTTAGTATTGTTTTCATAAACCAATGGACGATAGCGCCACAAAAACAAAAAAGTCAGAAAAATGAGGATTGAAACCAGTATTGAATAACCAATAATAATCGACTGCTCGCTTGAGGCCCACAAATCACTGAGGTATTCAACTCGTAGTGAATTTAAAATTTGAAATCTTTTTTGATCCACTACCTCTCCTTGCGCAATGATTCGTTCTCCTTCTGCAACCACCCCACGTGTTGGGAGTATGAGCGATAAAGACTCTTCCAATTTTTGCCTTGTAAGCAGAGAATCTAAAACTAGATTTGACTCAATATATTCGTTTAAAATCAATCGATTAGAGGCATTGGCAATAATGCCATTGAGTAAAGCGCTTTCATTTGAAAATGGAAGGCTATCATTGATTTTTAGATCTGAAAACAATAGTTTCTGAGCACTGTTGTCCCTGACAACCAAAATTGGTTTTGCGCTTTGTATGGCAAATGATGCATCGATCAGACCTGGTGAATACAGGTTGGTGAGATAGCGATCCCAATCTTTTAGAAGCCTAGACGAAGAAAAGGGAGTGACTTGTTGGCGAATCCATTTTCTGGTTCTATCCAGTGATCGCTGCTCGGCTAAGGTATCTCTTGTGAAGATGAGTGGGCTTTCTTGTGCTACTGCCTGTCGTTCGTCGTTGAGCTCCTCCTCCGACTTGGCAATAGGAAAGTCGAAAGGTGCTAAAAGTGTTTCGTAAGGCCATGGTTTTCCTGTTTGATAGTTGTATTTAAATCCCCCGCTTCGCGGAAAAAGGTAAACCAAACAGAAAACAGTGATCAAAAAAAGAATGACCTTATAGATGAAAGACTGGTGTTTGTAGAAAAATTGCATCGCTATCTTATGTGTCAAAAATACGTTTTCTCAATTTCTTTCGCCAATCGATTCCAATTTGTTTGTATTTTTGATCTATGCAATATGGAATATGCCCATTGAGTATTGTCCCACTAAGGGCAGAACCAAAAAATACGAGCGAACAAATATCTCAGCTACTTTATGGAGAGTTTTTCACAGTTGTTGATGGGCGCAAGTCGTGGTCAAAAATTCAAAATGAAAGTGATGGTTATGAGGGCTGGATCAACAACAAGCACTTTCTACGAATCGATAAAGCCAATTTTCAAAATCTTCAAAATACCCCAAAAGTATATTCGTCCGAACTCGTTGATTTTATTTGGAAAGGAGATGAAATTCTTTTTCCCACCCCTATTGTAAGTCAAGTGAGTTCAGCCCAAACATTAGGCCATCGATTTGAAGGCAAACAACTCGAAAATCCCAAATCAAAAGATAATCTAGTCAACACTGCCCTGCACTACCTCAACAGCCCCTATATGTGGGGAGGTAAATCGCCTTTTGGTATCGATTGCTCTGGGTTTGTTCAGTGTGTATATCAACTTCATGGCGTCCAATTGCCGAGAGATGCTTACCTCCAAGCTGAGCATGGGGAAACCTTAGGATTTATTGATGAAAGCGAAGCAGGTGACCTGGCATTTTTTGATGATGAAGAAGGCAAAATCACACATGTGGGCATCATAATGTCAGACTATCATGTCGTACATGCATTTGGGCAAGTAAGAATTGATCGGCTTGATCAAACTGGCATTTTTAACAATGCCCTAAACAAGCATACGCACAAGCTTCGTGTGATTAAGAAAATTGAATTCTAAACTATTGCCCTAACTCCTCTAGTTTGGCTTTCATCATTTTGAACTTGGCAGCATCGCCTATTGTTCCAAAGATGTTTTTTAGGGTTGTCAGTGCTTCAATATTGGTTGGGTCAACTTCGTTGAGTTTTTCCAAAACTGGTACTGCCCCCAAAAACAGTGCTTCTCTTTCTTCTTGAAGCTGTTCGTATTTTATGTTGTCAGCACGAGAATTGCCCAAGGCATTCATCTTTTCAACGATTTCAGGCTCTTCATCTAAAATGAGAGCAGCTAAGTTGAGGTATGAAGCAGCATAGGTCGGATCCAATTCAATCGCACTTTCATAGTATGAGCGAGCTTTTGGTCTATCGCCTTGCTCGGCTGTGATCACACCCAAGTTGAAATACAAAATATGATTGTTGGGATCCTTCTCGATGGCTTCTTTCATCAAATCACCAAATTTTTCCTTATCACCCAACTGAATGTAAAGATTTGCCTCTGTGAGAATTAAACCAACATCCAAAGGGTTGGCCTCTCGCGCTTCTTTGATGGCACTTATAGCTAAATCATTTCTCTTTTGCTGAACATATATCAAAGCAATGTTTTTGACAATCTCTGGCAGTTTAGATTCTGTCATTTCAGTTCTAAAATTCGTGTAGTCTTTTTGTTTTTGAAAAAGAACATAGGTCTCGGCAGACAACTCGATTTCTTCACCAGTATCGCTTTTGGTTGCATAAAATTTTTCTACCGAGCCAGTGTAATTCATGTCTTTGAGCTCTTGATAGTACGTAAGTGCTCGATCAAAATCACCCCCATTTACTGCACTAGAAGCAGCAAAATATAAGTAGTCTGTGTTTTGCTCTTTGTCAACATTGTAAACCATGACCAGTAAGTCTGCAGCAACAGTGTAATTTTCATTCTGATTTTCCTCTACTGCCTGATTGATTGCATCATTACTGACCTTGTTAACCAACATATCGATTTCAGCTGTGTGCTTGAAACTACCATTTTCCGTCTCAAGCTGCTTGGCTGAAGCCAAAGCTTCAAAAGCTGCGCCGAACTGTTTTTGTTCACTATAGATTTTTCCAGCCAAAAACTGATATTGCGCTTGGTATTTCAGTTCAGAACCTTCAACAATTGATTGCGCTGCTAATAACTGCTCCAATGCAGATGAATAATCTTCATTTTGAATGAGTTTATCAACTGATTTTAACTCTTTTTTTTGTGCAAAAAGAGATAATGAGAGTAAGAGTAAAAAGGGGATATAAATTTGCTTAAACATAATTATATATTTTGATTTTAGTTATGATTCACTTTCAGATTCAGAGGACATATCAACCTCAATATCTTCGACGTCTTCAATTTCATCGTCGTCTTTCAACACCTTTGCAACAGCTGCAATGGAGTCGTTTTCACGAAGATTGATCAGGCGAACACCTTGCGTTGCTCTACCCATGACTCGAAGACTTTCGACTTCCATACGAATGGCAATACCCGATTTGTTAATGATCATCAAGTCATCGCTGTCCGAAACGTTTTTAATCGATACTAGACTACCTATCTTTTCAGTAACTGATATCGTTTTAACGCCTTTCCCACCACGATTTGTCATTCGATAATCATCTAGCTTTGAGCGTTTTCCATAGCCATTTTCAGAAACGACTAAGATATCAGAATCCATATCATTGACAGAGATCATTCCAATCACTTCATCATTGTCATCGGCGAGCCTGATTCCTCTAACACCAGAGGCGTTACGACCCATGGGTCTTGTTTTGTTTTCCTCAAAACGAATGGCTTTACCAGACCTCACTGCCAAAACAACTTGCGACTGACCAGTTGTCAATTTTGCTTCCAACAGCACGTCTCCTTCTTTGATGGTAATGGCATTGATTCCATTCGATCGAGGTCGTGAATATTGCTCCAAAGATGTCTTCTTGACCTGGCCTTTTTTTGTCGCCATAATCACATAATGAGAATTGATATATTCTTCATCTTTCAAGTCCTGCGTACAAATAAATGCCATAACCTTATCATCCTGTTCGATGTTGATTAGGTTTTGAATCGCACGACCTTTTGACGTTTTAGATCCCTCAGGAATCTCAAATACACGCAACCAGAAACATCTTCCTTTTTGTGTGAAAAACAACATGTACTGGTGGTTTGTACCAATGAACAAGTGTTCCAAAAAGTCTTCATTTCTAGTCGTTGATGCCTTCTGTCCTACACCACCACGATTTTGTGTTTTATATTCTGCTAGTGGCGTTCTCTTGATATAACCTGCATGCGAAATGGTAATCACTACCTTTTCGTCTGGAATCATATCCTCAATACGAAACGAACCTCCCACAAAATTGATTTCAGATCGACGTTCATCTCCATACTTTTCGACGATGTAGTTCGTCTCAGTTTTGATGATGCCCATACGACGTTCTTTGTTGGCGAGTATATCCTTTAAATCTTTGATTGTCGATATCAATTCGTCATACTCTGATCGTAGCTTGTCTTGTTCAAGACCTGTGAGCTGGCGCAAGCGCATCTCAACAATGGCTTTCGCTTGTACTTCAGATAAACTAAATTTTTTGATGAGTTTTTGACGTGCTTCGTCGGCATTGGACGATGCTTTTATCAGAGCGATGACTTCATCAATGTTGTCAGAAGCAACGATCATTCCTTCAAGGATGTGTGCGCGTTCTTCTGCTTTTTTTAGCTCAAAAGTCGTTCGGCGAACAACCACTTCATGTCGATGATCAATAAAATGACCTATCAGTTGCTTGAGATTTAGCAGCTCTGGACGATTATTGACCAGGGCGATGTTGTTGACACTAAAGGAAGACTGCAAAGAGGTGTACTTGTACAACATGTTAAGAACAATGTTTGGCACACCATCTCTTTTGAGAATGTAAACGATTCTCATCCCCTTTCGGTCGGACTCATCACGAATGTTAGAGATTCCTTCAATTTTTTTATCGTTTACCATCTCAGCGGTTTTTCGAATCATCTCCGCTTTATTGACTTGATAAGGAATTTCTGTTACAATGATACATTCACGCCCATCAACCTCTTCGATCTCAGCTTTTGCACGTAACACAACACGTCCTCTACCTGTGTGGAAAGCCTCCTTTACACCTTCATAACCATAGATGATACCACCTGTTGGAAAATCAGGTGCTTTGACATGGGTCATCAATTCATCAATAGTGATGTCGGGGTTATCGATTTGTGCAATAATCCCTTCTGACACCTCTTTAAGGTTGTGTGGGGGCATATTCGTCGCCATTCCCACAGCAATACCTGATGCACCATTGACGAGCAGGTTTGGCACTTTGGTTGGTAAAACAGTTGGTTCTTTAATTGTATCGTCAAAGTTGAGTTGATGATCAACAGTATCCTTGTCGATATCGGTAAGCATTTCCTCAGAGATTTTCTGCATCCTTGCCTCGGTATAACGCATTGCTGCAGGGCTATCCCCATCGACAGAGCCAAAATTTCCTTGCCCATCAACCAACAGATAACGCAAGCTCCATGACTGCGCCATACGAACCATGGTGTCATATACTGAGCTATCGCCATGAGGGTGATACTTTCCGAGTACTTCACCAACAATACGTGCAGACTTTTTATAAGAGCTATTTGCACGAACACCCAAATCATGCATGCCGTACAGAACACGACGGTGAACAGGCTTCATGCCATCACGAACATCAGGCAATGCACGCGATACGATGACAGACATTGAATAGTCAATGTATGCCGATTTCATTTCATCCTCTATGTTGATAGGGATTAGCTTTTCTTCAATAGACATAAGAAACGATGTGTTTTTTTGTTTTTTTAGGTACTGCTAATGTACTGATTCAATATGTATTTCCCTGTTGATATTTTGATGTTTTTAAACAATTTTATCAACAGATTCCTTAATAAAATGGTTGAATTTTTATTTATATTTTCATTGTTTTTATATAATTTTTTTGTCTATTAGCATAATTAAGACTTAATTTTAAGTTCGAAAAAGAAAATTTAGAATGGATGATAACTTTTCTCCGCGTGTAAAAGACGTAATCAGCTACAGTAAAGAAGAGGCACTTCGATTGGGGCATGACTTTATTGGTACAGAGCATTTGATGCTTGGCATCCTAAGAGATGGCAGTGGCAAAGCCATCAATATTTTGAGCTCTTTAGAAATTGATTTAGACTACTTGAGAAGAAAAGTTGAAATATTAAGTCCTGCCAATTCTGCACAAGGTCAGATGGCCAACAACAAAAAAAATCTACATCTCACACGTCAAGCAGAGCGCGCATTAAAGACAACCTTTCTAGAGGCAAAACTCTTTCAAAATCCATCGATCAATACAGCGCATCTATTGCTTTGTATTTTGCGAAATGAAAACGACCCAACGACCAAACTGCTACACAAGCTTCAAATCGATTATGAAACTGTAAAAGATCATTTTAAAATGATTTCTGCTGACGAAAGCGACGAAGTGATGGATATCTCTATGTCCTCACCTATGTCTGAGGAACCAGAAGATGATGCAGGTCCAAAAAAATCAAATCCATTTGGCACATCAGAATCAAAATCAAGTAAAAAATCAAGCACCCCCGTTTTAGACAATTTTGGTAGAGACCTCACTGATTTGGCTATCAGCAATAAGCTCGACCCAGTAATTGGTCGTACCAAAGAGATTGAGCGTGTTTCTCAAATTTTAAGTCGTCGCAAAAAAAACAACCCATTGTTGATTGGAGAGCCAGGAGTTGGCAAATCAGCAATTGCAGAAGGTCTAGCCTTGCGCATTACACAAAAGAAAGTCGCACGTGTATTGTACAACAAACGAGTGGTTACCCTTGATTTGGCTAGTCTTGTTGCTGGAACAAAGTACAGAGGTCAGTTTGAAGAGCGAATGAAAGCTGTAATGAATGAGTTAGAAAAAAATGAGAACATCATACTTTTTATTGATGAAATTCACACGATTGTAGGAGCTGGCGGGGCAACTGGCAGTCTCGATGCATCGAACATGTTTAAACCAGCACTTGCACGAGGAGAAATTCAATGTATTGGCGCCACTACTCTCGATGAGTATCGCCAGCAAATAGAAAAAGATGGCGCACTCGAACGAAGATTTCAAAAGGTGATTGTCGAACCAACCTCAGTAGATGAAACCATTGAAATACTGCAAAACATTAAAGACAAGTACGAAAGCCATCACAATGTCAATTACACTGATGAAGCACTCATCGCCTGTGTAAAACTAACAAATCGTTATATGTCAGATCGTTTTTTACCAGACAAAGCGATTGACGCATTGGATGAAGCTGGATCGAGGGTCTATATCAACAATATGAATGTTCCCCAAGAAATTGTTGATCTCGAAGAAAAGCTAGAGAGTGTTCGAGAAGACAAGAACAGCGTCGTTAAAAAACAGAAATACGAAGAAGCAGCCAAACTTCGTGACGACGAAAAGCGAATCGAAAAGGAGCTGTTGCTAGCCCAAGAAGAGTGGCAAGAAACACAAAAAGAAAATCGAGTGACTGTCAACGAATCAGATATTGCAGATGTGGTGTCGATGATGACAGGCATTCCTGTCAATCGTGTTGCCGAATCGGAAGGTATTCGTTTAAACAACCTTGCAGGCCAAATCAAAGAAAAAATTATTGGTCAAGACCAGGTTGTAGAAAAGGTTGTACGTGCAATTCAAAGAAATCGAGCAGGGTTGAAAAACCCCAAAAAACCAATTGGTTCATTTATCTTTTTAGGTCAAACTGGGGTTGGTAAAACACAATTGGCAAAAGTTCTAACAACAACTTTGTTTGATACCCCAGATGCACTCATTCGAATCGACATGAGTGAATACATGGAAAAATTTGCCATTTCACGACTGATTGGTGCGCCTCCAGGTTATGTGGGCTATGAAGAAGGTGGGCAGCTGACTGAAAAGGTGAGAAGAAAACCCTATGCTGTTGTTCTTCTGGATGAAATTGAAAAAGCACACCCTGATGTCTTTAACATGCTTCTTCAAATTTTAGATGATGGCTTTATTACTGATTCCCTCGGCAGACGTGTTGACTTTAGAAATACGATTATCATCATGACATCGAATATTGGTGCTCGTCAGGTAAAAGACTTTGGGCTAGGTGTTGGATTTGGCACAGCTGCAATCAAAGCACAAGCTGATGATCATACAAAAAGTGTGATCAAAAATGCTTTAAAGAAAACCTTTGCACCTGAATTTTTGAATCGAATTGATGATGTTGTCATTTTCAATTCGCTCGAAAAAAGTCATATTGCAAAAATCATCAAGATTGAGCTAAAAGATTTAGAATCAAGAATACAAGAACTTGGATTCTCCCTCAGTCTAACTAAAAAGGCAATGGAATTCTTAAATGATAAAGGTTTTGATGCAGCATTTGGCGCTCGCCCTTTAAGTCGTGCAATACAAAAGTATATTGAGGACGTGCTCGCAGAGGAAATCGTGAAGAGTAAAATTCCAGAAGGTGCGTTGCTTCAATTTGATTGGGATGGCAAAAGTGAAAATCTAAGCTTTTCGCTTTCACATGAAAAGAACACTGCTAAGTCTTAAACTTATTTCTTTTCACTGTCATTATTTTTTTCAAAATCATAGTATTTCGACTTTAAAATTTGATATTTTTGCGCTTTGCTAAGCAAATGTGCTCCTTTCTTTGCTTATACAGGGTTTAAATTATGATAGTAGCAAAATTTGGTGGAACTTCAGTTGCTGATAGTAGCTGCATCACTCGGGTACTCGAAATTGTTCAAAACAATTCAAAAAAACAAATTGTAGTCGTTTCTGCTTTTGGGGGTATTACCAATATGATTCAAGAGTCGGCAGCCATGGCAGCCAATGGGGATTTAAAATACCAAGAGATTTTATTGGAGATCGAAAAACGACATTTGAGTTGCATTAAGGAACTCATTCCAATCAAGACACAAAGCAAGGTGCTGAGTCAAATCAAACAGCAACTCAATGCTTTGGGAACTCTTCATGAGGGAGTGTATTTGTTAAAAGAACTTTCTCCTACAACAAAAGATCACATGTTGGGATTTGGGGAGCTTCTCTCCTATTTCATCATCGCAAAAGCTGCAGAAGTTCAAAAATTGGATGTTGGTTTAAAAAATGCTAGAGACCTTATTTTTACAAGTGAAGACCTAGGGAAAAATATGGTCGATTACACCAAAACATTCGAATCGATACGTTCGTATTTCAAAACAGTAAAACATCGTATCACTATCGTTCCAGGGTTTGTCGCTAGCGATTTAAATGACGTTCCTTCCACACTCGGTCGTGGTGGATCAGATTTGACTGCTGCTCTGTTTGCAAGTGCATTGGACGCTGAGCAACTTGAAATTTGGACAGACGTGAGTGGGATGTTTACAGCGCATCCAAAATATGTTAAACAAGCACGTGCAATCAAACAACTCTCCTATCATGAGGCCATGGAATTGTCACATTTTGGAGCAAAAGTGATATACCCACCAACACTCCAACCTGTAGCTGAAAAAAATATCCCAGTAGTCGTTAAAAACACTTTCCAGCCCAATGAGCCAGGAACATTTATTAGTAACGATAGTGCCTCGAATGGAGAGGTGGTTCGTGGAATCAGCTATATCGAAAACATTGCTTTACTCACACTTGAAGGAAGTGGGATGATAGGTATCCCTGGATACTCAAAAAAGTTACTATCAACGCTGGCAAAGGCAAAAATCAATGTCATCATGATGACACAGGCCTCATCAGAGCATTCGATTTGTATTGGTATTGAAAATGACCTAGCTACACAAGCCAAAAAATTGATAGAAAAGGATTTCGATTATGAAATCGAAACACAACGAATCAATCCGATTTCTATTGAAAACAACCTGTCTATCATTGCTCTTGTTGGCGAAAAAATGAAGAGTTTTCAAGGAATCAGTGGAAAAATGTTCAGTGCTCTTGGGCGAAACAATGTCAATGTGAAGGCCATTGCACAAGGAGCGTCAGAAAGAAATATTACTGCTGTGATAGACTCTGCCAACACAAAACAGGCGTTGAATATTTTACACGAGGCTTTTTTCGAAGAAGATATCAAACAAATCAACTTGTTTGTCACAGGCGTTGGTAATGTAGGAAGTAAGCTTATCGAGCAACTGAACAGTCAAAAAGAATATCTCCAAAACCAAATGAGACTTAATATCATAGTATCTGGTATTTCAAACTCAAGAAAAATGCTGATCGATGCAAATGGCATAGACTTAGACCATTGGAATGAACTCCTAGATAAAGGAGAAAAAGCTGATCCAAGCACATTTTTTGAGCATATCAAAAATCTTAATCTTCGCAACTCGATTTTTGTAGATAACACTGCCAACGAAGATATTGCGCATACTTATCCACCCTTTTTAAAATCGAGTATCTCAGTCGTTACATGTAATAAAATTGCTGCCGCTGAAACCTATGAATACTACAGTCATCTCAAACAACTGGCGCGAACTTACAATGCTCCATATTTATTTGAAACAAATGTTGGTGCTGGCCTTCCGATTATCGATACCTTAAATCATCTGATTACTTCAGGAGATAAAGTGCATACCATACAGGCGATACTGTCGGGAAGTTTGAACTTTGTGTTTAACGAGTTCAATGATAAAACCACCTTTAGAGAAGTGGTACAACAGGCAATGGATGCTGGCTTTACTGAACCTGATCCAAAAATTGACTTGAGTGGTGTGGATGTTGCTCGAAAAATATTGATCCTGGCGCGAGAAAGTGGCTTACAAATGGAACTTTCAGATATTGAAAATGAGTCATTTTTGCCCCAAGAATGTTTGGACACAAAGGATAATGAAAGCTTTTTGTCGTCTTTGGATGATCACAATGATCACTTTAAAAGTCTATTCAATTCGGCTGCATCAAAAAATTGTCGTCTGAAATATGTTGCTGAGCTTGTTGATGGCAAAGCCAAGGTTGGGTTAAAAGAAATACCGAATGGGCACGATTTCTTCAATTTGTCGGGTAGTGATAATATTGTATTGTTCTACACAGATCGCTATAAAGACCAACCTCTTATTGTCAAGGGTGCTGGTGCTGGTGGAGAGGTCACTGCTTCAGGAATATTCGCTGATATTATAAGGATAGCAAAACGCTAGATATGAATCATGTTTCTGTATTTGCCCCTGCCAGTGTAGCCAATATATCATGTGGATTCGATGTATTGGGCGTTTGCTTAGACAATATAGGAGACACCCTTCATATTCAAGAAACATCTAAACCTGGAATTGAGATCACAGAAATCATTGGTCAGGATTTACCCCTTGACCCAAAAAAAAATGTAGCAAGCGTGGCTGGCATGGCTCTTTTGGCAGATCACAACAGCGTAAGAGGTTTTGAAATCAAAATCGAAAAAGGTATTAAAGCAGGGAGTGGCATCGGAAGTTCTTCGGCAAGTGCAGCAGGTGCTGTTGTTGGAATTAATCATTTATTGGGAAATCCATATACTAGAAACGAGCTGATTTCGTTTGCAATGGAAGGCGAACGTGTTGCCTGTGGCACTGCTCATGCTGATAATGTTTCGCCTGTTTTGATGGGTGGCTTTACCCTTGTTCGAAGCCTCAATCCACTAGACGTTGTTACCCTCAATTCACCACTGGAATTGGTTGTCACGATTATCCATCCAGAAATTGAAATTAAAACTGCTGATGCGCGTGCTGTTTTGCTCGACAAACTACATCTCAAACAAGCAGTAGCACAAACAGCAAACCTAGGTGCATTGGTCACTGGATTATTTAAGGAAGATTATGAGTTGATCCGTCGATCACTCGTCGATCATATCGTCGAACCAGTACGTTCCATGCTCATTCCTGGGTTTGGTGAACTCAAAAAGGCAGCGAATGAAGCAGGTGCACTGGGAACTGGAATCTCAGGTTCTGGACCTTCTGTCTTTGCACTATCAAAAGGTATGACTACAGCAAAAAATGTGGGATTAGCCATGCAGAAAGTTTATGACAAAATTGAAGTTCCCTACAAAACATACATCAGTTCTATCAATAATAAAGGTGTAAAAATTCTATAATTAAAATGCAATATTTTAGTTTGAACAACAATGCTAAGGCAGTTGGTTTTGAAAAGGCAGTACGATTTGGACTTGCACCAGATCGAGGTCTTTATTTTCCACAACAAATCGACGCACTCAGTGACTCGTTTTGGGACAATTTCCTGCAAATGAGTCATCATGAAATTGCCTTACATGCCATCGAGCAGTTTGTTGGTGTTGAGATTCCCAAAGATGAATTACAAAAAATTGTTGAAGACACTTTGTGTTTTGAATTTCCAGTTGTTGAACTTAATCAAAACCTTGCCACGCTTGAACTCTTTCATGGACCAACAATGGCTTTCAAAGATGTTGGTGGTCGTTTTATGGCGCGTTGCCTAGGCTATTTCAATCAAAATTCTGATGAAAAAGTTACTGTACTCGTTGCGACTTCAGGAGACACTGGAGGTGCAGTTGCAAGTGGGTTTTTGGGTGTACCTGGGGTTGAGGTGGTGATTTTATACCCAAAGGGAAAGGTCAGTCATATACAAGAGCTTCAACTCACAACGCAAGGTCAGAATATCACTGCATTAGAAGTTGATGGTGTTTTTGATGATTGTCAAGAAATGGTTAAAACTGCCTTTCTCGACGAGACATTAAAACCCCACCGAAATTTGACTTCTGCCAATTCAATTAATGTTGCACGATGGCTACCCCAATCGTTTTACTACTTCTTCGCAGTGCAAGAATTGATGAAACGAAAGGTGAAAAACCCAATTGTGTTTTCTGTTCCAAGTGGAAATTTTGGGAATATCTGTGCTGGGTTTATTGCCAAAGAATTAGGGCTTCCCGTTTCGCATTTTATCGCTAGCACAAATCAAAACAACACATTTCCCAGATATATGGAAAGTGGAATATATGATCCACAACCCTCTGTGCAAACCATTTCAAATGCAATGGATGTTGGAAACCCAAGTAATTTTGATCGAATCAACAAGCTCTTTAACCAAGACTTATATCGCTTAAAAAATGTTTGCTCGTCTTACTATTTCTCTGACAAAGAAACACATAAAGCAATGCAAGAAATCTATGAAAGTTTCAGCTATGTGGCAGATCCCCATGGAGCTATTGGATACTTGGGCTTGCAAAAATACTTTGAGAACAATGCAGATTGTTATGGAGTATTTTTAGAGACTGCACATCCTGTCAAGTTTTTAGATGTCGTTGAAAAAGCGGTCAAAACGAAGGTAAACATCCCTCCACAAATCGAAGAAATATTAGATTGTGTTCCTGAAAAAACAGCTATTTCTTCTTATCGTGAACTCAAAGAATATTTAATCGACAACGCTGTCTAACGATGGCAATACAAACTGATCTAGAGGACTGCTTTGTGCAGTGATTGCCTCGATTTTTTCAATTTCTCTTGGTGCAGCTGCAGATAGGTTTACAGGTCCCTCGTTCGTAATCAATATGTCATCCTCAATGCGAATGGCTATCCCCCACCATTTTGGATCGCATGGACTATTTGGAGGGATATAAATCCCAGGTTCAACAGTAATGACAGAGTTGGCTCGTAGAGGTCCATAGGTACCAGGGTCATGCACATCTAGACCAATATAATGAGATGTTCCATGAGGAAAATAGGTGCGAACTTCTTTTTCAGACTCGATAATTCCAAGGTCAATCAGCCCTTGTTGAATAATCGATCGAGCGACGCGATGAGGGTCAGAAAATGAAGCCCCAACAACCGAGGCTTCTATCCCTGCATTTTGCGCTGCTAGTACAAGGTTGTAAATCTCAGCTTGCTCTTTGGTGAATTTTCCATTGGCTGGAATGGTTCGAGTTACATCTGCAGTGTAGTTCTGAAACTCGGCTCCTACATCCATCAACACAAGTTGATTACCCACCTGATCGGAAGTGTTTGCAGTGTAGTGAAGTACACATCCATGTGCACCTGCCCCAACAATTGAGGGGTAGCCAACATGCTTTGCACCATATTTTTTAAAGATAAATTCATGTATTCCCTGAAGTTCACGCTCGGATATGTTTGGATGAATGGCTTTCATCACCTCAACTTGTCCAATGGCTGACATTGCAACCGCCTGTTTGAGTATTTCAATTTCTTTTGCTGTTTTGATTTCTCGTAATGACCCAATCACATCTGGCAAATACTCTTGGTCTATTGTGAGTGAGTTATCCTCGGGTGTAGAAAGTTCCGATTGCGCAGAGATGAAGCCTTTAAAAGCAGTAAGAAGTGAATACAGGTCATTTTCATTTCTCGTGTGATCACGAACATCATCAAAAAATGGAAAATGGTTGATGTTATTTATCCCTTGTAAAGATGACAAGAAGGACTTAAACTTGGTGTTGCTCAGCACCTTATCAATTGCATACTCTTTTTCCGTTGCCTTTGGTCCTTTGATATCTCCTTCCCAAAGTGCATAGTATGGGTCTTGGTCACGAACAAAGAGAATTTCTTGCACAGATGAACCTTCAACATCCATAGGCGTGCCGAGCAATACAAGTGCTGCATGTGCTTCTTGGAGTCCTGTTAGGTAATAAAAATTTGGATTTTGATGATATGGGTGATCAACATCGTTGGCTCTGTTTCGGATTGGGGCAGAAAAAATCACCGAAATGCTGTTTGGAGGAAGTTGTTCCAGTACCATTTGCCTGCGTTCTTTATGAAAACTGAGGTCAAGAGCTGGTGGTTCCTTTTGCTGCGAGTGAAGAATAAAAGTCGTCAAAAAAACGAATGTAATTGAAAGTCTAAACATTATTAACATTTTGTACAAAATAAGCAAAATCCCCCTATTTTTGAAAAAATCCAAATGAAAAAAACATCACTTCATACATGTCATTTGGCACTTCAAGCCAAGATGGTTCCATTCGCTGGGTTTGAAATGCCTGTGCAATACACAGGCGTTGTTAGCGAGCACCATGCTGTTCGTGAGCATGCTGGGCTTTTTGATGTTTCACATATGGGACAGTTTTTGATCAGAGGACCTCAAGCTGTTCCCCTAATTCAACATGTATTTAGTAATGATGTTGAACGTTTAGATATCGGACAAGCGCAATATGGCTATATGCCAAATGCAAAAGGTGGGATTGTCGATGATTTACTCGTTTATCGAATCGATCAGCAGCGTTATATGCTTGTTGTCAATGCAGCAAATATTGAAAAAGATTGGAATTGGTTGGTGACCCATAACAAGATGTTTGGAGCAACACTTGAAAATCAGTCTGATCAGTGGAGTTTGTTGGCACTGCAAGGTCCAAAAGCGACTTCGATACTGGCTACACTCACAGAAGCTACTGTTGCAAAAATTCCTTTTTACAGCTTCATACATAACACAGTTGCAGGGGTAGAAAATATCTTGATTTCTGCGACAGGCTATACAGGCTCTGGTGGTTATGAGCTTTACATTCCCAATGAGAATGCAGAAAAGATTTGGAATTCTCTACTCGACAATGGTGCAGAACCATGTGGTTTGGCTGCTCGAAACACCCTTCGAATTGAAATGGGTTATTGTTTGTATGGAAATGACATTGATGATAGCACCTCTCCTATCGCTGCTGGCTTGCGTTGGTGCACTGCATTTTCCAAAGATTTTGTCAGTAAAGACATCATTGAGCAACAGAAAGCAGCAGGCACAAATACGAAAAGAGTTGGGTTTGTCCTCAACGAACGTGGAATTCCAAGAGAAGGCTACGCTTTGACAGATGTTGATGGAAATAATATAGGTACAGTAACGTCTGGCACACAATCACCATCTTTTGAAAAGGGAATTGGTATGGGCTATGTTGAGCGACAGCATGCAGTTGTCGGAAACAATATACAGGTCGTCATTCGAAATAAATCGATTCTGGCTACAATTACCTCACTTCCTTTTTACAGTGCATCATGAAACGCGTATTGCTTTTTGGTGGAAGTGGTTTTTTGGGTCGTGCACTCT
Organism: Flavobacteriaceae bacterium UBA5950; assembly: GCA_002430545.1. Taxonomy (GTDB): domain Bacteria; phylum Bacteroidota; class Bacteroidia; order Flavobacteriales; family Flavobacteriaceae; genus UBA724. Next base: position 46,833 of record DJCM01000001.1, read on the forward strand.
TCAAGGAGTTGCATCCATATATGGATGTTTTTGGCACCTTCTGCAACCAAACTAAATTTGAAAGTAATAAGAGGTACTATCATTATGACTTTCGAGAGGATTCTCCTTTAAAAATTTTAAGAAAAATCAAGCCAGACATTATCATTTCATGCCTTCGAGGCGATGCTGAAGAGCAGTTTATCGCGCATGATTTGATTATAGATTTTAGCACCAAACACGAATCAAAACTCATTTTTTTATCATCTGCCAATGTCTTTGACGGTTTTTGGCATTACCCCAGTTATGAACACGATAAGACTTATTCAGAAAGTACCTATGGTCTTCTTAAAATCAAAATCGAAAACAAGGTGATGCGAATGCCCCCTTTTAGTTGGGCAATTGCACGTTTGCCAATGGTGTTTGGCGCAAATACACCAAGAGTTTTAGAGCTTAAAAATGCCATTAAAGAACAAATCCCTTATGAGATTTTTCCGAATACTGTTATGAATCTCACAACAGATGATTTTGTTACTCAACAACTGCACTATATCGTGAATCGAAATTTATGGGGGATTTTTCATTTGGGGAGTACAGATTTAATCCATCATGATGACTTTATTTTTCAACTTGTCGATGGTCTTCATCTCAACACAAAACCCATCTACAAGCATGTGTATGCTAGTAACAATGATCGCTATATTGTGGCACTACCAAAACATAACAAACTGCCTGAACATCTTCGCTTTCAGTGTGATGACGTTCTCCAAAACAGCTTGCAGGGCTTGAAAAAATAAGATTATGACTGGGAAATACCTTCAGTTGTCTTTCGCAGTCGTTGCATTCTAAAATTAATTACCTTTGAAGATGAGCTATCCAAGTCTCCTAAACCACAGTGACCTTTATCAATTGAAGCCGTCCTGAATAGCCATTTGATTGCAAACCTTTTATTAACCTAAAACCTTACTTATGAAATCGTTAATCAAATCATTCGTTATTTTCTTATCATTATTTTTAATTTCGATTGGACATGCCTAATATTGGAAGCACAAAAAAGTGACTGGCAATGGGAATCTAACCACTGAAACAATCGCAACACCTGCATACAACCATATCAAATCAGTGGGCTTTATGGATGTAAAGCTTGTTCGAGGAAAGGAAGACGAAATTTCAGTGCAAACCGATTAAAACCTACATGAACGGATTGAAATCAAAGTGTAAAAGAACACCTTGGTTTTAGACATCACAGACAACATTAGTGTACGAACAAAGAAAGGGATACATATCATTGTTCAATTCGAAGATATAACAGGTGTAAGTTTAATTGGTTCTGGAGACATTTATACAGAAGATATCATTGAGACAAAAGCATTTGAAACTGAGCTTATTGGTTCTGGAGATATTGATTTGGCAATCCAAGCCTCTACAGCAAAAGCTAAAGTTACAGGCTCTGGCGAGCTGAAACTATCGAAGTCAACAAACGAGCTTTATGCACAGGTTACAGTAAGTGGTGACTTTGATGGAGGATGGCTAGAGTAGAACCAAACAGAGGTATCTTGCACAGGGTCGGGAGATGCTGTGGTGGTTGCCAACAGCAGTTTATATGCCAAAGTCTTTGGTTCTGGTGATGTTGAATACAAAGTGGCACCAAGCGAAAAAGATGTGCGCATATTTGGATCAGGGGATGTCAACAAACACACTGGCGACATGTAATTCTAGCAAATTGATTTCTCAACGATAAGCACAACACCTCATATTGTTGTACTTGCATAAACGTGCAGGACTTTTTTATCTTTGCAGTCATGGGAAGAGCGTTTGAGTTTCGCAAAGCAAGAAAAATGAAGCGTTGGACGGCAATGGCCAAAACCTTCACACGCATTGGAAAAGACATTGCGATGTCTGTCAGAGATGGTGGACCCAATCCAGAAACCAACTCTCGTCTTCGGGCAGTGATTCAAAACGCCAAGGCCGCCAATATGCCAAAAGACAATATTGAGCGTGCAATCAAACGTGCATCTGATACGAGTACTGAAATCTACAAAGAAGTACTTTTTGAAGGGTATGGGCCACATGGCATTGCAATTTTAGTTGAAACTGCGACAGATAACAACAACAGAACTGTTGCCAATATTCGTAGTTATTTTAACAAGTGTAATGGAAATTTAGGCACTTCTGGATCTGTTGAGTTTATGTTTGATCACACCTGCAACTTTCGAATTTCTCCTGAGGGTTTAGATATAGAGGAACTTGAACTAGAGTTTATCGACTATGGGATTGATGAAGTTTTTATCGATGATGATGGGATTTTGCTTTACGCCTCTTTTGAAAATTTTGGTGCCATTCAAAAGGAACTTGAACAACGAAATATTCCCATACTATCTTCAGGCTTTAATCGTATCCCCACAACAACCAAATCCCTGTCGCCAGAGCAGTCGGAAGAAGTGGAAAAATTACTTGAGAAAATTGAAGGAGATGATGATGTGCAAAATGTATATCACACCATGGTTTAGGTCATCAGTTTTTTTGCACGTTCGAGGTCTTCAACAGTATCGATTCCCATACCCTCAAATTGAGTTTCAACCATTTGAATTGTTTTTCCCATTTCCAAGTAGCGAATGGCTTCAATTTTTTCAGCCTCCTCGAGGGGAGTTACGTCATGCTGATAGAAATCGATGAGTGCATTTTTTCGAAACGCATACACCCCTACATGCTTATAGACAGTCGCATGATTTTCCTGATTGAACTGGTGAGGAATGGCAGATCGTGAAAAGTACAACGCACGATTGCTCATGTCTGTGATGACCTTTACAACATTGGGATTGTTGATCTCTTCTGTGATTGGAATCATCAATGACGCCAGATCAATATCTTTATTTTGATCCGACTTAAAAATCTCAATTAAAGACGATAACCCCTCTGGACGAATAAATGGCTCATCTCCTTGCACATTGATCACAATGTCAGCTTCTAGGTCAAGAACTGCCTCAGCAATGCGATCACTGCCACAGTCATGCTCTTTTTGACTGCGAATCACATTACCCCCAAAGCCCTTGACAACAGATGCAATCTCGTCGCTATCTGTTACAATTATGACACGATCAAATAAACCTGATTGACGCACCTTTTCATATGTATGCTGAATCACAGTCTTACCACACAAATCGGCCAAGAGTTTTCCAGGAAAGCGTCTGGCATCGTATCGTGCAGGAATGGCAGCAATAATTTTCATACCACAAAACTACGATAAATCAATCGTTGATAAAGTCCTCTTCTTTGAACCCAATGAGAAATAGTTGTTCAGAAGCCCTTGTGATTGCTGTGTATAACCAACGATAATAGTCTAAAGAGGGTCCTTCTGGGAGATATGGCTTTTCGATAAAAACACGTTTCCATTGCCCACCCTGTGCTTTGTGACAGGTTAAAGCGTAAGCAAATTTAACTTGTAGAGCATTGAAAAAAGGGTTTTTCTTTACCTCTGTGTATTGTTTGTATTTTGGCAAATGTGCATAGTCTTGTCGCACCTTATTGTATAGCTCATTTGACTGCTCATAGGTCAACGCATGGCCTTCGGCATCCAAAGCATCTAAAATCAAAACAGTGTCGAAAGAATCTTGATCTGGATAATCGACCAACTGCACATGAACCCTTGCAAATCGAAATCCATAAAGCTCCTGAAAAGAGAGGATTCGTAGCACCTCTATCACATCACCATTGGCGATAAACCCTGCTTGACTTTCAGTAGATAGCCAGAAATAATTGTTTTTCACCACCAACAAAAGATCGCCAACTGCTAAGTTATTTTCCAAGCTCATAATTTGCGTTCGAATTTGACGATTATACAGATTGGCTCTCTTGTTAGAACGCACAATAATTGTTGTTTCTGTTCGCCCAACATCCTTATATCCATCTTCCAATGCGCCCTGAATGTCATACCCATCTTGCAAATGAGTGATATCAGTTTTGCTATGAATGCTGAATTGAAATGGATCAATAGTATTGTTATTCATCTGATTTCTCAGGTTTGTTGCATTGAGCAGAATTGCAGACATCGCATCTTGCCGAAGAACCTCAGACAGTTGAGTTTCAACAACATCTACTGAAAAATATGACGACAAATAATCTTTATTTAAGGCAGGGCTTAGTTCTTGCTTGACAGGTGGTAACTGAGCAGTGTCTCCTACAAAAACGAGTTTGCATTGAAACCCTTCATGTGCGTATTGAATGAGGTCTTGCAGCATTGATCCATTTTGAAAAAGTTTGGCTGAAGATTTTTCATCTCCGATCATTGAGGCTTCATCGACAATAAATACAGCTTTTTTAAACTTGTTTTTTTGAAGTTTAAACTGAATCCCTCCTTGCTTGCCTTGCTGCGCAAAATAAATTCTTTTGTGAATGGTAGCTGCTTTGGTTTTGGCATAAGTCGACATCACCTTTGCGGCCCTTCCAGTTGGCGCCATTAATACTGGCTTATACCCTGTTTTTTGAAGGGGCTTTAGCCAAGATGCGATCATCGTTGTTTTTCCAGTTCCTGCATAGCCTTTTAGTAAAAATATTTTGGAGGATGTGTTGTCGTTTATAAAATCAGAAAACTGATTAATTGCTTCGATTTGGTCGGACGTTGGTTTAAACGGAAATTCGTTTAAAATATTCTGCTGGATACTCATAGGTTTGTGTGAGCTGTAAATGTAAGTTCTTTTCTGCTTTATCTATTCAAAAAAAATTGTAGATTTGTTTGCATTCAAATTCATAATCATGAAAACCGGTATACAAGCACTACTCTGGATTTTATGTGTCTTTTTCGCTTATAAAATTTATGACTCCATAAATGGTCCCATTGCATTTAACAACACTAAAACTGAAAGGTACGCGAAAGTCATATCGAAACTCAAAGATATTGGAAATGCGCAAGCAGCCCATAAGGATGTATTGGGGTATTACAGCGATAACCTCGATAGTCTTGTCGCTTTCGTAGACACTGCTCAGTACACACTCACCCAAAAAAGAGACTCTAGCTACTTGGAGTTTGACAGAGTCTATCGTATCGACATGCTTCGCGAAGTAATTGTCATTGACACCTTAGGATTTGCCTCTGTGAAAGATTCCTTGTTTGGAGATTCAGAACGTTATAAAAATATGATGTTTATCCCTGTGAAAGGGCAAGAAGACAAACGCTTTACTTTAAATACTGACATACTGGATAACAATGGTTATCGCCTCCCAGTTTTTGAAGTCAAGGTAAGTAAAGACATTATTCTTCACGATCAAGACAAATATTTGGTTGCTCTTGAAAAGGAAGTGATTTCTGTTGATGGTGTGAATGGCCCTGAAATTATGCTTGGTTCCTTGACCGAAGTTAGTACAAGCGGAAACTGGCCAACGACCTATGACTCAGCAAAAGAATAATACACATTCTAACAAACAAAATAGACTGTCCATTCTAATCAATCGGAATGGACTTTCTTATTTAATATCTGACGCAGACAATAAAACTATTGTTGATCTTTCGTCCCATGATTTCGTTGATCATTCCCCTGAAGAAGAGTTACATCACTTCGTACACAAATATCTCAACGAAAAGAAAATAGTTGAGCAATCGTTTTCAGATGTTCGTGTGTGTTTTGTCAATAACCTATCTTCTTTTGTCCCTCTCCCCCTTTTTGACAAAAACAAAAAAGCAACATACCTCGAAAATCATGCAGATATCAGAAAACAAGACTATGTGTCGTTTGATGACATATCATCGAACCAAATTGCGAATGTTTACATCCCCTACGTCAACGTAAACAATATGCTTCTCGAATCATTTGGGAAATTTTCTTATGTGCACTGCAGCAGCTTATTGCTCGAAATTTTATCGAAAGAAAGTCCTGAAAACACCCAACCCTTGTGGTTTGTTCATCTACAGTATGATTTGGTATATTATTTTTTACTTGTAAAAGGGAAACTCCAATTTTACAATGCCTTCAATTGGACTGATGAAAAAGATATACTATATTATACGATGGCAGTTGCCAAAAACAACTCACTTGCGCTCGATCAAACAAACCTATTGATGAGTGGCCAAATTAAAGATGGTGATAAGACACATCAATTGTTGTCCAAATACATTCATAAAACCAGCTTCTTCACTCCATCTAACAGGTTGAACAAATTGAGTTCAACACTCTCACATCCTCATACCCATACGTTATTGACTGAGCTTCCGACATGCGAATTATAGCTGGCCATCATAAGGGGAGAAGAATAAGAATCCCAAAAAATCTTACTGTTCGGCCGACGACAGATCGTGCAAAAGAGGCACTCTTTAGCATACTCAATCACAAAATTGATTTTGAATCAACTCACGTCTTAGATCTGTACAGTGGAACTGGGAGTATAGGGTTTGAGTTTTGTTCAAGGGGCTGCCCATCTGTGACGTCAGTGGACGCAAACCAAGCGTGCGCATTGTTTATTGAAAATACAGCTAAGGGTTTAGGCCTTCCCATTCGATCCATTCGCATGACAGCAAAGAATTATCTGAGCAAGTGTGTGAGTGATTTTGACGTCATCTTTGCAGACCCACCTTATGACAATGGCATAGAGGAATTTGAAACGATCAAAGCAATCATTGAAACACGAAAACTCCTACGCCCAGATGGTTGGTTTATTTTTGAGCATACAGAGCAAATTGATTTCAGCTCGGATCAGACACACAAAGAATCGAGGAAATATGGGAGTTGTTTGTTTAGCTTCTTTCAGTTTACAGACTAAGATTTACCTGCTCGAAACAATAGTTCTTTTTCCTCCTTTGTCAAGCTTGTATATCCTGACTGACTGATTTTATCAAGGATTGCGTCAATTTTTGCTTGATCGACTTCAGATTTATTTTGTTTGGGTTTTGGTTTTGTTGAGGTATATACTTTGCGAACCTTGGTTTTTTTGAAAGAAAATAATGATGAAAAATATGAAGCAATATTTGAAATCCATTGCCCTATGTCGTTCCCTCGTGATATATTTCTTTGATAGATATAGCCAGTCATCGCACCACCCAAATGTGCAAGGTGACCCCCAGCGTTACTGACAGGAATTTGAATCAAATCTAACACTACAAAAAAGAGTCCAATGTAAATCAATTTGATATTGAACACCAATATCCTGACATCTTTATATGGCATATAACTACACATGAAAATAAGTACAGCCATCACCCCTGCCGATGACCCAATCAATCGAGGTGATTGGCCTTGAAAAGCAGGGAAAAAATTATAGCTTACAACAAAGGTTATTCCTCCAATCAAAACCCCTAAAAAAAAGGTGTTTATAAAGAGATTGGTTTTGAACAGATTAACCATCATTCGACCTGCAAAATGGAGCAGAATCATATTCCATAATATGTGTCCAAAATCGCCATGAAAAAAAGCATAGCTTATCAAGGTCCAAGGTCGAAAAAGTAAATCATCAAAGCTGGAGGAGAGTTGAAACCAAGTGAAATACTGATCGAATGGAGCAGAAAACAGATAAAAGACAGTTCGAAGTAGAAAAGGCAACACAAAACATGCCACCAAGATGACAATCAGTCGCTCGACCACGCCAAAGGTCTGGTATCGATATTTCATTTGATCAAAGAAATTCATATATCCCAACGATTATTATTGAACTGTTGTTTTTTCCAATACCACATCATAATGAACCCAGTTAAAGCACCACCAAGATGAGCAAAATGAGCGATTGGACCAAGTGAATAGGAGCTAAAACCAAAAAAGAGATCACTGGCGAGAAGAATGGGAACAAAATATTTTGCTTTGATCGGAATGGGAAGAAAAATAATCATCAGTTCTGTGTTGGGGAACAAGAAAGCAAAGGCCACAAGTATTCCATATAGCGCCCCCGAAGCACCAACCATTGACATATTAAATGACGTTAGGAGTTGACTGAGTTCGGCTTGCGAAATGACATTCGACCACACTGTATTGTACTGTTCAGATTGCAATGTCTCTGTCAAAGCAGTTGCAGAATAACCTGCATCCACGAGTTGCCCCACTACTGTGCTAATTTGAAAATAATTGATCCCCAGTTGAAGTGCTGCTGCCCCAAGACCAGTTGACAAATAAAAAAACAGAAACTTGTTCCTACCCCACATTTGGGCCAACGTACCCCCAAACATCCAGAGTCCAAACATATTGAAAAGGATATGGTTTATACTTCCATGCATAAACATATGGGTTACAACTTGCCAAGGTGCAAACTTTGGGTTTTGTGGATAATGCAAAGCGAGTAAATCATATGCTGCATTTCCCAGACTCAAAGAACCCAAGAAAAACAAAACATTGATAATAATCAGTTGTTTTACAATATCAGGAAGGGATCTCATACGTTCAATTTATTTTCTAAATCTTTAGTGGTCATCGAGACAAATATAAGTTTTCCATTTGGGCATCTGGAGGGCTCATCACACAAAAATAAATCTTTTATCAATCGAAATTGAGCGTGCTGATGCAAGTCTGCACCTGAGCGAATTGAACCATGCTTTGCCATTGTTTTTGCCAACAATCGACTGAGCTTTACACCCTTTATCGATGGGTCATTTTCGATCTCCTCAAGAAAATTAGATAATAGATCAGGAACTGAATCGAGCGATAAGCTGTTGTGAATTGCTGTGATCTCCAAGGCGTTAGCATCTGCATTTCCAAACGAAAAACCCATAAGTTCCAAAGTTTTTTGATGAGGACTAAATTCAGCAAACTGCTGTTGGTTCATATCCACCTGGATAGGAAACGCTAAAACCTGCGAAGGAACACTTCTGTCTTCAAATTGGCGAAGAAAAGAATCGTATAAAACACGCTCGTGCGCACGCTGTTGATGCACAAGAATAAGACATTCTGATCTTTTTGCTACGATGTATTTTTTTTGAAGTTGAAAGCATGGCAAATCAACCTCTATTGCATTGTTGTCAAAAATCTTCTCATTGTCTAGATTGGGTAAATCAATGTTTTGCAAACCTTCATATAAAGGTTCCCACAACGTTTCTTTTTGTTTCTCATCAAAAGGGTTAAATTTTCGATCGACCTGAATGCTTGGTGATTGATTCGGAGGCTTATTGCCCAAAGGAACATCAAAGGATTGATTGCGATCAAAATCGAGTACAGGACTGACATTAAATTGCCCCAAACTATGCTTCAGAGCAGATCGAATGATGGCATATAACGAATGGTCATCTTCAAATTTAATTTCTGTTTTGGTAGGATGAATATTGACATCGATAGTGTCAGTTGGAACAGTCAAATACAGCATATAACCAGGTTGCATCCCAGGTGTCAAAAGACCCTCAAATGCTGCCATTACTGCATGATGAAGATAGGGGCTTTTGATAAAACGATCGTTGACAAAAAAGAATTGATTTTGCCTTGATTTTTTTGAGAATTCTGGTTTAAAAATAAATCCGTTTACGTTCAGGATATCAGTTGACTCTTGCACAGGCACCAATTTTTCGTTGGTGTTTTTACCAAATACCTGTACAATACGTTGGCGTAATTTTGTGGATTCGAGCTGAAAAAGAATGGTATCGTTGCTATAAAACTCAAACCGCACTTGGTGATGAACCAACGCCAAACGCTGAAACTCATCGATGATATGGCGCTGCTCCACGTTGTTTGACTTCAAAAAATTTCGTCTTGCAGGAATGTTGAAAAATAAATTTTTAACAGCCATCGAGCAGCCTGTTTCGGCAGCTACAGCTTGCTGGTCTTTGATCTCACTACCCTCGATAATAATTTCAGTTCCAACCTCATCATTTTTCGTTTTTGTGCGCATACGTACTTGCGAAATCGCAGCGATACTAGCCAAAGCCTCTCCCCGAAAACCTTTGGTCGAAATCAAAAATAAGTCTTCTGCTTTCTTGATTTTGGAGGTGGCATGACGCTCGAAACAAAGTCGAGCATCTGTTGTTGTCATACCTTTTCCATTATCAATGACTTGAATCATTGTTTTGCCAGCATCCTTAATAATTAGTTTGATAGAAGTAGCCCCTGCATCAATGGCATTTTCCAGAAGTTCTTTTACAACCGAAGCTGGTCGTTGCACGACTTCACCAGCAGCAATCTGATTGGCTACATGATCTGGCAATAAAGAAATGATATCAGGCATTTCTAATTTTTAAAAATAGACAAATCAAAGTCGAGTATATAAAAAGCAATAAGGATAAGTGAGATCAGGATAATAAAGAATAGGCGTGAAAACCCTCTGTTTGACCTGTTTCGACTTTGCTGTCTTGCTGCTTGCCAATGGGCGCCAAAATCATTTGAATTGGTGATGTCTCTATATTTTGAAAAGGTAGAATCAAAATCATAGGGGTTTTCATCCTTTTTACCTTTGTAGTACCTAGGCGTATAATTAAAGCGCCTATTGGTTCGTTGTTTAAAAAAATTTATGCGCACAGTGTGAACTTTGATGATGAATAAGCAAAATCAAAAATACAAAATGTCGAGTGTTTACTGACAACTAATCATTATGTATCTTCGCAATCTATGAAAATCAAAAATATTCAGGAACTACAAGCGCTTTTGGATACGCCAAAAAGCATCGTCATTATCCCCCACACCAACCCAGATGGTGATGCCATAGGAAGTAGTCTTGGATGGATGCATTTTCTTCAGCAACACAGTCATCATGTTGAGGTGATTAGTCCTAATCAATACCCTAATTTTTTGAAATGGGTTTCTGGCTCTTCTGCTGTATCGATTTTTGAAGAAAATCCAACCCATGCTAAAGGCCTGATTGAACAAGCAGATCTCATTTTTACACTTGATTTCAATACGCTTAAAAGAATTGGTGAGATGGGCGTTGAAGTATCGAAAAGTACTGCAAAAAAAATAATCATCGATCATCATCAAGAACCTGATGACTTTGCAGACCTCACATTTTCCTACCCATCATTGGGCTCGACTTGCGAATTGGTTTATCATATCATTGCAGCCCTTGTTGGTGGAGACCAAATCGATGCCAACATAGCCACAGCGCTCTATTTGGGTATTTTGACTGATACAGGCTCTTTTCGCTTTCCTTCAGTTACACCAACGACGCATAGAGTCGTAGCGCATTTGATTGAAAAAGGAGCAAATCCAACTGAGATTAGTCGTCTTGTTAAAGACACTGCCCATTTGGGAAGGCTTCAACTTTTAGGGATTGCGCTGAACAATCTGCGTTTTGATGAACGCTTACGCACTGCTACCATCACCCTGAGTCATGCAGAACTCACAGCAAGTGACTTTCAAAAGGGCGACTCTGAAGGAATCGTCAATTATGGATTGAGCATCTCAAATTGTGTGCTAGCAGTATTGATGATTGAGCATCCGACAGATGGTTTTGTGAAAATGTCGTTCAGGTCTAAAGGAAACTTTTCTGTCAATGATTTTGCACGTGAAAATTTTTCGGGTGGTGGGCACCATAATGCTGCTGGCGGAAAGTCGGATCTTTCGCTAGAAGACACACACAATCTTCTGATCAAAAAATTAGAACAATGCGAGGAAGACTTATCAAAGGCATAGTGTGCGTGCTTGTGATGTTTACGCTACTGAGTTGCACTGAACAACAAGCACGTAAACCCATACAGCAATCAAAAAGTCAACACATCGAAAATTCTGTTCAAGAGAATCAATTGAGGCTAGCGCGTGAGGTTGAAGTGATTGAACAGTGGTTAACATCTCAAGTGTCTGTGTTTTCACAAACGCCACATGGCATATTTTACAGCTACAGCAACCCAAAGAATCGTCCAATTCTTCCCCCAGAAAATCTTAAAAAAATTTATGTTCTTTTCGAACACCTCAATGGAAAACCAATATATGATTGGAAAATATTTCAGAATCCAGTCTCCAATCAAAATGTACCACAAGGCATTGTTTTGTCACTCCCACACATACCTATTGGGGTTGAAACTTCGGTTGTCTTGACCTCTTTTTTGGCCTATGGTTCTTCAGGTGATGGATCATCTATTGGTCCATATACACCCATAGTTGCACGTATTTATATACCTTTAATTCAAAATAAATCATCATGAAAATCATACATCTATTTACAGCGATCATTGTTTTAACCATTTTGAGTTGCTCTCCCAAACTTGAGGATGGCATCTATGCCAAAGTCAATACCAATAAAGGAGAAATTCAATTGCAATTGACTTATGACCAAACACCAGTGACAGTGGCAAATTTTGTGTCATTGGCAGAGGGAACAAACACACAGGTTGATTCTATCTACAGTGGCAAACCATACTATGATGGCTTGATTTTTCACAGGGTTATTAAAGATTTTATGATACAGGGTGGAGATCCTACTGGCACTGGTCAGGGTGGGCCTGGATATAGATTTGATGATGAAATTGTACCTGAACTAAAGCATGATGGTCCTGGGGTTTTATCGATGGCAAATGCTGGTCCTGGCACAAATGGGAGTCAGTTTTTTATCACACACAAACAAACCCCTTGGCTCGATGGGAAACACACAGTGTTTGGTCGCGTAATAGAGGGGCAACCGGTTGTGGATTCGATTGCGCAAAACGACACCATCTTTGGCGTTACCATCATTCGCAAAGGAAGGGATGCTAAAAAGTTTGATGCTTCTACCACTTTTGAAAACTATTTTTTAGAAAAAGATAAAGTAAAAAACGATAAGCGAGATGCCTTAGTAACGTTGGAGCAATCTGCAACATACACAGACAGTGGTCTGGGAGTTGTGATTACCACTAAAGGGGATGGAGAAGCAGTTTCGACAGATAAAACTGTAATGACTCATTATGCTGTTTATTTTGAGGACGGACGCTTGTTAGACACCAGTCTTGCGGATGTTGCAAGAGCATATAACATTTACAATCCTAACCGACCCTATCAGCCAATCCCTGCTCGCGTCGATGCTGATGCGCAAATGATTACTGGGTTTAAAGAAGGTTTACGTCTACTATCTGTGGGGGACAAAGCAACCCTTTATTTACCTTATGAACTAGCATATGGCGCAAATGGTGGTCGTGGTATCCCACCTCAAACAAATCTAATTTTTGAGGTTGAAGTGGTCGGATTGGAGTAAAAGTCGAGGGTTGCGTTGGTATCGATTCTTTGCAATTTCAATCATTCCACAGTGGCTGTTTTTGCTGTGGATTAGACGCTCGCCTGATCTCATTGATCAATTTTATACACAAGGAATTTTTGCATGGCTGTCTCAATTGAGCATACGACTGACAGCTTGGATCCCTTTTTCAGTTGGTGATGTATTCTATACAATTGGTCTTTACTTTGTTCTAAAACATCTGTTTTATTTCAAACGCTTGTGTTTTCGTGAAACGCTTATTAAAACCCTGGGATGGTTTGGGATTCTCTTCTTTGTTTTTCATCTGCAGTGGGGTTTCAATTATCATCAGACACCTATATCAGTTCAAAACAATGTACCATCGAGCTATATGTCAGAGGAATTAGAGACGTTTACGCATCACCTCATTCAGCAAACAAATCAGTTGCATGAAAAGCTGGCACAAAATGATAGTGTTGTAGTTGAAATCAATTATACTAACAAGCAGATTTTTGATGTTGCCACGCAAGCGATTCAAAAGCAACATCGATATCCTACCCCCAATATCAAAAAATCATATTTTGGTTTGCTCTTGAGTTATATGGGTTATGGGGGTTATTTAAATCCCTTTACCCTTGAGGCACAAGTCAATACGCGTCAACCCAAACTACGAGTACTCACAACAGCTGCCCACGAGATTGCGCATCAACTGGGTTATGCAGCAGAAGAAGAGGCAAACTTTATTGCAATCGACGCAGCAATAAAATCCGACAATGCATATATGCAATATGCTGGCTATCAACTTGCTTTGGGATATGCGCTTTCAGAATGTAGAAAGAGAGAAGATATTGATCACCAACAACTCTATCAAGACATCGATAAAGGTGTCATAAAACAGTATCAACAGTTGTCAGCGTTTTGGCAGAATTACACAAATCCTTTTGAACCCTTGTTCAAAAAAAGCTATGATACTTACCTAAAGGCAAACAGCCAATCAGCAGGTATCAACAGCTATAGCTTGGTTGTTGGTTTGCTGCTACATCATTTCCAAAACGACTAATCCAGTACAACTGGCGCACCAGCAGCTTCCATTTCAGATGATACAGCGTCAACTGCAGAAACAAATGAGGTAATCATCGGATTGATTTCTGCAAACAAGTTCTCAGCAACTTCAAAGCTTTTCATGTGAAGTGGCGTTGGTCCATAGGAGTTGCCATACAGCCCACTTGCTGCAAAATACAATCGATAGGATAATGTGAGATCATCCTTTTCGCCAACTTCAGCCTTAGACGAACTACCTTCCATCAACCTATTGATTTCATTCATCAACTCACGTAAACTGTGCAACTTTGATGACAAATCCTCCTGATTGCTATCGACATAAGGAAGTGCCTTTAAAAGCGTTTTTAAATGTTTGGATGATTTTTCAAATGAATGATTTGCAATATCAATCGCTTTATCAAGAGCAACCAATTTCTCAATAAACTCGTCTCGCTGGTCAGCAATAGGATTCGCTAAAACATTTTTTCGGATTCGCTCCACTTCAAAAGTTTGTGGCCCTGCAAGCGCTGTAATTTTTCCATCAATCTGTTGATGCAAACGCACTGTATAGTTACCAGGTTCAACATCGAGGCGTAAAGCGTTCAGCGTATTTTTCTTTGCATTGGCATCTGCAACGCTGATATAAGGCTGCTTCAAGTCCCAATTTACACGCTGAACTCCTTTATTGTGAGGAGCATAAATTCGATCAACGACTTCTCCTGCTTCATCTTCAATCACTAATATCAACTGTGGTTTTGATTCATTTTTTTCTGCATCAAGTGCCTCCCAACCTGGGAATGGAATATCTGCTTTCTTTTTATCCTTTTCTGCATTTTGACGAGAAGACTTCAGCGTCATATGACCCTCTTTGAGATAAAAGGTAAACATGGCACCATATTTTGGGTTTTCTGCAGTATAAAATGACCCTCCTTGACTAGAGGTTCCACCTCGAATTTGGTGATACTGAAGTGCCTTTCGAGGTTTAAATAGCATCGCCGATTGTTGTAGGCTTTCAGCTTTGATGTCGCGCAATGGGCTATAATCATCCAACACATAAAAACTGCGCCCAAAGGTCGCTAAAACAAGATCGTTTTCCCTTTTTTGAATGGCAAGATCACGAACTGAAATGGTAGGTAAACCAGTTGAAAATTTATGCCACTCACTTCCTTGATTCAAACTCACATATACGCCATACTCAGTTGCAAGAAACAATAAGTTGGGATTGATGTGGTCTTGCACAATTCTCCAGACTAGCGTTCCGTCAGGGATGCCTTTTGTAATTGACACCCATTTTCCTCCACCATTCGTGGTCTTGTAGAGGTAAGGCGAATAATCTCCATATTTATGATTATCAAGGACTACATAAGCCACTTGATCATTGTAAAGATCTATCTTTATATCATTGACAAATGCTGTTGATGGGGATCCAGGTAGCTTATCAACAGTCATTTTTGTCCAAGCACCCCCTCCATCATTGGTGAATTGGATAATTCCATCATCTGTACCAGCATATAAAAGTTCAGGGTTTGATGTTGATTCGCTTAGTGATGTAATCGTATTGTAGGTTGACATAGCATACACATCCCAAGGATTGTCAAAACTTTGCTGACGCCCCATGATGGGTAAAGCCAATCGCTCTTCGTCTTTTGTCAGGTCTGCTGAAATTGGTGTCCAGCTATCCCCACGATCATCAGATCTCCACACACGTTGGGTTCCAAAATACAATCGCTTGGGGTCATGATGACTGACAAGGATAGGCGCATCCCAATTATAGCGTTCGTATGGCTCTCCTATGCCACTTTGAGGCTTAATATATATGGACTCCATCGTGGTTTTATCGATTCGATAAAGGTTTCCTTGCTGCCACTGTGCATAAACGATATCAGGGTTACCAGGCTCAGTTGCAGGTTGATGTCCATCCCCTCCGAGCAATACATACCAATCTGCATTTGATATGCCATTGGTTCGAAACGTACGTGAGGGACCTCCTTGAGTGTTGTTGTCTTGCGTACCTCCATAGATGTTATAAAAAGGTGCTGCATCATCAACTGCGAGCTTATAAAACTGTGTTAAGGGAAGGTTGTTGACGAACTTCCAAGATTTGGAATCGTCAAAGGATTCATAAATACCCCCATCAGTACCAAAGAGGAGATAGTTTGGATCATTCTTTTTGAAAGTCAATGAATGATTGTCAGAATGTTTATTGGCCTCACTCATCGTATAGAATGTTTTTCCGCCATCTTCAGAAACAAGCGCACGAACATTCATCAAATAAATACGATCGAAATGATGAGGAGAAGCAACAAGCTCTTGATAATAGTGAGGACCTGTACCACCAGAGACTGTGTCTGACATTTTTGTCCAGCTCCCACCACTGTCTGATGATCGATAAACTGCTCCTTTACGACGATCGAGCTCGATTGCTGCATAAAGTATTTTTGAATTCATAGGAGAAATGGCCAATCCAATTTTACCCATGTTGGAAGATGGAAGACCATTATCAATTTTAACCCATGTTTCGCCACCATCAACACTCTTGTACAGTGAGGTTCCTGGGCCTCCACCCATGTGAGCAGCTACGTTACGATGTCTTTGCCAACTTGCGAGATACAGAATATCGGGGTTGGTTGGATTAATGACAAGATCAGTAACACCTGTCCACTTGTTGATGCTGAGCTTATTGACCCAATTTTTACCTCCATCAGTGGATTTGTACAAGCCTCTTTCCCCTCCTGAGCTCCACAAAGGGCCTTGCGACGCCACCCAAATGGTGTTCGAGTCGTTTGGATGAACAATGATTTTTGAGATATGTTCTGATTTTTTCAAACCCATATCTTGCCATGAAGATCCGCCATCAGTACTGCGATAAATGCCATGCCCGATTCCAACATGACGACCACCAACATTTTCACCAGTACCCAACCACACAACTGAAGGGTTGTTTGGGTCAAGAGTGATACAACCAGTTGAGTAAAAGGACTCGTCATCAGTAAGTGGGGTCCAAGTTGTTCCAGCATTTGTGGTTTTCCAGGAACCCCCAGAACCAACTGCCACGTACCAAACATTTTCATTTGTCGGATCAATTGCGATATCTGCAATACGACCAGACATAAATGCAGGACCTAAACTACGAAAAGAAAATCCACTTAAAGCAGATTCCAATTCACTCTCTTTTTCATCTTCTTGTGCATGACAAAAGGAAAAAATTAGGGTGCAGGATATTATCAAAAAACTAAATAATAAATTTTTCATGTCATAAGATTTTATCTTTTAAACATACAAAATTAAGTATGAAATAAAGCATTTGAATTGATGAAATATGACTTATGCTATCTATTTTTGCAATCGACATGAAAGTCAAACAAACAATAGAGCTAAGCATCACTGGCATCGCTGCAAAAGGCATGGCGATTGGACGTACAAATGAAGGTGTTGTTGTTTTTGTCAAAGGGGCTGTTCCTGGAGATGTTGCTTCTGTATTTCTTTATAAAAAAAGGAAAAGTTATTTTGAGGGTCGGGTCGAAAAGTTACTCGTTCCAAGCCCTGACCGAATATCAGCCAAATGCGATCACTTTGGCACCTGTGGCGGTTGTCAATGGCAACATCTTTCATACACTGCACAGTTGAAACACAAAGCACAAGAGGTCTATCAAAATTTTGTAAAGATTGGTGGTTTTGATTTTCCTACACTGAACAAAATTGTACCCAGCAAGTCACAATATAATTATCGCAACAAAATGGAGTATAGCTTCTCCAACAGTCGATGGCTGACCAAAGCTGAAATTGAATCTGGAGAAGTAATGAATCGAAATGCACTGGGGTTTCATAAACCCCGAATGTGGGATAAGATTGTACACATCAATGAATGTTTTTTACAACAAGAACCAGGAAATCAAATTCGAAATTTTATTCATCAATATGCCATAGATAAAGGGATAAGTTATTATGATCTCAAAAATAAATCAGGGCAGTTGCGCAGCATGATGATTCGTACAGCATCTACTGGACAGATCATGCTAGTCATTCAGTTTTTTGAAAATCATAAAAAAGAAAGGAACGATTTGCTAGAAGCGATCATCGACAAGTTCCCACAAATCACTTCACTTCATTATATCATCAATCAAAAAGCAAATGATAGCATCTATGATCTAGATATCAATTTACATGCCGGAAACCCACATATTGAAGAAGAAATGAAGGGATTGCGCTTTTGGATCACACCCAAGTCTTTTTACCAAACCAACTCAATGCAAGCGTATGAGTTGTATAAAATCACTCAGGATTTTGCAAATCTGACTGGGAGTGAAATTGTTTATGACCTCTACACTGGCTTGGGAACCATTGCACAATTTGTCGCAAAAGAAGCAAAACATGTTGTTGGGATTGAAGAAATTCCTGAAGCAATTGTTGCAGCAAAAGAAAATGCAAAGAGAAATAAACTATCCAACGTAGTTTTTGCAGCAGGCGATATGAAAAAAGTCTTTACAGATGACTTCATCGCAACGCATGGCACCCCAGATGTTATCATAACAGACCCACCTCGTGAGGGCATGCACAAAGATGTCGTCAAGCAATTACTTAAGATCTTACCCAAACGAATTGTATATGTGAGTTGTAATTCTGCAACACAGGCACGAGATTTAAGTCTGTTGAGTAATCATTATTCAATAAAAAAAGTGCAGCCTGTCGATATGTTTCCCCACACCCAGCACGTAGAAAATGTTGTACTTTTGGAAGGAATCCATGTATAAATTTCGCTATCTGTTGTTGATACTGTTGCTTCACTCGAGTTGTGAACCAGATGATGTGTGCAACATAGAAAACCCATCAACACCACAACTCGTCTTTCGCTTGTATGATGCCAACCAGCCAAGTCAGCTCAAGTCAGTCGACACCTTGAGGGTTAAAAACACTGAAAATGAATCTGTTTTACAATTGATCAATACTGATTCAATTGCGATTCCTTTTCAAATAAATGCCAATAAAATGAATCTCGACTTTACAATATCAGCAGGGATGAGTGATGAACTATTAATCGATTACCAAACACAGGATATGTATTTGAGTCGCGCTTGTGGGTTTCAAAGTACATTTATCATCAATGAAATCGAAACCGGCAGCAATCAAAGTTGGATAAACACAATAGAAATTGTATCGAATGAAGTCCTAGTAGACACCCTTGCTCATGTTAAAATCTATCACTAGTTGTTTCCTATTTTTCGTGGTTTGTTTTGGCTCTGCGCAGGATAGCATTCCAAAATATACAGAACGATATAGCATCCGCTTTGGGATTGATATGAGTAAATCCATTCGCTCTATGATCGAAAACGACTACAAAGGGCTAGAACTCACTGCAGATTATCGAATAACAAAAAAGCTATATCTCGCAGCAGAAATAGGAATGGAAGACAAACGTGTTGTGAGTGAGGCACTTGACTTTCAGACCAGTGGAGAGTACATCAAGCTAGGTGTTGATTTCAATTTGTTCAACAACTGGGAAGGGATGGAGAATATGCTGCTGACAGGAGTTAGGTTTGGCACAAGTACCCATAGCCAACAGCTCAATGGTTATGCAGTCAGGCAGCTCGATCACCTTTGGGCGGAAGACTTATACAAATCACTCGATCAACCCCTTTTATTCGATGATTTGAGTGCGACTTGGATTGAAATAATTGCAGGTGTTAAAACAGAACTACTGAACAACTTGTACATGGGCATTAGTGTTCGGATGAACTATTTGATGAATGACAATGAGGTAACCAACTTCAGTAATCTCTATATTCCAGGTTATCATCGTGTATCTGAGGGAAGTCCTTGGGGCGTGGGTTTGAACTATACGATGATGTATCAGTTCCCACTTTATCGTAAGTGATGATTTTTGGTCGTTTTAAGATTAAAAAAAAGAACAGTTGCAAACTAAAAAAAAATATCTAATTTTGCACTCCTAGGTTCAACCGCTGGCGATGGTCGTGAATGTTGTTCTTAGTTATTTTTTAGCTAGAAATCATGGAACATTTAGTTCAGTATGTTCAAGACGAGTTCGTCGAGAAAAAAACATTCCCCTCTTTTCAAGCGGGTGATACCATCACAGTTTATTACGAAATTCGCGAAGGCGAAAAAGTAAGAACCCAGTTCTTCAAAGGAGTTGTGATCCAAATCAAAGGTACTGGAAGCACAAAAACATTCACCATTCGGAAAATATCTGGAACAGTTGGTGTTGAACGTATTTTCCCGTTCAATCTGCCCACCATTCAGAAAATCGAAGTGAATAATCGTGGTAAAGTACGTCGTTCACGTATTTTTTACTTCAGAGAATTGCGAGGTAAAAAGGCGCGAATCAAGGAAAAAAAGAATTAAAACTTCTGTTTTAAAGACCTCCTTTCTGGGAGGTTTTTTTTTCTCAATTTTTACTCTGTTTTTTTGAGAATATTATAACAATCTGAATAGTATTGAAAACGTTGATGTTCTTTAGCTTTCACATTGTATATTTGCGCCACCAAAAAAAAAGTCATGACTAAAATTAAAGTTGCTAATCCTGTTGTCGAAATCAATGGCGATGAAATGACAAGAATCATCTGGGAGTTTATAAAAAAACAACTCATCTTACCCTATATTGATGTTGAACTTTTATACTACGACTTAGGTCTAGAAAGTCGTGATGCTACCAATGATCAAATTACAATTGATGCTGCCAATGCAATTAACAAGCATAAGGTTGGTATTAAATGTGCAACGATTACTCCCGATGAAAATCGTGTAGAGGAGTATGGCTTAAAGAAGATGTGGCGATCTCCCAATGGCACGATTAGAAACATCGTTGGTGGGACTGTATTTCGAGAGCCAATCATTATGAGCAATGTCCCGAGATATGTACAAGGTTGGACCAACCCAATCTGTATTGGTCGTCATGCATTTGGAGATCAGTATAAAGCAACTGATACCATTATAAAAGGCAAAGGGAAACTCACAATGACTTTTACACCTGAAGATGGCAGTGAATCAAAAACTTGGGAGGTTTATGACTTTCAAGAAGGTGGCGTTGCAATGAGCATGTATAATATTGATTCATCCATTTATGGATTTGCTCGCTCGTGCATGAATCGTGCATTGAGCAAAGGCTGGCCATTGTATTTCAGCACCAAAAACACCATCATGAAAGCTTATGATGGTCGCTTCAAAGACATTTTTGAAGAAGTGTATCAAAATGAATTCAAAACAAAGTTTGAAGAAGCAGGCATACACTACGAGCATCGCCTGATCGATGATATGGTCGCTGCTGCTATGAAATGGAATGGTGGATTTGTTTGGGCATGTAAAAACTATGATGGAGACGTGCAGTCGGATACAGTTGCGCAGGGCTTTGGATCGCTAGGACTGATGACTTCAACCCTTGTCACTCCTGATGGAGAAATCATGGAAGCTGAAGCAGCACATGGTACAGTGACGAGACATTATCGCCTCCACCAAAATGGTGAGGAAACATCTACAAACCCTATCGCATCTATTTTTGCTTGGACACGTGGACTTGCACATCGTGCCAAACTAGATAACAACCAAGAGCTTGCAAACTTTTGTGAAACTCTTGAAAAGGTTTGTATTCAAACAGTGGAAAGTGGCAAAATGACCAAAGACTTGGCATTGCTTATTCATGAGAAAAACCTCAAGAGAGAGCATTATCTCAATACCAAAGAGTTTTTAGATTCTATTAAAGAAAATCTAGATAAGGCTCTACGCTAATCTGTCGGATTTGATACAAATAACAATCGCCATAGAAAGTGGTATTCAAAATGGAACACTGGCTTTTGTTATTGCGACCACCCTCCTCAACAACTTCGAAATGGGACTGCCAACAGGTGCATATTCTATATGGATGTTCATAACAGGTTGTATCCTCATGTGGCGCTTGGGAAGAAAAAAATCCAGTTAATTGTATATTTGTCAAAATTGCTATGCAAATGCGCCATATTGGTTGTGTTACCCTATTCCTGTTTTTGTTTCAATTTTTGTCGGCTCAAGATCGAGTCACAATCAGTGGGGATGTTTCTGATTCATTATCCAAGGAAACCCTTCTTGGGGTTACTATACTCATCAACGAGCTCAATACAGGAACGGTTACAAATAACTATGGTTTTTACTCCCTTAGTATCCCTACTGGCGAATACACAATCACTGTACAATACCTAGGTTATCAATCACTTCAGTTCCCTATATTACTGAACGAAAACATGAAACAAAATATATTGCTAACCCCTGCAGCAGAGGAACTCGATGAAGTTGTTTTGATTGACAATACAGAAAGAGTCAACATCAAAAAACCTGAAATGAGTGTCAACCGCCTTCTTTCAAAAACAGTCCTGCAAACACCTGCTGTTTTTGGAGAACCTGATGTACTCAAAACCATTCAGTTACTCCCAGGTGTAACAAGTGCTGGTGAAGGGGCTTCAGGCTTTAATGTACGTGGTGGGTCTGCTGATCAAAACCTAATCCTTTTGGACGAGGCTACCATTTACAACTCTTCACACCTCTTTGGATTTTTCTCTGTATTCAATCCTGATGCGATTAAAGATTTGCGACTCTATAAAGGGGGCATCCCAGCCAAATATGGTGGGCGACTTGCATCTGTTTTGAACATCTACCAAAAGGAAGGAAACAAAGAAGAGTTTAAGCTCAATGGTGGTATTGGACTCGTAACCAGTCGCTTGCTTGCAGAGGGACCCCTAGGCAAAGGAAGCTTTGTCGTTGGTGGAAGGGGAACTTATGCCCATTTATTTTTAAAACTAACTGACAATCCGAATAGTGCATATTTCTACGACCTAAACACCAAAATGAGTTTTTCAATCAATGATCAAAATAAACTCTACCTCTCAGGCTATTTTGGAAGAGATGTGTTTAATGTCGACGAAAGCTTTGTGAACACCTATGGAAATGCTGTATTTAATTTGAGGTGGAATCATCTGTTTTCACAACGCTTATTTTCAAATCTATCGCTGATTTACAGTGACTACTACTATGGTTTGTTGCTTGATTTTGCTGGTTTTGATTGGGATTCTGGTATTGAGAACCTCAACCTAAAATATGATTTCTCTTATTTTGGAAACAATAAAACAAGTCTAGACTTTGGGCTGCAATCGACTTACTATACCTTTAACCCTGGCTATATCGAACCTGCTCGATTGGACTCAGGTATCAATGCTGAGCAGTTGCAAAAGAAATATGCGATGGAGCATAGTGTTTATGTAGATATTTCACAAGATCTTTCATCCTCATTTTCTTTTCAGTTTGGCATCCGTTTCAATCATTTTACAAGGTTAAAACAAGATGGCCTTTTTACTTATGTAGACGGAATGTCAACTCGCTTCAACAGCTCATTGGGAATCTATGAAAAAGGAGTTCCTACAGGCCTCTACAATGCAAATAAATCATCTGCAACTTATAGCCATATCGAACCGAGAATCACTTTGTCGTATGCCATGGAAAACAGTGCTTTCAAAGCATCATACAATCGCCTAAACCAGTACCTCCACCTGATTTCCAACACCAGTTCCCCAACACCCCTTGACATCTGGGCACCGAGTGGTCCACATCTAAAACCCCAACAACTCGACCAATGGGCCATTGGTTATGTCAGAGAAACACAATCTCAAAAAAGTATTGAGATTGAAGGATTTTATAAAAATGTCAGCAATCGACTAGACTATATGGATGGTGCTGATTTGGTTGCAAATGATGCTGTGGAACAAGTGACAATGCCAGGGATTGTTCGTGCGTATGGTGCAGAAATATTAGTTAAAAAACCCATTGGAAAACTACAATATTGGTTGGCTTACACTTGGTCAAAATCAGAGCAAAAAACAGAAGGGCAAGTATTTGGAGGTCCAGGTATCAATGATGGCAATTGGTACCCAAATGCATTTGACAAAAGACATGATCTGAGCGTGAATGCAAGCTACCAACTGAATAATAAATGGAGTTTTAATGCCAATTTCTTATATCAAACTGGACAGCCGACAACCTACCCCGTTGGTCAGTATGAGTTTGGAGGACTTCGAGTCCCCAATTATGGCAAGCGAAATAGCAATCGGTTTGCAGATTACCATCGAATGGATATATCAGCAACACTAAAAAGACCCCCAAAAAAGAATCGACAAGGAAGTTGGATTTTTGGTATCTACAATGTCTATAATCGCAAAAATGCTGCGAGTATCAACTTTCGTCAAAGCAGGGAAACGCAACAAAATGAAGCTGTACGATTTTCAATTTTTGGAATCGTACCTTCTGTAATGTATCGAATTGATTGGTGATGAGAAAAATAGTCTTTTTACTTAGCATTGTGTTTGTTTCTTGTGAAGATGTGATCACAGTCGATCTTTCACAAACTCCTGAACAAGTCGTTATTGATGCAGAACTCAGCCGACCACAGGGAGGTGGTGCAGCCCAACTTCGTGTACTTGTGACCAAAACAACTGACTATTACAGTGCTGATATCATCATTGTAGATGATGCCTCTGTGTCTTTACTGTTCGATAATCAAGTCTTGTTTGCCAATCACACAGAGGGTGGTGAATATCTTCTTGACGTCCCTGAAATCACCATTGACAAAGAATATCAATTGGTTGTCGATGTAGATGGAGTTCTCTACACTGCAACAGAAGAGTTGATTCTTTCTGGCACATTTGATCGTGTGGTGCAAGGAGATGGGCAACTTTTTAGTGGCAATGAAACCGAGGCATTGATCACATTGACCGATCGCCCTGGTCTTGGCAACTACTATCTTTTCGATTTTTCATACAACAACCTTTTTGTAACTAGAGATCGCTTTTATGACGGACAACAATTTACCTTCTCTTTTTTCTATGACGACTTGTTTCCAAAAAACGAGGAAGTCGTCATTCGCATGGTTGGAATTGACGAAGACTTCTTTACATATATGCAAATTTTATTGAGCCATAGTGGACAAAATGGTGGTGGCCCTTTTGCAACAGCAACATCAACCCTACTGGGCAACTTTGTCAGCTCAGAAAAAGAAAGCATTGCATTGGGTTATTTTAGGGTGGTTGAATCTAGCTCACTTCCATTTACAGCCGAATAATTACATTTGTGTATGAGCTTCACTAAAATCACAGAAGCCGAATCAAACCACGACAACCTCGAGCAAATGAGTGTGGAACAGTTGAGTCTTGTCATCAATGATGAGGATCAAAACGTAGCAAAGGCTGTGAAAAAAATCCTACCTCAAATCAACTTATTAATAGATGCCACCTTACTCAAAATGCAACAAGGAGGTCGATTGATTTATCTCGGGGCAGGCACTAGTGGGCGATTGGGAATACTCGATGCCTCAGAATGCCCTCCCACTTTTGGGGTTTCGCCAGACCATGTGATTGGCTTAATTGCTGGTGGTGATGGTGCCATTCGAACTGCTGTTGAAGGTGCCGAAGACGACTCTGAACAAGGATGGAAAGATTTGGAAAACCTTCACGTTTCGACGCTGGACACTGTCGTGGGTATCGCTGCTTCAGGAACCACACCTTATGTTGTTGGTGCTATCCAAGCATGTAAATCGAATGGAATCACTACTGCAGGTGTCAGTTGCAACCCTGGAAGCCCTCTAGCGGAAGAAGCAGACCACCCAATTGTCCCAGTCGTTGGACCCGAAGTGATCACTGGCAGCTCGCGAATGAAAGCTGGAACAGCACAAAAAATGATCCTCAACACAATCTCAACAGTTTTGATGACCAAGCTTGGACACGTCAAAGGCAATCGAATGGTTGATATGCAACTGTCAAATCAAAAACTACAAGAAAGAGCAGTTCGGATGGTTTGTGAGTTATCAACTGTCGATGAAGAAAAAGCAATAGAATTGTTGCAAATCCATGGAAGTGTTCGGTCTGTATTAAAACATTTGGGGGTATGAATAAAGAGCTTCTTTTTAAAGGGATATCTCGTCTTTTTGTCGCTATTCTTTTTGCCTTTATAGGTCCAGTCGTGTATACTTCGGCTGTGCGCAACGAAGAACATCCATTTTTTATACCTGTTTTGGGTGTTGGATTGATTGCATGTGCTCTTGCATTACTTTATGGTTTTATTGGGATAAAACTCCTTGTCAAAGGTTTCTTCAATGAAAAATAAATTTACCATTGAAAGAGCCCTGAATCGTATTATCTTTGTGACTTTGATAAATGACTGATGATTAAAGTTCGACTACCAGACGGAGCGATTAAAGAGGTGAAAAAAGGAACATCAGCTCTTGATATTGCTACCTCTATTAGCGAGGGACTTGCGAGAAATGTATTGTCAGCAAGCTACAACGATCAAGTTGTTGAAGCGCATACCCCACTGCAAAACGATGGTGATTTGGTTCTATACACTTGGAACGATCCAGATGGCAAAAAAGCATTTTGGCATTCCTCTGCGCACGTGCTTGCACAAGTTCTTCAAGAATTTTATCCAGGTTGCAAGCTCACCATCGGTCCTGCTATCGATCAAGGGTTTTATTACGATATCGATCCTGCTGGTCACACTGTTACAGAAAAAGATTTTGATGCGATTGAGAAACGAATGATTGAGGTTTCTCGCGAACAACATGCCTTTATGATGCGCTCAGTCTCCAAAAAGGAGGCGTTGACCTTTTATCAAAAAGAAAAAAATCAATTTAAAACTGAACTCATTGAAAATCTTGAAGATGGGGAAATCACTTTTTGTGATCATGCCAACTTCACAGATCTCTGCAAAGGGGGGCACCTCCCTCACACTGGGTTAATCAAAGCTGTGAAACTCACAAACATCGCTGGTGCCTATTGGCGTGGAGATGAAACCAAGACTCAACTCACTCGTATTTATGGGATTTCATTCCCAAAACAAAAGTTACTGAAAGAGCATCTTTTACTTGTTGAAGAAGCCAAAAAGAGAGACCATCGCAAACTTGGAAGTGAGATGGATTTGTTTACTTTTTCCAAGAGAGTTGGTCAAGGCCTTCCCTTGTGGTTGCCAAAAGGTGCTGCACTACGAGAAAGGTTAGAGCGTTTTCTCAAAGAAGCGCAGCGAAAAGCTGGATATGAACAGGTTGTTTCACCCCACATTGGTCATAAAGAATTATACACAACCTCTGGTCATTATGAAAAGTATGGTGCTGATAGCTTTCAGCCAATCAAAACCCCCTCAGAAGACGAGGAGTTTTTGCTCAAACCAATGAACTGCCCTAACCACTGTGAAATTTTTAGCTCTCGAAGTTGGAGTTATCGTGATTTACCAAAACGATACGCAGAGTTTGGAACTGTTTATCGTTATGAACAGAGTGGTGAACTTCATGGGCTCACAAGAGTGAGGGGATTCACTCAAGATGATGCCCATATTTTTTGTACGCCCGATCAGCTAGATCATGAGTTTAAAGCAGTGATCGATCTTGTGCTATATGTATTTAGTTCCTTAGGTTTTGAAGATTTCACAGCACAAGTTTCTATTCGAGACCCAAACAACCCCGATAAATACATTGGAAAGGTTGAAGATTGGGACAAAGCCGAGCAGGCGATTATGAATGCTACCCAAGAAAAAGGACTCAATTATGTCGTCGAAACAGGTGAAGCTGCATTCTATGGTCCAAAATTGGACTTTATGGTAAAGGACGCACTGGGAAGGAGCTGGCAATTGGGCACGATTCAGGTAGATTACAGCTTGCCTGAGCGATTTGATCTCACCTACAAAGGAAATGACAATAAACTTCACAGGCCAGTGATGATACATCGTGCACCCTTTGGAAGTTTAGAAAGATTTGTTGCAATTCTCATCGAACATACTGCTGGAAACTTCCCTGTTTGGCTAACGCCAGATCAGGTTAATATCCTCTGTGTGAGTGATAAGTATGAAAAATACGCCAAAAAAGTTTCTCAATTATTGGAAAATAACGAAATTCGCACCCTCGTTGACAACCGAAATGAAACCATCGGAAAGAAAATTCGGGAATCTGAGCTCCAAAAATACCCTTACATGATTATCATTGGGGAGAAAGAAGTTTCAGAATCTGAGGTTTCTGTTCGGCAACACGGCGGGAAAGATCACGGAGCTATGTCTCTGGATAACTTTGTTCAACTGGTTGAAAAAACCATTGAAGAGGAAGTGAAAGAATTTAAATTGTAAAACGCGCGTTATAGCCATACGAAGAAGAAGAGGCAGAGGTCCTCATCGAGTAATAAAACAAGACCCACACAAGATCAATGATAAGATCATGGCCAGTGAGGTACGCCTTGTTGGTGATAACGTTGAAATGGGGGTTTATCCTATTGCAAAAGCGATGAGTATTGCGAATGAGCTTGAGTTGGATTTGGTCGAAATATCACCAAACGCCTCTCCCCCTGTTTGTAAAATCATCGACTATAAGAAGTTCTTATACGAGCAGAAAAAGCGTGAAAAGAATTTAAAAGCCAAAGCGAGTAAAGTTGTATTAAAAGAGATTCGTTTTGGACCACAGACAGATGAGCACGACTATGCTTTTAAAAAGAAACATGCGATAAAGTTTCTAGAGGAAGGCGCAAAACTAAAAGCTTTTGTGTTTTTCAAGGGGCGATCAATCGTATTTAAAGAACAAGGACATATCTTGTTACTACGATTGGCGCAGGATCTAGAAGAGTATGGAAAAGTTGAGCAGCTCCCAAAGTTGGAAGGGAAAAAGATGATCATGTTGATGAACCCTAAAAAATAATAAATACGGAAATCATGCCGAAGCAAAAAACAAAATCGAGTGCAAAAAAGCGTTTCAAGTTGACCGGAACTGGGAAGATCAAACGCAAGCATGCATTCAAAAGTCATATTTTGACCAAAAAGTCAAAAAAGAGAAAATTAAAGCTTACACATTCAACCTTGGTTCATGAAGCCGATGCAAACAATGTGAAACAGCAACTTCGATTGAAGTGAAAATTGGTGTATAACCCTGAGGCTGGTATGAAAAGAGCATTGACTTGCCACCTCCCTCAAAAACAATAAATTAAAATGCCTAGATCAGTAAACGCAGTAGCCTCTAGGGCTCGAAGAAAAAAAATGATGAAGCACGCCAAAGGATACTTTGGACGTCGTAAAAATGTATGGACAATTGCCAAAAATGCTGTTGAAAAAGCATGGGTATATGCGTACAGAGATCGAAAAAACAAAAAGAGAAGTTTTCGTTCACTTTGGATTGTACGCATAAACGCTGCAGCTCGTTTACACGGCATGTCTTACTCTCAATTTATGGGAAAAGTAAAAGCCAACAATATCTCATTAAACAGAAAGGTTTTGGCTGACCTCGCGATGAATCACCCAGAAGCTTTTAAAGCTGTGGTGGATAAAGTAAAGTAAATTTTACTTAAAAATATCGATCATAAAAACACGCTTAGGCGTGTTTTTTTTTAGAATGGAACGCCATCGTCCCCATCAAAAGCATCGTCAGGGCTTATTCTTGGATTGTCGAACGAGTCTTCTTGATCTCGATTGATTTTGGACTCAAACTCAACAGGAGCATCAAAAGAGTCTAAGTTTTCAAATTTTCCTAGGGATGCAACAAATTTTAATCGAACATTGTCTAAGCCCCCATTTCTGTGCTTGGCGACTATAAACTCTGCTTGACCCGCTGAGGGTGTACGTTCTTCGTCATCCCATTCGTCAATCTTGTAATATTCTGGACGATAGATAAATGATACAATATCAGCATCTTGCTCAATGGCACCTGACTCACGTAGATCAGAAAGCAAAGGTCGCTTACTCCCTCCTCTTGTCTCAACAGCTCTCGACAGCTGAGACAATGCAATCACTGGAATGTCTAGCTCTTTTGCTAAAGCCTTTAGGTTTCTTGAAATCATTGATATTTCTTGCTCGCGATTTCCTGATTTGTTGGATGAACCTGTTGTCATCAACTGCAAATAATCGACAACAATGAGTTTGATCCCATGTTGCGATGACAATCGTCTGGCCTTTGCACGCAGATCAAATATCGATAATGAAGGTGTGTCATCGATAAACAAAGGTGCTTTTTCTAATGAGCTGACTTTGACATTTAATTGTTTCCATTCGTGATCGGCAAGATTACCTGTACGAAGTTTTTCAGAAGAAAGACCAGTCTCAGAAGAAATTAGACGTGTGATCAACTGAACTGATGACATCTCGAGAGAGAAAAAGGCAACTGGAATTGAATGATCGACACAAACATTTCGAGCCATCGAC
Organism: Flavobacteriaceae bacterium UBA5950; assembly: GCA_002430545.1. Taxonomy (GTDB): domain Bacteria; phylum Bacteroidota; class Bacteroidia; order Flavobacteriales; family Flavobacteriaceae; genus UBA724. Next base: position 77,070 of record DJCM01000001.1, read on the forward strand.
AAGGTTAATGCTGTTTTTCCCATACCAGGGCGCGCAGCTACAATAATCAAATCACTCGACTGCCAACCTGAAGTTAGTTTGTCCAAATCAGTGAATCCAGAGGGAACCCCACTGAGTCCTTCTTTGTTTGAGATTTCTTCAATTTTCTTTTTTGCTTGTATCACAAGGGTTTGCGCAGTATCTGTTGATTTTTTGATATTCCCTTGTGTCACATCATAGAGCTTGGACTCTGCATCATCGAGCATATCGAACACATCCTTGGTATCATCATAGGCAAACTCAATAATTTCATTCGAAATTTTAATTAAACTACGCTGAATAAATTTTTGAAGAATGATTCTAGAATGGTGCTCAATGTGAGCTGAAGATGAAACTTTTTGCGTGAGTTGGATTAAATAAAAATCTCCTCCAATTTGTTCTAACTTATCGTTTTTGCGCAATTGGGTCGAAACAGTTAACAAATCAATTGGGCTTGAGTCAGAAAACAAATGAACAATCGCTTCAAATATATGTTGATGTGCTTGCTTATAGAATGCTGCTGGGCTTAAGATGTCGATGACAGTATCAACTCCTTTTTTGTCAATCATCATGGCACCGAGCACTACCTCTTCAAGCTCAATTGCTTGCGGCGGTATTTTTCCTTTTTGCAAAGGAACGATTTGACCACCCTGTCGCGATTGTTGTGATATTGGTTTTTGTTTTTCCACGTTATAAATGTAGGTAATTAATACACATCCATAGGCTGTGAATGGCGAAAAAAGACGAACGACCTGTTGTTAAAAAGAATAAATAAATGTTAATATGTAAAACATTTACTCTTTATAAACACCCATTTGAAAGAATTTCTCCTGACGATCAAGAACTAATTTGTCTATCGGAATGTCTTTAATTTCGTTATGGGCTTTCAAAATAGTTCTTTGAACAGTTGAAAAAGTTTGCTTTCGATCTCGATGTGCGCCACCCAATGGTTCTTTGACAATAGTGTCAATGATTTTTAGACGTTTCATGTCTTTAGCTGTGAGCTTCAGCGCATCGGCTGCTTGCTCTTTATACTCCCAGCTTCGCCATAAAATAGATGAACATGACTCAGGAGAAATCACTGAGTACCATGTGTTTTCGAGCATGAATACTCGATCACCAACGCCTATACCCAAAGCACCTCCAGATGCACCCTCGCCGATGATCAAGACAAAAACTTGTGTTTTAAGTCGTGACATCTCCAATATATTTCGAGCAATCGCCTCTCCTTGACCACGCTCCTCTGCCTCGAGACCAGGATAAGCCCCAGGCGTGTCAACCAAGCACAAAACAGGAATGCCAAACTTTTCAGCAGACTTCATAAGTCGAAGGGCTTTGCGATAACCCTCAGGATTAGCCATCCCAAAGTTTCGATACTGGCGTGTTTTTGTGTTGGACCCCTTTTGTTGACCAATAAATAAAAAACTCTGATCACCAATTTTTCCAAATCCACTCACCATCGCTTTATCGTCCTTGACAGTACGATCACCATGGAGTTCTAAAAAAGTTTCACCTGAAAGCGCATGGATGTAGTCCATCGTATAGGGTCGCTGGGGGTGTCTTGATAGTTGGACACGCTGCCAGGGCGTTAGGTTACCATAGATTTCTTTTTTGGTGGATAGAAGTTTTTCTTCAATTTGCTGACAGGTTGTGGTGACATCAACATCACTCTCATCCCCTATTACAGCACATTTTTGGAGTTGTTCTTCAAGCTCTTGTATGGGCTGCTCAAAATCCAAATATTCCATAGTGGATCTTCTTTTGATTCAACAAATATAATGTTTTGATTTAGTTGGTGGATGAACTCATTTTCTTTTTTAACTTCAAAAATCCATTTGTCAATACAGACAATAATATGAGTAAGGTACCAATATAAAATGTAAGACCCATTTTTTCATCAGATCCAAAAATCAAAATGCCGAACAAAATCCCATATACTGGTTCCATATTAATGGCTAACATCAATGAAAATGGGGTTAAGTGTCGCATCACAGCGATGGAAACCACAAAGGCGTATGCTGTGCAAACGATTACCAATATTGATATCCAAAGAATGTCGGTTTTGGAAATTGAAAACAATTCAACTGTAAGTTTTCCTTGCATCAATAGAATCATACTCATACATACTGCACCAGCTCCGAGCTGATAAACAGACATCACTCTTGCATCTGACTTATGAATAGCCTTTCCATTAATTAGAGTAAATGCAACAGACAACAAAATAGCAATAAACGCAAACATCATCCCTTCGATGTAATGATACTCTGTTTGCATAATCAAACCCAATGCAACAACGACGATCAGTCCAAGTACAATTTCATACCAAACAAACGATCGCTTATAGAAAATGGGCTCAACAAATGCAGTGACCAATGCCCCCGCCGACATGACAGATAGCGTGACTGAAACATTGGAAACTTTTACAGCATGAAAGAAAAATACCCAATGAAGGGCAATCAAAAAACCACAGATGAGCATAATGTACAACTGTTTTGTAGATAGCGCAAAAGATATACGGCTAATACCCATAAACAGTGCTACAACAGCAGTGGCCAGAACCATGCGATACCACACCAATGATACTGCATCAATGGAGATTAGTTTTCCCAATATTGCTGTGAATCCAAAAATGAAAACAATAAAATGAAAATGCAGTGTACTTTTGAGTTTATCGCTTGGCATACCTTAAAATAACAATGGACAGAATCCCAAAAACTACATTTGGAATCCATGCAGCAAGTGCAGCAGTGTAGTTGGATTTTTCGACCATTACCTCAAATATTTTATCGAAAAAGATGTAGACAAATGCGAGAACAACGCCAAGTGCTAAATTCATTCCAATCCCTCCACGCCTCTTGAAAGATGAAACAGCAACACCAATAATTGTAAGAATAAATGCAGCGATCATAATTGACCATCGCTTGTTTCGGACAAGAAGGTGGCTATTGATCAAAGGACTACCACTTTCTTTTTCCTTGGCAATAAAATCGTTGAGTTCAAATAAGTTTAGTGTTTGGGCTGTGTACTCCAAAGGTGATAGATCTTCAAAAGTGAAAGGCATAATTGTATCCAAACGTGGCTTTGACTCGATGGTTTCTGCACCACTTGGGTCAAATGATCTCTTGAAATAGTCTGTTAAACGATATAGGGTATCTTCCTCAATCCAACGGATATTTCTTGCAGATATTTTAGATGTTAATACGTTGCCTTCAAAACTCTCATAGCTAAAGTTATATCCCAACTGACGAGTGGGATTGAACTGACTTAAATAAACATAATCCCCATCTCCAATCTGTTTGAAAAGTAGCTGTGTTTGTCGATCTTTTTTTAATGATTTTAAAAATTTAAACTCAAATTCCTTGATGTTTTTACTGGCGTTTGGTACGATAAATTGGCCTACTACAAATGCGCCGATAGATATGATTGAGGCAGCAACCAAAAATGGACGTAGATATCTGTAAAACGAAATCCCCGAGCCGAGTATCGCGATCACCTCAGAGTTGGAAGAAAGCTTTGAAGTAAACCATATGACCGAGAGAAATAAAAATATTGGGAATAGAATAAATCCAAAGTGCCAAACAAAGTTGTAGTAATACCAAAGAATATCTAGTGTTGGCACTTCTTTCTGATTGAAATTATCAATCTTTTGTGACAGGTCAACCAAAACACTGATGGGAATAAAAAGAAACAACATTGTCAAAAATGTGACGATGTATTTGTAGATGATATAACGATCTAAAATCCGAGTATTCAGCATTATAATCTGTTATTCATTTGTCGTACCATTTTGTTTTTCCAGTCTGCAAAATCGTCATTTAAAATGTGTTTTCTTGCTTGGCGAGCCAACCACAAATAAAATCCTAAGTTATGAATACTTGCAATTTGTCTGCCCAAAAACTCACTGGCTGCAAACAAATGACGTAAATATGCTTTGGAGTAATCCCTATCAACAAATGTAGGGCCATCAGGATCGATTGGTGAGTGATCATTTTCCCATTTTTTATTTTTGATATTGATTGTGCCTCGAGACGTAAATAGCATTCCGTTTCTTCCATTCCGAGTAGGCATCACACAGTCAAACATATCAACACCTAAGGATATATTTTCCAAAATATTAATTGGCGTTCCAACACCCATCAAATAGCGAGGTTTGTCTTTGGGGAGAATGGAGCAAACCTCATCTGCCATGGCATACATCTCCTCTGCTGGTTCTCCAACCGATAGACCACCAATGGCATTCCCGGGTGCATTTACATCAGCGATGTATTTTGCTGACTCCACTCGTAAATCTTTGTAGGTACTCCCCTGCACAATCGGAAATAATGATTGATTATGCCCATACTTTGGATCAGTGTTATTCATCTGATGAATACATCGATCAAGCCAACGGTGTGTGAGTGCCATCGAGTTTTTAGCATAGCTGTAATCACTAGGGTATGGCGGACATTCGTCAAACGCCATAATGATATCTGCCCCTATCGATCGTTGGATGTCGATTACCTTTTCGGGGGTAAAAAAATGAGATGATCCATCTATATGTGACTTGAACTGAACACCATCTTCTTCTATTTTTCTATTGGCAGCTAGGGAATAGACTTGGTACCCCCCACTATCGGTTAGCAGGTTTCGATCCCAATTCATAAATTTATGAATGCCGCCAGCTTGCTCCAATATATCCACAGAAGGTCTTAAATACAAATGATAGGTATTTGCCAAAATAATGTCTGGATTGATCTCCTGCTTCAAATCTTTTTGATGAATGCCTTTGACAGAAGCTTGTGTTCCAACAGGCATAAAAATGGGCGTTTCAATTTGACCATGATCTGTTGTAATGATGCCTGCACGTGCCTTTGACCCTGTATCCGTATGTTGACAAGTAAATTTCACTGCTTGTAAAGATAATCATCGCAACTGAGCAAATCTTTGTTCTTAACAAAATGTTGATTTTTAACGTAAAATAATGACTTAGTCTCTTTTGTATACCCCTCTGTTACCTTATTTTTACGCTTCATATTCACAACTGGATGAACACAATACAACAACTCGAAAATACAGTGCAACAAGTCAGGAGGGATATCCTTAGAATGGTGCATAAAGTAAATTCTGGACACCCTGGTGGATCACTTGGATGTGCCGAATTTTTTGTGGTTTTATTCAAGGAAATCATGAACTATAAAACTGATTTTGAAATGGATGGTGTTGGAGAGGATTTATTCTTTTTATCCAATGGTCACATTTCGCCAGTGTACTACAGCGTTCTTGCAAGAAGTGGATTTTTTCCAGTTAAGGAACTTCAAACCTTTCGACTGTTGGATTCTCGTTTGCAAGGACATCCAACCACCCACGAAAAACTACCAGGTGTGCGAATTGCATCTGGATCATTGGGGCAAGGAATGTCAGTAGCACTAGGTGCAGCAGCAGCAAAAAAACTCAACCAAGACAATAGCTTGATATACAGTTTGCATGGCGATGGTGAACTCCAAGAAGGTCAAAATTGGGAAGCGATCTTGTATGCAGGTTCGAAGGGAGTTGAAAACCTTATTGCGACGATTGATGTCAATGGCAAGCAAATTGACGGCAGTACAGATGATGTTCTCTACATGGGCGATCTACAAGAAAAGTTTCAGGCATTTGGTTGGAAAGTGATTACCATCAAAAATGGAAATGATATATCGTCGATTATTGATGGTTTGAATCAAGCCAAAAAAGAAACAAATAATGGAAAACCTATTTGTGTATTATTGCATACAGAAATGGGCAATGGAGTTGACTTTATGATGCATACACACGCTTGGCATGGAAAAGCACCCAACGATGAGCAGCTATCTACAGCTCTTACACAAAATCCTGAAACACTAGGAGACTACTGAATTTGACCATATGAAAACATATACTTTTACAGAAAAAATTGATACACGCTCTGGCTTTGGTGATGGGTTGACCGAACTAGGTCAGTCCAATGAAAATGTTGTTGCGCTCTGCGCAGATTTAACAGGCTCATTGAAAATGAATGCGTTTCAAAACAATCATCCTGAACGATTTTTCCAAATTGGAATAGCCGAAGCCAATATGATGGGAATTGCAGCAGGGCTCACCATTGGAGGTAAAATTCCATTTACAGGGACCTTTGCCAATTTTTCAACTGGACGTGTCTATGATCAAATTCGACAATCGATCGCCTACTCGCACAAAAACGTAAAGATTTGTGCTTCTCATGCTGGGGTGACTTTGGGTGAGGATGGAGCAACCCATCAAATCCTTGAAGATATTGGCTTGATGAAAATGTTGCCAGGCATGACTGTTATCAATACTTGTGATTACAATCAAACCAAAGCAGCAACTATTGCTATTGCCGACTATAATGGACCTGTTTATCTACGATTTGGAAGACCTAAAGTTCCCAATTTTACTGATGAAAATCAATCGTTCAATGTGGGAGAAGGACTGGTGCTATCGCCAGGAAAAGATGTGAGTATTATTGCCACAGGGCACCTGGTTTGGGAAGCGTTGGAAGCTGCAAAAGCTTTGCATGATCAAGGGATTTCGGCCGAAATTATTGACATACATACCATCAAACCTTTGGACGAAAAACTCGTCATCGAGTCAGCTAAAAAAACAGGAGCAGTCGTCAGCTGTGAAGAACATAATTTTTTGGGTGGTCTTGGTGAAAGTATCTCTAGAACACTCGCAATGCACCACCCAACCCCTCAGGAGTTTGTTGCGACGAAAGATACTTTTGGTGAGTCTGGCACACCTGCTCAACTCATGGACAAATATGGCCTTAACGCCAGCTCCATTGTCAGTGCTGCAAATCGTGTTTTAGTAAGAAAAAAGTAAGTAATTAAGAATTAGGATCTAGATAATCTGGCGTACCATCGCCATTTCCATCATCAGCAGTGCCATCATTATTGATATCATACTCATCAATTGTGAGTATCCCATCTCCATCATCGTCAGTATCTAGATAATTGGGCGTACCATCGCCATCAGTGTCGTCAACGTCATCAGAAAAATGATGATTTCCATCAATATCTTCGTCAACAGTTGGAACAGTATCCCCATCGTGATCTGCAGTCTTAAATGTGTATAGCTCGACAGCAAAAATCAAAGGGGCATAAGGCCTAGGAGCAGATGAACTGCCATAATAGCCCAAGGCAGAGGGCATGATCACAACCGCAGTACCAAAACCATCGAATGAAACCAATCCGGTATCAGCGTCAACTTCCCAAGTCCCTCGTTCAATATGAGGTAGTAGTTCATAAAACCCACGAACAGTACTCAACCCAGAAAACCATAGTGGTTGGTCATTACTGTCAAAAGAATAACCATCCAAAAACATTCCCTTATATGTCACGTACGCTTCATCAGCAAAGCTGGGTGAATCCCCAACTCCTTGCCTCACATCTGGTATAACATACATTGTGTGGGAAAAATAATTACCATCTTCATCTTTGATTTTGACCTCCTGCTCAACCACTTGGTCGATCATTGGGGTTTTGTCAGGGTTATTTGTCAATGAGTCAATTGTAAACTCTACATGCTCGGTCGATGCTGCATTGGCATAGTCATCATAGTTGTAGAAATGACTTTGCAAAAAAGAAACAATAGAATCATTGTCAGCTGTTCGCTGTTCCTCATAATCACGCAGAGGAGTCACAAATGTATTTCTGGTTTCATCACATTGAATAAACAACAAAGACAATGCAAAAAGGAAAAAAGGATAGTAATTTTTCATCTAAAAAAATAGTGCTGCAAGATACGATTTTCTTGTATTTTTGGTCAGTAGAATCAACAATTAACATTTCTTTTGCGAATTGATAAATATCTATGGGCCATTCGATTTTACAAATCGAGAAACGAAGCATCCATCGCTTGTAAGAAAGGGCATGTACGCATCAACGAAACAATTTTGAAGCCTTCCAGAGAGGTTTTTGGTGCCGAAAAAATAATTATTCGAAAAAATCAAATGGAGTTTACTATCGTAGTTCTAGACATTCCAAAATCTAGAGTGGGTGCCAAGCTAGTCGAGAGATATGCAAAAGATATTACGCCAGAGGACGTTCAAAAAGCAAGGGCTGAAGTTGCCATGCATCAATCCAACAACAGGCTAGAGACTGGTGGAAGACCAAGTAAAAAAAATCGCAGAGACCTGATGGATTTTAAAGAAAGTGGTACGATTGATGCTGATGAATGATTATATTTGAGTATGTATAATGACTGCATCTTAACGTCCGAGCAAGCAGAACTTAGTATTCGTAGGATTGCTTACCAAATTTATGAGGACAATACAAAAGAGGATAAAGTTATCATCGCTGGGGTGATGACCAATGGTAATCATGTAGCTGAATCAATTGCAAAAATCTTACGCTCTATATCAGATTTAGAAGTCATTGATTGTCAAATTCACGTGGATAAAAAAAATCCTCATGCTGAAATACAAACGTCCATTGACCAATCTGTTTATAAAAATTGCTCAGTTATTATCGTTGATGACGTCTTAAATACTGGCTCGACTCTGATCTATGCTGTTCGTCACTTTTTGGAAGTGCCACTCACACAATGCAAGGTTGCTGTTTTGATCAATCGAAATCATAAAAAATTTCCGATTAAGGCAGACTATAAAGGAATTTCGTTATCCACGAGCTTACACGAACACGTTGAGATAGTGTGCAAAAAAAATACTTTCGAGGGTTATTTAACCTAATTTTTGAATGATTTGACTTACCAAATTCGCAGGGCTTTCGTCACGAATATATATGGGATGATTGGCTTGCTCATAAAATTGTTTTCTTTCAAAAATATGTTTAGAAATAAATTCCAATAAATCCTTTTTTGTGTTCAAATGAGAAATCATTGGACGCTTACTTCGCTCTGGAAACAAACGATTACAAAGCATCTTTACAGAGGGAGAAAGATAGAATGTGAGAGGTGTTGCTTGTGAAACAGATTGCATATTATCAGCATAGCAAGGCGTACCACCACCAAGTGAGAGGACAGATTTTTTTTGATTGACAAGAAGCTTATCTAAAGCTATTTTTTCGAGTTTTCTAAACCCAATTTCACCATTTTTCAAAAAAAGATTTGGGATAGAATCACCATATTTATTGGTCAAGTATTCATCTAAATCTACAAAAGGTAGTTGTAATTGTTGTGCCAAAAGTCGCCCAGCAGTGCTTTTCCCACATCCCATATAGCCAAGAAGAACAATGTGATGATTGTCTGCCAAATCTTTATTTATGCGATCATTCATGGTACGCTTGCAAATTTAAGCCAATTTAAACTTTGATTAATCGTAGAATTGAATTTATATTTGCAGCCATTGAAAAAAACCGATTTGGTAGCTCAGTTGGTAGAGCATCTCCCTTTTAAGGAGAGGGTCCTGGGTTC
>DJCM01000031.1:0-13707 GCA_002430545.1 Flavobacteriaceae bacterium UBA5950
CGCAATCTCAATGGGTTTTTAAATATTTATGAGCTCCCCCTAGGAGTGGATTATTTGTTCCCTTTTTTTATTGGGGTGTTTATGATTAATTCTTTTAATCTTTGTGACGGAATTGATGGGCTAGCAGCCATGATGGGCATCGTCATTTCTGTGTGTTATGGATCCATCTTCTTCATTGTCAGCGACTATTTATTTTTATCATTTTGTGTAATCCTAGTTGGTTCTCTGCTGGCTTTTTTACGTTTCAATTTGCCACATAGAAACAAAGTGTTTATGGGCGATACAGGATCTTTGTTTTTAGGGTTTGTCTTTTACTTGTTTACCATGTATTTTGTGACAAGCGATTCTGTGATATTATCAGCCTTTATTCCTCACAAATCCCTTGTAATCGTGGCAGCTCTCAGTATTTTTATAGTGCCTATACTTGATTCTGGAAGTGTGTTTTTCAGTCGGGTTTGGCACAAAAAAAGCCCTTTTAAGCCCGACAACAATCATATCCATCACTTGGTGCTTCACTACACAAAAAACCATATTATGGCTTCCCTGATTATCATTGCGTGTTTAACTGCTACCTTGATGTTGTTTTCACAACTTGCCTTTAGCCTTAGTCACGAGCTAACAATCATCTTGTTTTTTGTCTACCTGATTTTTTGGTATATCACACTCTTTTTTGTGCGACGAAGAGTACGTAAAGAAAAGTCTGTCTAGCTGCTTTTCAGCTCATTTAAAATTTGGAATACTGGGGCTTTTACTAGGGTCCAACCCACAGCTATTACAACTCCCAAAAAGGTCCATATAATTACCATCATCGTCCGTTGAGGTTTTGAACGTTTTAAGGGAACACTCACTGGTTCAATGATCATAAAAATCGGAGTGTCTTTATTGACTTGTATTTTGGCTTGCTCCACCTGGCCCGCCAACTCCTGAAAAACGGTTGAAGTCAAAGTAAACCGCGACTCTAGGCGCGTGAGTTGATTTTGGTATAAAGAAGAAGTGATGTTTAGGTTTTGATCTTTAAACATCGCAATAGAGTCTTGAATTTGTTCAAACTCCTGGCGTTTTGCGTCAAATTGGCCTTGAACAAACTGCAAGTTGTTTCTGGCGCTTTGGCTTTTAAACGCAATGATTTTAGTTTGTAACAAGTCTGTTGCTGCTTGTGCTAGTTCTGCTGCAATCTTTCTGTCGGAAAACTCTACCCCGATAGAAACTAGGCCTTGCTGATCATCAACTTCAACAGACAAAATTTGATCTAAGAATTCAAATAAACCTCTGTCCTCTTCGCTGATATCAAAAAGGGTGTTTGTTTGTGGAATGGGCTCTTCATTGTTACTGGAAAACAATAGGCTTGGTAGGCCAGTGGTATACTTTTTAATTAAGGCTGTAATCGACACGCCTCCATCTTGGCCTAGAATATAATCGCGGAAACTGATTTGGCTTTCACCCACAGGCGTTTCGAGCAACGCTATACGATAAGGAGAACTTTCAGCAATTTGAGGGTATAATGAAGGTGCTATTTCTTGTGGCTGGCCACCCATAATCGCTGTGAGGTTTATGCCAGCAAGAGACGCCAAGCCGCCTAGAGATGAGTTTGGTTGTCCCTCAGAAAGCTGAGGCATAAACATCGATGATGCGGTATAGCGTACAGGCGAAACCAGTGCCAAAACAATCCCTAGAACTGAGAACAAAACTGTAATTCTTATCACAAAACGCCTTGATACAAAAACTGTTTTTAACAGAACAATCAGGTCAATTTCGTCTTCTTTGTGGTCATTCATTTGTCAAATATCAATTTCCGATTATTGTAGTTACAAGAAGGGCTAGGGAGGCAATTGCCGATGACATACCGATAATTTCCTGCACTGTCATGGCTCGTTTTTCGTCTTTAACAGGAACCACAACCACTGCGCCAGGCTGAAGTCTAGGTCTTATGTTAAAAAACAAGAGGCGTTTCGTTCCTTTCACGTCTCCGTTTTGATAAACCACATAAGCGTTTTTATAATTTGCTGATTGTGTGACTCCTCCTGATTTTATGACCGCTTCTCTTAAAGAAATTCCATTCGTATATGGCATTGCAGTCTCTCGCTGAACAGCACCCAATACAGAAACTGTAGAGTCTTTTTTTGGAAAGAAAATCACGTCGTTTGGCCTCAACAAAAGGTTACCTGTGAAATTTCCTTTACTAGAAAGTACTTTTTCAAAATTAACCCCAATTTTAATATCTGTGTCCTCTTCATCAACAAATAATATGTTCAGAGAATCTTCGGTTTCTTGAATGTTGCTTTTGGTTTGATTTGAAATTTTTCTTTCAATAGAAACACCCCTCAAATTTGCTCCAGTCAGCGCTTTTCCTGCATCAAAATATAAGTCATAAAGTGTATAATTTTCGTTGATTATGGGATAAGTACCTGGTCTGGAAACCTCCCCCTTAAGTGTAACGAATGTTGTGGGTTGATACCCTGGTTTGGCGCGAATAACCATCAAGTCAGATGAGTTTAGTTCTACTTCATTTGCTTCGTCAAAAGAAAACGTGCGAGAATTAATGCGTTTGTTTTGATCCAAGTCAGTCACGTTGGTATACAGTTCGATTTGATCTGTGTTGGCGCGATCATCAAAACCGTTGGCAATCAACACCAGATCTCCTGCTGTCATTCCTTCAAAAAAGGGATATTCGCCTGGCTCATTAATAATGCCTTGAATATCAACCTTTTTTTCAGTTTTTATGTTTTCCATGGAAATGACAACCAAGCTGTCATTTGGTTGTAGTTGAATATCTTGGGTTTTGCTGACAATCTCTAACAAATTAATCGTTTTGATTTCGTTAAAATACCCTTGTTTTGATCGATACAAAATAGCTGACTCTGGATAAGCACTAGGGGTCAATCCGTTACTGCTTTTCAATAATGCAGACAAGGTTGGTGATTCGTTTAATGGATAATTTCCAGGAAGGTACACTTCTCCGGAAACGCTCACCTTATTTGTATATTTATCCGAAACGCTTTTTGCTTCAACCAAGTCTCCGTCTCTTAGTGGTGTGAAGGTGTATGATGGTTGCTCAATTTTGATGATTTCACGCTCAAGTTCCAGTACACGATCAACATACACTGCTTTTTTATATGCTTCAGACGAAAACCCTCCAACATAGGAGAGTAAATCTTCAACTGTTTCATTGTGCACGGTTTCAAAACGTCCTGTCGTCTTAAACGCTCCATCTACTTTTATCCGATTGTGATGAGGAGAGACAACAATCACATCTTGATCATTGAGAAAAAAGGAAGGGAATGTTCCTTTTACAAAATAGTCATACAAATCAATCGTATGTGCAAGTTTACCATTGCGTATGATTGAAATGTCTCGATAACTTCCACTTTCGCTTGGCCCACCTGCTGCATAAAGTGCGTTCAAAACGGAAGAGAATCCAGATATTGTGTATGTGCCAGGTGCTTCAACACTTCCTGTGATGTTTACAACAATGCTTCTCGCTTTTTGAAGATTTACGTCCAAATACACCTTTGATTCATTAGAAGCATCTGGCGAAAGACCTGTATAAATTGAAGAAAATTCGTTTCTGATTTTTCGCTCTGCTGCCGCTATTGTCAAGCCAGACAGGTACATTGGTTTAAGCCTATCTATACGAACAACTCCTTGCCGCGATAAGGTCACTTCGTAGCGGTTCTCAGAAGCACCCCAAACATCAATGGAGATTTCGTCCGTTGGCCCCAAGCGATATCCTGCAGGTGTTGCCACATAAAACTGTGGCGTTTCTGTAATCTTTTGATTGGCGAAAAAAGCACTTCCAAAAATATCAGACTCTTCTTTCTCTTCACCAAACATAAACATCTCTGTGTCGTTTCCAAAGCCAAGTGAGTCTTGATTTTGCATCTCGATCCCTAGTCCTTGGTTTTCGCTACTTTGTTGATTCCCTGCCCAAGCATTTCGAAGCAGAGACAAGTCTTGAAGTGTTGCGCCTTGAGCTTTTGCCAATCCTTCTAGCTGAACCAAAGAATATCCTCGCTTTCGAGCTTCAATCACATAACTCGCTTGTTGTTTTGGGGTTGAATTTCGAATTTGTGTCAAAAAGGGGGGGGTGTCTTGTGCAACTGATGGAGCTACAATTAATAAAAACAATAGCACTGAACTGGTTGTCATCAGTCTTATTATCATGCCACCATAGAAATCCTTTTGCATGTATTATGAATTTATTTTTTCTAAGATTTTTTGTGTAATCGTGTAGGTCGGCACGACTCCCGTTTGTCCCAATGAGCCAGAGGCCAAGGTGCTACCTGTTTCTAAGGGGTTATCTGATGCGTAGTATGCATAGCGAAGTTTGATGTTCGGACGAACTTTTTTTCTGATATGCATAGCAGATTGAATCGCTTTTTGATAATGAACTCCTTCCATTTCGATCCCTATTACCTTCCAAGAGGAGCCGCAAAAATACGTTAAAATGTCTTTGTTTTGAAGTGATGTGCCTAGAACAGTAATCATTGTTCCTTTATAAGTTGGGATTTTTGTGTTGGCAAAATCGTCCGGCGACAAGTCATTTTCAAAAGGATAATTGTCGGATGTGCCCTCAAAAATATGTGCTGTTGGTACCATGATGTCTCCTTTTTTACCATTCATAATCCCTGCTTTACCCATAATTGAAATCGATTCCAATTGTTTCCCAATACTCGTTTTTAATAACTCGTCCATCAGCTCGTATGCTTGTTCGCCAAAGGCATAATCAAACACAACCAAAACTGTCCCCTTTGCAAACGCATACTTATTCCCCTTTATTTTATCGGTGTCTATAATTTGTGCGTGTACGTTGCTGCCAGTATTGTCCTTTATTTCGATAAACCCTTGTTTTTTGGCAAATTGAGTTACTTTTTTCTGATTGGTTTGATCATCTATAAACTGGCCAAACCATGTTTTGTCCTTTGCCGATTTACCCAACGCCTCTTCTGCATAAATTGTATTTAAAAAGCTGTGACAATTTGCAGAAACCAAATGGATTGGTCGGTCAACGAGCTTGTGTTGTTCCAACACCTGATAAAGTTGGTTTGCCCAACGTTCTCCATGGATGTGATGTCCAATCTGATCTCTTAACATTGCGCTAAATGTTATCGCCCTCTTGTTCCCTTTGCTGCGCTCGTTTATGGCAACGTGAACCATGTGATAAATCAGCCGAATAAAGCGATGAGGGTTTTTTGGGGTTTGAAAACGATTGTAAAAATCCGTTGCTTCGTTGTATGTACACTCCAATAGTTGCGCCAAATATGCCATTGTTGATTCCAATTCATTCTTCCCAACGGTTTTGGTTGAGGTGGCTGTAGCTTCAATTTTTTGCCATTCCCTTATGGTATGTTTAGATAGTGGGATATACACTCGATTGCAAATTTTATCTGCCTCGATATACAAAAATGTCAAATGCGTCAGGATGTCATAAACCTCCGATCGACCTCTTGTGACCTCTATGACCATCTGATCCTTGTCGATACGATAGCAGTTTCGTCTTCTTTTGGCAGGGATAATCGGTTGAAAACTAGAAGAGGATAGCCCCTCTTCTGCTGTCATATTGATCGAAACACACTCTGTTATGCCCTCTGGCAAACGATCGATGACGTACAACAAGCCATTTAACTCTGTTTTGGTTTCTGCAATAGTGCCATAAATCTCTGGTTTCAGGGTGAGTAATGCTCTGCGTAATGATGTGCCCGAAACACCCATAGGTTTGTAAAACCCTCGGTTGAGTAGGTGGCGCATACTGATATACATCCGAGCAATGGCGTTGGATGAGTCTTGCGCACGTTTTCGCAGAGCGGCCGAAACTGTTGGTTGTTGCGTCATTGGCATTCCTTTTTAAGTTCGTCTGCTATTTTTCGATCGTTCGTTAGGCGTGGAACTTTGTTTTGTCCGCCCAATTTACCGATTCTTTTCATATAACGAGAAAACCCGTCTTTTTGAACGACTCTAATTTCCAAAGGTCGCAGCACTTTTCCTTTAATAAGGTCATCATAATATCTGTTTTGTTTACACAGTTGCTGGTCAACGTCCAAGCAAAATTGTTTGATGTCTTTTGGAGGTGAGGTAAATTCGATAAACCACTCGTGATATGGAAGTCCTTTTTGGGGGTTGACTTGAGGGGAAACTGTGAATTCACTGATTTCAATGTCCGTTTCGCTCGTTGCTTGCAACAAGGCTTGCTCAACCTCTTTCCCAATCACGTGCTCGCCAAAAGCAGAGATAAAGTGCTTGATGCGACCCGAAACCACCACTCGGAAGGGGGAAAGGGATGTAAACATCACAGTGTCTCCGATGTTATACCCCCACAAACCTGCGTTTGTGGATATAATTATCACATAATTTTTGCCCAACTCCACTTCTGCCAACCCTAGGCGTGGTGGTGATGCATCATAAAACTGGTCTGCAGGAATAAACTCATAAAAAATCCCTGAATCGAGTTGTAGCAGCATTCCTTCTGCGTCTGAGTGGTCCTGAAAAGCAAAAAACCCCTCAGAGGCAGGGTAAAGCTCCACACTTGGAACATGACGTCCCACTAAGCTTTCAAGTTTCGTTCGATAAGGCTCATAGTTTACCCCTCCATACACAAACAAGTTAAAGTTTGGGAACAAGTCCCCTACTTTTTTACCTGTTTTTAACTGTAGTTTCTCATAATACATGCTCACCCATGGAGGAATACCACTAATCAAACGCATATCTTTTTGGTGGGTCTCTTCAACAATGGCATCTACTTTTGTTTCCCAATCTTCAATGCTGTTTGTTTCCCATGATGGCAATCGGTTCTTTTGAAGGTATTTTGGTACATAATGAGCCACAATGCCCGAAAGACGTCCCAAATCAATTCCGTTTTTCTTTTCAAGGATTGGACTTCCTTGTAAGAAAATCATTTTGCCATCTACAAATGAAGCATCGTCCGTTGCTTCGATATGACAAAACAAAGCGTTTTTAGCTGCCTCGATATGGGTTGGCACTGATTCCTTAGTGAGTGGGATATACTTCATCCCAGATGTTGTTCCTGATGTTTTTGCAAAATACAGGGGTTTGCCTGGCCAAAGCACATCCGTCTCTCCCTCAACCACTCGATCTACATATGGGCGCAGCCCCTCATAATCGACAATAGGGACCTGCTTTATAAAGTCTTTATGGCTTTGGATTTGGTCGAAATTGTGGTCTTTGCCAAAAGCTGTGTGTTTTGCTTTTTCAATCAACTGCTTTAAAACTTTTTGTTGAGTATCTATGGGTTTTGATGACCACTGATTTATTTTTTTCCTTGCACGCTTTGCGAGTTGTTTAGCTATCAGTTTACGCAATGACATCTTATTCGAATTCGATTAACTCCGTCGGGTTGATGGGATAGCCATCACTCCATAATTCCAAATGTAAATGAGGCCCAGTTGACAAGATTCCTGTGCTTCCTGCAAAACTGATCACCTCGCCAGAAAGGACAAGGTCGCCTTGATTAACAGCTAAAGATTCGTTGTGTTTGTAAACAGAAATTAGATTTTGTTGGTGTTTGATAATTACAACATAGCCTGTCTCTGTTGTCCATTCAGCCAAAATCACTGTTCCGTCCGACACTGCTTTAACAGGTGTTTTTTCTGGAACGCTGATGTCAACTGCAAGATGGTTCTCGGATGGGGAATATCCTTGTGTGATCACCCCATTCACTGGTGTAAATAGCGTAAAGTTACTTTCAGTACCAGCTGTTTCAAATAAATTAAATCGATCTTCCTGTGCAACCTCTGCACGTAAAATTGAGTCTTGTTTGTTTGTGCTAAAGTCCAACTCCTCTAGCTGGTCTATGTCATCTATTGATCCACTCGATGGTATGTCTTCTAAATCCACACTTCCACTCAATGCGTCAGCGATAGAGGTAATATATCTTTCATTTAAAAACAGTTGCTGCTGTAGGGAATCTATCCGGTAGGTGTTGTTTATTGCCTGTCGTCGCAGTGCTGTTGAATCATATCCTGGTATATATTCTTTGAGTGGTGTGACTGAAATAATCAAATATGTTGCGGCAATTAAAAGAATCGCCGAAATACTCAAAATCATAAACACGTTGAGGCGACTTAGTTTATATGACAGCATCTCCTCAAATGTGTTCTCGTTGAGAACCACAAAGCGGTATTTTGCCACAAGTCTGGAGCGAAATGATTTGTTGTCTTTATTATTTGATTTGGCCATCGTTTGCAAATATAACCAACTCTGTTTTGGCACATCTTATAGTTCTAAAAAACTTTACTACATTTGCTTAAAATAATCGTTTATGTCCTCTTTATTTCTGCCGTTAGCAATTGGTCCTTGGCAAATTGTTCTTCTTGTTGTCTTGGTTGTTCTTCTTTTTGGAGGACGTAAAATTCCAGAGCTTATGCGTGGTCTTGGCACTGGCATCAAAGAGTTTAAAGATGCCTCTAAGGAAGAAGAATCTGAAAAAGAAAAATAAATTACTTCTTTTCTTTTATAGATATCATTATCGTCTCCACTTCAAAAATATAATCTCGCTTTGCTGTTGATGGGGCAAACACAAAGCCTTCTAATATAATATTTCGATTGTTGGCTTTGTCGTTGATGATGTATTGTAAAAAGGGACCTGCCATAAAATCGCCTTGGACCTCCCACGTTCCTCGTATTTCTAACGCTGGTTTGTTACCAAAGCTTGTGTGATACACATATGGCTCATAAGCTTTTTCTGTAATCAAATAACTGTTGGGCAATCGCCCTGGGATAAACGCTTTTCCAATAGAGTCCCGCATAGCGATAATTTGTTCAAGGTTTTTTTGGGAGACGATTGTTTCATCATAAGGGGTAGTCAAAACCAGTAGATTGACATGTCCTTTTTGTATTTCTCGCTGAAACCAAATGGTGTTTTCGCCTTCTTTAAGTGTATTGTAAGCAGATGGCATTGTGAGAGAAATCCCAAATTTTTCCTCCAGCCCATGATTTGTATAAGTAGATTTTTTAATTCTTCGCAACCTTTCGATGCGCTCTTGCTTGCGTATCGTTTCAATGACTTTGTTGGACTGAGATACAATGATTTCTGTTAGCTGATCCGCTGTTGGCGCAGTGAACACTGCTGTCGTTTGGGGTTGTGCATAGGTGTTTTTATCGATTCGTACATTGGTTTGATCGCTAATACCAATCCATAATACACTTCGGCTTGACTGTGCAAATCCAGTAAAAATCTCTGGGGGTATTTGCTTGAGGTCATACAGGGGCTCTTGCTGTGGCAAACCCTCCGCTGGGTAAGCATACATGTCTCTAACAGTTTGTCCGATAGTGCCTTGCCACAATTGGTTGGGCATCACCACTGTAATTGTATTGATGTTTCCATTCGAGGACAGAACAAGGGGTGTGCCTTTTTTGATCTGACAAGAGACCATTATCAATACAGAAAAAAGAAGTGTTAGGTTTTTTTTCATGATGATTAATAACCAAAAACTAAGCCAAAATCGCAGCTATTCCTGGCAGTGTTTTTCCTTCCAAGCTCTCAAGCATCGCACCTCCGCCAGTGGAGACATAACTGACTTGGTCTCCCATCTCAAATTGCTTCACTGCAGCTACAGAGTCCCCACCACCAACGAGCGAAAAGGATCCGTTTTTTGTGCTTGCTGCAATCGCTTGACCCAAAGCAATTGTTCCTTTGGAAAAATGAGAAAACTCAAAAACACCTACAGGTCCGTTCCATAAAATCGTTTTACAGCTAGACACCACGTCTGCAAAAGCAGCAATCGTTTCAGGTCCTGCGTCCATTCCCTCCCATCCATAAGGAATTTGATCAATAGGAAACACTTGTTGTTTTGCGTCGTTTGAAAAGCTATCGCCTGCAACCACATCTTTTGGCAAATGAACATGAACACCCTTTTCTTTTGCATTCGCTAGGATTGATAAAGCCAAGTCCTGCTTGTCATCTTCACAAATGGAATTTCCGATGCTTCCACCCGTTGCTTTGGCAAAAGTAAAAGACATTCCACCACCCAAAATAAGATGGTCAACTTTGTCTAATATGTTTTCAATAATCGTGATTTTTGAAGACACTTTTGCGCCGCCAAGAATTGCCAACACTGGCTTCTCTCCAGACGACATCACACGATCGATCGCGTCGATTTCTTTTGCCAACAGAAACCCAAAGTATTTTGATGTTGGAAAAAATTGGGCAACTGTTGTTGTTGAAGCGTGTGCGCGATGCGCTGTTCCAAACGCATCGTTGATATATGCGTCTGCTAGCTTTGCTAGTGATTGTGCAAATTTTTTGTCTCCTTTGGTTTCATCGTCATAAAACCTCAAGTTTTCGAGCAGCATCACCTGGCCTGGTTGTAGTGCCTTTGCCTTCTGTTCGGCGTCTGTTCCTATCGTTTGGTTTGAAAACTTAACTTGGACCCCCAGAACCTTTTCTATTTCAGCAACAATGTGACGAAGTGATAGGTTGTCATCCACTCCTTTTGGTCGACCTAGATGGCTCATCAACACACAGCTTCCGCCATCTGCCAAGACCTTGTCAATTGTTGGTTTAGCTGCTATAATCCTGGTATTGTCTGTTACCGTTTTGTTGTCATCCAATGGAACGTTGAAATCTACTCGGATCAATACTTTCTTATTTGCAAAACTGGTTTTATCTATGGTTTTCATGTGGTAATTTATGGCTACAAATGTACGTTTTTCTTGTTCTTTTTTCTGCCAGTTCAGTGCTGTATTTTTAGAAGATGAATGTGTATCTTTGGATATGCGATTTGATCAAATCTATGGCCACAAGTCACAAATAAACGCGCTTCAAGAAAGTATCTCTTTGGGGCGTGTTCCACATGCTCAACTGTTTGTTGGTCCTGAGGGTGTTGGTATGCTTGGGGTTGCAATCGCGTTTATGCGCTCTGTATTTTGTCAGGAATCTGATTCATCTGCTTGTGATCTAAAATTTGATCGACTTACTCATGCAGACCTCCATTTTGTTTTTCCTATCGCTTCGAACGCAAAGATAAAATCAAAACCAACCTCAACCCTCTTCCATCAAGATTGGCGAATGTTTGTCGATAAAACCCCAGCAGGAACTCTTTTTGATTGGTATCAGCAAATCGAGGTTGAAAACAAACAGGGTCAAATTGGAGTGTTGGATGCTGAGGAAATCACAAAGAAACTGTCTTTAAAATCGTATGAAGGTGGCTGGAAAGGGGTCATTGTTTGGCAAGCTGACAAGCTCAATGCTGCTGCTACAAACAAGTTGCTAAAGCTTGTTGAAGAGCCTCCGGAAAAAACACTACTTGTGTTTATTTCAAACCATGAAGATCGTGTGCTTGAAACATTACGTTCGCGTTGTCAGACTATCAATTTTTCGTTGTTGGCTGATTCTGAAATTTCTAAGGCCTTGGTCGCAAACGGCGCAACTCAAGAACAGTCCAAAACTTTGAGTGTGCAGTCAAATGGGCAATTGAGTCGAGCGATGCACATGATGAATGCTGACGGTGTTCCTTTTGAAGAGTGGTTTGTAAGTTGGGTGCGTACAGCCTTTTTGGCAAAGCAGAACAAAGGTTCTGTTGTGGAATTGTTGAATTGGAGTCAAAAGATCGCACAGGTTGGTCGCGAAACACAAAAGCAGTTTTTGTTGTTTAGCATTGATTTGTTTCGCCAAGCCTTGCTGATTCAGTACGATCTTGATGAATTAGCCACCTACAAACCTCAAAGCGCTTTTGATCTAAACCGTTTTGCAAAGTATGTACACAATGGCAATATTCAGTTGATTATCAGTGAGTTAGAGTCTGCTTACGTCCACATTGAGCGCAACGGAAACGCAAAAATAATTTTCTCTGATTTGTCGCTCAAGCTCACGCGGCAAATTCACAAAGCCCCTATTTTGGCGTCATAACAACCTCTTTTTTTTGGTCGTTTCTAAGCGTATATCTCGCGTTTTTTGATACACAAAACCTTTCTTGGAACAAGATGGCCTTAAACGTCTTTATTTTCCTTTTTTTAGGACAAAAATGACAGAAGAATGGTTTTGATCGTGCTTTGCAGCTTGATTTGAACGCCATCCTGCACAAATTGCTTTTAGCCAAGCAAAACGTGATTGTTTGTTTTTTTCTGAAAGCAATGAAACGTAATAAGCATCAAAGACAAGTGGATAGGTCTTTTCAACAACAAAACCACAATCCTCATTCAGATCGATAAAGCCTTTTGGTGAAAAATGCCAAAGGTGCCTCGGCACATCATAGCCCGCCCACTGGGCACCATATTTTTTAGCATCCCACGACCTATAGTTTGGCAAAGCCACAAACATCTTTCCGCCTTTTTGTAATGAATCGTGTGCCTGGTGTAAAAACGCTTTGGGATTGGGTAAGTGTTCAATCACATGCCAGGCTGTAATGGCGTTGTAATAGGAAGCTTTGATCCATTCTTTTACATACGATGCTTTGGGACTGTGTGCGTTGGTGTTGGGTTCATACCCTTTCGCCTCCCATCCTTTTTTTTGGGCAAACTCCACAAAAGAGCCTGTCCCAGCGCCAAAGTCTAATAGCTTTCCTTTGGTTGATACATGCTTGTGAATCAATTTGATTTTGTACTTATGATTTAGTTGTCTCAACAAAGCATAAAAAGTAAAAAATAAAGACCTTCCTTTTACTTTGTGAGAAATATAGTTTGGGTGGTTGTAGTAGCGATCAAGGTTTTTTGGTTGTGGGGTGGTTTGTAAGATTTCATAGTTCTGATCAGGCTCCAGGACAAAGGTCTCTCTTGTGACTAAATGGTCGATACATACTGTTTTTTTCATTGTCTCTAGATTGATGTTCCACGTGGAACCTAACGCCCCATGTGGACCAATAAAACACTGATGTCACTGGGCGAAACGCCACTAATTCTTGAGGCTTGGGATAGGGTTTTGGGTTGTATTTCTGTAAGCTTTTGCCGTGCCTCTGTAGAAATCGATTGGATATTGTTGTAATCAAAACCATCAGGGATCTTAATCGATTCAAGGCGATCTAATTTCTTTGCTTGAGCTTCTTCCTTTTCTATATAACCGGCATACTTGATTTGTATTTCTGCTTGTTCTAAGGTATCTTGGTGGGATTCGTTTACCTCTAAAAAATTTGCCAGTGGTAAAAGAGGAATGAGGTCGTTCATTGTCAGTTGAGGACGAGACAAAATCTTTGCTAGCTTAGTTGATTGTTTGACTTCTGCTGTATCGTTGCTGTTAAGAATAGGGTTGATTTGATCTGGCTGTATGCTTGTTTTTCTTAAAAAATCGATCAGACCATCTGCACGCTCTTGTGCGCTTTCCATCACTCGAAGCCTTTCGTCTGTTGCTAAACCTATTTTATGCGATAAAGGCGTTAGACGTGTGTCGGCATTGTCTTGTCGCAGCAAAGTTCTGTACTCTGCTCTTGAAGTAAACATTCGATAAGGCTCTTCAGTACCCTTGGTGATAAGGTCATCGATCAAGACCCCTATATATGCTTGATCTCTTCGCAAAGAAAAGGGTGCTTTTTCGTTGTGATACTGGTGTGCATTGATACCTGCAATTAGCCCCTGGGCCGCTGCCTCTTCATAACCTGTGGTGCCATTGATTTGACCTGCGAAAAACAAGCCCTTAATTGGTTTGGTTTCCAAACTGTGCTTTAGTTGGGTCGGAGGAAAATAATCGTATTCAATCGCATATCCTGGACGAAAGAACTTTACCTTTTCAAAACCCTTAACAGCTGTCAACGCTCGAAATTGGAC
>DJCM01000031.1:14046-23252 GCA_002430545.1 Flavobacteriaceae bacterium UBA5950
TCTGGTTCTACAAAAATTTGATGCCTGTCTTTGTCGGCAAATCGATTGATTTTATCTTCAACCGACGGGCAATAGCGAGGGCCTATACTTTTAATTCTTCCATTGAACATAGGGGAACGATCAAAGCCTTCACGTAGCAGATCATGAACCTCAGGGTTGGTGTATGTCATGTGGCAGGAACGCTGCGTTTGCAAAGGTTTGGTGGTTGGGAGATAAGAAAAGGTGCTGGGCTGTTCGTCTCCTGGCTGCTCGATCATTTTTGAATAATCTAACGATCGTCCATCGACACGAGGTGGGGTCCCTGTTTTCATTCGACCTGATGCAAACCCTCTTTCGACCAAGCGTTCTGTGATGCCAAAGGATGCGCTTTCACCTGCGCGACCACCACCAAATTGCTTTTCTCCTATATGAATAAGGCCGTTGAGAAAAGTGCCGCTTGTCAGCACAACTGACTTCGCATAAATCTCTAATCCTAATGATGTTTTTACCCCGCAGACACGATCTTTATCAAAAAGAAGATCAGTAACCATCTCTTGATAAAAATCGACGTTGGTTGTTTCTTCCAATAGTAGTCGCCATTGTTCTGCAAAACGCATACGATCTGACTGTGCCCTTGGGCTCCACATTGCAGGGCCCTTCGATTTGTTAAGCATTTTAAACTGTATGGCTGTTTGGTCAGTTACAATACCACTATAACCCCCCAGGGCATCGATTTCTCTTAAGATTTGACCTTTGGCGATGCCACCCATTGCAGGATTACAAGACATTTGTGCAATATTTTGAAGGTTCATCGTAACCAAAAGGGTTTTGCTGCCCATGTTAGCCGCTGCTGCTGCTGCTTCAGAGCCTGCGTGTCCTGCACCAACTACAATAACGTCGTATTTATTACTAAACATCGCTTGGTGTAGATTTTTGTTCCACGTGGAACAGCTTTAGTAACTCGTTCTCTTTGCTGCGCATTATTCGCTTATCACATTCTGTTTTGTCGTTAAATCCAACACAGTGTAAAATGCCATGAATCATCACTCTTGCGAGTTCGTTTTCTATACTAACACCCTCATTATGAGCGTTTTCCGAAACTCGCTCTGTTGATACAGCAATATCACAATGGATGGTATTTTGAGTGGAATAATCAAAAGTGATGACGTCTGTATAATCATCATGGTTTAGGTGCTTATTATTGATCTCCAACAAACCTTCGTCACTCATTAGGGATATGTGTATCTCGCCCACATTCATTTCTAGTTCTTTTACACATCGCTTCAGCCAGATAACAAACGAAGCTTCGTTGCTTAGCTCAAAATCGTTTTGTGCACTAATTGTAATGTGTTCCACGGAACAAAGGTAGGTGTTTACGCTATTGCAAGTCAATACAGAAAAGAATAATTTGATTTAACTTGTTGATTTTGTGTTATTTATACAACTCTTGTATGCGTTTCGTGTTGTCGTCATTAGACGATATCTTTACAAAAAAACTAAATGGCAGATTCTGTTCGTGTTCGTTTTGCGCCAAGCCCCACTGGCCCACTTCATATTGGGGGGGTGCGAACCGCTTTATACAATTATCTATACGCCAAAAAAAACAATGGATCCTTTTTGTTGCGCATTGAAGACACTGACCAAAAACGCACTGTTTCAGGCGCTGAGGAATATATCTACTCGGCACTAGAATGGTTGGGAATTGTACCAGATGAAAGCCCAAAACATGAGGGTTCATTAGGTCCTTATCGCCAAAGTGAACGCAATGAGATTTATGAAAAATGGGTGCAGATCCTTATAGATAAAGACTTGGCTTATTATGCTTTTGATTCACCTGAAGAGTTAGATGCTCACAGGAAAGAACACGAGAAAAAAGGGAAAACATTTATATATAATTGGCACAATCGACTAAAGCTTAAAAACAGTTTGAGTGTAAGCGCAAAAGAGACTAGTGAGAAAATCAAAAGTGGTGCGCCATATGTCGTTCGTTTTTTGATGTGGAATGATGGTGATGATGAAGTTGTCCGTTGTCCCGACATCATTCGAGGAAATGTTGATGTAGATTGTAAACTGCTTGATGATAAAGTTTTATATAAAAGCGATGGGTTCCCCACCTACCACTTTGCCAATGTTGTGGACGACCACCTGATGAAAATTTCTCATGTCATAAGAGGTGAAGAGTGGTTACCATCACTTGCCTTGCACATCAAACTATATGATGCTTTTAGTTGGACCACTCCTTCTTTTGCTCATTTGCCTTTAATTTTGAAGCCTAGCGGTAAAGGGAAATTATCCAAAAGAGATGGTGATCAATTGGGTTTTCCTGTTTTCCCTATACAGTGGGGAGACGAAATGAAAGGTTATCGAGAAACTGGCTTTTTGCCCGAGGCTGTTGTAAACTTTTTAGCTTTACTCGGTTGGAATAATGGCGATGAACAAGAGGTGTTTACAATAGAAGAAATGGTTTCGTTTTTCGATTTAAATAGGGTTCATCATGCAGGTGCTCGTTTTGACCCTGAAAAAAATAAGTGGTTTAATCAACAACACATACAGGCCTTGTCACTAATCGCTTTTGCTCAGTTATGCAAGGCTGAAGTTGAGCGACATACCCAAACCTATTTAACAGATGAAAAACTATTGGCAATGGCAGAAATGGTGCAGCCAAGAGTTGTGTTGCTTGGTGACTTATGGTCAGCTTTAAAAATCTTTTTCGAAGCGCCTGATGAATACGATTCCAAGGCGATCAAAAAGGTTTGGAAAGAAAACACAGCAACACTTCTCCAAGCAGTTGCAGACCGCCTCGTCAATGAAGATGATTTAAAAGCCGTTGCTTTCAAATCTCTATTGCTTTCCATTGCAGAGGGTGCTGGCACAGGAATTGGTGCCCTGATGGGGCCTCTTCGGTTAGTGCTCGTTGGTTCATTAACTGGGCCTGACTTATTGCAGTTGATACATTCCTTGGGCGCTCGAGTGGTGATTGATAGAATTAACATTGCGTTAATGAAAATAAGCTAAAGATTTTTTATATTGCTTATGAATCTAAAAACAACTTATCATGTCAATTATCATATATTCTATCCTAGGGTTTCTTGGTTTTGCCCTGCTGTTTAGCACCTTTTTTATCGTTCGGCAACAGTCCGCTGCTGTCGTTGAGCGTTTTGGTAGGTTTGTTGGTGTTCGACAATCTGGTTTACAAATCAAAATACCAATCGTCGATCGCGTTTCTGGACGAGTAAGTTTACGTGTACAGCAGCTAGATGTTGTTGTTGAGACAAAAACAAAAGACGATGTTTTTGTAAAAATTAAAGTATCTGTACAATACAAAGTCATCAAGGACAAAGTGTTTGATGCTTTTTATAAGCTCGATTTTCCACAGGACCAGATCACCTCTTATGTGTTTGATGTCGTTCGTGCTGAGGTTCCAAAAATGATTTTGGATGATGTGTTTGAGAAAAAAGATGATGTCGCAATTGCTGTGAAGTCAGAGTTGAATGATTCAATGCTCAACTATGGGTTTGACATTATAAAAACTCTTGTGACTGACATCGACCCTGATGCGCAGGTGAAAGACTCTATGAACCGAATTAATGCTTCCGAAAGAGAGAAGGTTGCTGCACAGTTTGAAGGGGATGCACAGCGTATTTTGATTGTTGAAAGAGCCAAGGCAGAGGCAGAATCAAAGCGTTTGCAAGGGCAGGGAATTGCTGATCAAAGACGTGAAATTGCGCGTGGTTTGGAAGACTCTGTCAAGGTGCTAAATGGTGTTAATATCAACTCACAAGAGGCGTCTGCTTTGATTGTTGTTACACAGCACTATGATACACTTCAGTCTGTTGGATCTGCGAGCAATAGCAATTTGATTTTGATGCCAAACTCACCTCAAGCTGGTTCAGAAATGCTAAACAATATGGTAGCGTCCTTTACTGCGAGCAATCAAATAGGGGAGGCCATGAAGAAGCAAAGAGAAGAAGGCGAGAACACTAAAAAGAGCGAATAACAACTACTTGTTGTTTTTGGACCAATTGACGCGCAACCCAACTGTTTTATTAAAAACAATTTGGTCGGGGGTGCTGTCGGGGTCTACAACATAATAGCCTTGTCGCTGAAATTGATAACTCTTTCCTGCAACAGCATCGTCGATGTTTGGTTCTATAAATGCCTGCTGCTCGTTGAGGGAATTTGTATTTAGAAAACTCGTAAACGGCTTGTCTTTATGACCATCTGGGTTGGGGTCTGAAAAAAGTCTGTCGTAATTTCGTACCTGAATTTGTTGTGCGTGGTTTTGCGATACCCAATGTAAAGTTCCTTTCACTTTACGTTGACTTTCCTCTGTACCACTGCCACTTTTACTCAAAGGATCATAGGTACAAAAAACAGTTGTTATCGTTCCGTTTTCGTCCTTTTCAACAGATTCTGCCTTCATGATGTAAGCATTTTTTAAGCGCACTTCTTTCCCTAGTTTTAATCGGAAAAACTTTCGATTTGCCTCTTCTCTAAAATCTTCTTGCTCAATCAAGATTGTTTTGGAAAAAGGCACTTCTCTTGATCCAGCTGTTGGATCTTCTGGGTTGTTTTCTGCCTTTAGTAATTCTGTTTTATCCTCAGGATAGTTGGTAATCACTACACGCAAAGGGTTGAGTACAGCCATCATTCGTGGTGCTGTTTTGTTCAAATCCTCACGCACACAAAACTCCAAAAGCGAAACGTCGATAAGATTCTCTCGCTTGGCAACACCTACTGCTTGAATAAAATTCTTTAATGATTCTGGAGTATAGCCCCTTCTTCTCAGACCACTGATGGTTGGCATTCTAGGGTCGTCCCAGCCAGAAACATTGTTGTTTTGAACAAGCTGCATCAGTTTGCGTTTGCTCGTAACAGTATAGTTCAAATTAAGCCTTGCAAACTCTCTTTGTTTGGGTGCTAGTCCTAATCCATACACATCGTTTAGAAATGCTTCATACAAGTCTCTGTGGGGTTTAAATTCCAACGAACACAAAGAATGTGATATCTTTTCAATATAATCAGACTGCCCATGCGTCCAATCATACATTGGATATATGCACCACTTGTCGCCTGTTCTGTGATGTGTTTGAAACAATATTCGATACATAACAGGGTCGCGCAACAGCATATTGGATGCTGCCATGTCTCCCTTGTATCGCAAAACATGCGTTCCTTCTTTATGATTCCCTTCCTTCATTTCAGCAAATAGCTGAAGGTTTTCGTCTATTGATCGCGATCGATAAGGGCTTTTTTCACCAGCTTGTGTTGGGGTACCTTTTTGGCTTGCTATGTCCTCTGAGGGCTGTGAGTCAACATACGCTTTTCCAGCCTTGACTAGATCGGATGCCCAGTCATAGAGTGTTTGGAAATAATCGGATGCATAGCACTCGTTGTCCCAAGAAAAACCCAGCCACTGAATATCATTTTTTATTGCATCTACATAAAGTTGTTCTTCAGCTGCAGGGTTGGTGTCATCGAAACGAAGATTTACAGGCGCATTATACTTTTGGCCGAGTCCAAAATTGACACATATTGCTTTGACGTGACCAATATGTAAAAACCCATTTGGCTCTGGTGGAAATCGAAAACGAAGGGATTCTTGTGGTAGTCCTTGCTGCAGATCTTCATCAATAATGTGTTCAATAAAATTTTTCGTAGGTTTCACGTGCCTTTTATTTGTTTGCAAAGGTAATTAATTCACTCGCTTTGGGGCCTTTGTTTATTATCTTTGCTAAAAATAAATATGGGGCAAATTTATTTAGAGAATATTCGAACCTACAGCCATCACGGTTGTATGAAAGAAGAGACGATCATTGGAAGCGAATATCGTGTGGATCTGTGGGTTGACGCTGATTTGTCTGTTGCTGCACAAACAGATGATTTGAATGATACCCCTGATTATGTGCTTCTACACGAGATTGTTGTTTCAGAAATGAAAACTGCTTCAAAACTGTTGGAGCATGTGGCACAAAGGATTATTGATCGGATCAATTCAAAGGTTGCGTCTTTGGAGAAAGTGAAGGTGCGAGTGACCAAAATAAACCCGCCTATTGGAGGGGATGTTCAGTCTGTTTCTGTACTTTTAACTTCTTAACAGGAAATATGTTGTGTAAAATAGTTTACTTTTGCCATTGAATTTGGCACCGTGGCCGAGTGGCTAGGCAGAGCTCTGCAAAAGCTTGTACAGCGGTTCGATTCCGCTCGGTGCCTCTTTTTAATTCCACTGTTTTATTGAAGGTAGTAACGACTCTGGCTCTGGTGCATAAACGCCTTGGCAGATAAAATAAATACCAAAAACAATAAGCAAGAAACAAACAAACATTCTTGTTCTGTAAATCACTGGGGGTGTGAGGGTTTTACTCAACTGTTTTGCTAGTACAATTTTGATAAATCCAAGAATCAAATAGCCAAGCATAACTGTTGAAAAGAAAACAATGATACGACTTGTTTCTAATTCAAGTGTTGGTGCAATAGAAACAAGCAAACCAAGCCAAAACAAAAAAGTTCCAATGTTGATGATATTTAGAAAAAACCCTTTGAGGAAATATGCAAAAAGGCGAAGGCCTTTGAGTTCAATGTGCCCATTTTCTATAATTTCCTCCTTTTTTCTCATGGTCGTAATGGCACTAATGATGGCATAAACAAGCAACAAGACCCCACCTAAAATATACAGGTTTGGATTGTCTTGTATGTCTGCTAATAATGATTTCGTGCCTAGAAAAGCGATAGAAACAAAAATAGCATCTGCAAAAACTGCTCCCAGATCTATTAGAAATGCTGGCTTGATTCCTTTGCTAATACTTGTTTCTAAAATAAGAAAAAAGAGTGGCCCTGTTGCAAATATCAACAAGACCGAAAAGGGTAGTGCTGAAAGAACGTCGTTCATTTATTCTGTTGTTTTTGAGAAGACAATAGACCCACCTAATGTTTTGCTGTGAACTGTTTTTAAAGGATTGCCATACACTCTTGCAACACCTCCAAAACATGTTGTCAAATCAAAAAAGGTAGTGGCTTGTATATCACAAGAGCCACCAAAAAGGATTTTTGCTTTCGTATATTTTGATAATGTATGCTCTGCATTTACAACACCCCCTGATGAAATATGAATAAGCTGTTGATCTGCCTGGCCTTTCACAATGATTTTCCCACCTGTTTTTGCAGTATAATTTACTCTTTTTACTTCCAAAAGCAGTTCTATTTCACCGCCCTTTCTGCTAATAATATCTATGTTGTGGGTGATAATTGTATCAAGTGTTGAAAGGTATGCACCTCGACTGACATCTATTTTGTTAATTCTCCCTGTGTAAAACAACTCGATATTACCATCAATACCTTTGAGTGCTTCCACAGGTTTCATGCTGATTTTTAGCTGACCATCTTTGTTGGTTAGCGTTACGCCTTGCTCGTTTTCGCTTGTGATCATAACCTCGTTTTTCTCTGATTTTATCAGCGTTACATGCAAACCATCTCTGATAATAAGTTCACTAAAGTCACCAATAGTCTTTTTTTGCCCATAGACATATAAGCAACAGAAAAGAAAGGTGATAAGTATTTTATTCATTTGGGTGTTTTTTCAAAATTACATAAATCTAATCATCTACAATCGATAAATCAATTTGTCTTTTGATTAAGTCAGTCGTTAGTATTTTGGCATGAACCTGATCACCCAATTGATATTCCTTTTTTGTTTGTTGACCAACCATCTTTAATTGAGCAGGATCATAATAAAAGTAATCGTCTTGAAGATCTTGTATACGTACAAAACCTTCGCATTTACTTTCGCTTAACTCAATAAATATTCCTCTTTCGGTAACCCCTGAGATGCTTGCTTTTTGCGTTGTGCCGATAAGCTTAGAAACATATTTTACCTGCATAAGTTTAATGGAGTCACGTTCTGCTTTGGTTGCGAGTATTTCTTGATCTGTACAGTGCTTTAATTGCTGTTGTAATTCATCTGCTTTTGGAGTGCTTTTTTCTGTTAGATAGTGTTGCAACAAGCGATGAACGATGATGTCTGGATACCTACGTATGGGCGAAGTGAAATGTGTATAATAGTCAAAGTGGAGACCATAGTGACCAATGTTTTGAACAGTATATATCGCTTTACTCATACACCGAATCGCTAAAGTGTCAAGCAAGTTTTTTTCAGGTTTTTTATCTATTTGCTTGAGTAGTTTGTTGATTGATTTTGCAATTAAATTAGGTGAATTTAAATTCAATTTATAGCCCAATCCAAAAGCAATTCTTGCAAATTGAGCTAATTTTTCTTCGTCTGGTTCGTCGTGAACACGAAACACAAAAGGCAAGGTTTGTTGTTGTTCTCCAATATACTTTGCAACATATTCGTTTGCTAAAAGCATAAATTCTTCTATCAAGTGATTGGCTTCTTTGCTTTCTTTTATCAACACTGCTGTAGGATTATTTTGACTGTCTAAATCAAAACGAACCTCTTGTTTATTGAAGTTAATAGCGCCATTGGTTAAACGTTTTTTTCTTCGAATCGATGCAATGTTTTGCAAAAGTTGAATGGCTTCACAAATACCATCACTCACAGTATACTCATCATTTGATAGAGATATCTCTTTGGGTATTGTTTTTGTTTGGGACGTTATGATGTGTTGTGCTTCTTCATAAGCAAAACGAGCATCTGATAGAATAACTGTTTTTCCAAACCACTTTGATATAATTTCCCCTGCAGATGACATTTCAAAAACAGCAGAAAAACAAAGCTTTTGTTCCTTTGGACGAAGAGAACAAATTTGATTCGACAGTTTTTCTGGAAGCATCGGAATCACACGATCGACCAAATAAATAGAGGTTGCGCGTTTGTATGCTTCCTTGTCCAAGTCACTTCCTTGTTGTACATAATGTGAAACGTCAGCAATATGAATTCCGATCTCATATAGATCTTCTTTAACTTTTCGAAATGATATTGCATCATCAA
Organism: Flavobacteriaceae bacterium UBA5950; assembly: GCA_002430545.1. Lineage (GTDB taxonomy): Bacteria > Bacteroidota > Bacteroidia > Flavobacteriales > Flavobacteriaceae > UBA724. The sequence continues at coordinate 22,973 of DJCM01000031.1, forward strand.
AATCCTTTGCATTTTTTGGATCGATTGTGAAGGTTAGTATCTCTCGAAAATCTCGTCGTGATGATATTTCTTGTGCTGTAATGGAAGCATCTAAAATAGAGGCCTGTTCTTCTATTTCTTTTGGAAAATTCCAAGGCAATCCATGAATTGCCATGATCGTATGAATTTCTGTTTCATGTGTGCCAGGTACTCCTAAAATTTCTGTTACAACTGCATGAGGATAATTTGATTTTCGTTTCCATTCCTGTATTGAAACCAACACACAAAGATCGGAAGAGCG
>DJCM01000031.1:23604-24050 GCA_002430545.1 Flavobacteriaceae bacterium UBA5950
TTTTCTCTTTATAATATTAACGACTATCCCTTGCTTTCTTCGTTTTCCTCTAGATGTTGTGATTTTAAAGGAAACTGTATCACCATGAAAAGCCTTATTGAAATGACGTCTATCGATAAATACATCATCGTCTAACTCCTCTGAAATAAGGTAGCCATTCCCTTGACTATTAACATCTAATATTCCTTCGTGTAGATAAGACGGGGAAGGAATGAAATATTTACCTCTTTCTTTTTCTTTAATAGTGCCTTTTGCTGATAATTTTTTTAGTGTTTTTGAGATATGATTTCTACCACTAGGATCATGAACAGACATCCGACTACAGATTTGTTTATAGTTTAAAGGGCTCCCATTTTTTTGAAGTAAAATGTTTAGAATGACATCTTTTGTGGTACTCTTTTTTCCCATGATTTAGCTCGTGCAATTTAGAATAATAAATCTATACG
>DJCM01000037.1:0-29956 GCA_002430545.1 Flavobacteriaceae bacterium UBA5950
TCTCCAAACATAAGAACTAACAACGTCAGCTCCAAAGTCTTGTGCTTTAACTTCTGTTGTTGTGAAAGATAATATTACAACAAAAATCAGAATGATTGAATTTTTAATTAGTTTCATAATTTTAATAATTTTAAATTAATATGTCTCAAAAGTAGAGTTTAACATTACCAACTAGCATAAAAACAACTGTTAAAATTGAATTTTTATCAAATTATAAATAATAGCTCAACTTTTTTTTGAGTTTAAAAAAAACGTGACCAAAAAATTATCAAGCACATACAAATCAACAGGATCATGTTAATAAATTCTCAAATATTCCTTTAAAAGTTACAGGATTTCACAGTAAAAATTATCAACTTTGAGTTAGAAACTCTTTAGAAAAGTACATTCCAACAAAAACTGAACATAGGCATATTGAGTAACTTAACGAAGCATAAATAATCATCTTTAGCAACCCATAGTCTTTAAATAATGAAATATTTTCAAAAACAAATGAAGAAAAAGTCGTTAACCCACCACAAAATCCAACAATCCAAAATAATATAGTTGTGCTATGCATAGCGTTGTTTCGCATTAATTGATGAACTAAAACCCCGATCAACAATGAGCCAATAGCATTTGCCAACAAGGTCGACCAGGGGTAAATCGAATCGGTTTCCTTTAAAATTACTGCAATCATATATCTGCAAATGCTTCCCAATCCACCGCCTATAAAAACCCACAACACTTCTTTCATAATGAAACTCCCCTTTTTAGGAATAATAGCAATCCAATAAACGCAAGAAATCCTACAAGCACCCAAACACTCCCTCTAAAGTATGTAGGGTTTTTGGCTTCATCTTTTCGATAACTCCAGACTGTTAGTATGGTAAATCCAATAATGAAAAATAGTGCAAAAAGAAGTTGTCCCGTGCTAAACATTGTTTAATTTTAAGCAAAACAAAAATATGAAGAATAAACTTTCCGCAGTCAGTGCATTTCATAAAGCATTTGGATTAGGGGTTAACAACACACCCACAACAGAGTTAGATGAGGCAACCATGAATTTGCGTTTTTCGTTAATGGATGAGGAAAACAAAGAATACCTTGACGCTGTGAAAAACAAGGATCTAATCGAGGTGGCAGACGCTTTGGGAGATATGCTGTACATACTTTGTGGAACCATTATCACCCATGGTATGCAGGATGTGATTGATAAGGTGTTTGAAGAAATTCAACGCAGCAATATGAGTAAGCTTGGTAGTGATGGAAAACCAATCTACAGAGAAGATGGAAAAGTTTTAAAGGGCCCAAATTACTTTAAGCCAGATATTTCAAAAGTTCTAAAGCAATAGATTAAACCTTCACGCGCCACCCATGTGGATCGTCATTGAGATTATACTGTATTGAAGTTAAATCTGTTTTCAAGGTCAATGCCAATGCGTCGGTAGGTGTTCCGATGTCATAGTCTTTTCCTTTATAACCAAAGCCATGGATTGGCAAAACAACAACTGCTGTTCCACTTCCAAAAATTTCTCGTAAGGTCTTGTTTTCAGCAGCTTCGATCAATTCGGCAACAGACAATTGGCGCGTTTCAACCTCTATCCCTCGATCTTTTGCCAATTGAATCACACTTTTTCGTGTAACCCCATCCAAAATACTATCCGAAGTAGGTGCAGTAATCAGCTTATCTCCAATATAAAAAAACAGGTTCATCGTTCCAGCTTCCTCTATATATTTATGTGTCGCTGCATCAGTCCAAATGATTTGTTGATACCCCTCATCCATCGCTAGCTTGGTTGGATAAAACTGACCAGCATAATTTCCAGCTGCTTTGGCATAACCAGTACCTCCCTGTGCTGCACGACTAAACTGATCAGCAATTTTGACACGCACTTCACTGTGATTGTAATAGCTTGAAACAGGTGTGCAGATAATCAATAATTGATACTGTTTGGCAGGGGATGCCTGTACGCATGGCTCACTCGCAAATACAAAAGGTCTGACATATAGTGAATTGCCAGTACCAGGCTGAACCCAATCTCTTTCCAAGTCGATGAGTTTGTGTAAACCCTCCAAAAATAATTTTTCTGGAAATTGTGGAATCGCCAAACGTTCAGCAGATTTGTTTAGACGTTTGATGTTTTGATCAGGGCGAAACAAAAAAACATCTCCCTTGTCATCTTTGTAGGCTTTCATACCTTCAAAGATTGCTTGTCCATAGTGCAATGCACTCGCAGAAGGGTCGAGCTGTAGTGGCGCATAGGGAACAATTTCTGGTTCTCCCCAACTGTCATTTGCATAATCGCAAACAAACATATGATCAGAAAAAGTGGAACCAAAGTCCAAGTTCTCGAAATCAACAGTGCCGAGTTTTGATTTTTCGATAGGGCGTAACTTCATTGTTTGATGATTTGATAACAAAATTACGAAAAGTTGTACATTGAAAATCATTACATCTTAATTTTGTAAAAAAAATATGAGGATTCTTGTCACTGGTGCTTCTGGGTTAATTGGTACAAAGCTATGCAACCATTTATTGTCAAAAGGGCACTCCTTTCACATTTTAACGACAAGATCACCTTGGCAAGTCGAGAACGAACAAACACAAATTTTCAGATGGGCTCCCCAAAATAATGAAATCGATAGTCGGGCTTTGGAGGGGGTTGACGCTGTTATTAACCTTACAGGTGCTAAAATCAATCAACGTTGGACAACAAAAAGCAAGGCAGCAATATTGAAGAGTCGTACAGAATCTACGAGACTGTTGTTTGATACCATTCAAAAAACCCAACAAAAAGTGCATTTTATCAATGCCTCAGCTATTGGGATATACAGAAGTGACTTCAATAAACAATACACTGAATCAGATAAAGACTTTTCTGATGCTTTTGATGGGTTTGTTGTTCGTCAATGGGAGGAGGAAGCCAAACAGTTCGAAAAACTGTCCTGTTACACAACCATTTTACGCATCGGGTTGGTGCTTTCCAACGTAGGAGGTGCATTTATTCCATTGTCAGTACCCACTCGATGGGGTTTGGGCGCATGGTTTGGAAATGGTCAACAATGGCAATCATGGATTCATATTGATGATTTGATTGGGGTAATTGATCACTGTTTGCAGCATCAATTGGTGGGTTATGTGAACGCCACCGCTCCCAATCCTGTTCGACAACGAGATTTGATTCGAACAATAGCCAAGAGTGCAGGTGCGCCACAGTTTTTCCCCGGATTGCCAAAAGTTGTGATGTCCTTTTTTCTAGGAGAAATGCACAAATTGGTGTTTGATAGTATTTATGCAAAACCACAACAGTTATTGGACAGTCATTACCAGTATAAATTTTCTGACATCACCTCTTGTGTTACAGATTTGATGCAAAAGAAAAAATGAATTGATGTCAAATTGGCAGAAGTCTGCTTTTGGCGTTACTTTTGCCAATTCTGATGTAAAATGAAATAATGGCGAAAAGCAATTCTGATAAAAGCAAAAAAAGCACTGCCAAGAAGAAAATAAAGCAGGATGATCTTCAAGTCAAAATCGATGAATTAACATCGAGTGTTGAGAATGAGAAAGATCAGTTTTTAAGATTGTTTGCTGAGTTTGAAAACTATAAAAAGCGCACCTCTAAAGAGCGTTTGGAGCTTTTCAAGACAGCTTCACAAGAGGTTGTCACTGCACTATTACCTGTTCTTGACGACTTTGAAAGAGCCTTAGCTGAAATGAAAAAATCGGATGGGAATGATCAATTGCAAGGGATCGAATTGATTTATAATAAACTCTCTGACACCTTACAAAACCAGGGCTTGACCAAAATGGAAGTCAACAAGGGAGATGGTTTTGATGCAGAATTGCATGAGGCAATCACCCAAATACCAGCACCCGAAGAAAAGCTAAAAGGGAAGGTTATCGATGTGGTTGGAACAGGATATAAGCTTGGAGAAAAAATTATTCGCTACCCCAAAGTAGTTGTAGGAAATTAATGTCAATGACAATCTGATGAAAGATGATTATTACGAAATACTAGGGGTATCTAAGTCGGCATCGGCAAGCGAAATCAAAAAAGCATATCGCAAAAAAGCTCTTCAATACCACCCAGACAAAAACCCTGGTGATGCCAACGCTGAACAACAATTTAAGAAGGCAGCAGAGGCTTATGAAATTCTCAGTGATCAACAAAAACGCCAGCAATACGATCAATTTGGACATGCTGCATTTGAGGGTGGTCAAGGCTTTGGTGGTGGAGGTATGAACATGGATGATATTTTCAGTCAATTTGGAGATATTTTTGGCAGTGCTTTTGGTGGCGGCTTTGGCGGCTTTGGTGGTGGTGGCAGACGAACAACCAAAGGGAAAAATCTTCGTGTACGTGTGAAGTTAACACTTGAAGAACTGGTCTTGGGTGTAGAAAAGAAAATCAAAGTCAAGCGAAAAGTACAAGCTCCTGAAGCAAGGTTTTCTACTTGTGGAACTTGTGGGGGTTCTGGCCAAGTGATGCGTGTCACAAATACTGTTTTGGGTCGAATGCAAACTGCATCCACCTGTTCTGCTTGTGGGGGTTCTGGTCAGTCGCTAGTCAATCGACCATCAGGTGCAGACGCAAATGGACACATTGCTAAAGAAGAGTTGGTGTCAGTCAATATCCCCGCAGGTGTTGAGGATGGTATGCAACTCAAAATGTCTGGAAAAGGGAATGATGCGCCAGGCAATGGTATCTCTGGCGATTTAATCATATTGATACAAGTAGAATCACATAAATCACTCAGTCGAGAAGGGGATAATCTTCATATGGACTTATATGTTAGTTTGCCAGAAGCCATATTGGGAGCTTCCAAAGAAATTGATACTGTTCAAGGGCCAGTTCGCATTCGATTGGAAGCTGGGATACAGTCTGGAAAAATTTTACGCCTAAAAGGAAAAGGAATTCCAAGCCTAAATGGCTATGGAAAAGGAGACCTGCTCGTTCATGTCAATGTTTGGACACCACAACACTTATCGAAGGAACAAATGCAATTTTTTGAATCTGTGCGTAATGACGAACATTTTGTTCCAGAACCAAAAAAAGGAGATAAATCCTTCTTTGACAGGGTAAAAGATATGTTTTCTTAAAAAAAAAATCGTTCGAAATAAAATTTGTAGTATATTTGAGCCAACTATAGATTATTCCATAGTTAATTTTCTTTTTCATAGCAATTTTTTCCCATCCTTAATTTCTATTAGGGGTGGGTTTTATTTTATAATCATTTTGTACTTTAGATGAATGGAAAAATTTGTTGATTTCTTTACCAAAAACCTTTCGTTTGGTGGCTTGAGCTTCAACATCAGGCTTTTCCTTATTTTTCTTATCGTTTTTTTTTCTGCACGATTTATACTTCGCCTATTTCGAAGAATTGTTTCTCGCAATTTCACAGACGAGCGTAAGGGCAAGTTTAAACCCATTTTTGGTTTTCTCAATTACAGTATCTACACCATTATTATTCTTTTAGCTCTGCAAAACATGGGTGTTGAGCTTACAGCCATATTTGCAGCATCTGCTGCACTATTGGTTGGGATTGGGTTTGCACTTCAAACCTTTTTTCAAGACATCATTTCAGGGATATTTATTTTGATCGATCAATCTGTCCATGTTGGCGATATCATCGAAGTTGATGGTAAGGTGGGTAGAGTTGAAAACATCACCCTCCGAACCACCAGAGCAGTAACAATAGACAACAAAGTACTTGTGATCCCAAATCATTTATATTTGACCAACACCTTATACAATTGGACCGAAAACGGCAAAATCACTCGAGAGCGTGTTGCTGTTGGGGTTGCTTATGGGTCAGATGTGAAGTTGGTTACCAAAATCTTATTGGATATCGCTGATCAACACAAAGCCATCCTAAAGTCACCAGCCCCGACAGTTTTATTTCAAAACTTTGGTGATAGTAGTCTTGATTTTGAAATTGCCTTTTCGTTGAAAAACAGTTTCAAGGCTGTTCCGATTCAAAGCGATATACGCTTCTCTATCTATGATGCTTTTGAAAAGAACAACATCGAAATTCCATTCCCTCAACGCGTTGTTTATTCCAAATAATATGTCCAAAATTTTACTAATTGAAGATGAGGATAGCATCCGACGCGTATTGAAAAAAGTCTTGTTAGAAGACAATAATTCCTATCAATTTGCTGAAGCTAAAGATGGGCAAGAGGGTGTTTCGCTTATTAAAAACCAATCTTTTGACCTCATCCTTTGTGATATTAAAATGCCAAAGAAAGATGGGATTGAAGTACTGGATTTCACTCTCACACATACCCCCTCAACTCCTGTTGTTATGATATCAGGGCATGGGAATCTTGAAACAGCTGTCAAGGCTATGCGAATGGGAGCCTTTGATTACATATCAAAACCCCCAGACCTCAATCATTTGTTGTCAACGGTCAGAAGTGCATTGCAATCCAAAACGCAACCAACTTTTACCAAAAAGGTGGTTAAAAAGAAGAATCTATCGCCACAAATGGTTGGTGAATCAAAAGCCATGTTGAAGATTAACAAACTGATTACAAAGGTTGCTCCAACACAAGCACGTGTATTGATACAAGGTCCAAATGGGAGTGGTAAGGAGTTGGTTGCCGATGCAATTCACAAACAAAGTCTTCGTCATAAAGGGCCATTTATAGAAGTGAATTGTGCTGCAATACCATCAGAACTGATCGAAAGCCAATTGTTTGGTCATATGAAAGGTGCATTTACATCTGCACACAAAGACCGAAAAGGAAAATTTGAAACTGCTCACGGGGGTACACTTTTTCTAGATGAAATTGGTGATATGAGTCTTCCAGCTCAAGCCAAAGTGTTGCGTGCACTACAAGAGCACAAAATACAACGTGTAGGAAGTGATAAAGATATATCTGTTGATGTTAGAGTTGTTGCTGCGACCAACAAAAATTTAGCTGAAGAAATCAAAGCAAATCGTTTTCGAGAAGATTTGTTTCATCGCATTGCTGTCATCGAAATTCAAGTGCCACCACTGAACGAAAGACGTTCCGATATTCCATTATTAATTGATCATTTTAATGCATCTTTGACGCCATATAAGTCGATTGAAGATGAAGCAGTTCGCCTATTAACAACGATAGATTGGACTGGAAACGTCAGGCAACTTCGCAATGTAGTTGAGCGTCTTCATATTTTATCCGATGATCAGATCACAGCATCAGATGTCAAACAATATGTCAATCCCTAAATATATATCCCCATGAAAAAGTATACCCTCATAACACTTCTGCTGATAATGTTTTACTCTGAAGCCCAGCAGCACAAAGACTCATTGATGCTACAATCGATTTACAGAACAGCACTTCTTGACGGAAAAGCTTACGATTGGTTAGACTATCTAACCAACCAAATCGGTGGTCGCCTTTCAGGGTCGCTCAATGCAGAACGTGCTGTAGAGTGGTCAAAGGAAGAGTTGGAAAAGTTGAGCTTAAACAAAGTGTGGCTACAACCTGTACTGGTACCAAAGTGGGTGCGAGGTCCAAAAGAATTTGCATTGATTGAAACAGAACCAGGCGTGACATTCAATGTTCCGATCACTGCGCTTGGTGGCTCAGTTGCAACACCATCGGTTGGTTTAAAGGCAGAAGTCGTAGAGGTGCAAAATTTTGAAGAGTTGGCAGCTTTGGGAAGAGAAAAAATCGATGGTAAAATTGTGTTTTTCAATCGCCCCATGCAAGCAGATTTGATCAGCACATTCTCTGCTTATGGGGGTTGTGTCAATCAACGTTACGATGGTGCTCGAGAGGCCAGTCAATATGGCGCTATTGGGGTGATTGTCCGTTCGATGAGCCTTCGTATGGATGATTATCCACACACAGGTGCAATGAGTTATGGCGATCAACCAATCAGCAAGCGCATACCAGCTGCGGCAATAAGTACCAACGCTGCAGAGAAGTTGAGCAACCTTCTTAAAATCGCACCAGAACTCAAATTTTTATTTCGCCAACAGTGCAAGCAGTATGATGATGTATTGTCTTATAATGTCATTGGAGAAATCACTGGATCAGAGTATCCAGATGAGATAATTTTGGTTGGGGGTCATCTCGACTCTTGGGATGTTGGTGATGGTGCGCATGATGATGGTGCAGGTTGTGTGCAATCGATGGAGGTCTTGCGATTATTTCAGCAATTGGACTACAAACCCAAACGTACATTGCGTGTGGTATTGTTTATGAACGAAGAAAATGGCCTAAGGGGAGGTCGAAAGTATGCCGAAATGGCTGCTTTGAAAGGTGAGATGCACATTTTTGCTCTGGAGTCAGATGCAGGTGGATTTACTCCCCGAGGGTTTAATTTTGACCTTCCTGATCATGAGTTAGCGCAAGTAAGATCATGGGAACCTCTTTTTAAACCTTATCTGATTCATTATTTTGAAAAAGGAGGCAGTGGGGCAGATATTGGACCACTAAAAACTAAAACCAATGTAATGGCTGGTTTACGCCCTGACTCTCAACGCTATTTTGATCATCATCACGCGGCTACAGATACCTTCGATGCTGTCAACAAAAGAGAACTTGAACTGGGTGCTGCTACCTTAACTTCACTTATCTATTTATATGACACCTATGGTCTGGTTGGAGGATCGCCAATAGAAACCAAATAATAAGATTTTGAATCTATCTGCCTACACCAAAGAGTTTTCATACAACCTAAAGTTGTCTTATCCAGTCATCATTGGAATGCTGGGACATACTTTTGTTCAGTTTATTGATAATGTTATGGTTGGGCAACTCGGAACAGCTGAACTAGCAGCGATCTCGCTTGGCAACAGTTTTATATTTATTGCCATGTCTGTTGGTATTGGATTCTCAACAGCCATAACACCATTGGTCGCTGAGGGGGATTCGGCCAAACGACCAACAGAAGTCAAATCAATTTTCTATCATGGGTTGTTGTGGTGCTTGGGCTTGGGTTTGGCATTGTTTTTATCAGTTTACCTCTCTCGTAACCTCATGTTCTCGATGGGACAACCCGAGGAGGTTGTCGAACTGGCATTTCCATACTTAAAGTGGGTCGCTGTTTCTCTATTTCCATTGATTGTTTTTCAGGTATTTAAGCAATTTACTGATGGGATGTCGCTAACTCGATATTCCATGTATGCAACTGTTCTTGCCAATGTCGTCAATGTAATTGTCAATTATGTATTGATTTTTGGTAAATGGGGTTTCCCTGCATGGGGCGTAACTGGTGCTGCGATTGGAACACTGCTCTCGCGAATAGTGATGCTTTTTGCATTGATTCTTTTGATTCGTTTTCACAAAAAACTATCGTACTATATCAAAGGAATTTGGCAACAAACCTATTCCAAAGTGCAAATGCGTAAGCTCTTTAGCTTAGGGTTTCCCTCAGCACTTCAAATGCTGTTTGAGGTTGCATTCTTTACTTCTGCAATATGGGTATGTGGACTATTGGGCAAAAATGAACAAGCAGCAAATCAAATTGCACTCAATATATCATCGATGACTTTTATGGTCGCTATGGGGTTGAGCGTAGCAGCCATGGTAAGGGTTGGTAATCAAAAGGGATTGGGTGCATTTGTCGACCTTCGCCGTATTGCTCAGTCAGTGTTTTTACTCACCCTAATCATTGATATCATCTTTGCAGTGGTCTTTATTTTCGCCAAAGATGCTTTTCCGTGGTTGTATCTCGAATCCTCAACAGCAGTAGATGTGATTGAGGTGGCAACAATCGCTTCCTCTTTATTTTTAGTCGCTGCCTTTTTTCAAATCTTTGATGGCGCACAAGTGGTTGCACTTGGTGCCTTGCGTGGATTGCAAGATGTTATTGTTCCTACCTGGATATGTTTTGCATCATATGGGCTGGTCGGATTTACTACCATGGTTTACCTCGGCCTATACACACCTCTAGGACCATTTGGCGTGTGGATCGGACTTTTGGCTGGTTTGGTCGCATCTTCATTGTTGTTGTATCTTCGTTTTTTGTATCAAACCAACAAACTTATTCGCAACAATGGAACAATTACCTGAATTTCTTTTAGCTGATTCATCAGAAAGCCCAGCTTCAATTTTTGTTATTCACACTACTTTTCCTCGCTTTGTCATCAACCTTCAAAACGATGAAATTGAATGGTGGGAATCATTTAACAATGAGGACAAGGACATTGCAGTTCAGCAGGTTTCACACTGGGTGAAAGAGGCCACTCAATTTTATGATCGTGAAATTTCAACCTACGAATGATACAGCTTGACGAACAGCTTTTTTTGTTTTTGAATTCTCTTGGGACTTCAAATTGGGATGGCTTTTGGTTGTTTATGACCAATAAGTACAATATGATTCCCCTATATCTGTTTTTGTTGATATATTCATTTAAACATATTGGCTGGAAGAAGGGCCTTTGGTTTGTCCTCACAATTGCCTTGCTGATCAGTTGTACAGATCAAACCACCAACTTGTTCAAGTATGGCTTTGAACGACTGCGTCCTTGCCATGACCCAGATATTGCACCTTTGATGCGTTTGGTGAAAGAACGTTGTGGTGGTTTGTACGGATTTTTTTCAGGTCACGCCTCAAACTCTTTTGCTTTAGCAGTTTTCTTTATCAGATTTTTTAAGACGATATCTCCCACCATGCGCTGGCTGCTCTTGTGGGCTGTTATCGTTGCATACAGCAGAGTATATGTTGGGGTTCATTACCCAATAGATATTATAAGTGGCGCTTTTTTTGGGTCGCTTATTGGCTTCTTTTTTGCACGTATTGCACGACGGTTTTTACTTCCTTAATCCTTGTAAACAAACACCTAGTGATACTTCACTTATTGTCATTTATTCTCTTTTAAAACCTCAGGACTTTTTTGCTTAAACTTGTTTAGGCGAGGAATTGAAATCTGACGAACATAAGGATGTGAGGGATTGAGTTTTTCAAAATCTTGGTGATATTCATCAGCTTTGTAAAACACAGTTTGGGGCTTGATTTCAGTTACAATAGGTTTGCTAAACACTTGTTTGTTCGTCAACTCATGGATGTAGTCTTCGATGATTTTCTTTTCCTGTTCATTGCTATAGAAAGCAATCGAACGATATTGTGTGCCTCTGTCTGGCCCTTGACGATTTTTTGTTGTTGGGTCATGTGAATCGAAAAAAACAGCCAGCAGGGTTTTAAAATCAACCTTTTCAGGATCGTAGTACACCTCTACTGTTTCGGCATAACCTGTGCGTCCAGTGCCAATTTGCTGATAATTTGGATTGACAGTGGTTCCGCCAGCATAGCCTGAAACCACTTCTACAACGCCATAAACACTTTCATAAATGGCTTCGACACACCAAAAACAACCAGATGCAAAATAAGCAGTTTCATATTGCTGAAGGGTAGGGGCGTTTGGCAAACCAACAGCTACTGCATTGTTTGTAATCTTTGGTGGTGCGATTTGACAAGAGGATAAAAAAAGATAGATCATCACAGATAAAAAGGAGTAGGCGATTGAAGTTTTCATAAAAAAGATTTTTAGATGTTATTACAAAGATTGTGCAAAAGTGATTATTTTTTTGGCAAAACTTTTCCAACTTCTTTGCTTTAGGTAAGGCGCAAATTCATTTTTTGAAGGCTGTTCTGCTTTCAATACGTTTGCAAGACCATCGGCAATGTTGCTAGCAAAAGGGGTAACAATTTTAGCAACAGGCATCTTAAGTCCCTCTGACAACCCACCAACATTTGTCACAACCATTGGTCTATGATAATGCAGTGCCATTGGCGTAATACCACTTTGACTTGCTGCCTGATAGGGTTGCACAACACAATCACAAGCAGAAAACCAAACCCCAACATCTTTGTCCTCAACATAGGTTGTGTGAAAACTTATCAACTCATCCAAGCCAAGCTCTTTTGCTTTTTTTAAATAAGGCTTCATGGAAACATAGGGTTCGCCAACGATCAACACTCGAAGATTCGGAAAGTGGTTTTTGAGCTGTGCCACAGCCTCAATTAGGAGATCAACCCCCTTGTATTTTCGAATCAGTCCAAAAAACAATACAACAGGAGCATTGTTGTCAAGCCCTAAAATTGCTCTTGCTTTTTCTTGTTCAATCATTGGTGCAAGTCCACTGTTGATTGGATGTGGGTAAGTGATGAGAGGTTTCTTTTTAACAAACCCTAACTGATTTGAGGTGTGATTTGAAAGTGAAATCAAGCCATCTTGTGCTCCCAACACATATCGCAGTGAAAAGGACTCTCCAAATTTCGGCTCATGGCCTTTGGCATTGTCAACAATTGTAATGCATTTGGTTCGAATCAAACGAGCGATTGTTCCCAAACATGGCCCTAAAAAAGGTGTCCAGTAGCGAAAAATTACAACTGAAGGGGTCATTTTGTTGATTGTTCTTGCAGTTCTGAACCATGACATTGGTCGAGCAGAGTCGATGCTCCTTTCAATATCAATTCCCTCAGGTTTTGGTTTGCTGCTAAATTGTGTTTTCCCTGGAAAAAGTCGATTTAGATATAGGCGTGAAAAAGTAAACACCTTAATATCATATCCCAAATCAATAAGTGCTTGTGCTAAAGATTCATTTGTGTCAGCAATTCCCCCTCGAAATGGATGCGCAGGGCCAATGATTACAATCATGATTTTTCAATCAAAACCCATTCTCCTTTGATCAGCAGTGGTTCGGCTTGTTTATACTTCACAGTTTTCACTTCTCCAGAGCCGATGTGTTGGATATCTACCTTTTCATTTCTACCAATTTTTGGTTTATCACGAATAATGGTTTCTACAACTTCTCTCTGTCTCTGTCCTGCTGATGCACCAATCTGTCGATTTCGCATTGCCATTTCATCAGAGTTCAACACTTCTTCCTTTGAAGCTTTTGTGTTTTGTTTACGCCGAACGTTTCTCGCTTCGCGAATGGGTTGGCTTTCACGTGCTGGCAATTCGCCCTTAAATAAAAATGAGATAATGTCTTTATTAATTTTATCCATCAATGCCTTAAAAAGCTCAAAGGATTCAAATTTGTAGATCAGCAAAGGATCTTTTTGTTCATGGACTGCCAACTGAACAGATTGCTTCAACTCATCCATTTTTCGCAGGTGTTCTTTCCAAGAGTCATCGATGATTGCTAAGCTGATGTTTTTTTCAAAATCTTCGATCAACTGTTTCCCCCCTGATTCGTATGCATTCTTTAGGTTCGTAACAACATTCAGTGTTTTTTTACCATCAGTAAAGGGAACAACAATGCGTTCAAACTTATTAGAGGGGTTTTCATAAACGTCTTTGATCACAGGAAAAACCTGTTCAGCACTTTGCTTGGTCTTGTTTTGAAAACGCTCATATGCTGCTTCATAAACCTGTTCGATTAAAGTCGATTGTTCTATGGTTTCAAATTCTTGCGCATCGACAGGCGAGCTCATGGAGAAGAAACGAATCAACTCAAAATCAAAGTTTTTATAATCTTTTGCATCGAGGTTGTTTGCAACAATACTCTCTGCAGTTTCATAAATCATATTTGAAATATCCACCTTTAAACGCTCACCTTTCAGTGCATGTTTACGACGCTTGTAAACCACTTCTCGCTGAGCATTCATCACATCATCATACTCGAGAAGACGCTTGCGAATACCAAAGTTGTTTTCCTCTACCTTTTTCTGGGCACGTTCAATCGATTTGGTCATCAAAGAATGTTGAATCACTTCTCCCTCTTTAACGCCCATACGATCCATCATTTTGGCAACGCGTTCTGAGCCAAACAAGCGCATCAAATTATCCTCCAAAGAGACATAAAATTGCGAACTCCCAGGGTCTCCTTGTCGTCCTGAACGGCCTCGAAGCTGCCGATCTACTCGTCTTGAGTCATGGCGTTCTGTACCAATAATGGCCAATCCACCAGCAGTTTTGACAGCATCATTAATTTTGATATCTGTACCACGTCCAGCCATGTTTGTTGCAATCGTTACTATGCCTGCATGTCCAGCTTCAGCTACGATGTCGGCCTCTTTTTTATGGAGCTTTGCGTTGAGCACGTTATGTTTTACATTTTGACGCTGAAGCATTCGACTCAAGAGTTCTGATATTTCGACTGAAGTCGTACCAATCAACACTGGGCGACCTGCATTTGAAAGTTGTGTAACTTGTTCAATTACAGCGTTGTACTTTTCCCTTTTGGTTTTATAAATCAGATCATTTTCGTCATTTCTAGCAATTGGTCGGTTGGTTGGAATTTCAACAACATCAAGCTCATAAATTTCCCAAAACTCACCTGATTCAGTTATTGCAGTACCAGTCATTCCTGCTAGTTTGCGATACATTCTGAAATAGTTTTGAAGGGTTATGGTGGCAAAAGTCTGCGTAGCAGATTCGATTTTAACATTCTCCTTTGCCTCAATCGCCTGATGCAATCCGTCGGAATAACGACGACCTTCCATAATACGCCCTGTTTGTTCATCGACAATCTTTACCTGATTGTCAATCACAACATAGGCGACATCTTTTTCAAAGAGAGTGTAGGCCTTTAACAGCTGATTTAAGGTGTGTATGCGTTCACTCTTTACACTAAAATCACTGAATAACTTTTCTTTTTCATCAGATTCGATTTTGGCGTCAAGCCCTTTACCTTCAATTTTGGCAATTTCAGCTCCTAAATCTGGTAGAACAAAAAAATCAGCAGTGTTTTTGTCATCGGACAAATGCTCAATGCCTTTGTCTGTGAGTTCGATTTGGTTGTTTTTTTCATCGATCACAAAAAACAATTCAGCATCTATTTTGGGCATTTCTCGGTTGTTGTCCTGCATATATTGCCCCTCTGTTTTTTGCAGAAGTTGTCGAACACCCTCTTGACTCAAAAACTTGATCAGCGCTTTGTTTTTTGGCAGCCCTCGAAAGGCGCGAAGAAGCATAAATCCACCATCTACCGCATTGCCTTCGGCGATGTTTTTTTTCGCTTCGGCCAAAACAGTGTTGATATATTGTCTTTGATTTTGAACCAGTTGCGCAACCTTAGGCTTTAGCTCAGTAAACTCATGCCGATCACCCTCTGGGACAGCTCCTGATATGATCAATGGTGTTCTCGCATCATCGATCAAGACTGAATCAACCTCATCTACAATAGCGTAATTGTGCACACGTTGCACCATGTCTTCGATCGAATGTGCCATGTTATCACGTAAATAATCAAAACCAAAAGCATTGTTTGTTCCATAGGTGATATCAGCCATGTAGGCTTTGCGACGATCAGCAGAGTTTGGTTTGTGATAATCGATACAGTCAACACTGAGAGCATGGAACTCAAAGATAGGTGCCATCCAAGCGCTGTCTCTTTTGGCAAGATAATCATTCACAGTAACCAAATGAACACCATTGCCACTCAATGCGTTGAGGTAAACAGGAAGCGTCGCAACAAGTGTTTTACCCTCACCTGTCTGCATCTCACCAATTTTACCATGATGAAGGATGATTCCCCCAATCAGCTGGACGTTGTAATGAATCATATCCCACGTGACTTGTTTGCCTGCTGCGTCCCAAGAATTGAACCACGTTGCCTGATCTCCTTTGAGCTTCACATAAGCTTTTGACGCTGAAATTTCTCTGTCAAAGGCATTTGCTGTAACCTCAATCTCTGTATTGTTGGTAAATCGTTTGGCAGTTTCTTTCACAACTGCAAATGCTGATGGTAGAATCTGATCTAGAAAAGATGAAACTTCATTACTGGATTCTTCTTTGAGTGTATCAATTTCAGTGTACAATGATTCTTTCTCGTCAATATCATCGCTCTGATCAATTTGTGATAATAGGGCATTTATTTTTTCTTGAAATGGGCTTCGGATGTCTTGAATTTGGTCTTTAAATTCTTTGGTTTTGCTTCTTAATTCATCGTTTGAAATGTCAGAGAGTTTTTTCTCTTCTGCAAGAATTTGAGAAACGATGGGTTGTATAGATTTTAAATCTTTTCTGGATTTATCTCCAACAAAAACATTTAAGACACGATTTAAAATACTCATGGTTTGCTATCAAAGACATCAAAAATAAGGAAAAAAAGGGCTTTGGTCGAATAAATGATGAAGCTAAAATTTTTTAATACTCATCCTCATTCCAAAGATAATCATCGTCGGTTGGGTAATCAGGCCAAATCTCATCGATTGACTCATATATTTCTCCTTCATCCTCAATGGCTTGAAGGTTTTCGACAACTTCAAGCGGAGCACCCGTTCGAATAGCAAAGTCGATCAGTTCGTCTTTGTTTGCTGGCCAGGGCGCATCACTGAGGTAGGATGCAAGCTCTAAAGTCCAATACATAGTCTTCTGTATTAAAAATGCAAAAATATAGGTTTAACCGAATTATGCAAGTAAAATTCCTAGATTCTTGGAATCCACTTAACTTCCTCATTACCAGCGTTTTTACACACCAAACGTGCAAGGCAAAACAAATAATCTGAAAGTCGATTGAGATAAATCACGCCAATATCATCTACATGTGCACTTTTGCTGAGCGTAACAGTTAACCTTTCTGCACGTCTGCAAACACATCTGGCCAGATGAGCGTGCGATGCTGTTTCACTTCCACCAGGAAGGATAAAATGTGTCATCGGAGGAAGATCAGACACAATTTTATCGATACATTTTTCAATCCACTTGATATCTTTATCAGTGATTTTTTGAATACGCAAGTCGGTATGTTCGCCATCTACAGCAAGCATAGCACCTAAAACAAACAAATCGTTTTGGATTTTAATCAAATCACGATGATAATACTGTGATTCTGAGTTGGATGCAATCATTCCCATCCAAGCATTGAGCTCATCAACAGTTCCGTAGGTTTCGATACGCAAATGGCTTTTCGATACTCGCTCACCTCCATATAAGGAGGTAATCCCTTGATCTCCAGTTTTAGTGTAGATTTTCATAGTTGTAACCTATCCTCAGTGATAGGCGCAATTTCTTTTTGCTAAGTTAAATCAATTTTTTTATAACTACCTAAAAATCAGTTTTTTTCGTGTAATGGAGATCAATAATAAAAGCACTGAAACAAACAATGATAAGCGTGCGATATAGTCCCCATATGTAACGTAGAAAGTGATTTGATTTTGTGGAACGATGGTCACAGACATGGCGTCTCTTTTCAGAAAAGGGATTTGTTTTGTGACTTCGCCATATGAGTTGATTATTGCTGATATGCCTGAGTTGGCAGACCTGATAATGGGCAGTCGTGTTTCTATCGCTCGGAGCTTTGTATAACTCAGCAATTGGCGATGACCTGGAGTTGTTCCCCACCATGCATCATTGGTCATGACAGCCAAAAACTCTGCACCATTGCGCACATACCCCCCAACAAAACTCCCATATACAGATTCATAACAGATGATGGGTGCCACTTTACTACCATTTTTGAGTTGAAATACTTTGCGATCTGTATCCACTGCACGACTGCGAACTGTGCCACCCAAATCAAGCATTATGTTGCCAAATAGGGGCTCTATGATTTGTTTGTAGGGGAGGGTTTCTGTTCCGACAACCAGCTTGGACTTGTGATAGACCTGCAATGGATTGGTTCCACTCAAAAATGCACTGTTGTAAAAATCCACCCATTGGTTACCCATCTTATTTGAAGTTGGTGTTTTGTCAGCTTCTGAATACACCTGATACAGTTGAATGCCTGTTAATAGTTGGATGGGTTCAATTAGCGACAGCTCTTCGCTGATACTTTGGTAGAGAAAGCTCGATGATAAGCTTGGTAAGGAATAGCCAAACCCCTCTGTAAAATAGGTTTCAGGGGCAAGAATTAAATCAGTCGTTGGCGTGAGCTCTGGTTTGATTAGCGCGAAGAGTGCTTTGGCTTGTTCGAGATCACTTGCGACAAACTTTTCTTCATAAGGATCGATATTAGGTTGTGCAATAACAACCTCAACAGCTTTGTTATTTTGGGGTTGATAATTGACATAAATCGATAGTGATATACAGACTGGAATTGCTATGGTGAGAACTGCAATAGCCATTTTTCGCAATCGAAATGTATTTGCTAGTAATGCTTTAAAGAATAAAATATTTACAATCATCACCCACAAACTCCCACCAAATACTCCTGTATATTGATACCATTGTATCCATGAGGTTGTTTCAGAAAACACATTTCCGAGTTGAAGCCAAGGCCACGAAAAATCCCAATGAAGGTGCAGTAGTTCGAAACTCATCCAAAAAGTTGTCAGAAATAACAATCCCGCTTGTGTCGATAGCTTTCTGATGACCATTCGTGAAAGCATAAAGACAATAGTCATCAGTGAACTATTCACCAGTACAGCAAAAAACATTCCGAAGGCTGATGCATTCCATATCCACCACGATATACCCAAATTCCAAAGAAAAAAACTCAGAAAAAAGTGAGCAGTTATTCGTTTTGATTTTTTTTCAGGCTGATGATATAAGATCTGAAGCAAGGGGACAAATGCAATAAAAATAAGTAATGAAAGACCATTCATTGGCCATGCTAGTGTCAATAATATAGCACTCAGAATGCTTTTGGATAGGTTGCTATTCATCTGTTCAAAGATATAAAAAAGGGTGGCGAGTTGGTGTTGTTTACTTTGTTATCTTCGTATTATGAAACTCCTCCCAAATTTATTTACGTTGGCCAACGCCGCAGTTGGTTGCTTGGCTCTTTATTTCATTTCAGTCATAGATTTTGAAACTGCAACCTATTGTGTCCTGATTTGTTGTATTTTCGATTTTTTCGATGGTTTTTTGGCGCGTGCGCTAGGTGCAACCAGTGAATTTGGAAAACAACTCGATTCCTTGGCTGATGTCATTAGTTTTGGGGTTGTTCCAGGGGCAGTTGCCACTTTGATGCTTGGTATTTTGAATGTAGATTTCCCCTGGTTTTTTATTGGATTTATCATCACACTTGCCTCTGCATATCGTTTGGCGAACTACAATACTAGTGACCAAAACAAAGCTCACTTCTCTGGTTTGCCAACTCCTGCAAATGCTTTGTTATGGATCGGCCTTACACATATTGAAGCTGAAATCACTTTCAACTTGATTGTTGGTGCTGTAATTGTCACGTCCTTTTTGTTAAACAGTTCTTTTAAGTTTTATCGCATACAGCTTAAATATTCTCTACTGTCAGTTGTGAAGGTATTGTTAATGATTGTTTTGATGATCGCTCTGTGGGTGCAATTTGGTCATCTCGCTTGGAGTATTGCCATCACTGTATATATTTTATTCTCTTTGATATACAGCCTTGTGGCGAGGTCTAAAGGGTAACTTTCTTTTTTCGCAATTCAAAGTTTTTGCCCAGATATACCTTGCGTACCATTTCGTCATTTGCCAGATCCTCGGGCTTGCCAGCTTTTAGAATTTTACCCTCAAACATCAGATAGGTTCTGTCAGTGATCGCCAGGGTTTCCTGTACATTGTGATCAGTAATGAGAATCCCGATGTTTTTCTTTTTCAAATGAGCTACAATTTTTTGGATGTCCTCAACTGCGACTGGATCAACACCAGCAAAGGGCTCATCGAGAAGTAAAAATTTAGGATCTGTTGCCAATGCACGAGCAATCTCTGTGCGACGTCGCTCTCCCCCTGAAAGCAAATCACCTCTGTTTTTTCGAATGGCAGTTAAGCTAAACTCTTCGAGTAATGACTCTGTTTTTTCATTTTGTTCAGCCTTGCTCAACTTTGTGAGTTCCAACACACAACGTATGTTGTCTTCGACACTCAGTTTGCGAAACACAGATGCTTCTTGTGCCAAATATCCAATTCCATTCTGTGCTCTTTGATACATGGGATATGATGTAATGTCAGTATCATCGAGCAAGACCTCACCTGCGCTGGGCTTGATCAGACCAACGATAGTGTAAAAAGAAGTTGTTTTACCAGCACCATTTGGCCCAAGTAAGCCAACAATTTCCCCTTGACTGACATGTATACTGACATCGTCAACAACTTTTCGTTTGCCATAGATTTTTGAGATGTGATTGGCAGCGAGTTTCAACTTCATTTTTGTGTTTTTTTATTCATGTTTCGAATCACTCTTTTGGAAATAAAAATACTCAACTCATATAAAATAAGAACAGGAATAGCGACGATGATTTGACTGGCAACATCGGGTGGTGTGATCACTGCCGATAAAAACATGACAAATACCAGAGCTATTTTTCTGTATTTGCGCATAAATTCAGGTGTTATCAGCCCAATTTTTGTAAGAAAATAAACTAAAACTGGAAGTTCAAAAATGATACCAGATGCTAGGACAGATGCGCGCACCAAAGCTGTGTAGCTACTCAGATCAAAGTCATTAAAAATCTCTGCACTCACAGTGTAAGTACCCAAAAAACGAATGGATAGGGGTGTTACAACATAATAGCCAAACAAAACCCCAATGAAGAACAACAACGAGGATATCGAAATAAATCCACTTGCTGTTTTTCTTTCATGGGAGTAAAGACCTGGGCTTATAAATTTCCAAAACTGATAAATAACATAAGGAAATGAGACGACAAACCCCAGGGTTATCGAAGTCCAAATGTGTGCTGAAAACTGCCCAGCCATTGTGCGACTTTGGATTCGAAAAGGCAATTCATTGATGCAAAACCCATCGTCAAACCCCAATATATTAGACACTTGACATAGGAGTCGATAGGTTAGGAAATCTGTTTTTTTTGGTCCAAAAAGCAACACATCAAAGACAAAATCTTTTGCTAAAAAAGCAGCGAGAGCAGCAATCAGAATGGCAGTGATTGAGCGTAGAAGATGCCATCGTAAATCTTCGAGATGCTCCAAAAAAGACATTTCTCTATCAGCCATTAGCTAATTCCTTCGTTTAAGATATTGTGCAGGTGTACAATGCCAATAAATTCATCATTTTTCGTGACCAACAATTGGCTGATGTTATTCTTTTGCATGGTGTTTAATGCCTCAGAAGCGAGGATATCAGCTTCAATTATTTTGGGGTTAGGGTTCATAATATCTTTCGCTCGAATCGACCCAAGATCGGATGTTTTTTCTAAAACCCTTCGGATGTCTCCATCTGTAATGATTCCACACACTTTTTCATTTTCCAGTACAGCTGTTGCGCCAACAAGCTTTTCTCCAATTTCGATGATGACATCACTTAAAGAAGAAGTTGGTTGCACAGCAGGAATGTTTTTGCGATCGACAAGTGCATTTACTTTTAGGTACAATGCTTTGCCAAGTGAGCCGCCAGGATGAAATTGGGCAAAATTATTTTTGTCAAACCCACGCATTTCAAGCAAACAAATCGCAATGGCATCTCCCATAACAAGTTGGGCAGTGGTGCTGGTCGTTGGTGCCAGGTTGTTTGGACAAGCCTCTTTTTGGATCGCAACCGACAATACATAATTTGATTCTTGTGCTAGAAAAGAAGAAGGATTTCCTGTCATACTAATTATGTTGTTGCCCATGGATTTGACCAAGGGGACCAAAGCCTTTATTTCAGGAGTATTCCCACTTTTTGAGATGAACAGAACAATATCCTCCTTTGCAACCATACCCAAATCACCATGAATGGCATCGGCGGCATGCATAAAAATCGATTGTGTGCCAGTAGAATTTAATGTAGCTGTGATTTTCATACCAATCAACGCACTTTTGCCAATCCCACTGATGACAAGACGTGAGTTGGATTTTAAAATTAAATCAATCACTTTTACAAAATCTTCATTGAGCTGATCTTGAAGTGCAGCGATTGCATTGCTTTGGTTGGTGAAACAGTCTTTAGCAGTGTTTAGAATTTCGATTTTTTTATCCAATAGTAAAAGATTCAGCTTGGTTTGAAAATTATGACGTATATTTAATAGGCAAATGTACAAAATCGGCTTTATAGGTTAATATGAGTTCCAGAGATTATAAGCTTACGTCTTCATTAAAGCATTTTTTTGGATTCTCCAGTTTTCGCGGGCTTCAAGAAGAAGTGATCGAAACCTTGCTTTCAGGGAAAGATAGTTTTGTTATTATGCCTACGGGTGGAGGTAAATCGTTGTGTTATCAATTACCAGCACTAATACTTGATGGAACAGCTATTGTAGTCTCTCCACTAATTGCTTTGATGAAAAATCAAGTTGATGCCATTCGTGGTATCTCCAAACAAGATGGTGTTGCACACGTACTGAATTCTTCATTGACCAAAGGAAAAGTTCAAGTTGTGAAGGATGATATCTCAAATGGCGTCACAAAATTATTGTATGTCGCGCCAGAGTCACTGATAAAGCAGGACTATGTTGACTTTTTACGCTCTGTTCCCATTAGCTTTATGGCAGTCGATGAAGCGCATTGTATTTCAGAATGGGGTCATGACTTTAGACCAGAGTATCGAAATCTGAGAGGGATTTTAGATCGCATTGATGAAAAGATTCCTGTGATTGGACTGACTGCCACTGCCACCCCAAAGGTTCAAGATGATATATTAAAAAACCTTGGCATTACAGATGCCATTACCTTTAAAGCATCTTTTAATCGACCAAACCTATTTTATGAGGTGCTCCCCAAAACAGATCAGGTCGATCGTGACATCACATCATTTATCAAAAAGAATGAAGGCAAGTCGGGCATTGTTTATTGTTTATCTCGAAAACGAGTAGAAGAGTTGGCACAGATTTTGGTGGTCAATGGTATAAAAGCAGTTCCTTATCATGCTGGCTTAGACAACAAACAACGCGTGAAGAATCAAGACATGTTTCTCATGGAAGATGTTGATGTAGTTGTTGCCACAATTGCCTTTGGTATGGGAATCGATAAGCCAGACGTACGTTTTGTCATCCACCACGATATCCCAAAAAGCATTGAAAGTTACTACCAAGAGACAGGTCGTGCCGGTCGAGATGGTGGCGAGGGCCATTGCTTGGCTTTTTATGCCTATAAAGACATTGAGAAGTTAGAAAAGTTTATGTCGGGAAAACCAATTGCAGAGCAGGAAATTGGCTTTGCACTATTGCATGAAATGGTTGCTTACGCCGAAACTTCGATGTCTAGACGCAAGTTTATCCTACACTATTTTGGGGAAGAATTTGACGATGTGAATGGCCCAGGTGCTGACATGGACGATAATGCAAAAAACCCAAAGCCTAAAAAAGAAGCGCAAAAGCAAGTCGAATTGCTACTGAAAGTCATTCTAGCCACAGCACAACAGTACCGTTTTAGCGATGTTGTCAACATCCTTGTTGGGGTTAAAAACGCAATTTTGATGACTCGTCAGGTGGTTGAAAAAGAATTTTTTGGGATTGGTTCAAATGAAACCTTATCCTATTGGCGAGCACTCATCAGACAACTTCTTGTTGCCGGACTGCTAAAGAAGGAAATTGAAACCTATGGTGTTATCAAATTAACAGCCAAAGGAGAAGCGTTTCTTGCGTCGCCACACTCGTTTTTTATGACTGAAAATCATGAATATGATCAAACACAATCTACCTCTTCGTCTAGTGGGGGTGGAACTGCAGTTTTTGACAAAAAACTGCATGGATTGCTGATGAAAGAGAGAAAAAGAGTTGCAGAGCAATCAGGTGTTCCGCCCTATGCTGTTTTTCAAGAAGCTTCGATAGAAGATATGCTTTTGAAGTATCCTATCACTTTGGAGGAACTCAAAAACATTCATGGCGTTGGTGAGGGAAAGGCAATGAAATTTGGGCATTCTTTTGTCAGACTCATTGAAAAATATTGCAACGATAATGATGTTGTTCGACCCCAAGACATCATCATCAAAACTACAGGTGCAAACTCTGCCCTAAAATTATACATCATTCAAAGTGTTGATCGAAAATTGCCACTCGAAGATATTGCCAATGCTAAGGGAAAGGACAGAACAGCCTTTATAAAAGAACTCGAAACCATTGTATTTTCTGGGACAAAACTCGATATCAGTTATGAAATAGATTCGCTTTTTGACGAGGATCAACAAGAGGAGTTACAAGAGTATTTTATGGAAGCTGAAAACGATGATATACAAGAAGCTTTTGAAGTGTTTGATGGCGATTTTGAAGAAGATGATCTTCGTCTATATCGAATAAAATTTATTAGCGAAGTCGCCAATTAACCTCTTTTCTTTTGCCTATATTTGCCGCCTAATAAATTGACATGACAGACGGAATTTACGCAGCAATTCACACCCAAAAAGGCATCATTACCATTCAACTTCATTACAAAGAAACACCTGCTACTGTAGGCAATTTTGTAGGGCTAGCAGAGGGGATTCTCCCCAATGAAGTGAAGTCAGACGGCATACCTTATTACGATGGATTAAATTTTCATCGAGTGATTCCTGATTTTATGATTCAAGGAGGATGTCCACAGGGAAGTGGTGTTGGAGGACCTGGGTATCAGTTTGATGATGAAATCAACCCCAATTTACGACATGATAAGCCAGGTATACTGTCGATGGCAAACGCTGGTCCCGGAACGAATGGAAGTCAATTTTTTATCACACATGTACCCACCCCATGGCTTGACGGAAAACATACTATTTTTGGTGCTGTGATCGATGGGCAATCGATTGTTGATGTTATCGCTCAAGAAGACTCGATTGACAAAATAGAGGTCAAACGTGTGGGGAAAGATGCAGAGGATTGGGATGCTGTTGCAGCCTTTCAACAGTTGAACGAATTGGCGCAAAAACGCATAGAGGAGCAAAAGGAAAAACAAGCGAAAGAGCTTGAAAAAATCAGTAAGGGTTTTTCACAAACAGAAAGTGGTTTGCGTTATAAAATTATACAAGAGGGGACAGGAGAACAAGCTTCTGCAGGCAAAAAAGTTTCTGTTCATTACAAGGGCGAACTTCTCGACGGCACTGTATTCGATTCATCTTACAAGAGACAGCAACCAATCGATTTTGTCTTAGGTCAGGGGCAGGTCATTCCTGGTTGGGACGAAGGTGTTTCCTTACTTAAAGTTGGGGATAAGGCTCGTTTTCTGATCCCATCAGATTTGGCATATGGGTTTCGAGGTGCTGGTGGTGTGATTCCCCCAGACGCAGCTTTATTATTTGATGTTGAACTGGTAGCAGTAAGCTAGCTCTTCCACTTGATATTACAGCCAATGCTTGGCTTTTGCAGTGTAGAAATCTCTTTTTGATTGGTCATTGCGTCTAGTGCCGATCGCATGTCTTTTCCAGTGACTGGGATTCCATTTTCAGGGCGAGAATCATCCAACTGCCCACGATAAACCAATGCTTTATTGCTGTCAAAGATGTAAAAATCAGGTGTACAAGCAGCATCATATGCTCGTGCAACATCTTGACTTTCATCATAGAGATAAGGAAATGGAAAGTTCTGTTCGGCAACAACCTTTGTCATTAAGTCAGGTGCATCATCAGGATAATTTTCAACATCATTACTCGAAATCGCAACAAAAGCAACGCCTTTGTCTTGATAATCGTTTGCAAGATCGACGATGCCTGTAAAGACATGTTTTACAAATGGACAGTGATTGCAGATAAACATCACTACTGTGCCTTCTTTTCCATGAATTTGATCGAGAGTGAGAGTTTGACCACTTACTGTATCTAGCAGTTCGAAAGAAGGCGACTTTGTGCCCAAAGGCAACATATTTGAAGGTGTGCGTGCCATGTTTTTTTACAAAAATACAAATATCATTCGTCCTTATCTATTCTTTCAGAATTTATCGAGGGTTTGATTTCATTATTGATTTTTTCATATGAATAGAGTCTTTTATGTGTGTTAAAAACTCTTGAAATGCTTCTTCATTGATATGAATGGTTTCACGAAAAAAATTTGGCTGCTCTGGGGTAGAGTTTTTATCTCGAATGCTTTGCGTTAGCTTGAGTTAGTGATCCCCATAAATGTTTTCAAATACATCAAAAAAATAAGTTTTGTGGCGACACTTAAATCGGCGAGACATTAGTGGGCTAAGATGTTTTTTTTCAACAGTCATATTAGTAATCTTTGGGATTGTGAGTTATAATTGTAGGAAATTTATTGGTAAAAACAAGCTATTTAAGTTGCTTTTTATACAACTCTGCATAATATCCTGGCTTGTTGACCAGTGATTCATGCGTACCAAATTGGGTCACACGACCTTCATCCATGACCAAAATGTAGTCTGCATTTTTGGCTGAAGATACTCGATGACAAACCACGATCGTTGTCGATTGGAATGACATTGATTTGAGGTGTTGTAAAATAGTCTCTTCGGTTTGGGTGTCTACTGCAGAAAAAGAGTCATCAAAAAGTAAAATTTGAGGTTGCTTGACCAAAGCCCTCGCAATTGACATACGCTGCTTTTGCCCACCAGAAAGCGATACGCCCCTCTCTCCAATAACAGTTTGATAGCCATCAGCAAAATTCAAAATGCTGTTGTGAACAGCAGCTTGTTTGGCTGCGTTTTCGATCTCATATTTTGTTGCTTTAGCATTTCCAAATCTGATGTTGTTTTCAAGGCTATCTGAAAAAAGAAATGCCTCTTGTGGTACCGACCCAATATGATTTCTCAAATCATTGAGATTGAGTTTACGAACATCAATTCCACCTATTTTGACAACACCAGAGCTGACGTCATACATTCTTGAGATCAGCTGTAAAAGTGTTGATTTTCCACAACCTGTTCGACCCAAAATTGCTAGTGTTTTTCCTGATTCTAAAGTGAAGCTAACCTCTTTCAAAGCTTCCTCTCGACCATCATCATAAGAAAAAGATACATTCTCAAAGGCAATGCTGTAGGACTGAAGTTTTTGACCATCTTTCGGACTGACAATCTCTGGATCTTGTCCCAAAAACTCATTGATTCGCTTTTGAGAAGCCTCTGCTTGTTGAACAATCGATGTAACCCAACCTACAGTGGCAACAGGCCATGTGAGCATATTGATATAAATGATAAACTCAGCTAAGGTTCCCAATTCAATCTGCCCATTGATAAATTGACTACCTCCAATAAATATGACCAAAACATTAGACAAGCCAATCAACAATATCATCAAGGGGAAAAACCAAGCCTGCACTTGAACCAAGTGCATGTTTTTGGACATACTCCCCAATGCCAAAGCCCCCATTTTATTGTTTGCAGTTGGCTCAATCGCATTGGCTTTGATGATTCCAATACCACTGAACATCTCCTGCGTGAAAGCAGAAAGCTTGGAGAGGTATTCTTGCACTATAGTACTGCGCTTGTGAATCGATCGACTCAACTGATAGATGGCAATCGACAGAAAAGGCAATGGTGCCAACGCATACATCGTGAGGGTAGGCGCAACAATGACCATATATGAGATGACAATAACAAACAACGCAATTGTGTTGATGCTGTACATCAGCGCTGGGCCAAAATACATGCGCACCTTCGACACATCTTCGCTAATTCGATTCATCAAATCACCAGTGCGATTGTTTTTGTAGAAGTTGACACTCAAGCGTTGATAGTGTTGATAAATTTCATTTTTAAGATCAAACTCTATAAATCGTGATACATTGATAATGGTTTGACGCATTGTGAAGGTAAATAAGCCTGACAGCAGTGCAGCACCTACGATAAGGGCTATGTTTTGAATCAAGATACTTTTGGTTTGTTCAAAATCACCTGAGGGGTCGCTGAGGTATCGGTTGACTTCAGTGATCGAGTCGCCAACCAAACTCGGCGCAACGACTGCAAATACCTTGGCAGCGATCGTAAAAAACAATCCGAGCACAAGGCGAACCCTATACTTAAAGAGATATTTGTTGAGATATTGTAGTGCGCGCAATTTTTTGAAATTCTGTTTTCAAAGATAGTGTGCAAGATTTAATTATCATGCCTTAGATCAAATCATTAATAAGTGTATTTTTGTTGCGAATCATGAAATCTTTGACATGCTGACCAGACGACATTTGCGAGTGAAAGTAATGCAGCAGCTTTATGCAAATACCATGAGCCAACCTTTTGACCTCAAGGTAGCGCTACAACAATTGCAGAGTAGTAATGAAGGTTTCTTTGAATTGTATTTGTTGTTGCTCAATATGTTTATCAAGGTGCAGTCTTGTGGTCGTTCGCTGCATAAACTTGTCAAAAAGCAGTACCTAGAAGCAGATTCCAATCAGCTCAATCCAAAATTCTTTTCCAATCTCGCCATAGCAAAACTGGCCAGTAGCGAGACCTTAAAAAAATATACTTCTCAACTGAAGATAACCCATTGGCAAAAGCATGATGAGTATGTTCGCCTGATTTGGGATCACATTGCTGCCAGTGATGCTTATGCAGCATATCTGGCTGAAAACCAATCAGGTTTTACATCTGATAAGAATGCACTCATTACACTGTTTACAGATGTTATTGCACCTTATGAACGATTGCATGAGCTGATCGAAGAAATCAAATCGTCATGGGTTGATGACTTTCCACTGGTCAATACTATTGTGAGAAATACGCTGATTCATATGCATGAAGACAGTGACCCGAAACAACTGATATTGACCTCTATTTATAAAGATGATGATGATCGAAAATTTGCAGTGGAACTACTCGAGTCTGTGATTGTTCATGATGAAGAGCTTGCTGCTCAACTCGAAGGGCGCACGCCCAATTGGAAACAAGATCGAATTGCTGTATTAGACATGATTCTGCTCAAACTCGCGATCGCTGAGTTTTTGTATTTTCCAACGATCCCATCCAAGGTAACCATCAATGAATATCTGGAGATTGCCAAAGAATATGCAACGCCAAAAAGCAGTACGTTTATAAATGGGATTTTGGATGTGGTTTCTAAAGAGATAAAGCACAAGAGAACGTCTGATAAATAGTATTCAGAATCAATTGAAATGTGTAACTTTGTAGAAAATTAAACGCATGAAATTCATATATATACTTTTCGCCCTAGTAATCGTCACATCTTGTTCGACTGACCCATCGAAAAAAGCAAAGGAAAGCAAAGCTGCAACTACTGAAGCAACAACACCAATTGACTTCAACAATACTGCTGATGGTCCAGTGATGACATTTGATAAACTATCGCATGACTTTGGTACAATCGATGAAGGCGAAGTTGTCGAAACTGTATTTACACTTACAAATACTGGTACTTCAGATTTGATTATTCTCAACGCTCGTGGAAGCTGTGGATGTACAGTACCTGATTACCCAAAGGATCAACCCATTGCACCAGGAGATAGTGCTGAAGTGACTGTTAAGTTTGATTCGAACAACAAACCGAATGCAAACAATCGATCAGTGACTTTCACGACCAATACTGAAAAGGGTAGAGAAGTGGTTCAGATCAGAACATTTGTAACTCCTGACCCTTTGAAAGAGCAACAAAGAGAAGCCCGTCGTCAAGCAATGCAGGCCAATCAATAATTTTTTAAACAATAACTATGGAAGGCGCATTTGCTGGTCAACTCCCTTTTTTGCTGATGATGTTTGGAATCATATTTTTCTTTATGATTCTCCCTCAACAGCGTAGAGCTAAAAAAGAGAAAACCTTTAAAAACAATATGAAAAAAGGTGATCGAGTCATCACAAAATTTGGTGTTCATGGCAAAATTGTTGAAGTCAATGACCAAAACGATTCGTGTGTGGTGGAAACGATGGCTGGAAAATTGAAAATGGAACGGAGTTTTATTTCCATGGATCTCAGCCAGAAGCTATCACTGCCCTCCAAAAAATAATCAAAAAAGCGCCAGAGGCGCTTTTTTTATGAGCCAACAAATAAATGTATAAAAAACTCATACGTCCAATTTTGTTTTTGTTTGATGCCGAAAAGGTTCATCACTTCTCTTTTGCATCAATACGACTGGCTCATAAAATCCCTTTTGTTGGGAGCATCATTCGTTATTTATATGCTGTGAAACACCCAAAGATGGAGCGTGAAGTGTTTGGTATTCGCTTTCCAAACCCTATCGGTCTTGCTGCTGGTTTTGACAAGGATGCCAAATTGTTTCGAGAACTTTCCAATTTCGGATTTGGATTTATCGAGATTGGTACCCTCACACCAAAGCCTCAAGGTGGGAACCCCAAAAAGCGTCTATTTCGTTTGCAAGCAGACAAAGGGATTATCAATCGTATGGGCTTTAATAAT
>DJCM01000037.1:30197-30732 GCA_002430545.1 Flavobacteriaceae bacterium UBA5950
TCAATCGTATGGGCTTTAATAATCAAGGCGTTGAGGCAGCAATCAAGAGACTCAAGAGAAATAAAAATGTAATCATTGGTGGGAACATTGGAAAAAACAAAATCACTCCAAATGACCAAGCAACAGATGACTACCTAATTTGCTTCGATGCATTGTTTCCTTATGTGAATTATTTTGTAGTCAATGTCAGTTCTCCCAACACACCAAACCTGCGTGACTTGCAAGAGAAAAAGCCATTGACAGCTCTGTTGAAAACCCTTCAAATTGAAAATCAAAAAAGAGAAAACCCAAAGCCGATATTGTTAAAAATCGCACCTGATTTGACAGAAACACAGCTGTTGGATATTATAGATATAGTAGCAGATACCAAGATCGATGGTGTTATTGCGACCAACACAACAATTGCTAGAGATGGACTGCAAACCGATGCTGAGATTACAAAAGAAACTGGCGGCTTGAGTGGAAAACCATTGCGCAATAGAAGCACAGAAGTCATTCGATTTTTGCACACAAAAAGCAAAAACAACTTTCCAAT
>DJCM01000037.1:30997-31132 GCA_002430545.1 Flavobacteriaceae bacterium UBA5950
GCAAAAACAACTTTCCAATCATCGGCGTAGGGGGGATACACACTCCTCAAGACGCCATAGAGAAATTGGAGGCTGGCGCATCACTACTTCAGGTATACACAGGCTTTGTGTATGAAGGTCCAGCAATGGTCAAAT
>DJCM01000023.1:0-389 GCA_002430545.1 Flavobacteriaceae bacterium UBA5950
CGAGTCGACTTCGCGAATGGTATAGAAAACATTTGAGTTTTAACCTGAATCCTTATGGCTTCCTTTGAATTCAGAAATGCCAAAAACCCAAATAAAATTCAATATTTCTTGTGGTCTGTATTTAAAAATGATACAGATTATTTTTCGCCTTCAAAAAAAGATTTTATGATCAATTTTAGGGTTGAAAACATCGAAAAGACAGTTGATTATTTGCGTGAAGTAGGAACAGAAATCATCGATGAAATCTCAAGTTATCCTTATGGTAAGTTTGTTCATATTTCGGATCCTGAGGGTAATGCAACTGAGTTGTGGGAAGCAAATAATGACTTTTCAGCGATCTAGTGGGGCCTACAAACAAACAAATAAAAAAAAGCAGGCCATAAGCCGGA
>DJCM01000023.1:681-813 GCA_002430545.1 Flavobacteriaceae bacterium UBA5950
TAAGCCGGATTCTGTCGTGCCTTACCATTGATCTGGACCCAACATTGCTGTTGGGCTCTAGCCGTCTACCCACCAGCTCAAGAGCGCTTCTTTCAAACGCTGGTATACTTGACGTTTCACCGTATAGAGTTT
>DJCM01000023.1:1117-37496 GCA_002430545.1 Flavobacteriaceae bacterium UBA5950
TTTCACTACAGCCGAACTGTACTTTCTTTCTGTTGCACTTGTCCTATCCGCTCGGCGGACGACGGGCGTTACCCGCTATACTGCGCTATGGTGTCCGGACTTTCCTCTGCACTTGCGTGCAGCGGTAAGGTGGCCTGCCGTGCAAAAGTACAAGTTTTGTCGTTGATAAACACATCGCCCAAGCAAGTGTAAATCCAGGTGGTTTTGATATATTTGTTTCTATGGAACCTTTTGTGGTATCGGCCTTAAAATATCGCCCTCAGCGGTTTGAAGATGTTGTTGGTCAAGAGTCTATTACCAAAACACTTGATAATTCAATTGCAACTGACCATCTTGCACAAGCCCTGTTGTTTTGTGGACCTCGAGGTGTGGGCAAAACAACCTGTGCGAGAATCCTTGCCAAAAAGATCAATGCCAAAAACGATGAAAGCGCTGATGACAACAATTTTGCTTTCAATATTTTTGAGTTGGATGCTGCATCAAACAACTCTGTAGAGGATATTCGAAATCTAATCGATCAGGTACGTATCCCCCCACAAGTTGGAGACTACAAAGTGTATATCATCGATGAGGTTCACATGCTTTCACAAGCTGCCTTCAATGCGTTTTTGAAAACCTTGGAAGAACCGCCTGCACATGCTATTTTTATTCTGGCAACAACTGAAAAACACAAAATTATCCCCACTATACTTTCACGCTGCCAAATCTATGATTTTAAGCGTATTAGCGCGACTGATGCAAAAAACTATCTCCAAAAAATAGCTGAAAGTGAAGGTATTAAGGCTGAAGAAGAAGCACTGCATTTGATTGCACAAAAAGCCGATGGTGCCATGAGAGATGCCCTCTCTATCTTTGATCGTATTGTCAGTTTTTCCAATGAAACCATCACTGCCCAACACGTTTCGGTCAACCTGAGTATACTCGATTTTGACACCTATTTGCATATCACCAAAGACTTGATCGAAGGGAATATCCGAGAAGTTATTTTGTCTTTTGATAAAATCTTATCAAAGGGGTTTGATGGACATCATTTTATTGTTGGTCTTGCAAGCCATTTGCGTGACTTGTGGATGTGTAGGCATAAGGATACTGTTGAATTGTTGGAAGTTGGTGAAGCAACCAAAAAGAAGTTTTTGGAACAATCGGAAAAAGCATCACTCGATTTTCTTGAAAAGTCAATTGCTTTGACTAACGCTTGTGACCTAAGTTATAAGAGTTCAAAAAATCAACGACTGCATGTCGAACTCTGTTTGATGCAAATTGCATCTGCTACTGACGAAAAAAAAAAGAGTAAACCCTACATCAAGCCCCCAACAAAACGAGATCAAAAGCCAACAATAACACAAAAAAAGCAAGCAGTTGTTAAAGAAAAACCTGCGATTGTCGTTGAAGAAACAGCCAAAGCAGTAAAGACCGATACAGCAGTTGAAGAAGTGCCAACACCAGCGCATACTGAAGTCAAAAGCCCCACAACGACTGACAAGCAAGTTGACGAAAATCCCATCGAGCTGAACATCAAACTAAAAGGGGTTTCGGGCTTGTCTCTCTCCAGTATCGCCATTCAGAAAAGCATAAAGGCCAATCAACCTTCGAATGGGAAAAGCAAAAGAGATCAGAAATTTGGGCAAGAGCGTTTGGAAGATGCATGGAAGCAATTGTCTTTCAAACTGGAATCTGAAGGTGAGTATAACCTCGCTGCGCTTTTAAACCTTGATATCCCCAGATTAAAAAATAAAACAGAAATTCATCTCAATTTTCCAAACAAAACCAACAAAGTAGAGCTTGAAAGCGAAAAAGCAAAGGTGTTGGAAGCCTTGGGAGATGAACTAAAAAATGATTTGCTGACACTTGTGATTCAAGTGAATGAAGAAGAGCAAAAAAACTATATCTATACACCAAAGGACAAATACGAACAACTGGTTAAAATCAACCCTGTGGTTGATGATATTCGAAAGGAATTTGATTTGGATTTAAATTAACATCATGCTAGGG
Organism: Flavobacteriaceae bacterium UBA5950; assembly: GCA_002430545.1. Taxonomy (GTDB): domain Bacteria; phylum Bacteroidota; class Bacteroidia; order Flavobacteriales; family Flavobacteriaceae; genus UBA724. The sequence goes on from DJCM01000023.1 coordinate 3,110, forward strand.
CTACAGCTCCCAACCGAGCCTCGCTGGGTGGATATTGTTGAAAAAAACATCGAAGAAATATTGGTTGATCATGCCTATTGCGAACAAAAGGCAGCAAGTACAGCCATTTCTTTTATCATTGGCTTTCCAGAAAAAACCGAACTGGTACAAGCCATGATCAACCACTACCCTTTCTCCTTATACAACAACTTTACCATCCCATCGGCTAGTCCGACTTTGGGTACATGAATCACAGAAGAATTGGAGTGCTTCATCCCCTCTAGGTATATCTTTGTTGCCTGTTCGATTACATCTGCACGATCAGCGTTAAACCGAAAGTCAACCATCATCTGCTTGGGGCTCATTGATTGAAAGATCTTGTATTTCTCTTTGATAAAGTCAAACGGTAATGGCTCACCAAAACTATTGCCCGACAGCTTAAACAAGGAATTGATCGTACCTCCAGAGCCAAGAACTGACATCTCATCATAATCAGAAGTGTTTTTGATGATCCAACTTTTATAGGATTCCCAAACTTTTTTGTCCACCAATTTCTTTAACAATCGCACTGTACCGATTTTAAAGGATTTTGAAACAATAATCTTTCCATGACTGTAAACTGTCAACTCAGTACTCCCACCACCAACATCGATAAACAAGTAGTTTTGATCTGGTCGAACAACCTTATACAAGTCTGTTGAAGCAATGACTTCTGCCTCTCGATGGCCATCGATAATTTCAATCTTAACCCCTGTTTTTTTCTGGATTTCAGCTGTGATCTGCATCCCATTGTTTGCCTCTCGTAAGGCCGAAGTTGCATAGGCCAAATATCGATCGACCTTATGAACTTTCATCAATAGCTTAAATGCCTTGATGGAATCTATCATTCGTTTTTTCTTTTTAGGCGAAATCTCACCTAGCACAAACGAATCTGAACCCAAGCGAATGGGCGCACGAACCATTGCGCTTTTTGTAAATAAAGGTTCTTCATTTTTACGCTTAATGATATTCATGATCAATAACCGAATGGCATTGGACCCAACATCTATCGCGGCATATTTTTTAACCTTCAAGAGAGCTTGTTTTTGTAATGGTTATACAAATCGATTTGCGTTCGTGACTGCTGGGCACTTGATTTTTTATACATATTGGGTTCCCAACTGTTCAACAAGCGTGCTTTTACATTATCATTCCAAGTGATCGAGAAGGTGTCCAACAGGTCTTGTTTGATATCAGGATCATAAATCGGACAAGAAACCTCAACACGATTGTCTAGGTTACGTGTCATCCAATCAGCAGAGGAAAGATAGACCAAAGGGTCGCCATCATTTTCGAAAACCATCAAGCGTGTGTGCTCCAAAAACTTATCGACAACACTGATGGTTTCTATGTTTTCACTCATACCCTTTACCCCTGGTATGAGACAGCAAACACCTCTAACAATGAGTTGAATCTGTACCCCTGCCCGACTTGCATCATATAACTTTTCGATGATGTTATAGTTTGTTAAGCTGTTCATTTTCAGTTTAATGAGCCCTTTTTTACCCTGTTTCACATGAGCGATTTCTTGTTCAATAAGCGATGTAAAAAACGAAGAAGTTGAGTGTGGCGAAACCACAAGATGCTTGTATTTGTTGATTCGATAACTGGCTTCCAAAAATCGAAAGACTTTATCCACTTCCTTTAAAATTGGCTGATGAGAAGTAAACAGAGTGTAATCTGTATAGATTTTGGCAGTATCTTCATTAAAATTCCCAGTACTGATAAAACCATAGCGCTTGAGAGTGTCACCTTCAATGCGATGAACAACACAGATTTTGGAGTGGACCTTGAGCCCAGGAACGCCAAAAATAAGTTTTATGCCCTCCTTCTTCATTTCCTCTGCATATCCAATATTGGCCTCTTCATCAAAGCGCGCTTGCAACTCAATCTGAACAGTGACACGTTTGCCATTTCGAGCTGCTTGTATCAAGGCACTTGCAACATTGGATAGTTTTGAAAGGCGATAAATGGTTATCGATATACTCTTAACATTTGGATCAATGGCTGCCTCGCGAAGAAATTTGACCAGATAAGAAAACGAATGATAAGGGGTGAACATCAATCGATCTTTGAGTGCAATTTGTGAAAACAAACTCTTGTGCAAATCAAAATCTACAATCGGCAGTGGTTCTTGTGTTTGATATTTTAAATCAGATCTACCCAAATCAGGAAACTTGATATAGTCTCTTCGATTATGATATCGCCCACCAGCGATGACACTGTCACGATTATCGATATCGAGACGATCGGTCAACAGTGAGAGAGTATCGTCTGCTATTTCTTGATCATAGACAAAACGAACTGCTTCTCCATGTGAACGATCCTTCACACTTTCGGCCACTTTTTCGATATAACTTTTCGACAAATCATCATCAAAATCAAGTTCGGCATCTCGACTAAATTTGACCATATGTGCCTCAATACTATTGTGCTGAAAAACATCAAAAATTGTAGACAACTGTGTGCGAATAAGGTCATCGAGTAACATCAGTTGAGTTTTGCCATCTACAGAAGGTAAAACAACAAAACGCTTGAGCGATGAAGGGATTTCAATCAATGCAAATTGTATGGGGTCGAGAAATGGGTGTTTTTTAGCGTCGAGCGCCATGCGAATGGCCAAAAAAGCATTGCTGTCTTTTATTCTAGAAATCGATTGGATGTTGTTTAGCATCAATGTAACCAGTGATGGACCCACCTCTTGTGAAAAATAGGTGTTGATAAAACGCTGTTGTTCTTCATTGATTTGATCCTCTTTGAGGATAAAGATGTTTTCTTGTTCAAGGGCAGCGTGCAAGTTGTTAAGTGTCTCCAAACTTTCCTTTTGAAGCGCAATGGTTTTGCTCGTAATTTCTTTTAGTAACATTTCTGCAGGTCGATCGCCAAACACCTTATTTTTAGATTCTTCTAGCCTAGCAATCCTCTTCACTGTGGCATAGCGAACTTTGTAAAATTCATCCAAGTTGTTCGAAAAAATACCAATAAATCGCAATCGCTCAATCAACGGAACATTCTCATCCTGCGCTTCCTGCAATACACGTGCATTGAAGTCCAACCAACTGATTTCCCTATTAACAAAATGATTTTGTGACATCTAACGCAATGATTTTAGACGAATAACAGTGCAGTCACACTGTTCTACTTTCGACCACGAAGATACATCAAAATGAAAAATAACAGCAGTCGCAGTGGGAATATTGGATTTTGAAAAATTGCCCAACGTTTGTGCAATATATGTACAAGCATAGTTGTGTCCAAATGACATCACAGTGTTGAGTTCATCAGGCAATTTGCGAACAAAATCAAGTACTTGCGCACCATGAAAATCATAGAGTTCTTCTTCAATTTGAATTTCTTCGGTGGAAAGTCCCAGTTCTGCAACCATCAACAAAGAGGTGTCGAAAGCGCGTTTGGCTGGACTGCTATAAACCTGTTCGATATTCAGCTTATACTTATTGAGTTCTCTACCCACCAATGTCGCATCTCGAACCCCACGATCAGATATTGGACGTTCACGATCTGGCACGTCAAACGCCCATGAGGATTTGGCATGTCGAACCATAATCCATGTTTTCATGGCGACAGGCGTTTGATGACCCAAGTGGATGATTTTTGTTTATACACCAAACGATCATGTAGTCGGTTTGTACGTCCTTGCCAAAATTCAATCGAATAAGGGGATACTACATATCCTCCCCAATGTGTTGGCCTAGGAATGGGCTGATTTTTATACTGATCCTCCAAGGATTTCAACCTATTTTCCAGAGTAGATCGGCTTTCAATCACCTCACTCTGATTCGATACATGAGCTCCCAACTGGCTACCCCTAGGGCGAGATTGAAAATATTGGTCAGATACTTCTGGTGGTAATTTTTTCGCTGTTCCCTGAATGATGACCTGACGCTCCATGCTCTGCCAAAAAAAAGAGATACATACCTGATTGTTCTGTTCGATCGATTGCCCCTTAGAACTGTTGTAGTTGGTATAAAAAACAAAACCCTCATCAGACACTTCCTTCAATAGTACAACACGCGATGCAACACCACCATCTGACTGCTGAGTGCTTAGGGTCATCGCATTGGTCTCTTGTTCTTTCCCCTTGCTTTGAACCTCATCAAACCAATCCCTAAAAAGGATGATCGGATTTGGTGGGACTTCAGACGCGAGCAACTGCCCTTTGGTATACTGTTTTCTAAAATCGGAGAGGTCCATCAGTGCAAATTTAGCTGTGAAAGTACAAAATCATTAAAACTCTAACGAATATCCATCATATGCAAGATCGATATGGGGGAAAATCTCAGCTGCTTCAGATTGGAATTGCGTCAAATCTTTGTATCGAGATGAATAGTGTCCTAGAATCAGGTGTTTGACATGGGCATCTTTTGCAATTTGAGCAGCTTGCTGCGCTGTTGAATGAAGGGTTTTCTGCGCCAATTCTTGATGATCGTTCAAAAAAGTTGCCTCATGGTATAATACATCAACCTGATGGATTTGATCAATCATCTCTGGATGATAGGCAGTATCACTACAAAAAGCGTATGATTTGGGGGGTCGTGGATCATGCGTAAGCTTTTGATTTGCAATGCTATTACCCTGTGCATCAACCACATCTTTTCCTTCTTTCAGATTTCGCATTTGACTCTGATCAATTTGATGTTGCTCGACAGTCTCAGCGTTGATTTTTCGATCTTTTGGGGTTTCACGAAATAAAAACCCATTGGTATATACACGATGCTTCAGTGGAATGGTATGCACCTCTATTTCATCCTCTGCAAGTAAACAAACAGATGATTTCTGTGTCAACTCGTGAAAGTGAAGAGGGTAGTTTGTCCATGAGTTTGCCAGTTTGAGCAGTAAAGTAATTGCGTCTTTAATCCCTTTTGGTCCATAAATATGCAGGGGTGCCTCGCGACCCAAAAGACGAAAAGTTGATATTAGCCCTGGAAGTCCATAAAAATGATCCCCATGAAGATGTGAAATAAATATATGTTTGATGTGAGCAAACTTGACTTTCTCTTTGCGTAAGAGCACTTGAGTTCCCTCTCCACAATCGATCAAAAACAGGTGTTTTTTTGTTGCTAGCAGTTGTGCTGTAGGTGCTTTATTGGCGTGAGGAGTGGCAGAATGACAACCGAGTATAGTGAGTTTCATCAGTAACCTAAATCACGTTCAATGTCTTCAATTTCAATGGTATCAAAGGCTTCATTTATCGTCGGAACAACATTTATCCCCTCAGGCAGGAGCTTTAGCGCGATAGGACCAGTCACAACAACAAAAGACTTATTGTTGAATTCTTTATGATAAATCTCCAATTCAACAAAATCCTTGATGTGCTTTGACAACACATTCTTCATTGGGCTTAAATCCAAGATTATATTTTTTGAAGAAAAGTTTTTGTAATTGCGTTTGATTTCGTCACGAAAAGAGCGTCCAATTGTATCTGACTGCTCATAGGTAATTGTTACTACTTTGTCTTGAATATCAATAATCATTGCTCAATTTTACTTGCCAATAGGTACAAAATTGCCATTCGAACAGCAACCCCGTTTTGAACTTGATCAAGAATAATTGCGTTTTCAGAATCAGCCACGTCTGAGGAAATCTCAACCCCTCGATTGATGGGACCTGGATGCATGATCAAGAGTTCTTTGTCTACCTTTTCTAACACTTTCTTTGTTATGCCATACTGCATGGCATACTCACGATTGGATGGAAAGAAACTCGCTTTCATACGCTCGAATTGCACACGTAGTACATTGGCAACATCTGCCCATTGAAGGGCTTTTTCCAAGTTGGTTTCAACACTAATACCCAAAGACTCAATATGCTTCGGAATCAAAGTTAGTGGTCCACATACCATGACCTCAGCACCCAATTTTTTGAGTGCAAAGATATTCGATAAGGCAACCCTAGAATGCAGTATATCACCTATAATCACCACTTTTTTACCTCTGATTTCTCCCAATTTTTCACGAATCGAAAAACAATCTAAAAGTGCTTGTGTTGGGTGTTCATGAGCACCATCCCCTGCATTGATGATACTCGCGTTGACATGTTTGGACAAGAACATCGCAGCACCTGGATTTGGATGACGCATGACAACCATATCCACTTTCATCGAAAGGATATTGTTGACAGTATCAATCAAAGATTCTCCTTTTTTAACAGATGAATTTGAGGCAGAAAAATTAATCACATCTGCTGAAAGTCGCTTCTGTGCAAGCTCAAAAGATAGTTTTGTTCTTGTACTGTTTTCAAAAAATATATTGGCAATCGTTACATCTCTGAGTGAAGGCACCTTCTTAATCGGTCGATTGATGACCTCTTTGAAGTGCGAAGAGGTTTCAAAAATGAGTTCAATATCAGCATCTGTCAGATATTTTATTCCCAATAAGTGCGAAACACTTAACTTACTCATTTGTCTTATTTATGATATATACTGCATCTTCTCCATGCTCCTCATGCCAATGCACGAGGACTTTCTCATCTGCAATGGCATCAACCTGCCGACCCAAATAGTCGGGCTGTATGGGTAAATGACGCGAAAATCTTCTGTCGATGAGTGTGAGTAATTCGATCTCAGATGGGCGACCATATGAATCGATGGCTGTCAAAGCAGCTCGAACACTCCGACCTGTGTATAATACATCATCAATCAATACCACTTTTTTATTTTCAACCGAGACATCCATCAGGTTTTTGTTGGCAGATAGCACTTTTTCTGATCGTCTAAAGTCATCTCTAAAAAATGTAATGTCGAGAAACCCATGTTCAATCGCTTCCAAATGATCTTCCTGTTCAAGAATGGACAGGAGTCGTTTGACCAAAACAGCACCCCTTGGCTGGATGCCTATAAGGATGGAATTTGAAAAATCTTGGTGTTTTTCGCGCAACTGACAAGCCAGGCGATTAAGGATGATTTGAATTTCTTTAGTATCGAGGAACAATCGATTACTCATCCAATATTATTTGCGCAAAATTAGGAAATTAAAATGAATTATAGTGAAAGTAAAGCTTGGAACATTGTTACGAGAGTTTTACTCATCTCAAGTTTTAAAAAAATATGCTCCTCAACCTTTGACTTCACAAGATAAATTATATTTTAGTTTATCTAAAACCAAAATTATGCAAAGACCTACGCTATTCCTTTTTCTCCTAGTTTTTACGATTGCTTGTCATAATCCGAATCCCAAACCCACTGCTTCGGTTATTGTGCATGGGGGTGCTGGCTATGTTACAACTGATGAAATGACTGAACAAGAAGAGGAAGAAACTCGTGCAACAATCGAAAAATCACTTCAAAAAAGCAATGAACACTTGGCAAATGGTGGTACAAGTGTTGAGGCAGTTCAAATTGCCATCAACATCTTGGAAGACTCTACTCATTTCAACGCTGGAAAGGGCTCTGTCTTCACCTCGGCTGGAACCCATGAGTTGGATGCCTCTATCATGAATGGTGAAAATGTTCAAGCTGGAGCAGTCGCTGGACTGACGAATATCAAAAACCCCATTGATGCTGCTATTGCTGTGATGGAGCATTCCCCACACGTGTTTTTGATTGGGAAGGGTGCTGAAGAGTTTGCAGTAGCACATGGCATGGAAACAGTTCCACAAAGTTATTTCTACAATGAAGATCGATATAATGAACATATTGAGGACTTGCATGAAAAGAATAAAAAATTTGGGACTGTGGGTGCTGTTGCCATCGATAAAAATGGAAATATAGCAGCAGGTACTTCAACAGGTGGTATGACCAACAAACGCTTTGGACGTGTTGGCGATGTACCTGTGATTGGTGCAGGAACATATGCCGAAAATGGTGTTGGCGGCTTGTCTGCAACAGGTCATGGAGAGTATTTTATACGAAATGTAGCAACCTATGATATTGCTGCACAAGTAAAATATGGTACTTCAACCCTCGATGAAGCTGGCTATCATACTTTGATGGAAAAACTCAAAAACCAAGGGGGTGATGGTGGTGTTATTGGCCTTGACAAAGATGGCAAGGTGGTCATTCACTTCAACACTGTCGCCATGCCACGTGGGTATATCAACGACAAGGGAGAAACAGTCGTAAAGATTGATCAAGAGTAGTGCTATACCCCTACTTCAGCAGTAAACTTTGAGGAAAGACGCTTGTACAACCCATCATTCAATCGTTCTCTGATTGTTGAGAAAGCAGTGAGTGTTTCTTCAACATCCTCTAGGGTATGGGAAGCTGTCGGAATCAGTCGCAGCAAAATCAGTCCTTTGGGAATCACTGGATAAACAACGATTGAACAGAAAATACCAAAGTTTTCTCTCAAGTCTTTGACCAAAACCATTGCTTCAGGAACACTTCCTTTTAGATACACAGGAGTCACACAACTTTGTGTTGATCCTAAATCAAAGCCTTTTTCTCTCAGACCAGTTTGCAACGCATGTACATTCTTCCAGAGGTTTGCTTTGAGTTCAGGCATCGAGCGCAGCATCTCCAAACGCTTTAAGGCACCTTTGACAAGCACCATTTGAAGTGATTTTGCGAACATCTGCGATCGCATATTGTATTTGAGATAATCAATGATGTCTTTATCTGCTGCAATGAATGCACCTGTACTCGCCATCGACTTGGCAAAGGTGGCAAAATATACATCGATATCGTCTTGAACACCTTGCTCCTCGCCTGCCCCAGCACCTGTGTGGCCAAGTGTCCCAAAACCATGGGCATCATCAACGAGCAGTCGAAAGTTGTATTTTTCTTTTAAAGCAACGATTTCTCGCAATCGACCTTGCTCACCTCGCATCCCAAAGACACCCTCAGATATCACAAGTATTCCTCCACCTGTTTCCTGAACAACTTTGGTCGCACGACCCAAGTTTTTCTCAAGACTTTCAATATCATTGTGCTTAAACGTAAAACGTTTTCCCAAATGAAGCCGAACACCATCTACGATACAAGCATGAGCATCGACATCATAGACGATAACATCGTTTTTTGACACGAGTGAATCAATCGTTGAGAGGATCCCCTGATATCCAAAGTTTAAAAGATATGCAGCTTCTTTGTTGACAAAAGCTGCCAATTCGTTTTGCAACTGTTCGTGTGCGCTTGTGTGACCAGACATCAAGCGAGCACCCATAGGATATGCAGAGCCATATTCTTCAGCTGCCTCAGCATCGACTTTTCGTACGTCGGGATGATTCGCAAGACCAAGGTAATCGTTTACACTCCACGTTATCACCTCTTTGCCCTGAAATAACATGCGATTGCCAATCGGTCCCTCAAGTTTTGGGAAAGCAAAATAGCCCTCTGCAACCTCAGACCACTTTCCTAGTGGACCTCTATTGGCGCGCATTCGGTCAAAAATATCGTTGTTCATTGTTTTGTTATTAAGCTGTTCAATTTAGTGTTCTTATTTGATATATTCAATTGCAGTTTCATCTTGCAAATGGTTTGCATCAAAAAACCCTTGCTCTTTCATCCACTGATCACTGTAAATTTTGCTCATATACCTCGATCCATGATCACAAAAAATAATGACCACAACACTGTTTTTGTCAAAAAACAACTGTTGTTGATTGAGTTGTCGAGTTGCTTGTAGTGCTGCGCCAGAAGTATATCCAACAAAAATCCCTTCTTTCTTGGTAATTTCTCTGGCAGCATGCGCACTTTCTTCATCTGTTACTTTTTCAAAGTGATCGATGTATTCAAAATGGGTGGTGGAAGGAATCAGGTTTTTACCTAAGCCTTCTATTCTGTATGGGTATATTTCATTTTCATCAAACTCAGATGTTTCATGAAACTTCTTTAATACTGATCCATAGGCATCAACTCCGATGATTTTGATGTTTGGGTTTTTTGATTTTAAATACCTTCCAATGCCAGAAATTGTACCTCCTGTACCACTTGCTGCCACCAAATGGGTAATCTGACCAGCAGTTTGTTCCCATATTTCAGGGCCAGTGGTTCGGAAATGTGCATCAGTGTTCAATTCGTTAAAGTACTGATTGATATACACAGACCCCTTGATTTCGTTGTGCAGTCGTTTTGCGACTTGATAATATGAGCGAGGGTCGTCGGCTTTCATATGACCTGGGCACACATATACAGTGGCACCCATGGCTCTGAGCATATTAATTTTATCTGGGGATGATTTGGAGGAAACAGCTAAAATACATTTATACCCTTTGATAATACTGGCCATCGCAATGCTAAAACCAGTGTTTCCTGATGTTGTTTCGATGATGGTATCGCCAAGTTTAAGGATGTTTTTTCGTTCTGCCTCTTCAACAATGTGTAGTGCAATTCGATCTTTGTTCGAGTGACCTGGATTGGCAAATTCAGCTTTTGCATAATAGCTTCCCAAAAAGCCATCAACAGTTTTATTGAGTTTTATAAGTGGCGTGTTGCCAACCAAGTCCAATACACTGTTGTGCGCCTCTATTACCTTTTTTGTCATAAGTAATGAATTATGGGCTTTCTAATTTGACGACAAATTTACAGAATTTTAATGGTTTTAAGAAAAATCAGAGGTGGCTTAAACTCTTGTTTAAAGAGGGTAAAACAAAATGTGTACTGTTTTCATCATTTTGGGTTTAAGATTGTATATATTTGAAAAAAAAAATTGTGATGCTAACAGCAGAGTTATTTGCAGAGCTTAAAGATCGCCTGGATGCGTTAAGGAGGTCTCTTTGACGTGGATTCGCTAACAATAGAGGTTCAGAACAAAGAGGAAAAAACACTTGCTCCCGACTTTTGGGATGATACTACTTCAGCAGAGGCTTATATACGAGCGCTTCAACCCAAAAAACAATGGCTTGAGGATATTGCCAATCTTTCAACAAAAATTGATGATTTATCTGTGTTACTAGAATTCTCAAAAAGTGGAGATGATGTGTCAGAGGATCTCAACACTTTACATGCTGAAACAAAACGATTTATCGAGGATTTGGAATTCAAAAACATGCTTTCCGAAGAAGGGGATTCATTTTCTGCAGTATTGCAAATCACAGCTGGTGCAGGCGGCACAGAGAGTTGTGACTGGGCATCAATGCTGATGCGAATGTATATGATGTGGGCAGAGAAACATGGTTATAAAGTCAGGGAACTCAATTTGCAAGAAGGAGATGTTGCTGGCATCAAAACAGTTACACTTGAGTGCAAAGGCGATTATGCATTTGGTTGGCTCAAAGGAGAAAATGGTGTGCATAGGCTCGTGAGGATTTCTCCATTTGACAGCAATGCAAAAAGACATACAAGCTTTGCATCAGTATATGTTTACCCTTTGGTTGATGACTCTATCGAAATTGACATCAATCCTGCAGATATTCAAATCACAACTGCTCGTTCGAGTGGCGCTGGTGGGCAACACGTTAATAAAGTGGAAACCAAGGTGCAACTAACTCACAAACCCACAGGCATACAAATCAGTTGTTCTGAAACAAGATCACAACACGAAAACAGAGAGAGAGCCATGCAAATGCTGCGATCACAACTCTATGAAATTGAGCTTCAAAACAAAAGAAAAACAAGAGATGCAATTGAAGCGAGCAAAATGAAAATCGAATGGGGATCACAGATACGAAACTATGTGATGCAACCCTACAAAATGATAAAAGATGTGAGAAGTTCATACGAAACTAGTGACGTTAGTTCTGTATTGGATGGAGGTCTAGACCCCTTTCTCAAATCTTATTTAATGATGAATCAACAACCTAAATCTAATGACTTATGAAAACAATTATATTTGACCTCGGAGGCGTTTTAATTGATTGGAATCCTGAATATGTTTACCTGAAAGAGTTTCGTGGAGATCGCGAAAAAATGAATTGGTTTTTCGAGGAGATATGTACCTCGGAATGGAATGAGAATCAAGATGCAGGATACCCCTTAAGCAAAGCAACTGAAGAGAGAGTTGCATTGTTTCCGGCACATGATCGCCTGATCCGAATGTATTATGGCGAATGGGAGCAAATGCTTGGTTATGAACTCACTGGCACTGTAGAAATTTTGAAAAAACTACATCAATCTCCCAATTATTCGATATATGCGCTGACAAACTGGAGTGGCGAAACTTTTCCCGTTGCACTTCAAAAATTTCCTTTCCTATCTTGGTTTGAGGGGATTGTTGTTTCAGGTGATGAAAAACTAAAAAAACCAGACCCCGCGATCTATCAATTATTGTTGGAAAGATATCACTTGAAAGCAGCCGATTGCGTTTTCATCGATGACCGTGCTGATAATGTCGAAGCTGCTGTGGCTTTAGGCTTTGAAGGGATACACTTTTCAAATCACAAACAATTGCAAAACGAACTATTTAAACTAAAAATAGATATATAACATGACACATCGTTTGATTATTTTAACTTTTTTCTTCTATTGCTTTTCATTCTCCAGTTATGGGCAATCTCGCCAAATCGTAATGAGTGGCACAGTTGTAGATGCTGATAGCAAAACGTCTCTCCCCTACGCTACAGTTTCAGCGTTTGATGCTGAAGGCGTTTTAGTCAATGGAGGAATTACTGATGACAATGGCGTTTTTAAACTCAAATTAGCACCAAACAGCTACACCCTAAAGTTCGAATACATTGGTTTTGAGAATCTTACGACTGATTTAAAAGCCTATAATAACAGCATCGACATAGGAGCTATTGCGTTGGTTTCCTCTGTTGAATCACTCGAGGGAGTTGACCTCGTTGGGCAAAGTGCAGAGGTTGAAATTCGTTTGGATAAGCGAGTTTATAATGTTGCCAAAAACAACCTTATTCGAGGGGGGACAGTGTCAGACGTTTTAGAGAATGTGCCATCTGTTTCTGTTGATATCGATGGAAACATAGAGCTTCGAGGCAACAACAATGTGCGCATACTGGTCGATGGAAAACCATCTGGTCTTATTGGCCTTGGTGGTGTGGAAGCATTGACAAGACTGCCAGCAGAATCAATCGAAAAAGTAGAGGTAATCACCTCGCCATCTGCTCGTTATCAAGCAGAAGGAACAACAGGAATCATAAACATCATCCTTGCCAAAAGGTTTCTAAAAGGACTAAATGGTGTGTTTAACCTCTCTGCTGGTAAAAATGAGACCTACAATGGATCTGCAAATCTAAACTATCGCAAAGGGAAGTTTAACTTCTTTACCAATTCGGGATACAGCGATCGCACCAACAAAGGTCGAGCCTTGCAAGACAATGTTTATACAACTCCTCTCGAGTCTGTTGAGCGATATGTTGAGGAGCGCTTTTTTAATCGAAGAAGAAAAGGCTTTAATCTCAATTTTGGAATGGATTTTCAAATGACTAAAAAGTCTTCTGTAACATTGAGTTATTTTACAAACGAAAGAGATGGAGATGACCAAACAATCAACGAACAATCGCAGTATAAAACTGATGGGGTATTGCTGACCAATCGTTTTGAAAATGAAAATGACGAAGAAGACAGTAACCAACTCAATATTGATTTTGAGCATAAGTTCAACGAAAAAGGACATCAACTAACAGCAACTTTCCAAACTGAAAACAACGACGAAACAGAAATTTCTGATATCGAATCATTTTTTGAAAATGGTGTCCGATCAGATGATAGCGAAATCAATACAACATTAGAAAATCAAGAGCGAAGTTTGGTGCAAGTCGATTATGTTTATCCCATAAATAAAGACACCCAATTTGAGGCTGGATATCGAGGTACTGACAACAAAAGAGTTATCGATTATGAGGTAAAAATCTTTGATGAAAACAATACTGCAACCATCGATACCAACCTGTCAAATACCCTTGACTTTGAGCAAGAGGTGCATGCACTTTACACCCAATATGGTAAAAAGTTCAACCCCTTTTCATTTCTCTTAGGGTTGCGATTCGAAAACACTGGCATATTAGTTGAACAACTGGACTCTGATACACCCATCAACAATAAAACCTACAATGATTTTTTTCCAACGCTCAATTTGGGTTGGGAAATCAATCCAACAGCAAGTGTTACGCTAGGATACAATCGAAGAATCTCTCGTCCAAATGCTTGGACTCTAAATCCTTTTCAGTCTAGATCGAGTAAAACAAGTTATTTTCAAGGAAATCCAGAACTCGATCCTAGTTATTCGAATGGGGTTGAGATTGGCTATATCAAACAATTTAAAAAAGTTACGCTAAATAGCTCTGTCTATTATCGCAAAACAACAGATGCTGTCAGTCGAGTTGCTCTTGTAACAGACGAAACTGTGTTTGTCAATGGAATCGAAACTCCTGTCATCCGACGACTTCCAATCAATTTGGGTACAAACGAACAGTTTGGCGTTGAGTTTAATACTTCTTTACGACTGATCAAAGGCATGCGTACCTATGCAAGTGTCAACCTCTACAGACGCATAGAAGAAGGTAGTTATATGGGTATCTCTTATAATTATGTTAACACCAGTTGGTCTGGAAATTTGAGTAATTCTTATCGTTTACCATTTGCAATTCAGTCACAGTTATCTGTGCGTTACAGAGGTCCAAACGAGTCATCATTTGGGAAGAGTAAAGGATTTTTATATACAAATTTGGCCTTGAGCAAAGAAATCTTTAATGATAATGCAACACTCAACCTAAGGTTTAGCGATTTGTTTAACACAGCAAAATACGACTATCAAACAACAACTCCTGTGGCAGTAACCGAGGGGCTATATCAAAGGCGTGAACCTACATATACCCTTACGTTTACATACCGATTTAGGCAAGATAAAAATAGACAGCAAAGAGGTAGAGGGTCGTATGGGCAAGAAAGCTATGGGGGCTTTGAGTTCTAGGCTACTCTGATTGCTTTGCCTTTTTTCTTTCTTTAAACCATTCGATGAGATTTCCACTCAACCAATAGGGAATAACAAAACCGATGAGGAAAATCATCAGCCAAAATCCAGTTGTGAGGATGGTTAGAAAGAGAATAAATCCAAGATATTGTTCAAAAGTAAACATAGCATGCTGTTTGTTAGGTGCAAATTTATTTAGAAAGTTTGATGCACACAAGAAAGGTTGATAAAAACAGCATTTGATTTTTGTTACCTTTGTACAAAGTTTTATTTCCATGTCATTCCGAGCCGAAAAAGACACTTTAGGAGTTGTAAAAGTCCCTGCCGATAAGTACTGGGGGGCACAAACTGAACGATCGAGAAACAATTTTAAAATCGGAAATCCAGGGTCAATGCCCATCGAATTGATTTATGGGTTTGCCTACCTCAAAAAGGCTGCTGCATATACGAATGCTGAGCTTGGCGTACTGGAAAAGAGCAAGCGAGACCTCATTGCTCGCGTATGTGATGAAATTCTTGAAGGCAAGCATGACGACCAATTTCCACTTGTGATATGGCAAACAGGCTCAGGCACGCAATCGAATATGAATGTGAATGAAGTCGTGGCAAATCGTGGTCATGTGTTGGCAGGTCATTCGTTGGGTGAAGGCGAAAAAACACTGCATCCAAATGATGATGTAAACAAGTCACAATCCTCCAACGACACCTTCCCAACAGGAATGCATATTGCAGCCTATAAACTGATTGCTGAAAATACACTCCCAGCATTACATCAACTCAAAAAAACACTTTCTCAAAAATCGAAAGAGTTTGAGAATGTGATCAAGATCGGTCGTACGCATATGATGGATGCTACACCCCTTAGTCTTGGGCAAGAGTTTTCTGGCTATGTTGCACAAATTGGGTATGGCATCAAAGCGATTGAAAACAGCTTGCCACACCTAGCAGAGCTGGCACTTGGTGGAACTGCAGTTGGTACTGGCATCAATGCTCCCAAGGGTTATGCCGAACGAGTAGCATCATATATTGCTGAATTTACAGGGCATCCATTTGTCACAGCACCAAACAAATTTGAAGCATTGGCAAGTCATGATGCTTTTGTAGAAACGCATGGTGCTTTGCGACAAGTTGCAGTGTCGTTGAACAAAATTGCGCATGACATTCGAGTGATGTCAAGTGGGCCACGCTCAGGCATTGGCGAATTGTCGATTCCTGCCAATGAACCAGGTAGTTCAATAATGCCAGGCAAGGTCAACCCTACCCAATGTGAGGCCTTGACTATGGTTTGTGCACAGGTCATTGGCAATGATGTTGCTGTTGCCTTTGGAGGTGCACAAGGTCATTTTGAGCTCAATGTGTTCAAACCTCTCATTGCAAACAATCTTCTACAATCTGCTCGTTTACTCGCAGATGCAGTGTTGAGCTTCAATCAACATTGTGCACAAGGGATTGAACCAAATATTGATGTGATCAACAAACTTGTTGACAACTCGCTGATGCTTGTTACAGCATTAAACATAAAAATTGGGTATTACAAAGCAGCAGAGATTGCACAAAAAGCACATGAAGAAGGCACATCGCTTCGCGATGCTGCGATTGCTACAGGTTATCTGTCAGCTGAGGAGTTTGATCAATGGGTTCGCCCTGAAGATATGATTGGGGGTTAAACCCTTCCTTTGAGCGCATTAAACGCCCACCCAACAGCAATAAAACCTATCCCTGTTAAACTTGACCAATAGATATATTCAGGATACTTTATTGCACCCAATAGGATAATCACAATACCGATGATTGTTAGTATCAGTGAGGCAATAGCAAAAATTACATTTTTATTGAACTTCATGAAAATCGATTGATTGAAGAGTTAATTTGCGTTGGATTTTTCCGTTTAAACGTACGAACTTCGAAAGTACAAAATAATTTTTTGGCATTTCGTGCTTGCGAAGTGTCTCGAGTTTCAAAATCATTGATTGAGCCTCATCAGGGATATGGCCTTCAAATACAATCGACAAGGATTCACCCAATTGTTGATCTGGTAACCCAAACACAAAAAAAGGAGTTGAAATGACTGACGATAGCTGTTTCTCAATCTGTTCGGGATGCAGTTTAATCCCCCCAGAATTTATCACAAAATCACTTCTCCCCTTCCAAACAAATTTGGTAGATGATATCAAATCTACACAGTCTGTCGTGATGAGTTTTTCGATACCAATATGAGGGGCATGAATCACCAAGTTATCGCCTTGTTTTGAAAACTTTACCTGCGCAACAGCAGTATAATGCTCTTCTCCTCGGCTTAGGTTTTGAAGGGCAATATGACTGTAAGTCTCTGTCATTCCGAAGGTTGCATAAATTGTGCTGGCATGCCCTTTCACTGCCTTTCGCAAATGATCATCTACAGGAGCACCTCCCACAATCACCTGTTTAAAACGATTTAAATCTGCAATTGAATTCCCCAACTGATGAGGTGTCATTGCAGTAAAATCATAGGTGTTTGCTGAAGAACTAGGGGTTGAAGAGGGTTTTACAACATCAATCCATAAGCCAGCCAAAAGCGCTCGAATCAGCATCATCTTCGCTGCGATATAGCGCACTGGTAGGCACAAAAGAGCCTTTTGGGTTGGTAGGAGTCCTAGGGTGTTTATGGTTGTCATGGCAGAGGCAGCCAACATCGATTTTTGTGCGATGATTTCAGTCGGCTTTCCTGTCGATCCACTGGTTTGAAGTTTGATATCAGGGCTGTCGGACAACCATTCTAAGAGAAATTGACCCAGCTCGATTTGGTATTCATTTTTTGCATTGCAAAGCGCATGAGAAAAAGACAACAGACTGTCACGATCATAAGAAATCCCATCGAGACGAAAATCAGCATGCATGATCATTCTTTTGTAACAGGGCCAGTGAGTTTGGATGTCCAGGAATGCCATTTGTATTTCTTAGAAAAAATAAACAGCACTAAGCCATAAAGAATCAAGGGCATTACAATAAACTCAACTAAAACAGGGTCTGAAACATCTTTATATATAGAATTTGTTTGAAAAGCTGTCCAGTCAGCAGTGACGAGTAAAGCAATGATCAAGTTATTGGCAGCGTGGAAGCCAATAGAAAGCTCTAAACCTTCGTCGAGTAGTGTAATCATGCCTAGAAATAGGCCAGTTATGATATATGCTAAAATGAGTCCATTACCCAATTTTTCAACTTCGGGGTTGAAAGCGTGAAGAAGTCCAAAGGATATGGATGTGATCAACAATGGAGCAAGACGATTTTTGAAGGCTACGCCTATGCCCTGAAATAAATATCCTCTCATGAGCAACTCCTCGGCAGTTGTTTGCAGTGGTATCATGATCACTGCGATGAGAACAAGCCCCCAAAATTTGTTCGGGTCATAGTTCCAAACATAATCTTCAGGGGAAATGTATTGATCTACTAGAACTGATATCATTGCCAATGCTGCAATAAGTCCAAAGGAAAAAAACACACGCTTCCAATCGAAAGAATTGCGACTTGTGACTAGAAATTTTATGGGTAGGTTATGTATGTAGCGAACAACCAATAGCAGCATAAAAAAAGCAACTGCAAATGGCAAAAGAATGTAGAAAAGAGTGGTGTTTGGATCGAGGATTGAAAGCATTTCATTCTCTGACATCCCAGCAACATTTTCAGCACCTAGCTCCATCACGATCGCAACGCCAAAGGGGACAGATGCGATAAAATAGGCAATGATGACAATAAATGTACCTCCAATATAACGTAGTGGTTCTGTTTTTCCGATAAATGCATTTTCCAAAAACATTATTTCAAATTTAAGTGTTGAAGTTTAACGCGATCAAACCCCAAATGTTGCCCACTAATATACAAAGGTGTATCTATATTGTTGGTAAAAAGACCTCCTGTCCCAAGTCCCTGAGGCATAGAGATTTCTTTAGTGCTCAACCATTGTGCAATTGCGTTCAAACCAATATTACTTTCCAAAGCACTTGTAGCCCACCACCCAATCGATTGTTTTTCGGCAATTGAAACCCATTGATCTGCTCCTTGCCACCCTCCTACAAGACTGGGTTTGAGAATGATATATTGAGGCTTTATGTGTTGCAACAGATCAGCTTTACTGTTTTCAGAATGCACCCCAATTAGTTCTTCATCCAGTGCAATGGGGATTGGCGATTGATTGCAAATGGCAGCCATTTCATCCCATTGACCTGGCGCAATTGGCTGTTCGATGGAATGGATATTATATTTCGATAGATGCTCCAACTTCTGCATCACCTCATTGTTTTGAAAAGCACCATTTGCGTCAACGCGTAGCTCGACATCAGTGTCCTGGTAGCGTTTTCGTATGCTCGCCAACAGTTTGCATTCAGACGCAAAATCAAGTGCTCCGACTTTAATTTTAATACACGAAAACCCAAGGTCTAGTTTTTGTTCGAGTTGAGTCATCATGCTTTCAACATCACTCATCCATATCAAACCATTGATTGGAATCATTTGTTGGTCATGAACAAAAGCTGTGTCAAAATGCAGTAGTGGGTGTGACGACTCCAAACCTGAAAAAGCCATCTCTAGGGCAAATTGCATGGCTGGCGAACTGCTATAGCGTTGCAACAAAAAATCCTTTCCTTTATGTATATATCGAGGGATTTCTTCTAAAATATCTTCAACAATTTCAGTCGACTCTGGGCTTAAGCCCTCAATGATGCTGCATTCCCCAATACCTGTTTTTCCATCTCTGGTCATTTGAATCAACCAACTGTCTTTGTCGTTCAGCACCCCTCTAGATGTTCCACTTGGGGTTTTGAACTGAAGGCGATGCTTTAAACAAGTGAATTTCATACTGCTAAAACTATTGAAAACACACTGAACAAAATGGCATAGAAAAATGTGAGCAGGGCAATTTTTTTGAGCTCTAAATCAAGTAATTTCTCTGATTTGTTTTGAAAAACAACCTTGAGGTGTAGCATCACAGGAATCAACATAATAATTGACAATACAACAATCGAAACAGCATCATATATAAAGCCATAGGCAGCAGTCAAAATGACTGGCACTAGAACTAAAAACAGATGGTAAAACATAACATACCTAGCACCCAAACGAACAGCTATGGTTGCTTTCCCAAACTGTTTGTCGTTCACTCGATCACGCATATTATTAATATTTAGAACACCAACCGATAGCAGTCCGATTGAAAAAGCAGGGTAAATCAATGATGGATCAAACTCATTTGTGTATAAAAAATGACTCCCAAAAACACTCACACAGCCAAAGAACAGAAAAACAAACAGATCTCCAAGACCTTTATAACCATATGCGTTAGAACCAATCGTATATCGAATGGCAGCAACGATTGCGAAAAACCCTAAGCCCAAAAAGGTCAGCGAAGTTTGACTCAATCCAAAGGCACTATACACAAGTAAAATGGTGAATAAAACAGCAACAGCAGTGATGGAAAAGATTGTTTGACGTAGCTGATCTCTAGTGATCAAACCAGATTGAAGAATTCGTTTTGGCCCAAGCCTTGAAGAATTGTCAGTACCTTTCACTCCATCTCCATAATCATTGGCAAAATTGGACAAAAGTTGGTAACTCACAGTTGTAAGAATCGCAAAAACGAAGACAACGAGATCAAACTCATTCTTTTGATATGCCATTGACGAACCAACTAGTATTCCAGAGATAGAAAGAGGAATTGTTCGCAAGCGAGCAGCCTTAATCCAAGTAAAAAAAGAGACTTTATTCACAAATTTGGCTGTTCATTATGGGAACTTCGGATATTTATCAAAGTCAGGTCGGCGCTTTTCCAAAAAGGCATTTTTTCCTTCTTGCGCCTCATCAGTGAGGTAGTACAACAGCGTGGCATCCCCAGCGAGTTGCATCAAGCCATGTTGGCCATCCAACTCTGCATTTAAACTACGCTTGATCATTCGAAGTGCCAAAGGGCTACGTTGCTGCATGAGATCACACCATTCCAATGTTGCAGACTCAAGGTCTTTCAGTGGCACAACTCTGTTTACCAATCCCATTTCTAAAGCTTCTTGGGCACTGTATTGCTTGCACAAGAACCAAATCTCACGTGCCTTTTTTTGACCCACATGACGTGCCAAATAAGAAGATCCAAAGCCTCCATCAAAACTGCCAACTTTAGGGCCAGTCTGACCAAAAATGGCATTTTCACTTGCAATGGTTAGGTCACAAACAACATGAAGAACATGACCTCCACCAATCGCATATCCATTGACCATCGCAATGACAGGTTTTGGCAGTTCACGAATCCTTTTATGCAAGTCTAGAACATTCAAGCGAGGAACGCCATCATCTCCAATATAGCCTCCAATACCCTTTACATTTTGATCTCCACCACTGCAAAAGGCTTTGTCGCCAGTACCTGTGAAAAGAACGATATCGATGTCGTCACGCTCACGACAAATCTCGATAGCATCTAGCATCTGTGTATTGGTCTCAGGACGAAATGCATTGTAAACCTCAGGTCGATTGATGGTGATTTTTGCAACCCCATTGTAATGTTCAAATAAAATATCAGAATAGGTTTTTATGGATTTCCAAACTACTTTCATATATATTTTTTTACAAAATTAAGACTTAATCTGATTGATTGCTCAAAAAATCAAAATAGGTCTGTAAAACTAAATCATTGGTGTTGGAAGGCGTGCATATTTCTAATATTTTCCCACGACTTGAAGCTGAGAAAAATCGACCCAACGCTAGCCTTAAACCAAGGCCACTTCGAACTCTTTTGTAGGACAAGCCATATTGTTTTGCCATCCATTTGGCTGTTCTGCGATGCTTTGTTTCAAAATATGTTTCAAAATCAGGTGTTTCCTTGGCGTTGGATAATATCCTAAAAATACCACCCCCACCATTGTTCACCAATATCAATCGAAAATTGGGTGGGATGTATTTGTTCCACAATGCGTTTGAGTCATAAAAAAAACTTAAATCACCTGTGATCATCAGCGTTGGTGTTTCACTAACCACTGATGCGCCCACTGCCGTTGAGATACTGCCTTCAATTCCACTTGTGCCTCTGTTGCAATAGGAGGACGCTCCTGCTTTGGCAAACAGTTGTGCATATCGAATGGGCGAACTATTTGCCCATTGGATATTATAATTTTTAGGAATCGAACGCATGATTTTATCAAACACATACAAATCGCTGAAGGGCAACTTTCTACAAAACTTTTGATGCGCGATCTCTATTTGCTTAGCCAGCTGAAGCCACTGTTGTTGATATCTCGATTCAGTATCAGAATTAGGTGCCAACCCTCTCAAAAAAGAGTTTGGTTCGATCTCGATGTGTTGTACACCCAAATAATAGGTGTCAAGTGCTCGATCTGTGCCGATGTGATAGTGCGAAACACTAGTATAGGATCGCAATACTGATTTGATTTTTTTCGAAACAACCATCCCTCCCATTGTCACCAACAGATCAGGGCATAACGATTGAAAAATGTCTTGGCTGTTTTTCTTTTTCTCGATGGGGATGATCACCCGATCAATATGTGCGATGAAGTTGTCATGGCTGATGTTGGAATTGATTTCATGCAAAACAACAACTCTGGGGTCATTGGCAAGCATGGAAATGATCTTTTCGTTTAAACGATTGGGTGGCAGTGTTCCGACAACAATAAGAATGCGTTGTGACGCAAGCCATTTGGATGCAAAATCCTTGTGCTGTTTGGTGTGAGGGGTAGTCAACTGCTGTTGTTGCTGGGGAGTGAAATCTGATACTTCATTGAAGTCGTACAATGGTTCTTCCAAAGGAATATTGATATGAACAGGACCTTTGTGCACATACATTTGAGACAGTACTTCCTCAAGCCTAGTGTTGTTTTTCTTTTCAATGGCTTGTTGTGAGCGTTCAATTTCCTTAGTTGTTGATTTTGAATCAATTAACATCTGGGTATTGCTCTCAATGATTGCTGCTTGGTTGTGCGTTACATCTTGTAGAAGTGCTGTTTCAGAAACAATATGTTTTGAAAACACCCCCTTTTGCCTTATTGTTTGGCCATTTCCAATATCAATTTGATAGGTAGGTCGATCGGCACTCAACACCACAATTGGATACTGACTATAATAAGCTTCTGCAACAGCAGGATAGATGTTTAACAGAGCTGAGCCAGAGGTACATAGCACTGCAACTGGTTTTTGAAGTTGTTGTGCAAGACCAAGAGCAAAGAAAGCTGCAGAGCGTTCATCAACGATGCTATAGGTTGTGAATCCACTATGAGTGGTCAGCCCTACAGTGATGGGCGCACTTCTAGAGCCTGGCGCGATCACAACATGGCAAACCTCATAGTTGAGTAGTTGTTGAATAACCGAGCGTACAACAGGAATTGTTGAGAGATTCATAGCAACGGCAAATGTACAAAATACGCAGTTGTTAAGTCGTCAATATACGACCCATGGTGTTTGCTTTATCCATCACCTCTTGCCACTCATCTTGAGGATTGCTTTTTTTAGTGATTCCACCTCCAACATATACCAAAGCCTTGTAATCCTGAATCGTCATGCAACGTAGGTTAACATATAATTCTGTTTGGTCTTGATCTATCACCCCCAAAAAGCCAGCATACAGAGATCGATCCAATTGCTCATGAGTTTTGATAAAGTCAAGCGCCATCTCTTTCGGTACTCCCCCAACAGCAGGTGTGGGATGTAGTGCGTTTGCTGCTTCGAGAGGAGAAATAGTTAGCTCTGCAGTGATGGTCGTTTGTAGGTGTTCCAACTGTCCTGCACGAATGGTTTTTGCATCAGCATATTGTATCGATGCATATGATGTGTACTTGCGCAGTGTGTTTACAATTTCATTCACGACAAACCCCTGCTCTTCCTTTTCCTTAACTCCCCATGAGCTGCTGCCCAAATGTCGAGTGCCAGCCAATGCCATTGTGGTCAAATGAGACTGTTGCATTGTAATCAGGCGTTCAGGAGTTGCGCCCATCCACAGGCCATATTTGGGATGAAAAAGCAGATAATTGAAAGTGTTTTTGTATTGCGATAGGATCTTTTTAAAATAATCAATTGGTGATTTTGACAATCCATTACACTCGAGTGCAGTTGCCAACACAACCTTATTCAGAGGGGATTGTCGCATACTGTTTATAGCCTTGATAATGAGGCTTGTATGATTCTTTTGTTTCTGTTCTAAATCATGCCACTCTAGCTGTTTTGATTGACTGGGTATTTCATCAACAAGAAAGTCTGTATGTAGGGTTTGATCTGGGTAAATTGAAAAATGTTTTGACGATTCAAAATGACTGACAACAAATTTGGTTTTTGGTTTGGGTGATTGGTTGTGATCGAGAAATGCAGTCAATTGAGTCTCATTTGGATATCGAAACACAACTAAGGATAATTTGCTCTTTAAGTGCTTTTCAATCTCTCCAAAAAACGATAACTGAGTCAAATGGGTTATTTTTTGAGAGGAAGAACAAGTGTCGTCAATGAACATGATGACACCAATCGCTGCTCATCATCAGTGATTTCAATTGACCATACCTGCATTGTTTTGCCCTTGTGTAGAGGCATTACTTTAGCATATACATAACCTGCTCGTACACCTCTGACATGCTTTGCAGAAATGTCGATTCCTCGCAGCATATGCCCTTCTTGATTACAAAAAACAGCTGCTGCAGAACTCCCAGCTGTCTCAGCTAGTGCTGCAGTAGCACCACCATGCAAAACACCGTCTGGCTGATGAACTGCATCAGTCACAGGCATACGTGCGATCAAAAAATCATCTCCAATGTCAGTAAATTCAATCTTAAGGGTTTGCATCAGCGTCCCTCGATTTCTTTCATTGATTTTTTTGAGAAGTGTAGATTTATCCATAACGGTGCTAAAATACAAAAACGCACTGCTAACAGTGCGTTTTTTTATGTTACATGAACAAAAATATAAAGTGTTACTTCACTTCTTCGAAGTCAACATCCTCAACATCCTCGTCGTTGGTCTCGCCAGCTGATGCACCTGCATCTGCTTGTCCATCTGAAGAAGCACCCTGATCGGCTTGCGATTTATACATCTCTTCAGAAGCATTTTTCCAAGCTTCATTGATGCTGTCTAGTGCTGGGGTTATCGCATCAACATCCTTCAATTCATAAGCCTTTTTAAGGGCTTCCAAAGCATCCTGAATTGGCTTTTTCTTGTCATCTGACAACTTATCGCCAAACTCTTTCAATTGCTTTTCGGTTTGGAAGATCATTGCATCGGCGTTATTGAGCGTATCTACTTGCTCTTTGGTTTTCTTATCTGCATCTGCATTCGCCTCTGCCTCTTTTTTCATCTTTTCGATTTCTTTTTCTGTCAATCCTGATGAAGCCTCAATACGAATATCTTGCGATTTGTTTGTTGCTTTATCGAGTGCAGTAACATGAATCAAACCGTTGGCATCGATATCAAAAGTCACCTCAATCTGTGGCGTACCTCTTGGCGCTGGTGGGATCCCATCCAAGTGAAATCTACCAATTGTTTTATTATCAGCAGCCATTGGACGCTCGCCTTGCAAAACATGAATCTCGACAGAGGGCTGATTGTCAGCAGCTGTTGAAAACACCTGTGACTTTTTCGTAGGAATCGTTGTGTTTGCATCGATTAACTTCGTGAGAACACTACCCATCGTTTCGATCCCTAAGGAAAGAGGCGTGACATCCAACAATAAGACGTCCTTAACATCTCCTGTGAGTACACCTCCCTGAATTGCAGCGCCTACAGCTACAACTTCGTCGGGGTTTACCCCTTTAGATGGCTTCTTACCAAAGAATTTTTCAACTTCTTCCTGAATCACTGGAATACGAGTTGAACCACCTACCAAGATGATCTCATCAATCTCATCTGTTGACAGTCCAGCATCGGAAAGTGCATTCTTAACAGGCTTCATCGATCGTTTCACCAATTCAGCAGACAACTGCTCAAACTTGGCTCTGGTCAGTGTTTGCACAAGGTGTTTTGGACCAGAGGAAGTTGCTGTGACATAAGGCAAGTTGATTTCTGTTTGGGTTGATGACGACAATTCGATTTTAGCTTTTTCAGCTGCTTCTTTCAATCGCTGAAGTGCCATCGGGTCTTTGCGAAGATCAACATCTTCATTAGACTTAAAATCATCTGCAAGCCAGTCGATAATCACCTCGTCAAAATCATCACCTCCAAGGTGAGTATCACCATTGGTTGATAATACCTCAAAAACACCATCCCCTAGCTCGAGAACAGATATATCAAATGTACCACCACCAAGGTCATACACTGCTATTTTTTTGTCACTACCACCTTTGTCAAGGCCATAAGCCAAAGCAGCAGCAGTTGGTTCGTTGATGATTCTGTGGACTTTCAAACCCGAAATTTCACCTGCTTCTTTAGTCGCTTGACGCTGTGCATCATTGAAATAAGCAGGCACAGTGATAACAGCATCTGTAACAGTTTGTCCTAGATAATCCTCAGCTGTTTTCTTCATTTTTTGCAAAATCATTGCTGAAAGCTCTTGGGGTGTGTACAAACGACCATCGATATCAACTCGTGGGGTGTTGTTGTCACCCTTCACAACTGAATATGGAACACGTTTTACTTCTTTGGATGATTCAGTAAACTTATTTCCCATAAATCGTTTGACAGAAGAAATGGTTTTGGTTGGATTGGTCACAGCTTGTCGTTTTGCTGGATCGCCAACCTTGATTTCACCACCTTCCACAAAAGCAATAACAGATGGGGTTGTTCGTTTTCCTTCTGCATTTGGAATCACAACTGGCTCGTTTCCTTCCATAACAGAAACACAAGAGTTTGTTGTTCCTAANNGTATAGTCTGAAAGCTTAGATAAAATTAATGAAGAAATTTGAGATGGTGTATAACCTTTTGATTTACCATTATCATCAATAAACTTTCCATCTTTTAATGAATAAATAACATCATTTTCCATTTGGCTTTTAACTTCAAAAACTACTTTATCTCTTTTAGTAACAGCTGCATCTTTTGCTTTTTCACCAACAATTACCTTGTCTTTGCCAAAATATACAACTGATCTAGTAATTCTATTCCCACTTTCAGGATCTGAAAGAACCTCCGGATTACCAAGGTCATCAAGTTCAGCTATTGCTGAAAATGTTGTGCCTAAATCAATACCGATTATTTTACTCATGGTTAATATTTTTTCAAAGCTAACTCAATGACTATGCCATTGGCGTTATACTGACAGGGTGTCAGTTATCGCATTGTTCGACTATATAATGTATTTTTGAACAAATTTGTGCCATGTCTAAGTCAGTTAAAAATTATAAAAGAGTGACCACAAACAGTCTCAGTGAGATGAAAGCGTCGAATGACAAGATCACTATGCTCACTGCATACGACTACACGATGGCGACTGTTGTGGATGCTGCTCATGTGGATGTAATACTTGTTGGCGATTCTGCCTCGAATGTCATGTCAGGTCATGAAACAACAGTTCCAATCACTCTAGAACAAATGATTTATCATGCCTCGGGTGTTGTGCGAGCCAGCAAACGTGCACTTGTTGTTGTGGATTTGCCTTTTGGCAGCTATCAATCAGACTCTCAAGAAGCTCTTCGTTCATCGATAAGAATTATGAAAGAATCTGGCGCACACGCAGTCAAAATGGAAGGTGGACAAGAAATTGAAAAGTCAATCACCAAAATCCTAAACGCAGGGATTCCTGTGATGGGACACCTTGGTCTCACACCCCAATCCATCTATAAATTTGGCACCTATTCTATGCGAGCTAAGGAAGAAGAAGAGGCAAAAAAACTTCTTTCTGATGCAAAAAAGCTAGAAGAACTCGGGTGTTTTGCATTGGTTTTGGAAAAAATACCCTCCCAACTGGCAAAGAAAGTTGCACAACAGTTAAGTATCCCAGTGATTGGCATTGGAGCTGGAGCTGATGTGGATGGGCAAGTCCTTGTGATTCATGATCTTATAGGATTAACAAACGAGTTTAACCCTCGCTTTTTACGAAGGTATATGAACCTTTATGAAGACATGAAAAAAGCGATTGAAGAATATGTTTCAGACGTGAAGTCTGTTGACTTTCCGAATCAAAACGAACAGTACTAATTGTCAGGGCTATCTGTCATTTACGAAGACAACCACGTATTAGTTGTCAACAAAACTGCTGGTTTACTTGTTCAGGGTGACAAAACTGGTGACAAGTCCCTTCTCGATCTTGCAAAGAAATACATCAAGAATAAATATCAAAAGCCTGGGGAGGTGTTTTTGGGTTTGGTTCATCGTCTCGACAGACCTACAACAGGTGTGATTGTGCTTGCCAGAACTTCAAAAGCACTCTCTCGACTCAGTCAGCAATTTAAAGAAAGAGTTCCCAAAAAAATATATCGAGCAATTGTTTCTGGAACTCCTGAGGCAAAGGCAACTTTGGAGCACTACCTCAAAAAAAACCCTTCAAAAAACAAATCCTTTCACTACCCCAAAAATACCCCAAATACAAAGAAAGCTGTTCTTCATTATCGTTCTGTTAAACAACTAAAATCATATCACGTTTTAGACATTGAACTCGAAACAGGAAGACATCATCAGATACGTGCACAGCTCGCAGCAGTTGGACTGCACATCATAGGGGATTTGAAATATGGCGCCAAAAGACCCAACAAAAATGGCAGTATTCACCTTCATGCTCGTTTGCTTACTTTGATCCATCCAACTAAAAAAGAGGAGATGACGTTTCTCGCACCTACTCCAAATGATGTGATCTGGAATGCCTGCTAACGAATGAGCAAAGTTGCTTTTTCGCGAATGATCTCCCCTATCGAGCGATTTTCAATTTTGCTTTCTAACCATGACAATATGTCCAAATACAGAAATGAACGTTTTTCATATGGATCATTTTCAAAATTCTTTAATGAAGCGTGTAGTTTGCGAAATGCTTGCTTCAATTCACTTGGGTAGATGTCAGTCAAACTCCTCAAAAATCGAATGAGCTCTTTCTGAACTGACTGAAGCTCATCCATTTTTAATAAAAACTTATATGTCTGTTTCACTTGCTTTTCAATTTCATAATCTAAGCCTGCGTCATAGTGCGCAACGACGTTTAACACTCTCGAAAAACACATTAAATCTTGATGAACTCGTAGGGATTTATCATCGATGATAAATTGCAAATATTCGATGCATTTTGCATGATTTTCAGCACCAAAATAAATACAAGCAACTTTATAATACATGACCATAATATTGTGCTGATCGAGCTGATCGCTGTGCTGAGCCAACCCATCCAAAACATCAGGAATCAGAAAAACAGCCTCTTCAAAACTCCCCTCTAAAAAGTGAAAATTGATTTTATTGTTGTATTTACCCATAAAAATATAGGGTGAAATGTTGTGGTTGCTCGGAAAGCTGGGGAGTGATATCGTTGACTCAAACCTTTCCAATCCAATTTTGAATTTGGATCGATATTTTAATAAAAATAAAATTTCAAATAAATATTGATGACCACGAATAAAAAATACTGGATGCAAAGCAATCATCTCTGGTGACAAAAAGAAAAGTTCTATCAGCTTATTTGCAAATTTAAATGCCGAAAGAAGATCTTGCACAAGAATACTGTACAGTAAATAAGAGCTGTAGTACCAGTATGTTTCAGAAAGACCTGCAGTTTCCAAATCAATTTCCTCGATATGCGACTCGAAAAAATTTGTGATTTCATTGTATTCTTTATCATTCTTCACATATCCAAAATGCACATTTTTGGCGTGTAGCATTAAAGACAAACTAGACAGTTTTGATTTGGTGAGGTTATGAGAGGCATTTTCTAAAGATTGACAGACAAGTTCATCGACATAAGCAAAGCTTGTTTTGGAGAGGTATTGCGTTTGCACTTCTTTTTCAAATTCTACAGCATGTGACACCACAGCAGTATCGTCCAGCTTTTCAGCTTGTGCTTTCACACGCTGAAGCATGAGTAAGCTTTGATCATAGAGCCCTTTATTATATAGAATGTACACATAATCAAGTTGTTCGCGCAATTGCAGTCTCTTGTTTTTTGTTGAAGCCGATAATCTCAAATTGATTAAAATCTGCTTGTACAAATGACTCTTTAAATTTGAGAGCTGTTCACGCTTCACAATTTTTGACTGCAAAATTTTTTGCTCATCATAGTCATTCATTTTATCCAACAGGTTAAAAAGAGCAATAAACTTTGTATCCGAATTGGATTGCAATCGATTTGCATAAAGTTTAAACTGTCTTTTTTCTGATTTTGATAAAGATCTAATCAACTGAAAAAGAGACTCTTTTTGGAAATTACGCATAGAAAAATTTCAAAAAGTCAAATGATATAAAATTAAATTTTGGTAATTCATAAATATACATTTTTTTGAGCCATATTTTTGGTTTAAATTTGCTTTATACAATTGTTATATAATTGTTTATGCCAAATGATAAAGTTCACATTTTTGACACCACTTTGCGTGATGGTGAACAGGTTCCAGGTTGCAAGTTAAACACTCAACAAAAACTTCATATCGCCACTCGATTGGACGAGTTGGGTGTTGATGTCATCGAAGCTGGATTTCCAATTTCCAGTCCTGGTGATTTTCATTCTGTTGAAGAAATTTCAAAAGTTGTTACCAATGCATCTGTATGTGGACTAACACGTGCTGTTCAAAAAGATATCGATGTTGCTGCCCAAGCACTTCAGCATGCAAAACACCCAAGAATTCATACAGGAATAGGTACCTCAGACTCGCACATTAAGCATAAGTTTAATTCGAGTCGTGAGAAAATTATAGAACGTGCTGTTGGAGCTGTTAAACATGCCAAACAATATGTTGAGGACATAGAGTTCTATGCAGAAGATGCTGGGCGAACAGATAATGATTTTCTTGCCAAAGTTTGTGAAGAGGTCATCAAGGCTGGCGCAACTGTTTTGAACATACCTGACACGACTGGATATTGCTTGCCAGAGGA
Organism: Flavobacteriaceae bacterium UBA5950; assembly: GCA_002430545.1. GTDB lineage: Bacteria > Bacteroidota > Bacteroidia > Flavobacteriales > Flavobacteriaceae > UBA724. Next base: position 33,836 of record DJCM01000023.1, read on the forward strand.
CTATGGAGCAAAAATCAAATATCTAGTCGAAAATGTAAAGGGGATCGAAAAAGCAATCATTTCTTGTCATTGCCACAATGATTTGGGTCTTGCAACTGCAAATTCTATTGCAGGCGCTGTCAATGGTGCGCGTCAAATCGAATGCACCATCAATGGGATTGGAGAACGTGCTGGAAATACCTCTCTAGAAGAAGTGGTGATGATCATGCGACAACATCCTCATTTGCAATTGGATACAAATATCAACACCAAACTGTTGTACGATACCTCTCAAATGGTTTCTGAATCGATGGGGATGAGTGTGCAAGCCAACAAAGCAATCGTTGGAGCAAATGCCTTTGCCCACAGTTCTGGTATTCATCAGGATGGTGTTATCAAGAACAGAGAAACCTACGAAATCATTGACCCACATGACGTTGGAGTCGAAACATCTGCAATTGTCTTGACTGCTCGCAGTGGGCGCGCAGCTCTTGCCTATCGTGCCAAAAATATTGGTATTGAACTGACCAAGTTGCAGCTGGATAAAGTTTACGAACAATTTTTGAAGTTTGCAGATACACATAAAGAAATCAATGATGATGATATCCCTGGAATTGTTGATCTTGCAAATCTGAACTCATAAGCAAACCAAATAGGATGGGAAAAACACTATTTGACAAGGTTTGGGACAGCCATGTTGTCGATCAACTAGAAGATGGTCCTGATATCCTTTACATCGATAAACATTTGATACATGAAGTGACGAGCCCGCAAGCTTTTGCAGTGTTGAAGGACAAAAACATCCCTGTCCTCAGACCAAAACAAATTGTTGCTACTGCAGATCACAACGTTCCAACGCTCAACCAACACCTTCCCATCAAAGATGAATTGTCGAGAAACCAAGTTGCGCGATTGCGTAAAAATTGTGATGAACACAATATTGAACTCTATGGTCTAGGCCACCACTACCAAGGAATCGTGCACGTCATTGGTCCTGAGTTAGGCATCACTCAACCTGGTATGACAATGGTCTGTGGAGATAGTCACACCTCAACACATGGCGCCTTTGGATCGATTGCTTTTGGGATTGGTACAAGTCAAGTTGCGCAGGTTTTTGCAAGTCAATGCTTATTGTTAAGCAAACCGAAAAGCATGCGAATTACAGTCAATGGTAAGCTCAAAAAAGGTGTTCATCCAAAAGACGTCATTCTCTACATTATTGCACAACTCGGAACAGATTCAGGAACAGGCTATTTTGTGGAATACGCTGGCGAAGTGTTTGAAAATATGAGTATGGAAGGTCGTATGACAGTTTGCAATATGAGTATTGAGATGGGTGCTCGTGGTGGGATGATTGCGCCAGACCAAACAACTTTTGACTACATCAAGGGAAGAGAATTTGCCCCCTCAGAAGAAGAGTTGGAAGACAAGATCAAGCATTGGCAGTCCCTACCCTCTGACACTGATGCTGTTTATGATAAAGAATACAGTTTTGATGCTGATGATATTGGCCCAATGATCACCTATGGAACAAACCCTGGGATGGGCATTGGAGTTCAAGAGCAAATTCCCTCCTCACAAAACGAATCCTTTCAGAAATCTTTGGCTTATATGGGCTTTGATCAGGGAGATACACTTAAGGGGTTACCTATCAATTATGTCTTTATTGGGAGTTGTACAAATTCTAGAATCGAGGATTTTCGAGTTGCTTCTGACTTCATCAAAGGGAAGAAAAAAGCAAAGAATGTCAATGCGCTTATTGTTCCAGGCTCACAACAAGTTGCAAAACAAATACAAGATGAGGGCTTGGGAACTATATTTGAAGAAGCAGGATTTGAGATTCGACAACCAGGATGTTCGGCATGCTTGGCAATGAATGATGATAAAATTCCTGCCGGAGAATATTGCGTTTCAACATCCAATCGAAATTTTGAAGGTCGTCAAGGCCCTGGTGCACGCACAATTTTGGCAAGCCCACTTACTGCCGTTGCTGCTGCCATTGAAGGGAAAATTATCGATATAACCCAATCATAATGGAAAAATTTACACGTTTACAACACACAGCCATTCCCTTGGAAATCGAAAACGTGGATACTGACCAAATTATTCCTGCTCGATTTCTAAAGGCAACAGATCGAAAAGGCTTTGGAGACAATCTCTTTCGTGACTGGCGATACGACAACAACAACAACCCCATTTCTGATTTTATTCTGAATGATCCAACCTACACTGGACTTATACTTATCGCTGGCAATAACTTTGGCTGTGGGTCAAGTCGTGAGCATGCTGCTTGGGCACTGACTGACTATGGTTTTAAAGTTGTGATTTCAAGCTTCTTTGCAGATATTTTTAAAGGCAATGCCCTGAACAATGGCTTACTCCCCGTTCAAGTAAAAGAAGAGCAACTGCAAACAATTTTTAGAGCAATGAAAGAAAATCCAAAATGTGAATTTATCATTGATTTGGAACAGCAATTCGTTGAAATTCCATCGATAGGCTTTCATATTGACTTTGAAATCAACTCCTACAAAAAGACTTGTTTGATCAATGGATATGATGATATTGATTATCTGATCAACAACAAAAACAAGATTAAAGAATTTGAAAGGAAAAGAAATGCATAAAAATATTGCTGTTATAGCAGGAGATGGTATTGGCCCAGAGATCATTACTGAAGCGATAAAAGTACTTCAAGCAGTTGCAAAAAAGTATCACCACTCTTTCACATTTGAACATGCCCTGATGGGTGCTGTTGCGATCGATGAAACTGGCAATCCATTACCAGACAAAACACTTAAGATTTGTAAGTCGAGTGATGCGATCTTGTTTGGTGCGATTGGTAATCCAAAATATGACAATGACCCCAATGCAATAGTACGCCCAGAACAAGGGCTGCTAGCGTTGCGTAAAGCATTCAACCTCTTTTGCAATGTACGTCCTGTCACAATTTATGACAGTCTCATCGATAGTTCTCCCTTGAAACGAAATCAAATTGAAGGTGTCGATTTGGTGATTTACAGAGAGCTGACAGGTGGGATTTATTTTGGTGAAAAAAAAGAGATGAACGACAAAGGGGTTGCATCTGATTTGTGCACCTACAGCAAAGAAGAAATTTTACGTGTTGCTCACCTGGCGTTTAAGGCTGCTGGCAAACGAAAAAACAAACTGACTTTAATTGATAAGGCAAATGTCCTTGCCTCTTCTCGTCTTTGGAGAAGTGTTGTGACAGAGCTGCACAGCAGCGAATATAAAGATGTTGAACTCGATTTTTTGTTTGTCGATAACGCAGCGATGCAAATGGTATTAAACCCTGCACAGTTTGATGTTATTCTCACTGGAAATCTATTTGGTGATATCATTTCCGATGAAGCGAGTGTCATTGGAGGATCGATAGGTCTTTTGGCATCTGCCTCAATTGGGGATCGTTATGCGATGTTTGAGCCAATACATGGTTCTTTCCCACAAGGCAAAGGCAAAGGAATCGCCAACCCAACTGCAACCATACTATCTGCAGCGATGATGCTCGATCATTTTGAGATGGTTGATGAAGCAAATGCGATTCGTGATGCAGTTCAGAAAACGATCGGCAACAGCGTTGGCACTCCTGATATATACCCTGATAAAAGCTTTACAACTTCAGAAGTAGGGTCGTATATCAGCGATATTATTTCCCAATAAAAAA
>DJCM01000023.1:37759-78304 GCA_002430545.1 Flavobacteriaceae bacterium UBA5950
AACTTGAGTTAATCCTCATTTTCTTCCTCATTCATCTTCTTTTTGAGATTGGCAAGAGCGTCAATATCACCCAAAGTAGAAACTTCCTTTTTGGCAGCTTTTTTCTTTGATTTTTTCACGATTTCTTTTTCCATCTCCTTATAAACAGCGCTATGGGATAGCACAACACGCTTGTAGTCTTTATTAAACTCAATTACTTTAAATTCTGCAGACTCTCCTTTTTTGAGTTTATTCCCATCTTCTTTTTCAAGATAACGATTTGGAACAAAAGCAGTGATGTGTTCATTGAGAACGACTGTTGCACCTTTGTCGACTAGCTCATGAATAGATGACTCAATGACTGTACCCTCAGCATACTCATTTTGATACTTATTCCAAGGATTTTCTTGCACTTGCTTATGACCTAAGCTGAGTTTTCGTCCTTCAACGTCTAGTTCAAGTACCACCACTTCTAAGTCCTGACCAACAGTAACCACTTCTGATGGGTGTTTTACCTTTTTGGTCCACGACAATTCAGAAATGTAGATGAGTCCATCGATTCCTTCTTCAAGTTCGACAAATACGCCAAAGTTTGTGAAGTTTCTAATCACTCCTTTGTGTTTCGAACCAACAGGGTATTTGGAAGTAATATCTGTCCATGGGTCTGGCGTTAGCTGCTTCATTCCCAAAGACATTTTTCTCTCCTCTCGATCAAGAGATAAAATAGAAACCTTAACCTCGTCACCAACATTTACAAAGTCTTGTGCCGAGCGCATGTGAGTACTCCATGACATTTCAGACACATGAACAAGACCCTCAACACCTAGTGCGACTTCGATAAATGCACCATAGTCAGCAATGACAGCAACTTTACCATCAATCACATCTCCTTCTTTGAGGTCTCCACTGAGGGCTTCCCAAGGATGCTGGCTCAGTTGTTTGACACCTAATTGGATGCGTGATTTATCATCATCAAAATCAAGAATAACTACATTTAGTTTTTGATCGATTTCTAAAATCTCACCTGGATGATTGATTCGATTCCATGACAAGTCTGTGATATGCACAAGTCCATCAACACCACCCAGATCGATAAACACACCATAAGAAGTGATGTTTTTGACAGTTCCTTCGAGGACCTGACCTTTTTCGAGTTGTGATATGATTTCTTTCTTTTGTTCTTCAATGTCTGCCTCGATAAGCGCCTTGTGAGATACAACAACATTTTTAAACTCATGATTGATTTTGACAATCTTAAACTCCATGTTTTTGTTCACATACTGATCATAATCACGTATTGGCTTCACATCGATTTGAGAGCCAGGCAAAAATGCCTCAATCCCAAATACGTCAACGATCATACCACCTTTGGTGCGACACTTTACAAAGCCTCTTACGACTTCGCCTTTGTCATGTGCTTCGTTGACACGATCCCAAGCTTTTATCACGCGAGCCTTTCGGTGTGATAAAACAAGTTGTCCTGTTTTGTCTTCTCTGATGTCAACAATCACTTCAACAGGGTCACCAACCTTTAGGTCAGGATTGTATCGAAATTCATTTAATGAAATGACACCCTCAGATTTTGCATTGATGTCAATAATTGCTTCACGATCAGTCATGTGTGTGACTGTTCCTTGAATTACATCTGTATGCTGTGTGTCCACAAAATTTTCATGGACAAGCTTTTCAAATTCTTTATACTTCTTTTCATCAACAACTTCTGCTGCTTCTTGATAAGAAAGCCAATCAAAATTTTCTAAAAATTCTTCTGGAGATTGTTTTGGAGACTGATCTTCTTTTGTCTCTCCAGTAGTTATTGAGGTCTCTACGTCTTCAACTTGAGGCTCCTCGTTTACATGATCATTCGTCATGATTAATTGTTTTTGTATTCTGTTGCTTTTAGAGAATAAACGCCAAACAACAAAAGGGGTTCATATATTACACTAAGGGGTATTCTCTACAAAACGTTTCCCTTAGGGTGGGCAAAATTAACCCTTTTCAATAGACAAGCAAATATTTAGGCAATAAAAAATTATTGATTAAGACTGTCGATTTTGGAAATAGCAACTTCGAGAAGATGAGATAAACCATCCTCATTGTTGGTCAGAACAATCGCATTCTCTGGGATAACTAAGGGAGAATCATCTCTGCAAGAATCAATATGATCTCTATTTTCGATATTGGAAATTACATCTGTTAGAGAAACATCAATATTTTTCTGTGTGAGCTCAGCAAATCTTCGTTTGGCTCTTACTTCAATCGATGCTTCGATAAAAAATTTGATGGTTGCGTCAGGAAATACAACACTGCCGATATCTCTTCCGTCCATGACAACGTTTCCTTTTTTTCCTAACTCTCTCTGCTTGGCGACCATAAATTTTCTGAACAAAGTCTCCTTTGCAACGATACTGACGTAGTTGGAGACTTCCATCGATCGTACTTCATTTTCAATAATTTTACCATTTAGTGTTACAAAATCATCAGGGGAAAAATCAATTTCAATTGATGGCAAATGGGAAACAAGGGTGTCTATATCAAAGTGATTTTTGTCGATAAGTTGATGATGCAAAGCATAAAAAGTGAGCGCACGATACATGGCGCCAGAGTCAATATGCTTGAAGCTGTAATGTTTTGCAAGCGCTTTTGCCAAAGAGCTTTTGCCTGTTGATGATGCTCCGTCGATGGATATAATGATGTTCTTCATCTAAGGTACAAAGGTAAGACCTAAAAAATTAGTGTTTCCAGCTGCACTGAAACGAGCATGACTATAATTGAATTTAAATTTTCGCAAATTGACACCAAAACCAAAACTCAAACCAGAAAAACTACGAATTTCAGAGATTGAAAGTTCTGCAGATCTCAAAAAATTATAACCAACTTGAATAGAGAATGGACGATCTGGAAACAATTCTGCCCCAAATACAAGGTGTCTGACAATCTCATCCATAAATGTTGGAGAATCATCGATCAACTCCCCTTCAAAATCAGTTTGCTGTTGGTTGGTGTTCACATAGGCAAGATCCCATCTGTGAAGATAATCAAGAGACAAATGCCAACGAAGAGGCAAATACTCTAATTCGTTTGAAATGCCAAGAGATAAAGAAAAGGGTGTGCTTTCCTTAACATTATCGTAAGTGGTGAATTGAGAACCAATATTACGCGCAACCAAAGCATAACGATAGCGAGACGATTGAGATTCATGATACAAGCCCAAGTCAGCAGTCCAACCTGTAGATTGATAATCAGCAAGTGTTGAACTTATCAAGTTTAATCTTGCCCCAACTCGCAACTTTTTGGAATCAATAGTATAGGCATAAGCAACACCCAAGGCAACTTCGTTTCCTGAAAATTCACCTATTTTCTCAGCAAGAATATCTCTTTCATCAAATGTTCCATAATGTACAAATCGAGTATCAACCAAAATGGTATGCGCTTCATTCAAAGCAATTGCAACAGCAGCTGTACCTCGACTGATCCCTGCAAAATAAGGTTGATAATTGAACACGATTTGCCCTCGCATAGAATCTGACACCTGTGCAGGGTTTGCCAAACTACTGTGGATTGAAGCAGTTGATAGCGTTGGTACCCATGTGCCAAGAGACATATGTCTTGGACTGGGTAAAAGATCTAAAAATTGATATGTGTTTGACCCTCCGACTTGCGCAGACAATGATGCACAAAATAAAAAAACGCCAACGACAATCAATCTCATATAGTCAATAAAACGTGTTGGATTGAAAATTATTTGATTTTACGAAGCTCTTTTGTTGCTTTCTGAGAGGTCAATGCAAAATCAAGGACATCAATCATCGAAGAAACGTAGTGAAATTGTAGGCCACGAAGATAGTTTTGATTGATTTCATCTACATCTTTTTTGTTTTCGGCACACAATATGATGGTTTTGACATTTGCACGCTTTGCCGCAAGAATTTTTTCTTTAATACCACCCACAGGTAAAACTTTTCCCCTCAATGTAATCTCACCTGACATGGCAATTCTACTTTTCACTTTACGCCCTGTAATGGCAGAAACCAAAGAAGTCAGCATCGTAATTCCAGCACTGGGACCATCTTTGGGAGTTGCTCCTTCTGGAACGTGAATGTGATAGTTGCTCTTGTTTAGCTCCTCTGCATTTGTGCCCAGTTGATCTGCATACGATTTGATAAATTCCAAAGCAATAGTGGCAGATTCTTTCATGACTTTACCCAAATTTCCTGTCAGTGACAACTTTCCTGATCCCTTGGTCACCAAAGATTCAATAAAGAGAATATCTCCACCCATTTGCGTCCAAGCGAGACCTGTTACGACACCTGGAACGTCATTGTTTTCATAGGCAGCCTTTGATATCTTTTCAGCACCAAGAACATCTTCTATGTGTTTGGCGTCAACTGATGCCTCAAAGGTTTCTTCCATTGCGATGGATATTGCTCGATTCCGAATCAACTTCGCAATTGTTTTATCGAGACCTCGAACACCCGACTCTCGAGTGTACCCAGATACCATCTTTTTTAAAACTGACTTGCCAATTTTAATGTCATTTGCTGTCAATCCTTGTTCTTTTATTTGCTTTGGAACCAAGTATTTTTTCCCAATGGCAATTTTCTCCTCAAGTGTATATCCACTAACTTGAATAATTTCCATTCGATCCAACAAAGCTGGCTGTATAGTTGAGAGTGTATTCGAAGTTGCAATAAATAAAACTTTTGAAAGATCGTAACCTAACTCTAAAAAATTATCATAAAACTCACTGTTTTGCTCAGGGTCAAGCACTTCAAGTAGTGCTGACGAAGGGTCGCCACTCACCCCTGAAGAAAGTTTGTCAATTTCATCGAGAACAAAGACTGGATTTGATGTACCTGCCTTCTTAATATTTTGCAAAATTCGACCTGGCATTGCGCCAATATATGTTTTTCTATGACCTCTGATTTCTGCTTCATCACGCATACCACCGAGGGAGATTCGTACATATTCTCTACCCAGTGCCTCTGCGATCGATTTGCCCAATGATGTTTTCCCAACGCCAGGAGGACCAGTCAAACATAAAATGGGCGACTTCATATCGTTTCGAAGTTTCAATACTGCCAAAAACTCAATGACACGCTTTTTTACCTTCTCCAATCCAAAATGATCTCTATCGAGAATACGCTTTGCACGCTTCAAATCAAAATTGTTCTTTGAAAATTCGTTCCATGGCAAATCGAGTAGTAGCTCTAAATAATTTCTTTGAACACCATACTCTGCGACTTGAGAATTCATTCGTTCAAGCTTTAAAAGTTCTTTCTCAAAATGGGATTTTACCTTTTTACTCCACTTTTTCACACGAGAACGAATTTTCATATCTGCAACATCCTGATGAGATGAAGATCCTCCCAATTCTTCTTGAATGGCTTTCATCTGTTGATGTAAAAAATACTCGCGTTGTTGCTGGTCTAAATCATTGCGCACTTTCGATTGCACTTCGTTTTTCAGCGAAAGCTTTTGAAACTCCACATCCATATTTTTCAGACAAAGTAATGCGCGTTTGTGAAGGTCGTTGCTTTCCAAAATTTCTTGTTTTTCAATAGTTGCCATACTCATATTCGAGGAAACAAAATTGACTAAGAAAGAATCACTTTTGATATTGTTGATTGCAAAAGAAGCCTCAGATGGAATATTGTGGCTATCAGCAATGATTTGAAGCGAAAGGTCTTTGATAGAATCGATGACTGCAGCAAACTTTTTATCTCCCTTCTCAGGTCGCACGTCTTGCAACTCAGTCACTGTTGCTTTCAAATATGATGGGGATTCTATAAATTTTTCGATCTGAAAACGTTTTTTCCCTTGCAGAATGATTGTAGTATTACCATCAGGCATTTGCAATACACGAAGAATACGTGCCAGTGTTCCGACTTTGTGAAGATCTTTTTGCTCTGGATATTGGACTTTGGAATCGAGCTGGGCAACAACCCCAATCAATTTATTTGACGCATTGGCATCTCGAATCAGTTTTATGGACTTGTCACGCGTAGCAGTGATTGGAATCACAACACCAGGAAACAGCACAGTGTTGCGCAGTGGTAAGATGGGAATCACTTCTGGAATAGGCTCTTTCGATATCGCTTCCTCGTCGTCTGTTGTCATCAACGGAATCAACTCCGCATCAACTTCCAACTCTTCTAATGATAGATCATCTAATGAAATCAATTTTGTTTTGCTCATAGATTATGTCATTTTGTCGCATTTTCACTGCTACACAATTTATTTGTCAGTAACAGTTAGTCGATTTGCATTGAAATCGCATCTTTTGCAATTATTGAATATATATTTCAATATCCATGCCAACCATCTTTTTATATAACAATTATTATATTTGTAGAACCAAATCTTAAAATCATGAATTATTTATTTATTACGCTTATTTGTGCATTGACTGCTGCCTCTGCACAATGGCAAGATACAATTAAAGGCAACAACGTTTTATACTTTTAACAACTTAAAACCCAAAAATTTGATCGGATTGAAATTTCTGCTCCTTTCGATGTTATTGTAGAAAAAGGTGATCACCATGAAGTCAAAATTACAGGCGAATCAAATGTAATACCTTAGGTATTTACAGATGTCAAAAACAATACGCTCCTTTTGAGTACGTCTAACAATGTGTAGTTTTTCGGAAATGCAATAGAAAGAACACAGTTGATAGTCACAACAAAGGATATTTCCGAAATATATGTACTCGGATCAACAAAGGTTTAAGTACGACCAATGTAGAATCAAAATATTTGTCTCTAGAGCTTATAGGTTCAGGTGAGATTAGTCTTCCCATCGAAAGTCAGAATGTTTCTTTCAATATTACTGGTTCAGGTAACGTAGATTTAAAAGGAAATTGTAAAATCATTAAAGGTAAAGTCGTTGGCTCGAGGATTCTTCACACAAGCCAATTGAAATCTAAAAAATCATTCATAAAAATCGTTGGAACAGGTCAAGCAAGTGTTTGCTCGTTGGAAAAGCTGCATGCATCGATCAATGGAACTGCTGATGTAACCTATGTAGGTAAACCCAAAGAAGTAGATATCACAACTTGGCTTGGAGATAAAAAACATCAGTACTCAGTTGGTCATTCTTCGATAAATTCGAATAAGTAGAAACGCTCCTATCAGGAAGAATGATAGAAAAAATAAAACTGAGTTTCGCATCGAACCAGTGACTTGGTCGATTGTGCCAAAGAGTAACATCCCTATGACAATGCCAGTCATTTGTGATGTACTGTAAAAACTGAAGAATGATGTGGTATCATCTGTTTTTGGAATAAATTTTGAATATGTCGATCGAGCCAAGGATTGTATACCACCCATAGACAACCCAACAAATCCAGCTGCAATGTAAAATTGGATGGGCGATCGAACGAAGAATGCATATAGACATATGCTTACCCAAATGAAATTCAAGGTGATTAAAACTGGTAGATTTCCGAATCGTTTTGAACATCGTGCAGTTATGTTTGCGCCAACAATTGCAATGAGTTGAATGATCGTGATACTCACAATCAGTCCGGTTTGCTTTTCACTTGAGCTCCCCCAGTTGATTTCTTGTTCGCCAAAATAGGCTGCAATCAACATCACTGTCTGAACTGCCATACTAAACACAAAGAAAGCGCCGATGTAGCTTTTTAAAATTGGATGATTTGAAAAAGTTTTCCAAACAGCACGAAGCTCACGATATCCATTGAAAATAACTTTTTTTGTCAAAGGATTTTTCGAAATATTTTTTGGCAAAAACCGAAAGGCAATTTGACTAAAGGCAATCCACCAAATTCCTACAGAGATAAATGAATATTTCATCGCTTTGACAGATGCTTCTGAAGCTGTGCCCTCAATACCATATAAACTAGGATTGAGCACCATACTCAGATTGACAACCAACAACAAAACACTGCCTACATAACCAAGAGAATAACCCAAAGCACTCGCTTTGTCCATCTGTTCTGGATGAGCAATGTCTGGCAGATAAGAGTTGTAAAATACCCAACTCAACCATGCCCCAACAGAGCCAAAAAAATAGCAAATCAAACCAAAGTAAATATTGTCTAAATTGAACCAATACAAGCCAACGCAGGATAGTGCTCCCACATAAGTGTAAAACTTCATAAATGATTTTTTATTCCCAACATAATCTGCTATCCCACAGAGAATGGGAGATAAAATAGCAACAACTGCAAATGCAGCTGCAGTCGTATAGCTAATAAGTGCAGTATTTTTAAATGTCTGACCAAAGATTTCAATGTATAAACTGTCAGCAAACAACGACCCATAGTAAATCGGAAATATGGTTGAAGTGATGACTAAAAAATAAACTGAATTTGCCCAATCGTATGATGCCCATGCGCGTATGAGTGTATTACTCCCTTTTTGTAAATGCAACATTGTTAGTTTAGAATACCAAAATAGTGAAAATAATGTGTTTGGCTTTTTTATATTTATTAACTTTATTGAATTGCAATGAAAAAGAACAAAAAACAAAGGCCAGCAGTGCGTATCCCCACTTCAATACGATTTGTAGTTTGGCTAACGCAACTCATTTCTAGTGCGTTGGCTACAAAAGTGGCCTTGTATTTATTTTTCCGACCACAGCGATTCAAAACTCCTGTTCGAGAACATCAGATGTATAATGCAGCAGAGCAAATAAAGTTTTATGCTTCTTCCATTCAAAAAGAAATTCAAGTTTACAGATTGCAAGGCAAGAAACAGAAAGTCTTATTGATACATGGTTGGAGTGGTCGAGGAACACAACTCTTTTACTTTGCAGAAAAATTACAAAAAGAAAATTGTGAGATCATCACATTTGATATGCCTGCGCATGGTCAATCGCCTGGAAACAAAACAAATGTCTTTGAACTTACATATTGTATTCAGGATCTCAATCAAAAATTTGGGCCTTTTGATGCTGCCATTGCACACTCTATGGGTGGTTTTGCGCTGTTACGGGGAATTAAAGATGGTTTGCCTCTGCAATCAGCAGCAATCATTGGAAGTGGTGATTCGATCAAAGGGGTTTTTTATCGATTCTCACAACAACTTCATTTTTCTGAAAAAATAACAGAAAGAATGATTACTACTGTTGAAAAGCAATTTGGCACAAAACTTGAGACATATTCGTCAAGTATGAGTATAAAAGAAATCGATATTCCATTGTTGATTGTCCATGATATAGATGACAAAGAGGCACCTTATGAATGTAGCATTGCACTTCATGATTTGGCTCGAAACTCACAACTCAAATTAACATCAGGTCTTGGACATCATCGAATATTGAGAGACACTAAAACTGTTCAACATATTGTTCAATTCTTATTTCAATACCCATGAGATTTATTCTATTTATATTATTGATTTTTAGCCACATTGCATGTGCGCAAAATCCCAAAACACCCAATTCACCAGCACAAGATTTGTCTTGTCAGAAGACTGATGCAGAATGGAAAGCACAGCTTGACGATAATGCCTATTATGTTTTGCGTGAGGCTGGTACTGAAAGACCCTTTTCAGGCTTATACAATAACCACTACAAGGAAGGGGTTTACAAATGTGCAGGTTGTGAAGCCCCACTTTACGTCTCAGATCATAAATATGATTCTGGAAGTGGATGGCCTGCATTCGACAGAGCAGTTGAGGGAGCTGTATCCTACAAAAAAGACAATAAACTCGGCTATACAAGAATAGAGCTGATTTGTTCTAGTTGTGGTGGTCATTTGGGGCATCTTTTTAATGATGGCCCTCGCAAAACGACAGGACAAAGACATTGTATCAATTCAGTTGCATTATCTTTTGTTTCAGATGAGTAAGACTTCTTTTAAAAAAACTGAAGACCAATGGAGAGAAATTCTCGATGACGAGTCCTATCACGTTATGCGAGAAAAGGGAACAGAGTATCCACACACAGGAGAATATAATACTCATTTTGAAAATGGCACTTATGTTTGTAAAGGCTGCAAAGAGCCCCTTTTTGCAAGTGATCATAAGTTTGAAAGCAACTGTGGTTGGCCAAGTTTTTCCGATTCGCTTGATGGCAAAATTCGCTACGAACCCGATCACAGTCATGGCATGATTCGGATTGAAATTTTGTGTGAAAACTGTGACAGTCATCTAGGGCATGTTTTTCCTGATGGCCCTACCCCATCCCAACGAAGATATTGTGTAAACTCAGCAAGCCTAAATTTTAAATCATAGTTATTCCATATTCCCTATTGAATTCGTGTTTCGTTTCGTATTTTCGTCAAATAAATATTTTATATGAGTAAGTTTGATATTATTGTTTTAGGAAGTGGTCCTGGAGGATATGTTACTGCAATTCGAGCATCACAATTGGGGCTTAAAACTGCCATAATCGAAAAAGAAAGCTTGGGTGGTGTATGCTTGAACTGGGGATGTATTCCGACAAAAGCGCTTTTGAAATCTGCACAGGTGTTCAACTACCTCAAACATGCCGATGACTATGGCTTGACGATCGAAAATTATGATAAGGATTTCGATGCAGTCGTCAATCGAAGTCGAAATGTTGCTGGCACAATGAGCAAAGGCGTTCAGTTTTTGATGAAGAAAAATAAAATTGAAGTCATTATCGGTCATGGCACGCTGAAAGCTGGCAAAAAAGTAGCTGTCACCAGTGAAGATGGAAGAGAAACAGAATATGAGGCAAATCATGTAATTATTGCAACTGGCGCACGATCTAGAGAACTCCCCAGTCTTCCGCAAGATGGCAAGAAAGTCATCGGCTATCGCGAAGCAATGACACTTCCAAAACAACCAAAGAAACTGATTGTTGTTGGCTCTGGTGCGATTGGTGTTGAGTTTGCCTATTTCTACAATGCCATGGGTACAAAAGTAACCCTCGTTGAATATATGCCTAAAATTATCCCTGTTGAAGATGATGAAATTTCAAAACAAATGGAAAGAAGTTTCACAAAAAGCGGAATTAAGGTTATGACCAGCGCAGAAGTCACCAAAGTAAATACTAGTGGCAAAAGTGTTAAGGCTACTATCAAAACAAAAGATGGTGAAGAAGAAATATCTGCTGATATCGTTTTGTCAGCAGTTGGAATCAAAACAAACATCGAAAATATAGGTCTGGAAGAACTCGGGATTGCCACAGATAGAGATAAAATTTTGGTGGACGTTTTCTATCAAACAAATGTCCCAGGATACTATGCGATTGGAGATGTCACATCTGGCCAAGCACTGGCGCATGTTGCCTCTGCAGAAGGAATATTGTGTGTTGAAAAAATTGCAGGTCATCATGTAGAGCCCATCGATTATAATAATATCCCAGGCTGTACCTACTGTTTCCCTGAGGTTGCCTCTGTTGGCTATACTGAAGAGCGAGCAAAAGAAAAGGGATATGAAATTAAAGTTGGTAAATTTCCATTTACAGCTTCAGGCAAAGCCCAAGCAGGTGGTCATACCGATGGTTTTGTAAAAGTTATTTTTGATGCCAAATATGGCGAATGGCTTGGTTGCCATATGATTGGTGCTGGCGTCACTGACATGATTGCAGAAGCAGTTGTTGGACGAAAGCTCGAAACGACTGGTCATGAAATTTTAAAAGCAGTACACCCCCATCCAACCATGAGTGAGGCGGTAATGGAAGCAGTTGCTGCTGCCTATGATGAGGTCATACATATTTAACACACCTCACTGCTTTTACTATACAAAAGACAAGCCCATTGATGGCTTTTGATTGTTATGTAAAATCTTAAACCATTTAGAAATCTTGAGTAAAAATATCATTATTACAGGAGTTTCGACAGGAATTGGTAGGGCAACACTTGATTTACTGCACCAAAAAGGATATCACATCTATGGAAGTGTGAGAAAAAAAGAGGATGCTGATGAGTTGTCCTCAATCTATACAACTCGATTTACACCACTGCAGTTTGATGTACAAAATCATGATGAGGTTGTCAAAGCATCAAGCATTGTTTTTGAGAATTGTGATCGTGTAGCAGCACTGGTCAACAACGCTGGTATTGCAGTACCAGGTCCCTTAGAACTCTTAACAGAAGAAGAATTTGAAATGCAACTCGACGTTAATGTCAAGTCTGTTCGTCGAATAACAAACCTCTTTCTGCCATTATTGAAACCCAAAGCAAACAAACAAGCAGGTCGCATCATCAATATCAGCTCAGTTTCAGGGCTATTCAATTCGCCATTCAATGGCGCATACTGCATTTCAAAGCATGCCCTGGAAAGTATAAACGACATTTATCGAAGAGAATTGCGCCAGTATGGCATCCAAGTCATTGCCATTGAGCCTGGCCCAATCAAGACAGAAATTTGGAAAAAGAATCTAAATAAAATGGACAGATTTAAAGATTCAGATTATTATGAGGTACTCAAAAAAGCTGATCGAATGATCGAAAATGCCGAGCGCAATGCCCTACCAGTTGAAAAAATATCTACTTTAATCCTCAAGTGCATATCCATCAAAAGACCAAAAACGAGGTATATTGTGCATAAAAACAAATTTTTCTTCCGACTAATGGCTTATTATTTTCCAGATAAACTCACTGATTGGTTGGTGAGAAAAACACTTACCAGTTCAAATCGTCATCGACCGATTTAAAGCTTTGGCAAAAAACTCTCAATCGCCAAACGATAAACATCAAGTCCAAATCCAAGGATCAACCCCTTTGCGTTGGGGGTTATATATGAAGTGTGTCGAAAATCTTCCCGAGCGAAAGTGTTGGAAATATGTACCTCAATCACTGGCGCTGCAATAGCTTTGATCGCATCCCCTATCCCAACAGAAGTATGGGTATAGGCAGCAGCGTTTAAAATTATACCATCAACATCAAAACCCACACGTTGGATTTCATTGATGAGCTCTCCCTCAACATTAGACTGATAATAAGTCAAAGAAATAGTAGTATACAAGGATTGAAGTTGAAGAAAATATGCGTCAAAATCTTTGTTACCATATACATTAGGTTCACGCTTTCCCAAGAGGTTCAGGTTTGGACCGTTTATAATTGCTATCTTCATCATTCTTTTACAAAATATACGTAAGGGCGCTGTAAATATAATGTATCTTCGAATATGAACTGGAGTGAAAGTATCAAAGCTTTTAAATCATATCTACTTCTCGAAAGAGGACTTTCGGAAAATACATTAGAAAATTATGTTTTTGATGTTCAAAAACTGATTGCATACTTAGAGAAACACAACATCAAATTTGGTCCAACCAAAGTCGATTCAGATCATTTGCTTCAGTTTATTTATGACACTGCCAAAGAAGTAAAGCCCTCATCTCAATCTCGTTTGCTTTCTGGTCTTCGATCGTTCTTTGACTTTCTTATCACAGAGGGCCTGCGCGACAACAATCCTGTTACTTTGGTAGAACCTCCTAAAATCGGAACCACCCTACCAATTACTTTATCTGTTTCGGAGGTCGAAGAGCTTATCAATAGTTTTACTGGAGAAGAACCGATGTCGATACGAAATCGATGCATACTTGAAATGCTTTACTCCTGTGGATTGCGCGTGAGTGAACTCGTCAATCTGCGTTGTTCAGATTTATTTTTTGAAGAAGGATTAGTCAAGGTAATCGGCAAAGGGGATAAAGAACGCTTTGTACCCATTGGTCGAATTGGACAAAAAACTGTCAATCAGTATCTGTCTGTTCGAGTGGAAGGAAAAAAAGGGCATAGTGATATTTTGTTTCTCAATAACAGAAGAACAAAACTCACGCGCAATATGATATTTATAATTGTGAATAAAGCTGCAGCACTTGCAGGCATTCAAAAAAAAATAGGTCCACACAGTTTACGTCACTCATTTGCAACACACCTTGTTGAAAATGGAGCTGACATCAGTTCTGTTCAACAAATGCTAGGTCATAGTAGTATCACAACTACAGAACGTTATTTACATATGAGCAATAAGCATTTACAACAAACAATCAACCAATTTCATCCTCGGTCTTAAGAAGTAATCAAACGAAAGCCCTCGCCATGAATGTTTGCAATCTCGATGTTGGAATCGCTTCGAAGATACTTACGCAACTTTGCAATATAAACATCCATACTTCTGGAAGTAAAATAATTGTCGTCGTTCCAAATTTCGCTCAGTGCTTTATTTCTATAAAGTAAATCACCTTGGGTTTCAACCAGCATTAACAACAGCTGATTTTCTTTTGGCGAAAGGCTTCTGGCTTCATCTACTTTATAAGTCAAAGTTCGCAAGCGAGGATTAAATATAAAATCCCCAATGACAATCCTAGATTTTGGCTTTGATTTTTCTTTATTTTGTTCATTTCGCTGAATCAAAACATCCAACTTTTTCATCAGAATATCAGAGTCAAAGGGCTTTGTCAAATAGTCATCTGCTCCAATTTTATAGCCTTTCAACACATCGTCTTTCATCGATTTGGCAGTCAGGAAAACGATGGGAATGGACTTGTTTTTTGAGCGAATTTCTTTGGCAAGTGTAAAACCATCTTTATAGGGCATCATAACATCTAGTACACAAATATCAAACTCGCTCTTTTTAAACTTTTCATAGCCCTCCAGACCATTTCGAGCAAGTACAACTTTATATCCATT
This sequence comes from Flavobacteriaceae bacterium UBA5950, assembly GCA_002430545.1. Taxonomy (GTDB): domain Bacteria; phylum Bacteroidota; class Bacteroidia; order Flavobacteriales; family Flavobacteriaceae; genus UBA724. The sequence goes on from DJCM01000023.1 coordinate 52,311, forward strand.
TAGCTGCAAATAATCTCTCAATACTGTGCCAAAGTTTAAGTCATCTTCAACTAACAATACGTGTTTATTTCTTGCATTCATTTTAGACTATTTTAAAATGGCAAAAACACAGTGAATGTGCTTCCTAGGTTTGGTGCACTAGAAACAGAAATCGTGCCAGAGTGCATTTTTATTATTTGTTTGACATAAGCCAGTCCTAATCCATGACCTTTTACATTGTGAATATTACCAGAAGATTCTCGATAAAACTTGTCAAATATTCGTTTACGTACTGCAGCTGTCATTCCGATTCCTTTGTCTTTAATTTTGACAGTAAATCCTTTTTCATCTACGCTTGTTTCGATCTCAACAACGAGCTCTTTGTTTGAATACTTAATCGCATTGTCTAGCAGATTTACCCAAACATTTGTCATGTGAACTGAGGATATGAACAATTGCACAGGGTATTTTGAGAATTGCTGTATCAACTGTCCACCACGATTTTGAATGATGAGACGAACATGATCAAGGGCACTTTGAATGGTCAGATGAGGATCGATGTTTTGTTTTTCCAAATCCAATTCTCGCTTTTCAAGCTGTGAAATTTGCAATACATTTTCGACGTGGGTATGCAAACGCTTATTCTCGTCTCTGATCATCTCTAAATACCCAGTAAACTTTTTAGAATCTTTTAAAACCCCTTTATTATTCAATGCGTCAAGTGCCAAATGAATCGTTGCAATGGGTGTCTTAAACTCATGCGTCATATTATTGATAAAATCTGACTTGATTTCTGATATCTTTTTTTGTTTTAAAATCTGAAATAAAGATGCTGCAAAAACACCCAAAATAATCAGCGTAAACAACAAAGAGAGCAATAGCGTGTTGTAAACAGACTCCTCAATGAAACGATCTAGATTTGGAAATGCAATCCGAAGCTCATAGCGATGTGGTTCATCATCGCGAATGAATAATGGGGTTTTAAATTGTCTTTCGTTGAGCGTTGATAAATAGTTTTCAGATCCAACAACACTCACTTGATTCCCGTCAAAAACACGAAACTCAAATGGAATTCTGATTTCTCTTAGAAGAAATTCCTGACGCAAGAGCAATTCGAGTTCTAGGTTGTTGACCCTCATTTGAATTGGCTTAGTATCAGCAAAATCCATAAAAATCGTTTCATAACGAGCTTTGTCCATTGATGACATTCTCTCGATTCGTTGCAATCGCTCGGTTGAGCTCATATTCTCTTTTTCTCGCTCAAAACTTTCATCAATTATGGTCAGTGATTTAATTCTTCGATAATCTAAAATGGGTGCAGAATCATTGCTCAACGAGTCGAAGGTTTGTAAAGAGATGTTATAATCATCTTCAATGATTCCTTGTTGAATAAAGTAGGAAACATCAGCATCTGGACTACGATCGATATACTCAAAAACCTCTGTCAATTCAGAGTATCTCGGCGTTCCAATACTATCAATCATTTTTTGATAAGCAGATAAATAATCAAGTAGTTCTCGCTCCTTTATTTGAGAAGAAACCTCTGAAATTGCAGCACTGACACTCAACACAAACTGTCGCTCAAAATTGCTCTCATTTTTGTTGATCCATGATCGTTGGATAAGAATAATCCCTATCAGGGAGAGTGTCATCAAAAAAATCAATATTGGAAAGAACCCACGATTCATATTCAAAAATAACTAATCTTTCTGCAATTGTTTACGAATAGATACTATAACAGAATTGAGTTGTTGCTTTGCTTGTTCAAACACAGTGTTTTCAATCAAATAGTTAGCATATTTGATTTTTTCTTCCTCTGGCCACTGAAAACGTGAGCGTGCTTGTACTTGATCCAAGGTCAAGCCATCACGTTTTTGGATGCGTTCAAATCGAATCTTTTCTGGACATTGAACCAAAATCACAATATCAAAATTCCCTTGATTCCCATGCTCAATCAGTATGGCAGATTCGTAAGCAATGATATCCTTTGTTTGTTGAGACACCCAATTCAAATAGTCTTTTTGAACAACAGGATGAACCAAATTGTTCAAATCGTTTAGAGCAGTTGCATCGTCAAAGACGATACTTGCAACCCATTTCCGATTGAGCAAACCATCGTGATAGGATTCTTCACCAAAACGCTCTTTTATTGAGTCCATCAAAGATTCATTTTGATTCATCAACTGTTTGGCACGAACATCAGAATAGTAAACAGGTATACCTTCATTCTCCATCAACTGACAAATTGTGGTTTTACCACATCCCATATTTCCTGTAACTGCGATCTGTACCATCAATCTAAAAAATAACGTACTTGTTTTGGTGTAATATCTTTAACCATGATATCCTCAGGTATTTTCTCAAAATTGACATCTAAGTATTCTGCAGTCGTATCAGATGGCAATCGACATCCTAGCACAAACTGTGATGGCTCGATCTGACGAACTCTTTCAATGGGAACACGAAGGTTGACCAAAACAAATGCTGGAATCAAGCTCACATCAACTTTTTCATCAGAGTCGATTACTTCGACAGGAAGGCGAAGTTCAACTTGTGTGTAGCGAGAAATGTTTTGCATAACATGAACCTTTGTCTGACTCCATTTAAAATTTGATTGTAGATCAGTTGTTACTGCCAATTTTTGGTCGAAAGAAGTGTTAAAGATCTTCTTCTTTGGACTCTCTAAAAGTGCATACATCAAAGTATCAACTTGTGAAGGCAACCCAAAGACTGTTAAAGAGTCTGGCACAATTTGTCGTTCACTTGACCATGCATAACCATCAGCTGGCATCAAGTCCTGATCGAGTCGTACAGGTACCCTTTTTGATGCAGATTTAATGAATGGGGCATCAAGTCTTTTGAGTGATAGCTGATTGACTAGAAACACATTTCGAAAATGTGATTCTACAAACGAAATTAAATCTTGTTGGGTGAAATAAATCCCATCTCGATCCATTTGAGCATCCGACATAGATAGAAAAACAGTTGGTGTAATCAATCGAGCGGAAAGCAAACGAAAACCTGTTCCAGAAACAATAAAATCAGTCGCTTGTACTTCATTATTTGTACGATAGATTTCAAAAGTTTCATTGCTAAAATCAAACTGGATTTCAACGCTAGCAGTATGTGTTTCCGACATTTTTGAAGACAGCCAAACAACAAAGGAAAAGAGAAAAAATATAATAATTAAACGCAATTGCTTGAGCGATCCAATCTGTTTGGTAAGACCGCTTAATAAAGCCATAAATGATCGATTTATTTTACTTTTGATTGTCAATCATGTCCATGACAGCATCACTTACGCCCATATTTGAAAAACCACCATCATTATAGAGGTTTTGCAATGTAATCCTTTTAGTCAAATCGGAAAACAAAGTGATCGTATAGTTTGCGCAATCGAGTGCTGTTGCGTTTCCTAAAGGAGACATTTTTTCAGCATAAGAGATAAAACCATCAAAGCCTTTGACACCTTTACCAGCAGTGGTAGGCGTTGGCGATTGTGATATGGTGTTGACCCTCACCTTCTTATCTCTGCCAAAGAAGTACCCAAAACTTCTCGCAATCGATTCTAGGTAAGCCTTGTTATCAGCCATATCATTGTAATCGGGAAAGACTCGTTGGGCAGCCATATAGCTCAACGCTACAATACTACCCCATTCGTTCATTGCATCTTTCTTATATAAGACTTGCATGAGCTTGTGAAACGAACCAGCTGAAACATCCCAACCCTTCGCTGTCCAGCTGTGGTTTTGGTCTGTATAAGACTTTCCTTTTCGCACATTGACTGACATGCCAATTGAGTGTAAAACAAAGTCGATCTTCCCACCCAAGATTTCCATTGACTGTTCAATTAGGTTCTCCAAATCTTCAGTACTGGTTGCATCTGCTGGAATCACTTGCGAATTTGTTTCCTCTGCAAGGTCATTAATTGAGCCCATGCGCATAGCAACTGGTGCATTTGTTAAAACAAATTCACCACCTTCCTCATGAACACGAGTTGCAGTTTGCCAAGCAATAGAGTTTTCATCTAATGCGCCGAATATGATTCCTTTCTTTCCTTTTAGTAAGTTGTAAGGCATAAAAAAATTTTGATAAATATAGTACTAATTCAATAATTTTTCAGCGTAGGTGCGTGCAGTTTGCGTAATTTGATTTCCATCGATCATTTGCGCAATTTCTATCACTCGATCCTCGCCTACCAATGTCTTTACACGTGTGCGAGTGGTTTCATCATCTGTGGTTTTATACACTTTGATATGCGAAGTACCCATTGCAGCAATTTGTGGCAGGTGAGTAATAGATATCAACTGTGTATGTTGACTGATCTCTCGCATAAAATCACCCATTGCTTTTGCCATCTCACCTGAAACACCTGTGTCGATTTCATCCAAAATCATTGTTGGACAGTGGTCATTTTTTGCAAGTATCGACTTAATAACAAGCATAATTCGCGAACGTTCACCACCTGAGGCAATCTTACGTAGCTCTGAAAAGTCGATGCCTTTGTTGGCCGAAAATAAAACTGTGAGGGTGTCGGATCCTGTAGAGCTTAGGGTTGACTCAGTATCTAATTGAAAATATAAGCGAGCGTGTTCCATGCCTAGTTTTTTGAGACGTGTCGTGAGCTCATCTGCTAGTTCTTTTATATGATTTCTTCGAAGTGTAGCCAAATTTTTAGATAAATCCCAAGCCTTATTCTCTGCCTCCTCAAGACGTTGCTTTTCGATTTTAATCTCATCATCTCCTTCTGTAACTACTTGGCAAAGTGCTGATAATTGCTGTTCTTTTTTCATCAATCCATCAACATCAGCAACTTGGTGTTTTTGTTGGAGCGCATAAATCTTACTCAGTGTTTGATTCACAACTTCAAGACGTGCAGGATCAACAGTCAAGTCATCGTCGAGTGTCGATAAAGTCGCTTGAATATCAGACCATTCAATCCACATACTGTCCAATCGCTGCGATAATGCTTGAAACTGTTCACTAAATGACTCGAGCTTTTGCAAGCCCATTTTACATTGGCTTAATTGATCAGTCAATCCAAGATTTTCTTTCGTCGCAATTGCCAAAATCTGATGAATATTTTCTTTGATATCATGCGCGTGCTGCAGCAAATTTCGTTCATCCTCCAGCGTAGATTGCATATCATTTTGCAGTTCTAACATTTTTAATTCTTCCAAAAGAAAGAAGTTATAGTCAAAAGATTCCTTAGCAGCTCGTTGGGCTTTAAGAAGTTCTTGATATTTCTTTTCAATTTGTTTTGCAGTCGATAAAGCGTCTTGAAAGTCAGACCTCAAATCCATTGCGCCAGAAAAGGTGTCCAACAAGTCAAAATGAAATGCCGAATTTGCCAATTGCGAAGTTTGATGTTGAGAATGCAAGTCAACAAGTTCTGATCCAAGAAATCGCAATTTGTCAAGCTGAACAGGTGTGTCGTTAATAAATGAGCGTGATTTTCCAGAGGGTAAAATCTCTCTCCTGAAAATTGTTTCAACATCAAAATCAACTTCTAAATCATCAAAAACTGAATGTAATGAAGTCTTTGACAAATCAAATACAACTTCGACGATGCACTTTTTGGAAGCATCTCTAACAGCTGACAAGTCTGCTCTAGCACCCAAAACGAGAGATAGGGCATCCATCACAATCGACTTTCCAGAGCCTGTTTCGCCTGTCACAACATTAAGTTGAGGGCCAAAATCAGATTGGATGTCGTCTATGAGAGCAAAATTGACTATCGAAATGGACTGTAACAACGAATCAAAAAATTAATGAAAATCAAATATAACTTTTTCAGAGATATTCGACTATTGAATTTGAGACCATTTGGCATTAAAAAAAGGCGCAACCCGATTTAAGTCATCCACAAGTTGTGAGGTATCGAATGAAGGGCCTCCTCCAAAAATCTGAACAATTTCATCTGCTTTGGCATCAAAAAACAATTGTGCAACCAAGCTGTTTGGGCGACTATCAGACAAGGTATTTAAGTCCGAAACACTCTTGGCAATGGCTTGTTTGCCTGCTTCTGGCTGAGAAGACATCACGTCCAACCCATTGAGATGATAATCATATATGGCTTGTCGAAAAAGAGAAAAGGGATTCGAACTCAGCTGGTCAATAAGCCAATATCTATTGGTTCTTTTTTCAGACTGTTTCCACCCTGAAAAGCGATTGGATTGAGATAAATCAACAATTTTTCGTGCCTGATTGAAATAGGTATCTCCCCCATTTAGCGAAAACGAATCAGCATCAATCCCAAGAGTCACATAAACATAGTAACTAATCAATGATACAAGAGATGTATTGGTACTGTTGGGGTTAAAATTTAGAGATTCAAATTCCTGATAATTAAAATTGAAATCATCGTCCTTTCGATTCAAAAGAGGGGTTTCGTAGGTTGATCCAAAAACAGGGCGTGAGGACTGAATTTGCAAACTGGCTTGAAATTCGTTGTTGTTATAGTTCTGAACCGTGATCAACATTGTACAGTTGATTTTATTGTAATCCTCTACTCGAATATCAACCCATTTTGTCGAAGACACAAATTCGTTTAACTCTTGCTCAAGGGTTTCAAAAATCTGACTATTTGTTTGATCGACCAAGTCTGCATTCACGTTAATTTTGCAGTCGATTACCTGTGCAAATGAAATGCTAGAAACAATAAAAAACAGGAATAGTTTATGCATCGATCATTGATTTAATTTCGTCTAATATATCAACAGCAACTTCAGATTTGTTTTTTAAGGGATAGGTTTTGTGTTTTCCTTTGGCAGGGATAAAAGTGATTTTATTTGTATTGTGTTGAAAGCCAGCTCCTTTATCTGCCAGGGAATTCAGCACGATTGCATCGAGATTTTTTTTCTGAAGTTTTGTTTTTGCATTAGCCAATTCGTTTTCTGTTTCAAGTGAAAACCCAACGATCAACTGATTCGATTTTTTTTGTCCCAATTGTTGAAGGATATCAACTGTTTTTACCAGTTCGATGGATGAAGTATTCTCGCTCTTCTTTATTTTATTTTTCTCTAAATTCTTTGGTTTGTAATCAGCAACTGCAGCAGACATAACAAGTATATTACAATCATTAAAATCTTGTAAACAAGCTTCAAGCATTTCATCGGCAGTATTGGTTCTCACAAGCTTGATGGCTGGATGAATCGGGATTTCATCAGTGGGGCCTGAGACCAACACTACTTCTGCGCCTTGTGAAGCAGCTTCATTTGCAATTGCGTAACCCATTTTACCTGATGAGTGATTACCTATATAACGAACTGGATCGATAGGTTCGTATGTTGGACCAGCAGTAATCAATATCTTTTGACCCATGAGAGGCATTTTGGTAGCTAAATCTTTTTCGATAAAATCTACAATCTGATCTGGCTCTTGCATACGTCCAATCCCTTGCAGACCACTGGCCAATTCCCCTTCTTGTGCAGGGATATGTATGTTGTCACGCATCATCAGTTGTTGAATTGCCTCTTGGGTAGCAGGATGTTCGTGCATATCCAAATCCATTGCAGGAGCAAAATAGACAGGGCATTTGGCAGAGAGATAAACTGCAAGTAAGAGGTTGTCACAAGTGGCTTGTAACATTTTAGACAGGGTATTGGCAGAGGCAGGTGCAATCAGCATCAGATCTGCCCAAAGCCCAAGATCGACATGGTTGTTCCACAAATCATCTTCGCTTTCAACAAATTCTGAATAAACAGGCTTGTTGGAAACTGTCGATAATGATAGTGGTGCAACAAACGACTTAGAGGCAGGGGTCATGACAACTTGCACTTCTGCACCAGCTTTGATTAGGGCACGTACGAGGATAGGAGTCTTGTAGGCAGCTATGCTTCCAGAAATGCCAAGGAGTACCTTTTTGGCATGTAGGGGAGGAAACATTTACTTAGTTGTTTCGTCAGTATGACGATAATATATTTTTTCTGCTATCCACTGCTCAATAGCTACAGCGTGGGGCTTGGGTAGCTTTTCATAGAACCTAGAAACCTCAATTTGTTCTTTATTTTCAAAAATCTCTTCTAGTGTTTCAATAGGGGTAGCAAACTCTTCTAACTTCTCAAAAAGTTCTGTACGCAGTTCTTCATTGATCTGAATCGAACGTTTGGCAAGTATAGAAACGGTCTTGTAGATGTTTCCTGTTGGTTCATCTAACTCATTTCGGTTATAAGTTACCGTTGTATCTGGTGCATTAGAATTTTTAATCGACATACCGTATTTTTAATTGGATGCAAATGTAGTAATTTCTTTCTCGATATCATTTCTAATCGAGTTCGTCTGTTCCATAAATTCAGAATCAGGATAGGATCTGATAAAATCATCATAATAAGCAACTGCATTATCGAGGCGTTCTTCTTTCTTAGAAAAAACACTATTGATGGCTAGTATGGCAGAAGATTTAAACTGTACAAACATCGCTTCTTCTCGAAAAGGTGTCCCTGGAAAATCGCCTATGAAGTTGTCAATTGCTTTGATGGCTGCTTTATAATCCCTGACGGTGTAAAACTGTCTGGCATTTTCAAAAGACTTTCGCTCGAGTTTTCGCAACAATTCCTCCACCAAATTGTTGACCTCACCCATGCGTTCGCTGTTGGGATAACGATTGATATAGTCTTGCAATTTGTTTAGGGCTTCTTCAGTGTCTTTTTGATCTAGGCTGTACACAGGAGAAATCTCAGCATAAGCAAAAGCAACGAGATAATAAGCCTCCTCGAGTTTGTCACTGTCAGGAAATGCTTTGGTAAAAGACTCAAACTCGTAAGCTGCTGAGATATAGGACTTTGTATTTAGCAAGCAATTTGCATAAAAGTAAGTGATTCGTTCTGACTGTGGCTTGCCTCTATAAATTGGTTTTAATTGCTCGAAAAGCCCTTTTGCTCTTCGAAAATGACCCTCATCATAATAGGCTTCAGCCATGTCATATTTGAGTTTTACGTCTTCACTCTTCAATGCCTTTTGATAGGGCCCACAAGACTGGAGGAGCATACAAATCAATCCTAGAGATGATATTTTAAGTTTTAGTTGTTGCATGGTGTAAAGTTAGACAATTGAACAAAAAACCCAAGGCTAATCGTACTTATCCACAAAAGTTTTTAACGCTGATCTAACAGGATCAGAAACTGGAATCAAAGGTAAACGAAGTTGGTTTTCGATCATGCCACGAAGTGCAAGCACTGCCTTGATCCCACCTGGATTGCCTTCAGCATACACTTGATCAGCAATTGATTGAACAAGATTCGCGATTTCATCAGCCTTTTTGTGATCCCCTTCGATTGCAGCTTGTACACCTGATTTAAACAAATTTGGGAATCCACCAGCAATAACTGAAATAACACCCTCAGCACCAGATTGAATTAATGGGATTGCTGTTTCATCATCACCCGAAACAACAATAAAATCCTTTGGTCGACCCGCAAGAATTTCCCTTCCTTGCACCAAATCCCCACTGGCTTCTTTAATTCCAATCACATTTGGGCAGTCATGCGCAATTCTTAATGTTGTTTCTGCAGTGATATTTGCAGCAGTCCTTCCAGGAACATTATATAATATGAGTGGCAATGGGGTTGCTGCGTCCAAAGCTTTGTAATGTCTATAAATCCCCTCTTGCGTTGGTCTGTTGTAATAAGGTGAAACTGATAATATAGCAGAAAACCCCTTCGTATCAACCTGTTGTAATGATTGTGCCAGTGCAGCAGTATTGTTGCCTCCAAGCCCCATGACCAAGAGTACACGATTGGCGGTTGTTTCGACAAAACAGTCAAAAATCTTTTTCTTCTCTTCCACAGATATAGTTGGTGACTCTGCAGTTGTACCCATAGCAACCAAATATTCGATATCATTTTCGATCAAATAATTGATGAGTTGACCAAGAGAATTATAATCAATCTCGAGACTTGAAGTAAATGGAGTGATGACTGCAACACCTGTTCCACTAAATGGGGACTTGCTCATTCTGTACTGATTTTAAAGAAAAAGTTATTGAAAGTGTTGAAAAATTGTTCAGTCGAATTGTTTTCATTTCCAAAAATCAAGTCATTCAGTCTGTGATCGACTTTTGCATAGCCAACTCTAAAATCTGCTTTTACGTGAGATGAAATAGACTGTAGCGTGCGATTGTCTTGTTTAAAAAAATTGAACAACAAATCATATTTTTTGGACATAATCTTCTTCTTCAACGGATGAATAAGTGTGCCATCCCAATGCAGGTGGCGATTGCAAAACAATGGACTGTAAGATGCAAATTCTTTCGAACGCTTTGGCGCATAATACACAGTCATGATTTTATTCTTTTTTATTCCGAAAATTTCCTGGATATAGGAGTTCAAATTTGCCTCATTCGAGATGCTCAAATCAATCAAACAAATGACCGACCGAACAGTATCAGGCATATTTACTGTCCGATTCGATAGCTCGTCTAGAGCTTTTTCAACAACTCGATTTTTAAACATTTTCAGTGAGCAAAATTAGTGATTCCACTGTTCAAAACATGATAATTGCGATTCTTTTTTAAAAAGAAAACAAAATGTTATATTTATAACGCTAAGAGGGAATCATCGAAAGAAAACTTGCTTCATCAATAATGGAGATGTTTAGCTCGTCGGCTTTAATTCGCTTTTTTGGACCCATATTCTCTCCTGCAAGTAGATAGGTTGTTTTTGAGGATAAGGAACCTGAAATTTTACCCCCATGATCTTCGACCAACTTTTTGATCTCATCTCGACTGTGTGAGCTAAAAACACCCGAAATAACGAATGATTGACCTGAAAGTGTATTTGAAATTGGTTGATGCTCGTCCAACTTACTTTCGAATTGCAGTCCATACATCTTTAGTTGGTCTATGATTTGGATGTTTGCGAGTGAAGTAAAAAAATCTACGACACTTTCCGCGATTCTTGTACCGATTTCCTCAACCTCAATAAGTGTATCGACATCTACCTTGGCGAGTGCATCGATTGAAACAAAATGAGAAGCCAGCTTTTTGGCAACTGTTTGTCCAACATATCGAATGCCCAAAGCAAAGAGCAATCGCTCAAATGGTACTTTTTTCGACTCCTCAATGGCGTCCAATATATTTTGGACTGATTTGTCGGCCATTCTTTCCAAAGGAATAAGTTGATCGTAGGTCAATGCATACAAATCTGCATATGAGACAATCAATCGCTGTTGATATAGCAGTTCAATTGTTTCACTACCAAGGCCATATATATTCATCGCCTTGCGAGAAATAAAGTGTTGGATTCTCCCCACAATTTGGGTTGGACAACCTTGATGGTTTGGACAATAATGATCTGCCTCGCCTTCAATTCTTATCAATTCTGTTTGACAATCGGGACAATGACTCGCATACAATACTTTCTTGGCTTCAATACTCCTTTTGTTTCGATCGACAGTGGTGATTTTTGGAATAATTTCGCCTCCTTTTTCAATCGCTACAGAATCGCCATAATACAAATCGAGTTTTTCGATTTGGTCAGCATTGTGCAAGGAGGCTCTCTTGACAACAGTTCCACCCAATACGACAGGATCGAGTACTGCAACTGGCGTGATTGCCCCAGTTCGACCAACTTGGAATTGAACAGATTCTAAAATCGCATAGGTTCTTTCTGCCTTAAACTTATATGCAATTGCCCATCTTGGTGATTTGGATGTGTAACCCAATTCGTCTTGTTGAGATATGTTATTGACCTTGATGACAATGCCATCAATTTCGAAGGGAAGGTTTGAACGTTCTTTTTCCCAGTACGATATAAAATGCATGACTTCATCAATCGATGATGCAAGCGTGTAATGTTCAGGAACGTGAAATCCCAGTTTTCGTGCTGTTTGAAGACTCTCCAATTGGGTGGTAAACAAACTGCGATCTGCAATCATTTGATACAAAAAACACTGTAGAGGACGCTTGGCAACCAACGAACTGTCTTGCAATTTTAATGTACCTGAAGCTGTATTACGAGGGTTTCTATAAGGCCTCTCTCCAAGGGCCAATCGTTCTTCATTCATTTTGTTGAATCCATCAATTGGCAATACAATTTCACCTCTAATGGCAAAACGATCAGTGAAGTCTCCACGCAATTGGAGAGGAACTGTGGGGATTGTACGAATATTTTGAGTAACTTCATCACCTTGTGTACCATCTCCCCTAGTCACTGCTTGTTCCAACACCCCATTCTCGTAAGTCAAGCTGATGGAAACACCATCAAATTTGAGTTCACAGGTGTATGTAACAGCATCTGTTCCAAGTCGTTTTTGAATTCGTTTTTCCCAATCAAATAGTTCTTGTTCGCTGTAGGCATTGTCCAACGAGTACATTGGAAACTCGTGAGAGATCGTTGGGAAATTTTTGTTAATTGTTCCACCAACACGCAGGGTGGGTGAATTGGGGTCGAAAATCTCGGGATGTTGTTTTTCAAGATCGGCTAACTCACGTAGCTTTTGATCAAACTCATAATCACTGATGATTGGATCGTCTAGCACATAGTATCTGTAGTTGTGATCGTGAAGGGCTTTGCGCAAAGCCAGTACATGCTCCCTGATTTGTTTCATTTTTTAGTTTTCGCGACCAACATTCGTGAAGTGTTTCTCATATCGTTTTCGACTACAATATCGACAAATTTCATCACTTTTAAAAACGATATCACCAGCGCAAAAGTCTTTGGGTTTAACTCAAAATACAGTCTTCCACCAGGACATAAGTGTTTTGCAGCAAATTGGATGATTGCACGATAAAATTGTATCGAATCTTCTGCGGCAGTAAACAGTGCCAAGTGGGGTTCGTAGTGAAATACATTGCCTTCGATTTCGGCTCTTTCCTCTTCCAATACATAAGGAGGATTCGAAACGATAATGTCCCATTTTTGATCGATATCAACTGATGAAAGTATATCAACATTTGAAAAGTTAACAGCCGATTCAATCGACTTTGCTGTTTGCTTTGCAAGTTGAAGTGCTTTGTGAGAGATGTCCCAAGCATTGACTTTGGCGTTCAAGTGTTTTTCGAGTGCAAAGGCAATGCAGCCACTTCCTGTACAGATATCCAAAACACTGGGGTTCTGTTGTTCTTGCTCTTTGATCCAATAAACCAAACTCTCTGTTTCGGGTCTTGGAATCAATACATTACTATTGACATTGACAGGTACTTCTGCAAAAGTGACTTGTCCTATTATATATTGTATCGGCTCTTTATTTTCAAGTCGAGTGATATATTCTAACATGTTTATAAGGATATGCTTCTCTATTGTTTCATCATTTTTTAAAATCATCTCAGCACGACTCATGTTGAGGGCAAACTCCATTAGTTGTACATACAGAGAATCGACCTCTGTTTTTGGATAGACAGCAGTCATCTTTTTATCAAAAAACAATCGAAGTTCCTTATGTGTCATCTCGCAAAAATTTTACCATCCATACAGGACAAGAACAATGAACAGTATTGCCTAGTTGGATGTTCGATATATTCAAATCCAAATTTTTGATATAGTTTTTGAGCGTGCATCATATTCAGCATTGTTTCAAGATAGCAATCTGTAAAGCCAAAGCTTTTGGCTTGTTACAAACATTTGTGCATCATTTGACTACCCAACCCTTTTCCTCTTGCCTTTGGAAGAAAATACATTTTTTGCAACTCACAATACCCATCAGGACCATTGCGCAAGGGGGAAATGCCAGCACCTCCCAAAATGCGATTGCAATAACACACCACCCAATAATCGGCGTTTACATATTGATAGGCATCATACATTGCATCGAGTTCGGGGTCGGATAATGCAGTTCCATCGAACGGAACCTTCATTTCGATCAGCACTTCTCGTAAGACTTGTGCTAAAACAACATTATCCTCAGGACGCACGAAACGAATCTCCCATAGGTCTGTTGCCATTTCTTTAGCTTATTTTTGTTGTTTAAATGTACAATCAAATTTGGTATGAGCCACTCTAAATTTATGAACAAATGTATCGAGCTGGCACAGCGAGGGCTTGGAAACACCTATCCCAACCCACTGGTTGGGTCTGTCGTTGTGTCCAACAATAAGGTCATTGGATCGGGTTGGCATCAAAAAGCAGGAGAACCACATGCAGAAGTACAAGCCATTCGTTCTGTTCAAGATACGAGTGCTTTGCCTACGTCTACTTTATATGTCAATCTAGAGCCTTGTAGTCATCATGGCAAAACCCCACCTTGTACAAATTTAATAATTCAAAGTGGTATTCGACATGTGGTTGTTGGAATGCTTGACCCCTTTGAAAAAGTAAATGGACAGGGGGTTGAGAAACTCCGCGATGCAGGCATAAAAGTTGACCTTGGCGTGGAGGAGGAGTCTTGCAAAACACTCAACAAACGATTTCTCACTGCCATTAACAACAAACGTCCTTATGTGATATTAAAATGGACAAAAACAAAAGATGGATACATTGCTCCAAAGCATAAAAAAAACAATCAACCTGTTTGGATCAGCAATTCAATTTCGAGAACACTGGCACATCAGTGGCGCGCTGAAGAACAATCGATTTTAATTGGGAGCCAAACTGCTGTTGACGATAACCCCGCCTTAACCACCAGGCGAATTGATGGCCCCTCTCCGACTCGTATTCTGATCGACCCAAATGAAAAGATAGATCGTAATGCTAAACTGTTTGCAGCAGATCAAAAAGTGATCGTTTACACAAATAATCATTCGCGAGTCAATAAACATATAAACTATGTGTCTATAGATTTTTCCAACAATGGATTGGAAAAAATATTGAGCGACTTATATCATAAAAACATACAATCAGTTTTGGTAGAAGGTGGCGCCAAAACGCTTCAGTATTTCATTGATGCTGGCATGTGGGATGAGGCAAAAGTATTCACAGGGCAGGGAACATTTGGAGATGGGATATTGGCACCAGACACGTCATCATTTACCAACGCACCAGCATCGGTTGCTGAACTAGATGGAGATGTTTTGGAAGTATGGGTCAATCACTAAGAGCATCGATAAAGAACGCTGGACAACGGATGATTTTTTTGGTCTCAGCACTGACAAAAGCCAATCGGGTTTTGGCAGTTGTACAAAGTGTTTTGTCTTTACTATATATGGAGTAGGAGAAGTCAATAATAGAACTAGGTTCTTGATCCATGCAGAGTTCAACTTCGATCGCATCATCGAAATATAAAGGATGTTTATATTCTACAGATAGTGATAATACTGGCAGCAATATGCCTTGTTTTTCTAGCTCTGCATAACTCAACCCTAAGGAGCGTAACCATTCAATTCTTGCAAGCTCCAAATAAATAGCATAACTACCATGGTGTATGACACCCATTGGTCAGTTTCCACATAGCGAGTTTTTAGTTTTAGGACAAATTTTTTCTTACACACTATAAGTTTTTTCTTACAAAAGTAAATTGATTTGTACGTCCATAATATGCACAAAAGTTTCTTAAAATTCAATACCAAAATAGTTTTTTTTTCATTTTTTTTCCATGCATATTTGTTACTGGGTTTTTAATGAAACTTTGTCAGTAGAAGTCCCAACGGAAAACAAAAAAACATACAAAAAACGACAAAGAATGCAGCAAACTGCTGAATCTGTTTGGGGAAAATGCTTGAATTTTGTTGAGGATAATATCGATCCTCAAGCATTCAAAACCTGGTTCAAACCTATTGTGCCAGTCAAGCTAAAAGATAATGCGCTGAACATAGAAGTGCCAAGCAAATTCTTCTACGAATGGATTGAAGAGCATTACATCAAAATCCTTAAAACCTCGCTTCATAAAGAACTCGGTGATGATGCACGTCTAGTGTACATCATCAGAATGGAAAACACCTACGGCAGCAAACTTCCCTTTACACAAAAGATACCTAGTAGTGGTCGAAAAGGAATTGACAATCAAAGTATTGAAGCACCAAGTCAAGGGGAAACATCTGGACTCAAAAACCCATTTATCATCCCCGGAATTCGCAACCTCAAAATTGAATCTCAATTAAATGCCAATTATAATTTTGATAATTTTTTGGAAGGCGACTCCAATCGACTTGCACGATCTGCTGGTATTGCAGTAGCAAATCGACCAGGTGGGACGTCCTTTAACCCTCTACTTATTTTTGGAGGTGTTGGGTTGGGGAAAACACACCTTGCACATGCCATTGGTGTTCAAGTCAAAGAAAATTATCCTGAAAAAACTGTGCTCTATATTTCTGCTGAAAAATTTACGCAGCAATACATTGACGCCATTAAGAAAAACAATAGAAATGATTTCATTCACTTCTACCAACTGATCGATGTATTAATCATTGACGACGTACAGTTTTTATCAGGAAAGTCCGGGACGCAGGATGTGTTCTTCCATATTTTCAACCACTTACATCAAAATGGAAAACAGGTTATCTTAACTTCTGACAAAGCACCAGTAGACATGCAAGACATAGAGCAGCGATTACTCTCCCGATTTAAGTGGGGGCTTTCTGCTGAACTCCAAAAACCTGATTACGAAACGCGTGTTTCAATTCTAAAAAACAAATTATACAGAGATGGTGTTGAATTGTCAGACGACATTATTTCGTATGTGGCCAAGTCAGTTAAAACAAACATTCGTGAGCTTGAAGGAGCTGTCATCTCTTTGATCGCTCAGTCTTCCTTTAACAAACTGGAAGTAACACCTGAACTTGCCAAGCGAGTAGTTGAAAAATTTGTCAGAAACACGAAAAGAGAAATTTCAATCGACTACATCCAAAAAGTGGTGTCAGACTATTTCAAAATGGATGTGACAACACTACAGTCAAAAACACGTAAACGCCACATTGTGCAAGCAAGACAGCTGGCTATGTTTTTTGCCAAAAAACTAACCAAGGCTTCTTTGGCCAATATTGGTCAGCAAATTGGTCATCGCGATCATGCGACAGTGCTGCACGCTTGCAAAACAGTTGACAACTTGGCATTTACCGACAAACAATTTCGCAAGTACGTCGAAGACCTTACCAAGAAATTCTCGAACTAGAACCCATGACCAAGCGAATCCTTATGGTGTGCTTGGGAAATATCTGTCGTTCCCCACTCGCGCATGGCATTATGGCGCGAATGCTACCTGACTCTTTTGTTGATTCTGCAGGAACTGGTTCATATCACATTGGTAGTCCACCCGATCCTAGATCGATTGATGTTGCCAAGCAAAATGGAATCGATATTCGATACCAAAGTGCACGACAATTTGAACCCAAGGATTTTGGCGATTTTGATCATATCTATGTTATGGATCGACAGAACTATAGAGACGTTGTTGCACAAGCTAACACCCCTGCTGAAGTTGACAAAGTAGAGTTGATTTGTGAAGCAGCAGACATGGGTTCAATGCCTGTACCTGACCCCTATTATAGTGGTGATGATGGGTTTCAAAAAGTATTTGATTTGGTCAATCATGCATGCGATCGCATTGTAAAAAAATGGAAGTAAAACAATGCGTAAATCCACTGTAAAACTTTATTTGATTCCAAACACCCTAGGTCACAACACTCCCAGTGATGTGATGTCTCAGTCCATTGGAAAAATCATCGACTCGATTGATTATTTTGTTTTTGAAAAAGAAAAAATAGGTCGTGCATATATCAAAAGTTGGTGTCCAAACAAATCGCAAGACAAGCTCGATGTTCAAACGCTTAACAAGCACACAACCCAACAGGAATTGATCAGGATTCTAGACCCATGCATGGCAGGGCATGACATGGCTCTCATTTCTGATGCTGGCTGCCCTGGCGTGGCAGATCCTGGTGCCGATTTGGTGCTTCTCGCACATCAATCTCAAATTGAGGTTTGCCCACTTGTAGGACCTTCTTCCATTCTTTTGGCGCTGATGGCATCTGGACTGAATGGACAGCAATTTGCATTTCATGGCTATCTCCCAGTTGACAAGCAAGAGTGTAAAAAGACAATCAAAAAATATGAACGTCTTTCTTTTCAAAACAATCAAACACAAATTTTTATTGAAACGCCTTATCGCAATATGCGTTGCTTTGAATTGCTGATCGGGGAACTGTCACCTCATACCCTATTAAGTGTGGCATGCGACTTGAATCTACCTAGCGAAATTATAAGAACAAAAGCAGTTTCTGAATGGGCCAAAGGAGAACTTGATCTTCACAAGCGACCATGCATCTTTCTGTATTTACAACCTAGCGCATGATGCGACTCTTATTGAGCCAACGTATATATATATCACGATTTGCTAGGTGTTGCTTGTAAGTACTCCCAAATAAATGATAACCAACATTGCTTGGGTCAGCAACAAAATAGAAATAATTGTGAGACTCTGCATTGAGCACTGCATCTATTGAACTCAAGTCTGGCATGGTGATGGGGCCAGGAGGTAATCCTCTGTTTCTGTAGGTATTATAAGGCGAGTTGATTTGTAAATCTCTATAAAGAACACGCCGAACAACCAAATCGAAATCATTGGCTTTCCGCTTCATAGCATAGACAACTGTTGGGTCGGCTTGTAGTTTAATGCCCCTTCGTAATCGATTGAGATATACCCCCGCCACGCGAGGACGCTCATCTACTTTTTTAGATTCCTCGTTGACAATAGCAGCAAGACTGATCACTTCAGCTCTGCTCAGCTTGAGTTTTTTGCGCTTTTCTTCTCTGTTAGCATCCCAAAATCGATCGTTTTCAACACGCATGCGATCGCAAAAATCAGCTGCAGATATGTTCCAATACATCTCATAGGAGTTTGGTAAAAACAAACTCAACAGTTCTTCACTGCTGAGCTTCACAGCTGTTGAGAAACGTTCACTTTTGATTTCATTGAGAAGCACAAGGCTATCTATTTCGAGTTGTTCAGCAACACGTCCCACGAAGTGCTCAACTGTTTGCTGATTGTTAAAAACAACCTGAATTGGTGTATTTCCAGATCGTAAAGTATTGATGATTTGCTGGTTGCCCATACTTGGTTTGATCCTAAAATGACCTACTCGTGGTGTGTCGAAACGTTTTGCGATTGCAGCCAATGAAAAAGTGGTTGAACTTTTGATATGAGGTTGTATCATCTCTTTGAGCTCATCAAAAGTGGTTCCAGTTGGAACAAAGATCGACTGACCGTCGTCATCAACGTTAGCGTTGGGAAAGTAAAACACTATGATGAAAGCAAAAACAAACGTCACGACGGAGAACATCGCAAAACGAAAAGACTGTTTGATCGATTGTAACATTGACTAATGATCTATTGTTCCATTGAAAATCAGCTCGGTTGGACCTGCTAAAACAATATCAGTAAAGCTATCCTTTTGGTTTTGAAAAGATACTGTTAAAAGTCCTCCCAATGTCTGAACTTGAATGTGATTGAGCTTTATTTTATCCATTGAAAATGCTGCCAAGGCAGCAGCAGTTACACCTGTACCACATGATAAGGTTTCGTCTTCAACACCCCTTTCAAAAGTCCGAACAGTGATGTGATCTTCACTGTCAACACTAACAAAATTAACGTTAGATCCTTCCTCGCCATAAGTTTCATTATGGGCAATCAAAGCACCTTGCGTTGGCACATCCAACTTTTTTGTGCTTGCTACAAACGCTACGTGGTGTGGTGAGCCAGTATCCAAAAAAACATGTTTTGGAAAGACTGAAATATATTTGACATCTGCCATAGATAGTGAAACCACATTATCAACGATTGTTGCTTCGTGGATTCCATCAAAGGCTGCAAAAACAGTCTTCCTGTCGATGACTCCCAATTGTTTTGCAAAAGCGACAATACATCTTCCCCCATTACCACAAAACGAGCCGGGTTTTCCATCGGCATTAAAATAATACATTGAAAAATCGACTTTATCGTGGTTTTGCAGGAGAATGACACCATCAGCTCCAATGCCAAAACGACGATCGCAAAGGGTAGCAATCAGTTCGTGATTGGAACGAGGAAAATCATCATTGCGATTATCGATCATCACAAAATCATTTCCTGTGCCTTGGTATTTATAAAAAGGGATTTTCACACTGTAAATATATTGCTAAATTTCCTGTGATAAAAGCATGTTAAAACGATGTTAAAAAATTATAATTTGGCATGATATCTGCTAATTTTGTGATAAAAATAAATCGTTATGTCATCAATATATCGTCAATTACTACTCTCAATTACAACTACTGTACTTCTTATAGGTGTTTATCATTTTTCTTTTTCATCGACTAAAGTCATTGTTACACAACCAGCAACGCCCATAGTTGAAACATCCTATTCGACTCCAGTTGTTGTCAGGGATTCAGCAGAAAACACTGACTTTACAGTGGCTGTTGACCGAACAATCGACGCTGTTGTTCATATCACAAACACAGCAAAAAACAACAGACAATCATACAGTTTATGGGACTTATTCTATGATTCACCAAAAAATTACCCTCGTATTGGAATGGGGTCTGGTGTTATTGTTTCTCCAGATGGATACTTGATTACCAACAATCACGTGATTGAAGATGCAGACCAAATTGAAGTCACAACAAATGACAATCGTATTTTTGCTGCCGATTTGATCGGTACTGATCCGAGCTCAGATATAGCTGTATTGAAAATTATTGGTTCTGAACCTTTCCCATATGTTCGTTTTGCAGATTCGGATCAAACCCGCATAGGCGAGTGGGTTCTTGCAGTTGGCAATCCTTTTAACCTCAATTCAACAGTGACTGCTGGAATTATCAGCGCCAAGGCACGTGACCTCAACCCCTATGACGCTTCAAATCAATCGTTTATACAAACCGATGCTGCTGTAAATTCGGGAAATAGTGGGGGTGCTTTGGTCAACACAAATGGAGATTTGATTGGCATCAACACAGCAATCACCAGCAATGGTATGGGTACTTTTATTGGGTATTCTTTTGCAGTGCCGAGTAATATCGCACGAAAGGTCTATGAAGATGTCATTGAATATGGTGGTGTGCAAAAAGCACTGCTTGGTGTGAGTGGGAATGGGATTAACAATCGATTTTCAAAAGAGTATGATCTTGATACGACAGAAGGTTTTTATATCGCAAACGTAGAAGATGGCATGGGTGCCAAAGAAGCTGGACTACAAGCAGAAGACATCATTGTTGGTGTGGACAATACCAAGGTGCGATCCTTTGCCGATATGACTGGCTACCTCAACAGCAAACGCCCTGGCGATAAAGTAAAAGTAACCTATTTACGAAACGGAGAGAAACGCACAACTGTTGTCACACTCAAGCCAAATCCGTTTGTTGATTACTTTGGCATGCGCCTCAAAGACATCACACCCAGTGAGACTGAAGTCTTTGGTGTTTCTGAAGGTGTAAAAATTGCCAGCAATCGAAATGAGCGTTTGCGCACACGTGGAATTGGTCAAGGGATATTGATTCAATCAATCAATGGAAAGGAAATTCGATCGACTGAAGATTTGTTAAAAATCAATGAAAGTGAGATTTATGAAATCGAATTTATGAATAAGGAACAAGAGCGTTTTCGATTCTTTTTCGATTGATTGCCTTTGGATAAAACCACTGTTTGTAGTGTCATCTTAGAGAAGTCATTTAAAATTTTCATCTTTGCTTTATGCGCATCGACATCCTTTCTGTTGTTCCTAAACTTCTGGCGAGCCCATTTGAGGCATCCATCCTCAAGCGTGCACAAGACGCAAATCGTGTAGAGGTTCATATCCATAATATCAGAGATTATTCATCGAATCGATACAAACAGGTGGATGATTATCCTTATGGTGGGGGTGCTGGGATGGTATTGATGATTGAACCCATCGCCAAATGTATCGAATCCCTTCAAGTACAACGCAAGTACGATGCTGTGGTTTACATGACACCCGACGGACAGCAACTCAACCAAAAGACTGCAAATCATTTTTCGTTATTTAAGAATATCATCATTTTGTGTGGGCATTACAAAGGGGTCGATCAACGCGTGAGAGATTTGTTTATAACTGATGAAATTTCAGTTGGGGATTATGTTTTGTCAGGTGGAGAACTTGCAGCAGCTGTGTTTTGTGATGCCATGATTCGATTGATTCCAGGTGTGCTTGGCAACGAAACTTCAGCACTCACCGACTCTTTTCAAGACAACTTGCTAGCCCCTCCAATTTACACCCGCCCTGTCGATTATAAAGGTCATCAAGTACCAGACATACTCACTTCTGGAAATACCCCAAAAGTTGAGCAATGGCGCGAAGAGAAAGCCATGGATCGAACTAAGAAACTTCGTCCCGATTTATTGTAGTATATTTATAAAAACATTGCCCCATTGAGAAAAGTTTTTTTACTTACGATCTATCCATTTTTAGCATTAGGACAAATGATTAGTCCTACCAACTCTTACACCAAAAGTTTTGTAGCTCCAACGAGCACCTCTCCATGACTTGTTCGACAATGGGCACATCATAAAGCCCCCATATTGTCTGATATTGTACAAGAGTTTGATGCCTATTGGGAAGGGAGAGATTATACAAAAAAATGAAGTGAATATTTATTTTTTTTTTTTCAATTGTATCAGAAAAGTACAACTTATATCTAGGTATATACCTACATATTGAAATTATTTACAATGATAGAGGTCTGTTTTAAAATTTATTCAAATTTTAAATAAATGTTGCTTAACAAAATTTATTGTCAAACAACTGCCTTAAAAGTTGGTAGGATATATAAATCTAGCGAAGAGAAAGATATAACAGTAGTGCCAATGAGACTAACGAGAAGCACTTCCTGCATAAATGGGAAAATGAACCAAGCGGCCTTCAAGTTTACCATTAAACAATTTTATTTTCCTTGATGTTCGCAAACCAAAGCTTTTCAATCCTTCCATACTAGAAGTGATAATCCAAACATCAGTGTTGGGGTAGTTTTGCTTGAAGGTATCGCCCATTTGCTTATAAAACAGTTGGGCGTCAACTGCCAGACGTTCGCCATAGGGTGGGTTGGTCAGCACGTGCAAATGTTGATCTGGGTGTTCTTTTTGAGTCTTAAAAAAGTCTCTCCTACGAATGCTGATATAGTCCGATAAATTGGCAGCCTCGATATTTTGTTGAGCTTTGCGCACTGCTGAGGGTGCCTTGTCATAGCCCACAAGTGGTATAAAACATTCTTTTACCCTGTTGAGCATAGCCTTACGAATCGTCACAAACAAGTCCTGATCATAGTCGTTCCACTTCTCAAAAGCAAATTCTTTTCGGTTGATTTGGGAGGGAATATCACATGCCTGCATGGCTGCTTCGATAAGTAATGTACCACTCCCACACATGGGGTCTAACAAAGGTGTTGTGTGTTTCCATCTAGATAGGGCGACAAGTCCAGCTGCCAATACTTCATTGATCGGAGCAATATTGGTTTCGGTTCGATACCCTCGCTGATTGAGTGGTGCACCAGAACTATCTATCGATACTTCCATACCCTTTTGAGAGAGGTGCACAAAAAAAGTGATATCAGGTTGTTCTTTTCCTACACTGGGTCGTTTGCCCTCCCGTTTACGAAAGCGATCGACAAGGGCATCTTTGGCGCGTTGGGCAGCAAACATGGTGTTGCGAAACATGGGTACCGATTGAGTGACTTGTATCGAAAATCGTGTGTCGAGGGTCATATAGTCTTCCCAAGGCAGTCGAGAGAGACTATGGTAATAAGCATCGGCTGACTTTACATGATCAAAATAAATGGGCTTCAGAACGCGAAGAGCTGTACGACAACAGAGGTTTGCTTTGTACATAAATCCAGTATCTCCTGTAAAACGCACATTTCGAACACCTTGTTTGACTGAAGCAGCACCTAATAATTTGAGTTCATTTTCCAACACTTGTTCAAGACCAAAAAGTGTTTTGGCAACCATTTCAAACTGGACTTGTTTCATGGTTGCAAAGGTAGTCAATCTCTATGCTAACAATCGAATACTATTACCTACTTTTGCAACTATGCACAACAAGGAATGGTTTGCTTCGTGGTTTGACTCCTCCTACTATCATAGCCTATATGCGCACAGGGACCATCAAGAGGCAGCTGCTTTTATTGCGCAACTCATCGATTTGATACAGCCCAAAGATGATGCAACAATCCTAGATGTTGCTTGTGGTCGTGGGCGTCATTCGATTGAAATTCATCGACATGGCTATGAAGTCACTGGCATCGATTTATCACCAAAAAATATACAATATGCGCAAGAAACTGCACAACGAGAAGGGATTGACGAGAAGATTCAGTTTATGGTGCAAGATATGCGTGAACCCATCGATAAACAATTTTCCCATTTGCTCAACCTATTTACCAGTTTTGGGTATTTCAAAGATCCAAACGACAATGTTCTTACACTCAAAGCCTTTCGCGCCCAACTCGCACCAAATGGCGTTGGCGTAATCGATTATCTAAACCCAAAATGGGTTCTTTCCAACCTCATCGAAAGTGAAAAGTTGATTCGAGATGATATTGAATTTTCAATCCAACGGAAACAAAAAGGAAAATGGCTACAGAAAGACATCCGATTTCAAGTCAATGCACAAGATTTACATTTTAAAGAAGAGGTAGAGTTGTTGGAAATCAAGGATTTTATCGCTTTGTTTGCACAAGCAAATCTTCAGTTGGTCGATTTGTTTGGCGATTATCAACTCGGCACTTATGACAGTGAAAAATCAAGCCGACAAATTTTAATTTTTCAATGAACAACTACATCCTTCCTATCGCTGCAGTGGTGCTTGGTGGTTTATCCATTTTGATTTGGAAACCTAAAGAACTTCGTTCGGTCAAATTATTACTGGCATTTAGTGGCGCTTTTCTCCTATCGATTACTGTTTTGGAAATGCTGCCCAATGTATATCAATCTCATGGAGTCGTCGTGGGTTATTGGGTGTTGGGTGGTATGGTTCTTCAGTTATTTTTAGAATCGATTTCCAAAGGAGCAGAGCATGGGCACATTCATATCAATCAATCATCGGGTTTTCCTTGGGCGATTTGGATCAGTCTTTGTTTTCACTCCCTTCTTGAAGGAATTCCAATGCATTATCACGATCATATGGCAATTGGTGTGTTTTTACACAAACTCCCCATTGCCATGCTTCTAAGTTTTTTTCTCTTACAATCACAGCGTCCCAAAATACAAGTTGCGATACTGTTTTTGATTTTTGGTATGTCCACCCCTATTGGCACCTATCTATCCTCTTCCTATACTATATTTTCCGATGCGTATATCGAGTTGAGCGCATTGGTTGCAGGAATGTTTTTACACGTGTCAACCACCATCCTATTTGAAAGTGCAGATGGGCATCGGTTTAACACCACCAAAACCATTGCTATTCTCTTGGGAATTGCTTTTGCTGTGTTGTCAATTGGTTAATCATCTGTTAAATTACTGATTTATCCTGTTTCAAATCAATTATATTTGCCAAACAAAACCATAACCCCAAAATGAAATATCACCTACTTTTTTCAATGATTTGTATCAATTTATATGCGCAATCGCCATTAATCGATGGTGTGGTTGACTCTTTGGAGTGGGCCGGTGCTTCGCGCTTTTCAATTGTTTATGAAATAGAGCCCGCAGACAATGCAGCTGCTCCCTACAACAGAGATGTATTTATCACCACTAATCCTACGGATATATTAGTTGAATTTATTGCACAAGCTGATTGGTAAGAACTGTTAAAACAGGACAAGATTATAAAGGTTTTTGGCCTGTCTTTAGTAGAGATAAATTGATAGACTTACGACCCCTTGTACAGATATTTATGGTTTTGATTGAAAAAAAACCCCTTCACTTTCGTAAAGGGGTTCGAAGAAGGCGGCGACATACTCTCCCACCAATGGCAGTACCATCTGCGCTATTGGGCTTAACTTCTCTGTTCGGGATGGGAAGAGGTGAGCCCCAATGCAATAGCCACCTTATCGTTTTGTGAAATTTTGGGGTTGGTCAAAACTCCACATCACAGGGGTGTCATTGGGGACACCATCTGTGCAATACGATCATATTGAGTAAAATACAAGCAAAAAAGAGCAAAATGTAACAAGTTGTAATAAAAGAAACGGTTACAGTAGGTTTATGGGTAATTAGTATCA
>DJCM01000039.1 GCA_002430545.1 Flavobacteriaceae bacterium UBA5950
AATGAATCGGCATATGAGTAACGAATGCTAGGGTATTCAAAAATCCCAAGTCGATTGAGTTCAGCAATTGTCTGGTTTCGAGTTGCGTCGCTGTATAGATCACCAGTTCGTATTTGAATCGCTTTTGACAATACTTTTTTGTTAAAACGTTTCTTTTTCAATCCAAAAAATCGAATGCTATCATAATCAGACTTTGCCTCTGCTTTTTCCGCTGGGGTTGTATATACGTTTACAGAGCTGATTTGGGTTTGTTTATAAGGTTCAAAAACAACGTCATTTGGTGTCGATTTTCTGAAATCATCGATTGTTATTTTTACTGGAAGCTGAAAGTCGGTGCTTGATGTATCCCACGCGATTTCAAAGCCAATCGAGTTGAGCTGAAAGTTATAGACTCCATTGTTTTTATAGTACGCATACAGTCGATTTCGCTCTTCTTCAAAATCCAAGGTATTGAACTGCTGTCCTTTTTTTAGATACGATTGTTTTGCACTTAATTTAAAAAGTGAATCAATCACTGGACTTTTTATGTCTGTTGATATGCTGTCGAGGTAATATGGAAGACCTGTTTGGATATCATAAACCAAGTTGGCTGTTTGTCCTGTTGTGCTGGTTATCTCTTTTCTAACGTTTGTTTTTGCCTTAAAATATCCATTGTTGGACAAGTAAGTGCTGATGTTGTCTGCATAATTAGTGTAGTACAAAGAGTCGATAAGTGAGGGTGGCTCGCCGTTTCTCTTCTTCCAATCTTGCAGCTGTACTTGATAAGATCGCATCTGATCAATCTGTTTTTGAGACCAAATCGCTTGCATTCGCTTGCTTCGTTTGGGGGTTTTCTGCAACCAATTGTCAAAGTCTACTGCAGCGCTGTCGTTTGCCGATTGGTAGAGTAACAATCGCACAGGAATGCCTAGAATTTTTTTATTTGGTTGTTGCGGAACAAGTGCTTGAATGGAGTCGGCAAAGGTGCGATTTCCATTGTAATAAAATTGATTCTGATCCAACAACAAATCACTCTCGTCAAGAGACTTTGTGACCCGGCAACCTGAAAGCATAGTGCCCAAGCAAAGGAATAGTAGTATTTTTGTGGTATGTTGTTTCAGTACAAGCATCAAGATTCAAAAATACGTCATTTGTATGGTTAGCAAAAGCCAAATCAAACTCGTGCGTCAGTTGGGGCAAAAAAAATACAGAGACCAACATCAATTATTTGTTGCAGAGGGCCTGAAAGTGATTCGTGAATTTGTAGACGAAAATTATCAACTTCATCAGCTTTATGCACTCGAAGAAAGACACTTTCCTTCTCAACATGTGTCTCTTGTCAATCAAGCCCAAATGAAAGCCATGAGCGATTTAAAGACGCCATCAGATGCCTTGGCTGTGTTTGCCATGCCAAAAACCCAAACTTCTTCTCAGTCAGATGTAGTCCTAGCTTTGGAGAGCATTCAAGACCCTGGAAATTTGGGCACAATCATTCGCCTTTGTGACTGGTTTGGCATTCAAAATATCATTTGTTCTTCTGATACTGTTGACTGCTACAACCCAAAAGTCGTTCGCTCGACCATGGGTTCTTTGGCACGAGTTCAGGTGCTTTACAAAGACCTCCAATCTTGGTTGATGGAGGTGAATGATTATCAAATTGTAGCAACCTCAATGACAGGGCAATCGATCTATGAACACAGCTTTGATAAACCTACTGTTTTGTTGATTGGAAATGAGGGTAGAGGCTTGTCAAAACAGCTTACTGAACTCTCGCACAAAACTCTTTCGATTCCTCGCTTTGGAGGTGCAGAAAGTTTAAATGCTGCTATGGCAACTGGTATTATTTTGGCAGAAGCGTGTCGAAATACCTCTACTGAAAAA
Source organism: Flavobacteriaceae bacterium UBA5950 (assembly GCA_002430545.1). GTDB lineage: Bacteria > Bacteroidota > Bacteroidia > Flavobacteriales > Flavobacteriaceae > UBA724. The sequence continues at coordinate 1,861 of DJCM01000039.1, forward strand.
TAAAATTTATAAAAACCCCTTGTGTTTTTAGAGACTCAATAGGGACTGTCCAGTCGTCGGGAACAAGTTCATCATCCAAAGCAAAGATTCCTCGAATAGATGGGGTAAAGCGAAAAAATGGCAAATAAAGTTCAACGCCCAGTCCAAGTTCAAGAGCGTTCATGTTGGTTCGCAGACGAAATCGTCCACTGTCATTGTCTTCACGACTATTTTCGTTGCTCGACAGGTTGAATGATGATGAAACCCCAGCGACTACAAATGGTCGTGCATTGTGAATGCGATTGGCTGAAAACTTCAACACCAATGGCAATCGTACATAAGTAGATTTTACCTCACGAAGTCGATTGTTTGGATCGCGTACTTCTGGCCAAATTTCTGGAAATGTGATATTGCGTTGGGTTGTAAACATGCCAGGTTCAAAGAGTAAATTGATGTTGTTTAGGATTCGCAAATCAGCAAAAAGTCCCACATTAAACCCAAGCTGTGGTTGAATGTCCAACTGACTTGTGTATCGTGTATATTCGGATTTAAAATTCATTTGGTTCATGCCCAAATAATACCCAAATCGAAACAATAAATCATCATCTTTTTTGTGATACTCAGGTGTATCTTTTAGTTGCCCCCAGCAGATTAGAAGAGGGGAGAGAAGAAAAACAATAAATAAGTATTTACGCATCAATACGTTTTGTGGCTTTATAAATGGTTACTACACCAAATGTTTGGGGATGGTCCTCTACAGTTGAAAACCCAACTTTTTTGAGTTTATTGTTAAATGCTTCGCCATAAGGAAAGACAGCAGCAGAGTCTGAAAGGTAGGTGTATGCATTTTTATCTGAAGAAAACAAGCGTCCAACCAAGGGGAGAAATAACGAACTATACAGCTTATATCCAAAACGAAAAAATTGTTTTTTTGGCACTGAAGTCTCCAACACAAACAACTGTCCACCTGGTTTGAGAATGCGATAAATTTCAGAAAGCCCTTTGTTGAGATCACCAAAATTTCGCACACCAAAAGCCACTGTCACAGCATCGATAGATGAATCTGTTAAAGGCAAAGATTCTGCGTCTCCAACAACCATTTTTATTCGATGATCGAGTTTGTTTTGATTGACTTTTTGTTTTCCGATTTCCAACATTTCAACAGCAATATCAATGCCAGTGATCGTCGCATCTGGTATCGATGTCAATGCAAGTGCTAAATCACCTGTTCCTGTTGCAACATCAACAACCTTCTTTGGATTTTTTAGCGCTACCATAGCCACCAACTTTCGCCGCCATGATTTGTCGATTCCCATCGATATCACTCGATTTAAAGCATCGTAATTTTTGGCAATACCATCAAACATGCTGGTAACTTGCTGTTTTTTGGTTGAGGAAGAGTCTTTATAAGGTTTGACCATCGTGTGGTTTTATAGCAATTTGTGCAAAGATAAGGCAATCAGAGATTCATACATATGTATCAAATCATTGTAAAACATCTATATTTGTACCAGCAAACCATGCGTTCTTCATGAAAATTATTATTGCTGGCGCGAGTGATGTTGGGCTTCATCTAGCGAAACTATTGTCGTTTGAATCCCAGGATATTACACTTATTGATAGTGTGAAAGAACACCTCAATTATGCCGAAACGCATCTAGATATTCGTACCATACATGGAGACCCCTCAGCTTTGGCTGTTCTCAAAAAGGCAGATGCTCGCAATTCAGATATGATGATTGCTGTGACTCCAACAGAAACCACAAATCTGATGTGCTGCTTGCTGTCCAAACAATTAGGTTGTAAAAGAACCATTGCTCGTGTAACCAATATTGAGTTTGATAAATACAAAGAGGATGTTGATTTTAATTCTTTAGGGATCGATGAACTTATCTCACCTGAGGAACTGGCAGTAAAAGAAATTCAATTGTTGATCGACGAGTCTGCGTTTAACAATAGTTATGAGTTTGAAGAAGGTGCATTGACAATGATGGGTACGACTCTACTCGAATCTGCTCCATTTATTGGTAAATCAGTGAAAGAGGCAGCAGCAGTGTTTTCAGAGGTGCTTTTTATGCCAATTGCCATCAAGCGTGCAGGTACGCAAACCACCCTTATCCCTCGTGGTGACACACTGTTTGAAGCAGGTGATCAGGTCTATTTTACAAGTTCCAAATCAGGAATGGATGCCCTCAACGAATTGGTGGGATATACCAAACAAGAGGCTGAGAATGTAATGATTATAGGTGGTGGTCGCATTGGAAAAAAAACAGCTGAAGATTTGTGTCAACAAGGAATGCGCGTCAAACTCGTTGAGTCTGATAAAGAAAAAGCAATCAAGCTTTCTGGCGATTTGCCCAATACGCTTGTGATTCATGGCGATGGGCGAAATGCAGAACTTCTCGTTGAAGAAAATATTGGTGGGATGGATGTTTTTTTGGCTGTCACTGACGATTCGGAGACCAATATCATGTCTTGCCTTATGGCCAAATCTAATGAAGTATCTAAAATCATAGCGCTGGTAGAGAATGTTGATTACTTCGAATTGACCAAATCGATTGGCGTTGACACACTCATCAATAAAAAGTTGCTGACTGCAAACAGTATTTTTCGATATGTTCGCAAGGGAAAGGTTGTTGATCTAGCCAAACTCAATAATATGGATGCTGAGCTTCTCGAGTTTGTTGTGAGTCAAGACTCAAAAGTTTTGGGAAAAAAAATCAAAGATTTAGATATATCTCGCACAGCAACGATTGGTGGTGTGATCAGAGAAGGAGAGGGGATTATCGCCCTTGGAGATTTTGAAATTATGCCTGGCGACAGGGTTCTCGTATGCTGTTTGCCAAAGTCCATTTCACGCATTGAGCGATTATTTCGATAGGAATGAAGCCATACAATTTTTCAACAATTTTTAACATGTTGGGCCTGTTGCTCTTGTTCAATGCAACTGCCATGTTTGTTTGCACATTATTGAGTGGTTATTTGGATGATGGTGCTACTGAAGGGCTTCTTTTTTCATCCCTAATCACAACTGGAATTGGGTTGCTTTTACTCCTTATTACGAGAAACCGAAAGCGTGAAATAAAGATGAGAGATGGTTATTTGACAGTGGTGATGGGCTGGCTTGGCATGGTGATATTTGGCACCTTACCCTATCTGTTGACCCAATCACTGGCTAGCTATTCAGATGCTTTGTTTGAAACGATGTCAGGCTTTACTGCCACTGGTGCTACAATCGTTCAAGACATAGAAGCACTGCCAAAAAGTATCATTTTATGGCGCTCACTCACGCACTGGCTTGGTGGTATGGGAATCATCGTATTGGCTGTGGCTATTTTACCTCTTTTGGGTATTGGTGGTGTTCAGTTGTTTTCTGCCGAAGCAACAGCAGTTGGGGGAGACAAATTGCACCCACGAATCAGCCACACTGCAAAAAGACTTTGGTATATCTATGTGGGTTTTACAGCTCTGGAAGCCTTGATGTTAGCCTTGGCAGGTATGTCTGTTTTCGATGCCATAAATCACTCGATGAGTACGATGGCATCTGGTGGGTTCTCAACCAAAAACGAAAGCTTGGCCTACTGGAACAACAGTCCGATGATTCAGTATATCGTAACCTTATTTATGTTTTTGGCAGGAACGAATTTTGTCCTTATCTATTTTGGATTAAAAGGGAAATTAGAACGAATTTGGCAAGACAATGAGTTTCGGTGGTATGTCGGATTTGTCACTCTTTTTACACTGATCACATTCATTGGAATTTACACCAACGTCAAGCTTGAATCAACTACAGTTGACCACCCACAAATTTTTGGAGCGTTTGAAAGTAGTTTCCGACATGCCTTGTTTCAAGTCGTTGCGATTATCACCACTACTGGATTTGTAACTGCAGATTTTGCTGGTTGGACCCCCTTTCTAACCATGCTTTTCTTTGGTCTTTTCTTTTTGGGAGGTTCGTCGGGTTCAACATCAGGGGGTGTTAAGGTCATTCGTCATTTGGTTATGATTAAAAATGCATTACTCGAATTTAGAAGAGCATTGCACCCAAACGCAATTGTTTCACTTCACCTCAACAACGTCACCATTCAACAAAGCTTGGTCTATCGAATCCTTGGATTTTTTATACTGTACATGCTCCTCTTTATTATTGGTGCATTTGTGTTGAGCTTATTTGGCCTAGATTTCTTATCGTCTATTGGTGCTTCTGCAGCAAGTCTTGGAAATGTAGGGCCTAGCCTTGGTGATTATGGCCCTGTTTCGACCTATACGACCATGCCAGCTGGTGGGAAAATATGGTGTTCTTTTTTGATGCTCGTTGGGCGTCTTGAACTATTTACAGCTCTTATTTTATTCACTCCCTATTTTTGGAGAGACCACTAGGTCAATGCCTGCTGGATTCGCTCGACTGCCTCTTCGATGTTTTTCATCGAAGCAGCATAAGAAATTCGAATATTGTTTGGGCATCCAAAGGCATCACCTGTCACAGTAGCAACATGCGCCTCTTCTAGCAAATAGAGTGCAAAATCTGATGCATTGTCTATCGTTTTACCCTTGATTGTTTTTCCAAAATAATGAGAGATATCTGGAAACACATAAAAAGCACCTTTGGGTTGATTGAGTACAAAGCCTTCAATGTTGCTGAGCAATTCAAGTATTCTTTCACGACGAGTAGCAAACTCATAAACCATATACTGAATGTTAGCAACAGGCGCATCCAAAGCAGCAATTGTTGCACGTTGGGCGATACAGTTGGCACCACTCGTAATTTGACCCTGCATTTTTGTACATGCTTTTGCAATCCACTCAGGTGCACCCAAGTAGCCAATTCGCCAGCCAGTCATGGCAAAGGCCTTGGCAACTCCATTGACTGTCAAAGTACGATTGTACATTGAAGGAATTTGAGCAAAACTAAAGTGAGGAACACCATAGTTAATGAGTTCATAGATTTCATCTGAAAGAATGTAGATGTCTGGATACTTTTCCAAGACAGCTGCCAAAGCACGATATTCAGCTTCTGTATAAACTGATCCACTTGGGTTATTTGGGGAGTTGATCACAACCATTTTTGTTTTTGGCGTGATTGATTTCTCAAGCTGTTCGGGTGTGATTTTAAAATCTGTTTTGATGTCAGAATAAATTTCAATTGGGTTTCCTTCAGCTAGCAAAACAATGGCAGAGTAACTCACCCAGTAGGGTGCCACCAAAAGCACATCGTCTTCTGGATCTACCAATACCTGAATGGCGTTTGCAATGGACTGTTTTGCTCCTGTAGAGACCACAATCTGGCTTGGTGAATAATTCAACTGATTGTCTCTTTTAAACTTCCGACAAATGGCTTCTTTCAACGCCACATAGCCATCGACTGGGGTGTATGAGTTATAGTTGTCGTTGACAGCTTGAATTGCTGCCTGTTTGATGAAATCAGGGGTATTAAAATCAGGTTCTCCGAGGCTGAGTCCAATGACATTAACTCCTTGATTTTTTAATTCTCTTGCTTTGGCAGCCATGGCCAATGTTGCCGAAGCTGGTAAACTCTGTATGCGGTTGGATAATGATTCCTTCATCGTTTTATGTTGCTGGGTTTGGTTTTTTCGCCAGTGATTTCAGTAGTTCATAATGAGAATAA
>DJCM01000024.1 GCA_002430545.1 Flavobacteriaceae bacterium UBA5950
AGCCATTCTCTGGTAGGGCTTGTTTTTTTCTTGTAGGATAGATTCAATTTCAGATATCTCTTGAGTTGAATAAAATCTGTTGTAATGACCCAGCGCAGCGTCATAAGTCCATATAATATGATAAAATAAAGATGTTGGAAACGATGAATTGCACGCCATTTTGCATGCTTGGAAAATCGCATAACAGTACCTGCTTCGAGGTCTTCATCATGCCCATGGATGTTTGTAAAACTGTGATGAAGCACATTGTGTTGCACTTTCCAATTGAAGACATTTCCAGCTAAAATATAAATCGCTCCCCCCATGATTTTATTGACCCAGCCATAGCGAGAGTACGAGCCATGATTCCCCTCATGCATAACATTCATCCCTATGCCTGCCATACCAAAACCAAGAAGTACACAAAGTCCAAGTTTAACCAATTGACTGAGGTCTAGCGATAGAAGTAAAACATATGGTGTGACAAAAAGCGTTATCAAAATAACTGTCTTTAGATGAAGCTTCCAATTTCCTGTTTTGCGCAGATTGTTGTCTTTGAAGTAAGCGTTGACACGTTTGTTGAGAGTTGAAAAAAATTTCTGTTTGTCTTTTCTTGAGAATCGAATGCTACCTTTGGCAATCTTCATAAAATCTAAATTAGCTAAACAAAAGTAGTAATTCTGATAGTTAGTCATCATTGTTTTTTGCTTTTTTTACTTTTGCTTATTGTGTAATCGATTCATGGAAAAACTACTGACTTACTTTCCCACTCTCACTGATTTGCAACAACAACAACTGCAACAGCTACAAGGCTTGTACGCAGACTGGAATCACAAAATCAATGTGATTTCTCGTAAAGACATCGATGCGCTTTATGAACGTCATGTGTTGCATGCATTGGGGATTGCCAAAGTGATATCCTTTCGCCCCAATGCCAATGTTCTTGATGTTGGGACAGGTGGTGGCTTTCCAGGTATCCCCCTTGCCATTCTTTTTCCCGAAACCAATTTTTATCTCATTGATTCGATTCATAAAAAAATCAGGGTGGTGGAGGCGATAGCTCAAGCAATTGATCTTACAAATCTAAAAGCGAGTCATTTGCGTGCCGAGGAGTTGGAAAGTCAATTTGATTTTGTGGTCTCTCGTGCAGTGACCCAAATGCCACGCTTTGTGGGGTGGGTGAAAAACAAAATAAGCACGACGCAGCAACACGAATTGGCCAATGGCATTCTCGCTTTAAAAGGAGGCGACTTGACAGCAGAACTTCAAGGCTATCCCCATGCGAAAGTCTATCCGCTTGATCGCTATTTTCACGAACAGTTTTTTGCTACAAAAGCTGTGGTGCATTTGCCAATTTAGCCCATATGTGGGTAACGATAGTCTTTTGCTGGCACCATGGTTTCTTTGATGAGTCTGGGCGACAACCAACGCAAGAGGTTTTGCATCGAGCCAGCCTTGTCGTTTGTTCCTGACGCTCTTGCACCCCCAAAGGGTTGTTGTCCGACAACAGCACCACTTGGCTTGTCATTGATATAAAAGTTACCAGCAGCGTTGACGAGCTTTACACTCGCACCTTCTATCACTTGACGATCCTGTGCAATCACAGCTCCAGTTAGGCCATAAACAGAAGTGTTATCGACCAAATCAATGGTTTCTTCCCACTGCTCATCATCATAAACATATATGGTTACTACAGGACCAAACAGCTCTGTCTCCATAGTGGTGTATGTTGGGTTTGTAGTCAGCAGTACTGTTGGGGATACAAAATAACCCTTGGACTTGTCATAGGTACCACCGACAAGCACCTCAACATCCTTGTCCTTTTTGGCTTGATCGATATAGCTAGCAAGCTTGTCAAACGATGCCTCATGGATGACAGCTGTAATAAAGTGACTCATATCTTCCGGAGATCCCATTGTAAAGGATTTGACATTTGCGACAACTTTATCAATGATTTTTTGGGCAATGGATTTAGGCAAATAAATTCGAGATGCTGCCGAACACTTTTGCCCTTGATATTCAAAAGCACCTCGAGTAATCGCAGTGGCGACAACATCAATATCTGCTGAGTGATGTGCCAAGATAAAGTCTTTTCCGCCTGTCTCTCCCACGATACGAGGATAAGCTTTGTAGTTTTTTATATTGTCTCCAATTTTTTGCCACAAGTCTTGAAATACAAAAGTTGAACCTGTAAAATGAAGACCAGCAAAAGAGGGGTGTTGTATAACGATATCAGTAATCATTTCAGGGTCACCCGAAACGAGTGTAATCACACCATCAGGAAGCCCTGCTTCTTTGAAAATATCCATCAAAATCTTTGCAGTATACATTTGATGATCACTGGGTTTCCAAACGACCACATTCCCCAACATCGCCATACATGAAGTGAGATTGCAAGCAATGGCAGTAAAGTTAAATGGAGTCACAGCATAGGTAAACCCTTCGAGAGGGCGGTGTTCAATTCGATTGAACACACCATTTCCAGGGGCAGGTTGTTGCTGATAAATTTGAGATGCAAAGGCTGCATTGAATTTGAGAAAATCAACAGATTCACAAGTTGCGTCTATTTCTGCTTGAAAGATATTTTTTGATTGGCCAATCATAGTGCCAGCATTGATGATGGCACGATAGGGCCCTGCAATCAAGTCAGCTGCTTTGATAAAAATCGAAATGCGATGTTCCCATGACATCGCTGCCCACTTCTTTTTGGCTTTGAGGGAGTTCTCAATTGCACGCTTGACGTGTGCTGGCTGGGCAACGCTATAGGTGCCGACGATGTGTTGATGATCATGTGGGGGTCGAATAGGTCGGGTCTCTTTTGTAAACACCTCTTCATCCCCTAGATATAAGGGGACTTCAATTTTGGATTGAAACATCTTTTTGTATGCTTCTTCAATTTTTTTTCTCTCTGGAGAACCAGGTCTATAGTTGTAAGTAACTTCATTGAGGGGGGTGTCAACTGTAAAAAATCCGTACGGCATGATTTGTTCTTTGTTTGGTTATCTAACAAATCTATGGAAAAGTGTTAAATAAATCAATTAAGTGCAAAGGCAGGACTTAATTTAAATTTGGGGATATAGACTTTAAATTTTTTCGCAGTTGCAAGGTTGATAAAATTATAATGCCCCATCATAGCGCCGATAGATGATGAAATCAAACTTCCCGATTTGTAGCTGAAAGTTTTACCAGGGTAGATCACGGGTTTTTTGCCCACAACACCTTCGCCGTCAATAATGGTTTGAGGTCTTAAAGAATCGATAATGACCCAGTGGCGTGATTGCAATTGAACGGCCTCTTTTCCCTCATTTTGAATGATGATTTGATATGCATAGCAGTAGTTGAGATTGTAATTTTTGAAATATGTCCCCTCAAAAAAAACTTTGACAGAAACGCTGATTCCGCTTGTGAGTAATTGCAACATAAACTAAAGGTACAAAGCTTTTGTTTTACTGCGAGTTAATTTCGAATTTGATTTGAGTTTCCAAAGCCAACGCCAATCAAACGGTCGTAGCGTTCACCAAATGGTCTGAAATAAACCAAGGCATAATAATCGTTTTCAGTCTCCCAGTGACTCCCACGAACACCATTTTCAAGTAATCGACTTGATGTATCAATGGCAACATACTTATAATTATACACCCCTTGCTTCAATCGAATTGTCGCTTGATGGGTGTTGGTTGTGGGCTCATATTGCAACTTGTGATACGACTGCGGTTGGTACTGATTGAATCGTCCAATCACATAAAAATCATAGTTTGTCTCGGCTGTTTGTAAGTTGAATGTCACCTCAGTATAATCAGCATCTGTGTTTGGATTGAATCCCTCAGTGGTTTGAATCACAAAATTCCCATTGATGTCGGGGGCATAAGTATATACATTTCCATTGCGCACATAATCAGGATATAAGATGCTTTGATAGAGTTCGTTTCGTCGAATTCGAACAACATTTCCACCTGTTGAGCGAATATCTTTTGTGTCAAAAAACAAGTACTCGTTGCCTCCTTCAAAAATCAAATCATTGCTGTATTCATACTGCAATGTTTGGTTCATGACATAATCAAATTTTGAAATTTTTCTGGCCGATGACCACTGAAAATTTTGAAGTGCCCAAACCTTTATTTCTTGTTCTGGCTGACGAGAATTGAGGTTGTTCGTTTGCACCCCAATTTCAATCCGCTGTTGACTGTCAATACCCACCAAATCGCGCAATCGAAATACACCCAGTTGCACATTTGCTTGTTGTTCATAGACAAGAAATCGGGTGGTGAAAACAAGATTTTGGTTTCCATCAAAAACACTCAAAAGGTAGTTTCCGCTGGTGGTGATTTCAAAATCTCTGTTTGGAATTGTTAGGGAATAGTGTGTATAGCTTTGCAAGGTGGCTGATGAGTTGCTCATGTTTCGAATACGCACATCGTCAAATCCATTGAGATATTCCGATTTAAACAATTCCGAGGCTGTCCAATCTGCATTTGCATGTTGAATTGTGTAATAATAGTAAGACTCATCGCCATTCAGATCATCAAAATACAAAGTGAATGCCTTGCCAAGTGCCACCATTGGGATATTGTCCATTTCATCCTGTGCCTGAAAAAGGATAGTGGCAATGTGATTTGGGGGTAATTTTTCATTTAAAATTTGTCCTGTCATCATTGCAGGAAAAACAAACGCAAAAAAGATTTGTTTAACGTTTTTCAAATCAAAAAATTTAAAATTTTTACCAAAGATACCCAAAATCAGAGATGAAATTACAAAGTCAAAAAATGACAAAAAAAATGAGCGTTAAACAAATTATTTGGAATTAATATAAATAAGAATAAAAAGAAGTCAGAACCTTTTTTTAAGCGCTTTTTACTAAGTAAATTTGTGTACCAAAATAAGTAATGAATCATGTCTATTGACATAAAGATCCGAAAAGGTCTTAAACTCCGTCTAAGGGGGGCTGCCTCCAACACGCTTAAGACCGCACCAGGATCAACAAACTACGCGATAAACCCCACAGATTTCTATGGTGTTTTTCCCAAACTTGTGTGTAAAGAGGGAACGTCTGTTCAGGCAGGGCAACCTTTGTTTTTTTCCAAATATCAAGACAGCATACAATTTGTATCGCCAGTCAGTGGAACAGTCAAAGAAATTAAAAGGGGCGCAAAGCGAAAAGTATTAGAGATTGTTGTTGCTGCTGATAAAAAACAACAGTCGGTCAAGCACAAACTGCCAGCATTGGATAAGATTGCACCCGAGCAAGTAAAAGAGCTTTTATTGGCTTCAGGAAACTGGCCCTTTATCAAACAACGACCTTATGATATTGTTGCTGATCCAAATGCAACTCCTAAGGCAATTTTTGTAAGTGCTTTGGCAACTGCTCCACTTTCTGCTCAGTACGATTTGATCTTGGAAGGGCAGCAAGATGCATTCCAGACAGGAATCGATATGTTATCCAAACTCTCACCAAATTTACATTTGAGTGTTGGAGCCCAGGAAAGCAGTCAGATAGCAGAGACCAAAAACTGTACAATTCATCGTGTAAAAGGGCCTCATCCTGCAGGGAATGTAGGGGTTCAAATTCATCACATCGACCCAATTAATGTTGGGGAAACAGTATGGGTTGTTGGCGCAGAAGATGTTGCTAACATCGGTCGATTTTTTCAAACAGGTGTTTTTGATGCTTCTCGAACCTTGGCAGTCGTAGGGCATCCCTTATCCAAGCCTTGTTATTTCAAGTCAAAAGTTGGTGCATCGCTCGCACCAATCCTCAAAGAAGTGGGAGCCGAAAACCTTGCCAATTTACGTGTGATTAATGGTGATGTTTTGACAGGTACTGCGACTTCATCAGCTGGTTATGTAGGGTACTATAACAATACAGTTTCTGTTCTTCCAGAGGGTGATCGATATCGCATGTTTGGTTGGTTGCCTTTCGCAGGACCCAAACTGCACAGTATGTCCAACACATCGCTGTCTTGGTTGTTTCCCAAACGACAATATACCCCAGATACCAATTTGAATGGGGAAGAACGTGCCTTGGTGGTCACTGGAGAGATGGAGCGAGTCTTTCCTATGGACATCTACCCCATGCAGTTGTTGAAAGCATGCATGGCAAACGATATTGAAAAAATGGAGCAGCTTGGCATATACGAAGTCGCTCCCGAAGATTTTGCATTGATTGACTATGCAAACTCTTCCAAAATTGAAGCGCAAGCGATTATTCGTGATGCGCTGGATTTGATGTATAAAGAAGTTGGTTAATTCAAAGTTATGATGATAAGAAAACAAATTGATCGATTAAAAAAGCCATTCGCAAAAGGATCTAAATTCGAACGATTCGCACCAGCTGTCAATGCGTTTGACACCTTTTTGTTTGTCCCCAATCACACAACCAAAAAAGGAGCACACATCCGAGATGCTGTTGATTTAAAACGAACGATGGTTACAGTTATCATCGCTCTAATTCCTGCGTTGATATATGGAATCTACAACACAGGTTATCAATACTACATCCAAACAGGTGAGGCCTTCACTTTTCTAGATGCTTTTCTACATGGCTCATTCAAGATTCTCCCTATGATTGCTGTTTCATATGGGGTTGGGCTAGCGATCGAATTTGCCTTTGCAGTCTATCGTGGGCACGAGGTAAATGAAGGATACCTAGTCACAGGACTCTTGATTCCCATGATTATGCCAGTAGATATACCTCTATGGATGGTTGGTCTGTCAGTAGCTTTTGCAGTCTTTATAGCCAAAGAGGCTTTTGGAGGAACAGGGATGAATATCCTCAACCCTGCTCTCACTGCTCGAGCGTTTGCTTTCTTTGCCTATCCAACTTATATGTCTGGAAATAAAGTATGGGTGTCAGAAGCCAGTAATGTTGATGGAATTTCAGGAGAAACCATATTAGGATCACTTGCCTCTGGTGTCTCAGTTGACTACTCAATGTTTGAAATGTTTAGTGGTGCTATCCCAGGATCAATTGCAGAGACCTCAACGCTTTGGGTGTTGGTTGGTGCTGCGGTTCTCATTTTCACAGGTGTTGGAAGCTGGCGTATTATGCTTGGAGGCGTCATTGGAGCAGCGATTATGGGCTATCTATTCAACCTGTGGGGTGCCAACACTTTAATGCAATTTGATTGGTATAGCCACCTCATTGTTGGAGGGTTTGCCTTTGGTATTGTATTTATGGCGACTGACCCTGTTTCGGCAGCACAAACTGTTCGTGGTAAATGGATTTATGGAATCCTGGTGGGGATCTTATGTATCCTCATTCGTGTCTTCAATCCTGCCTATCCTGAGGGTGTGATGCTCGCAATTTTATTGATGAATGTGTTTGCACCAACCATCGATCACTATGTTGTGCAATCCAATGTCAACAGAAGACTTAAAAGAAATCGACACAGTACAACTGTTCAAACTGCTTAATTATGAATAGAGACTCAAACGCATACACTTTTGGATTTGCTGCAGCGATGGTTGTTGTCGTCGCCTCTGCCTTGGCATTTACAGCAAGCTCACTCAAAGACCTTCAGCAAGAAAATGTACGCAAAGAAAAAATGCAAAACATACTTGCAACGATAGGAATCGAAATCGATCGAGATGGTGCAGAAGTTCTTTTTAATGAATACATCACCTCTCAGCTTGCCTTGCGAAACGATGGAACAGTCGATGAATCTGTCGATCCTTTTTCAGGTATCAAACTCGCTTTAGAGTTGAAAAAAGAACCAATCCAACAGCGTTTCCCATTGTATTTGGCAGATGTTGAAGGAGCGTCTTATTACATCATCCCACTTCGTGGTGCTGGGTTATGGGATGCGATTTGGGGCTATATTGCTTTGGAGTCTGATCGAAATACCATCAAAGGAGCAGTGTTTGACCACAAAGCAGAGACTGCTGGTTTGGGCGCTGAAATCACACAACAATGGTTTATGGATCGTTTTGTCGGTGAAAAGGTTTTTGACAATGATAGCAAATTGGTTGGTATATCTGTATCCAAAACAAACAACGACCCCAAAGACCTCGATAAAAACGACCATGAAGTTGATGCCATCTCTGGCGCAACAATCACAGGTGATGGTGTTTCGGACATGATCATTGAGCGCTTGACCCATTATCAACCCTATCTAGAACAAACGCAAACCACAACAACTGTTGCTGCAAACATGTAAGAGATATGTCAAAAAAAACAAACAAACCAATTTTTCTTTTTGTCGCAAAGGATAAAGAACTTTTGTTTTCAAAAAAGAATAGAGCACTTCTCACAGATCCCTTAGACGACAACAACCCAATCACTGTTCAAGTACTTGGGATTTGTTCTGCCTTGGCCATTACTGTTCAACTCGAACCAGCAATAGTGATGACCATTTCGGTTATTGCTGTGATGGGTGCCAGTAATGTGATTGTCTCTCTGCTTAGAAACCTTATTCCAAATCGAATTCGAATCATCGTGCAGCTTGTTGTTGTTGCATCTATGGTGATTCTTGTCGATCAAATTTTAAGGGCCTATGCCTATGACGTGAGTAAACAGCTATCGATATTTATTGGTCTGATCATCACCAACTGTATTGTCATGGGTCGATTGGAAGCCTTTGCTTTGGGGAATGGTGTTTGGAAATCTCTTTTGGATGGTGTTGGAAATGCTGCTGGCTATGGCTTTATGCTTATTTTGGTTGCTTTCTTTCGCGAGCTTTTCGGATCAGGAAATCTCTATGGATATCAAATTATCCCAGAGTCATTCTACGAAATGGGATATGTTAACAATGGATTTATGTTGCTATCTCCAATGGCACTAATCACTGTTGGGGTGATCATATGGCTTCAACGTGCGCGCAATCGTAAACTCATAGAAAAAGGATAGATCATGGATTACGTAAACCTATTTGTAAGAAGTATTTTTATTGAGAACATGGTTTTTGCCTATTTCTTGGGGATGTGTTCTTATCTGGCTGTTTCAAAAACAGTCAAAACAGCTGTTGGGCTTGGACTGGCAGTTGTGTTTGTATTATCGATCACAGTACCAATCAATTTTTTGTTAGACAGTTATTTGCTACGTCCAGGTGCTTTGACATGGTTGGATGCAAGCTATGCTGATGTTGATCTGAGCTTTTTGAGTTTTATCATGTTTATTGCAGTGATTGCATCGATGGTTCAACTCGTTGAAATGATCGTTGAAAAATTTGCACCTGCTCTCTATGGAGCCCTCGGTATCTTTTTACCATTGATTGCAGTGAACTGCGCAATACTTGGTGGGAGCTTGTTTATGCAACAAAAAGATTTTGCAGGTATCGGAGAATCAGCTGTTTATGGTGCTGGTTCAGGGATTGGTTTTTTCTTGGCGATCCTCGCCATCTCTGCCATTCGTGAAAAGATTGCCTACTCCAACATCCCTGCGCCATTGCGTGGTCTGGGAATAACATTTATTATAACAGGTCTCATGGCCATTGGTTTTATGAGTTTTATGGGAATTAAGATTTAAGTATTATGGATATCACAGTCGTTCTTGCTAGTGTAGTTGTATTTATGGTCATTGTGTTCCTATTGGTAGGAATGCTATTGGGAGTCAAAGCCAAGCTACTTCCCTCAGGACCAGTGAAGCTTATGATTAATGGTTCTGAAGATGTGGAGGTCGGCTCTGGTAGCACCCTTCTCACAACTTTAGGAAACAATAAAATCTTTTTGCCATCTGCTTGTGGAGGTGGTGGCACTTGTATTCAATGTAAGTGCATCATCAAAGAGGGTGGTGGTGAAATCCTTCCCACAGAGGCACCTCACTTTACGAGAAAAGAAATCGCTGAGGGATGGCGTTTGGGATGTCAAGTGAAAGTAAAGCAAGACATGGTCATCGAAGTGCCTGAAGAGGTGTTTGGCATCAAAAAATATGAAGCAACAGTTGTGCGAAACTGGAACGTAGCCTCTTTTATCAAAGAGTTTGTTGTTGCCATTCCAGAAGATATGGATTACAAAGCAGGAGGATATATTCAAATTGAAATTCCTGCCTGTGAAATTCCATATAAAGATATTGATATCTCTGCTCATCCAGAAGAACATCCAGATGATGCCAACAAATTTCAACTCGAATGGGATAAGTTTGAACTTTGGGATTTAACAATGAAAAACACTCAGGTCGTTGAGCGCGCATACTCGATGGCTTCCTACCCTGCAGAAGGGAAAGAGGTGATGCTCAATGTGCGTATCGCAACACCACCTTGGGATCGCAACAAAAATGCGTGGATGGACGTAAACCCAGGCGTTGCTTCGAGCTATATTTTTTCAAAAAAACCTGGCGATAAAGTAACAATCTCAGGACCCTATGGCGAATTCTTCATCAATCATTCTGAATCAGAAATGCTATATGTTGGTGGTGGTGCTGGAATGGCGCCAATGCGCTCACATCTCTACCATCTGTTTCGTACCTTAAAGACTGGTAGAAAGGTCACATTTTGGTATGGGGGTCGTTCGCGTCGTGAGCTCTTCTATGTCGACCACTTCCGAGCGTTGGAAAAAGATTTTCCGAACTTCAAGTTTTACGTTGCTCTCTCTGAACCTTTGGAGGAGGACAATTGGAAGGTCAAAGACAGTTTAGATGCAAAGGGGGATGGTTTCATCGGCTTTGTACATCAAGTTGTGATTGACCAATACCTCAACCATCACGAAGAGCCTGAAGACATCGAGGTCTATTTCTGTGGCCCACCACTGATGAATATGGCTGTTGAAAAAATGGCAGAGGACTTTGGTGTTCCACCAGAAAATGTTCGATTCGACGACTTTGGAGGATAAACCCTCAATTCAAGAGTTACATCAATTGGCGATGAAAACTGTGGGCGATGACCTCATTGCCCAAGGCTATGAGTTTGTAGCTGTAAACAGTGAACTCAAAAAAGATCCTCAGTTTGTTTGTAAAAAAGACGATCAACTTGTTTTTGTGGTGGTGAAAGCCTGTATATATCCTTCCAATCCCAAAGATTATGACAGTGATTTGATCGAGAAAATCAAGGAACATGCTAGTAAATACGAGGCTGTGGTTCGTTTTGCTGGGGTTGGATTTGCACGAGCAGACCATTACGACTTACCTTTGGTGAAGTCTAAACCTTATGCCATCAATTATGAGGGTCTTCAAAAGTTATAGTGTAATCCTGCTGATATCCCTCGTTGGATGTTCACCCCAACTACAAGTCCAACAAGTGTCTGGATATGCCTTAGGCACGACTTACAACATCACTTATTTTGACACTCAATTTAACCATGATATCCCACCAGCACTCGATTCAATTTTTTATGTGCTAAACAAGTCGATGTCCACCTACATCAAAAATTCTGATATTTCAAAAATCAATAGAGGGGATGAGCAGGTGATTGTTGATCACCACTTTACAAAAGTATTCGATAAATCAAAAGAAGTATTTGCAACCACAAAAGGATTTTTTGATCCAACAGTGGGTAGTCTTGTCAATGCTTATGGCTTTGGCCCTGAACAAAGCTTGACAACACTCACAACAGCAGTTAGAGACAGCTTACTCAACCTCACTGGGCTTGCAAAAGTAACGCTGACTGAGGAGGGTCGAGTGAAGAAAATTAACCCAAATATCTACTTGGATTTTAATGCGATTGGCAAAGGATATGCAGTTGATGTGATATCATCCATGATGGAAAATCAGTTTGGCTATTCCAACACCCTTGTTGAGATAGGAGGTGAGTTGCATGCCAAAGGCAAACATATTCTTAAAAACAGTAAGTGGACAGTTGCCATTGATGCACCAAACCTCAACCCAGATGAGAGAGAGTTGTTGCGAACACTAAAGCTCGAAAACCTAGCATTGGCCACGTCTGGTAACTATCGAAAATATCGTATAGATGACGCTGGCAACAAGGTTGTGCACATGATCAACCCATTGAATGGCACAGCTAGACCATCAAAAGTGCTGAGTGCCTCTGTGGTTGCAGCAGATTGTATGACAGCAGACGCCTATGCAACAGCCTTGATGTCTATGCCCTTATCAATGCTTGATGATCAATCCATCGAAGGGATAGAATATATGTTGATTTTTGCAGGTGAGGATGGCGCTTATGATCTTCGATTGAGTCCGAAATTCCCTTCACTCAACTTGCCTTTTTACAAACAGGAATGATTTCATTAACTGGTACTGCATAGCGCAGTTGTTCCTCAGGGGTTAGCTGTTCTGCATAGGCCAGCATACGCACATGAAAACCAACTTTCTCGAGTCGATTTTGATAGTCTTTCCCATAGATTCTCACATGGTCATACTGCCCAAAAACACGCGCTCGTTCTTTTGGATCAGTAATGCTATTGTCTTCAAAGGTGTTTTGATCAAGTCGTAATGGGACTTGAAGAATTGCACACCCACCTGGTTTGAGGACACGATAAAGTTCCTTCATCGCAGTGCTATCATTTTGGATGTGTTCCAAAACATGATTACATATAATCCAATCAAACTGATGATCGGAAAAAGGGAGATTGCAGATATCTGCTTGTACATCGGCAAGGGGAGAATGCAAATCAGAAGTGATATAGCTTCGATGTTTTATCTTTTGAAAGCGTTTAAGAAATGCCTGTTCGGGTGCAATGTGAAGTACATCTGCAGGGCGATCAAAAAAGTCTGTTTCTCGATCAAAATAAAGCCATAATAGTCGATGCCTTTCGAGTGAAAGGGTGCCAGGGCTCAGGACGTTTAAGCGTTGTTTTTGATAGCCATAAGGCAAAAATTTACGATATGATTTTCCATTGATTGGATCGATAAAGCCCTTGCCACGATACCACCAATCGAGTAGGGGGTAGAGCCATTGACTCACTCGAATCAAAAAGGGACGAGAGAATAGCTGCAATGCAAATCTAAAGAGAGCACTCACTTGTTGAGAGGTTTTGTCCGAAAGCGATTTTCTTCATCGCTTTGTATGCCTAGTGCTTGATAGACATAATCAAAAGTGGAGAGGAGTTCGGGTTTGCCATCAACAATGGCGATGTTGTGTTCAAAATGTGCGCTAGGCTTTCGATCGGCTGTGAGGATTGTCCATCCATCTTTGAGCTGATTAACCTTGTGCGTTCCCATGTTAATCATGGGTTCCAGTGCCACGACCATGCCCTCTGCAAAAGCTTTTCCACTTCCTCGCCGGCCATAGTTTGGCATCTCTGGTTTTTCGTGCATTGTTTTTCCCAGACCATGACCAACCAGCTCACGAACAACACCATAACCATATGACTCCACACGCTGTTGTATGGCATGACCAACATCACCAACACGCTTGCCAACACAAAATTGTTCGATACCGATATACAACGATTCCTTGGTTACTGTGAGCAGTTGTTGCACGTCCTGATCGACTTCACCAACCCCAAAGGTGTAGGCATGATCGCCATAATACCCATTTTTTAACGCGCCACAATCGATCGAAACGATATCACCATTTTCCAGTGGCTTGTCGTTGGGGATGCCATGTACCACCTGTTCATTGGGACTAACGCAAAGGGTGTTGGGAAAATCATATAGACCTAAAAAACCAGGCTCTGCACCATGATCACGAATAAAAGATTCGGCAAGACCATCGAGATAGAGAGTAGTGATGCCAGGTTTGATTTCACTGGCAAGCATCCCCAGTGTTTTGGATACCACCAAGGCACTTTCTCTGATTAGTTCTATTTCTTCAGCTGTTTTTTGCAATGCCATGCTTAAAAATCGTATGCGTGTTTATAGCCTTTGTCTTGTAGAATGTCGAGGATGTCTTGCTCTAAAGAAATGATCGGAAACTCAACAATCCTATTGATTTCCTCACCTTTTTTTGAAAAGATAAATGTAGGAACATTGGAAATACCTGCTTCTTCAGCACTTCCATCATGACTGATTTTATCCTCGTTCAGTCCAACCAATCGATTGATTTGGTTGTTGGCGTCGAGCGCATCGATAATTCTAAAAAAACCAGGTACTTCTCGCTGACTATCTTCACACCAAGTCCCCATGTAAATAGTCACCTCAATTTCACTGAAAAATGAATCGATTTGTGAGACCAATGTATCGTTGAGGGGATGTGCATCGTAGTTGTCCATAAACCAACTGTTGTGTTCACTGTTTTGCAGTTGCTTTCGAGAAAATTCTCCAAATGATACAAAAGGAGTTGTACATGCTGTAAAAATAGCAGTGGCGAGAAGGAAAAGTGTGATGTTTTTCATGTCATTAAAGTAAAGAGTTGGATGTCATTTCACTTGGTTTTTCGACACCCATCAGTTCGAGGATTGTGGGTGCAATATCCCCCAAATTACCATTTTTTATAGATTTGTGCTGATCACTGACAAGAATAATCGGAACAGGATTGGTTGTGTGGGCAGTGTTGGGAGATCCATCTGGGTTGATCATGGTGTCACAATTTCCATGATCGGCAATAACAAGCACGTTGAACTCTCCCTCTTTGGCAGCTTCAACCACATCTTTTGTGCAGGTATCAACTGTTTCACAGGCTTTTATGGCTGCTTCCATACTTCCTGTATGTCCAACCATATCGGGATTGGCAAAGTTGAGACACACAAAGTCTGTTTCTTGATTTTTGAGCTTAGGGACGATAGCATCTCTTAATTCATAGGCGCTCATTTCAGGTTGTAGGTCATAGGTTGCCACCTTTGGAGATGGACATAAAATGCGTTCTTCCCCTTCAAATGGTTCTTCTCTTCCTCCATTAAAAAAGAAGGTAACGTGTGGATACTTTTCTGTTTCGGCAATACGAATTTGTCGTTTACCTGCTTTGGCAAGCACCTCCCCAATGGTGTTGGTGACATTGTCTTTGACAAAAACGACATGTACACCTTGAAACGAATCATCGTAATTTGTCATCGTTACAAAATGAAGATCACGTTTCTCCATCCCATGCGCAGCAAAGTCCTGTTGGTGAAGGGCTTGGGTCAACTGTCGCCCTCTGTCTGTTCTGAAATTAAAAAATACCACCACATCACCAGCTTGAATGGTTGCAACAGGCTCATTGTCAGCCCCTACTCTGATGTGTGGTTCTATAAACTCATCTGTCGTACCACTCGCATAACTCTGTTGGATGGCTTCAACAAAATCTGTTGTTGTATTGCCTTGACCATGAACCAAAAGATCATAAGCCTTTTTCACTCTTTCCCAACGCTTGTCTCGATCCATGGCATAGTAGCGCCCAATGACTGAGGCAACTTGTGCGTTGTGAGCGTCACAGCACTCTTGCAACTCCTCGATAAATGCAGCGCCTGATTTTGGATCAACATCTCGTCCATCTGTAAAAGCATGAACATAAACCTCTGGCACTTGAGAAAGGTTTGCAGCCTCAACCAAACCTTTGATATGATTGATGTGTGCATGTACACCACCATCAGATACCAGTCCGAGAAAGTGAAGTTTCACATTATTCTCCTTTGCATAAGCAAAAGCATCTTGCAAGACAGCTTCGTCTTTTAAGGTATTTTTTTCCAAGGCAATATTGATTTTGGCAAGGTCTTGATACACCACACGTCCAGCACCTAAATTGACATGCCCAACTTCGCTATTTCCCATTTGACCGTTGGGCAGCCCAACATCCATCCCATCTGCGCGCAATGTGGCATGGGGATAAGTGTTGAATAGCGAATCGATATAAGGTGTTTTTGCTTGGTCAATCGCAGAAACAGATGGGTCTGGTGATATGCCCCAACCATCCAAAATCATCAACATTGTTTTCATGCGGCAAAGATAAGTAGAACGTGGCGAAAGCAGCCCCTATTCTTGCGCAAATAATATAGGATTGATATCTAGAATATGCGCTGAGGTATAGGCCTCAAAAAATTCATTGTCTAAAAACGAACGACCGAGCAATTGATCATCTTTTGCAATTTCAGACAAAGCATGTGTTGTCAAAACCTCTAGATAAGACTTCGAAAGGGGATGATAAGTGTAGTGCCAAGGTTCGTGTGCAAACCCCTTGCGATTGGGGTTGTTGGTATACACTTCAAAAAACCCATAGGCTGCTGCATTGTCATTCATCCACTCACCAAGGGCGCTCGATGGGCCATCGTCATAAAATTTTTCTGTCAGAAGTACATCGCCAGATTGGGGATTGGCATTGTCAATGATATCGATGTCTGTACCCCAGTGGTGACGTGAGGTTCCTGGAAGGGTTGAGTATGTAATAATTTTCTTTATTACATCTTTAGGTTCAAGCCCTTCCTGCGTAAATGCTTTATACTTGGCATTCCAGATTTCTCTTTGGCGATTGTAGCTGCGATAGGCAGAAACCACTTTCATCTCAATCCCTTTTTTGGCAGCTGCTGTTCGCATTCGATCAAAGGCCTCATAGACTTCAACTTGCATATTGTTGATGAGCTCAGGAGCTTTTTTTCCCAAGACCAAATCAAGGTTACTATGTTGTGCAAAAGCGTGCATCGTCAAACACAAAAATATACCCTTTAGCATTGCTTTCATAATATCGATTTTTTCATTCGATAATGTGGGCCAAAGATAGGGATATCAAATAAAGCCCCATCTATTTTATACCCCATCGACTTATAAAACGCAAATACTCCTTTACGAGCATTCATCCACATGACTTCAAAATTGAGTGTTTTCGCGAGTCGCTCAGCTTCTTCCACTAGCAATCGACCAACGCCACTGCTTTGGTTTGCGGGCAGCACTGCCATCCCTCGAATTTGCCCATTCGGTACTGTGAATGGGCCATCTTTGGGGTTGTTCAAAACTGTGCAGACCCCGATCAATACATGCTTACTGTAGGCACCCAAATGTATGGTTGTTGGAAGATAATCGCCAGGCAGCACACAGCTTTCTTTTGGCAACCCAGATCGTAGCACAGGGTGACGAACAATATGAGTTGTTTCTGCAGAAATGGTTTTAATATGTATTTTTGGAGGCGCCATGCAAGACTTACAATTTACATATTTATCAGAAAGCAATATAGCACAAATTGTTCCCCTGATGCAAGATTTCACCTCTCATAAATACGCAGATGATGTATTGCTTCAGCGACTGAAATCCATGTTTGCCCATGAATATGACTGTGTAGCGATCTTTTTGGAAAATCAACTGATTGGGTTCTGTGGATTGTGGTATCAAACACGTCATTACTCTGGTATAAGCTGTGAACTCGATCATTTTTACATCGACGAGTCTTTTCAAGGCAAAGGCTATGGTAAGCAATTCCTCGACTGGATTACCTCTCAACTCAAAACAAAAGGCTATGAAGCTTTAGAGCTCAATGCTTATAAAGAAAACAAGGCTGGACATCGATTTTACGAGCGAGAGGGCTTTGAACATTTGGGCTTTCATTTTGTGAAACGCTTGTAAAATTTTGACATTCTTTTTCGATTGTATACCTTTAATGAGGAATCATGCGAAAATCAATCACCTTATTGTTGTTGTTCACTGCTGTTTTTGCAGCGGCACAACAAGACTATCGCACTTGGTTGCGTGGCAAGGTTTTGTATCAAGATAGCAGTGTTGTTGCTGCCAATATACTAAACACCAACTCTGAAAATGCAACAATAACAGATGACATTGGTGAATTTGAAATTGAGGTAAAGCTCGGTGATGAGCTCATTATATCATCTGTTCAATATGAAATTCGTGCAATCATCATCACCAAGGACATCCTACAACGCAATCGTTTGGTGGTGGATGTAAATGAAAAAATCACAGTCCTAGACGAAGTGGTAGTCAGTCCAAGACGACCAGAGAAGTTTTTGGATTTACAAGAAGAAGAGTTTAAAAAATTTGACTACACTTCTGATAAATCTACACGAGTTGAGAACGAAATTTTGCGAAAAAACCAACTATATAAAGGGGTTGATTTTGTCAATATCTTTAAGCTGATGTACAAGTCCCTTCGCAAAAAGAAAGCTTATGAAGGTGATGAGTTTACCTATGCACCAAGTGATGTGATTCGTCAAATCTATCCCGATGCATTTTTTACCACCCAACTCAATATACCACCAGACAAAATTGGCTTGTTTTTGGAGTATATCGATGGCCGATTACAGACAAAAGATCTGCTGAAAAAAGAAAACGAATTTCAACTGATGGACTTTTTAATCAAGCATAGTGAAAAGTTTGCAAAGACGCAATAGGTGTTTTTTCTTCTTACTGTTGTTTATGGGTTTTAGCGCATACACACAAAACATACAAGACTTTTCAGGAAAGGTGGTTTCAGACTCTCTCGATATCTCAGGAATCCATGTGGTGAACAAAAACAGTGGGGCAACCACCATCACCAATCAAAAAGGGAAATTTTCAATTGGTGCAAAACCAGCTGACACCCTATTGTTTTCTGCTGTTCATATCAATCTACAGGCCTTGGTGTTGGACTCATTGGTGATGGCTAAACCTGAAATTAATGTGTATATCGAGCATGCTGTCAATGAGTTGGAAGAGGTTGTTGTCAAACCTCACAACCTAACAGGAGACCTCGCTGATGATATCAGCGCTGCACCACCACCTCCAATCAATTTTAAAGATGTTGGGATTCCAGGTTTTGAAGGCGAAAGGCGTGAAAAAATAAGATACAATAGTACAAAAAGTTTGATTTTAAGTACCTTGCTATTGCCCGTCATGCCATTGGACGTCGAAGGGATGTACAAGCAAATCAGTGGGTATAACAGACGCCTAAAGGAAAGCCGGAAACTCAGCAAACAACTGCAAAAAGTGAACAGTATGATTGATTTTTATGGCACACAATTTTTACAGGACCAATATTCATTGTCGGCAGATGAAATCTATGCCTTTGTATTGGCTTGTGTTGAAAACACCCCATCGATGGAAAGTGATTTTCTTCGTGGCAATCACCCTCTTGTTTTGGCGGCAATGAATGATTATTCAAACTCTCGAACACCCTGATGATGAATCGTGTCGTAGCATATTCGTTATTTGTGTGGGTGCTGTTTGTACAGGCCACGATCCACCCTTATTATGTCAGCACTATGGAGATTGACTATCGCCCTGATCGATCGGCGCTACAGATTACGATTCGTGTGTTTACAGACGATTGGCAGTTGATGGTCAACACAGACTATGACCAAGACCTTCGTTTGGACCCTGACAGTGATGCAGTACAAACTGTGATTCATTCGAGTGATTACCTCCAAAAGGAGATTGAATTGAAACTGAATGATACTGAGGTGAAGCCAGTCTTTTTGGGTAGGGAGTACCAAGACGATCAGATTGTTTTCTATTTGGAGGTTAAGGATGTGGGAGAGGTGAAAACCCTAGCTGTTTCAAACAGCATTTTATTTGAGGTGTTGGAAGGTCAACAAAATATTGTGCGTATCAAAACCCCAACAAAACGAAAAAGCTATCTGCATACTCAAGGAAAAGTGGGAGATGTGTTTTTCGGGGTGTGATTTAACGTTCTCGGCTATGAACAGTTGCGTGGGTTAGCACGGACTATTGCACGTACAAAAAAAGCTGAAAATTCAGCAGTAATTTTCAGGATAAGCCTGTAAAAGCAATTGTTTATAGCCATTGTTGGGTGTAGTTATTCTTCTTTACTTTCTATTATTATATTTCTTGATATTTCCGCAATCATTTCCATCTCATTTCTTAGCATCTCCAACATTGTTTTTTATTCGTTGAATAATTCAACTATTTCAGATTCGGATGAACTTGTGGAAACCAATTGGTCAAGTGCTTCCAAAAAATCTCTGTTTTTTATGGATAGAATTTTATAGATTAGTCCACTCCTTATTTTATTCGTTGATGACATTCAATTAGACTTTAATGTTCTCAAATTTACAAAATCAATCACATAAGTTTTCAAAATCGTAATTTTCGCACTAGCCAACAAGTGCGCAGAGGCGATGGATACAACTCCTAATCCATTCCTTTTCATTACATTTACAACGCTTTTTTTTAAAATTGTTTTATATGAAACGTTTATTCACCCAGATACTATCTTTTATCTTACTGCTTCCCACTTTGGCATTGGCACAAGAGCAAAACTTAGAAGGCCCTAAGCAAGGGCACACCAATCAAAACAAATTCCGTCAACTCTACAACGAGTTCTCAACACCCAACGATTATCGAACTGCTAGTGGTGCCCCTGGCGCTGCTTACTACCAGCAACGTGCTGACTATGTTATGGATATCAAAATCGATGATGAAACCCAACGCTTATATGGTGAAGAAACCATCACTTATACCAACAATTCTCCAGATGTGTTGGCATATTTATGGGTTCAGCTCGATCAAAACATTCGTAAAAAAGACTCCCCCTCACTTCTCAAAAACAGTCAATCCATGGATCAGGTGTCACAATTGTCAACCTTTGCGAACAATCACCTCGGCGACCCTTTTGATGGGGGATTCAATATTGAGCATGTGTTAGATGCACAGGGCAAACCCCTACCATATATCATCAATCAAACAATGATGCGTATCGATCTCCCAACCCTATTGCAGTCTGGTGGGCAAGTGTCTTTCTCAATCAAATGGTGGTATAACATCAACAACCACGTGGTCAACAGAGCGCGTTCGGGCTATGAGTATTTCCCTAAAGATGACAATCGTGCTTATGTCATTGCACAGTTTTTTCCTCGTATGTGTATGTATGATGACGTTGAAGGTTGGCAAAACTATCAGTTTTGGGGCAATGGCGAGTTTGCACTGCCCTTTGGAGATTATGAAGTGAATTTGACAGTACCTGCCAACTTTATCGTAGATGCTACTGGCGAATTGACCAATCGCAAAGAGGTGTTTACAAAAGAAATGATGAGTCGTTACAAAAAAGCAAAACAGACCTTTGATAAGCCTGTGATGATTGTCACGCAAGAGGAGGCTGAGGCAAACGAAAAAACCACAACGACCAACACCAAAACATGGAAGTTTTCGGCAAAAAATGTTCGTGATTATGGCTTTACAGCATCCAAAAAATACATTTGGGACATGATGGCTGTCAAGGTTGGCGATCGTGATGTCATGGCTGTTTCACTCTATCCCAAAGAAGGGAATCCACTTTGGGAGGAATGGTCAACTCGCGCAGTTGCACAAACCTTAGAAACAGTTTCAAGATATACCTTTGATTACCCTTATCACAAGGCAATTTCGGTGCATGCCAAAAACCAAGGGATGGAGTACCCGATGATTTGTTGGAATTATGGCCGACCTGAAGAAGATGGCACCTATAGCGATCGCGTCAAATTTGGGATGATCTCTGTCATTATCCATGAGATTGGACACAACTACTTCCCGATGATTGTCAACTCCGATGAACGCCAATGGGGTTGGATGGATGAGGGTCTAACGACATTTATACAATACCTCACCGAACAAGAATTTGGACAGCGCTATCCAGAGGCGATTCCTGGCCTAGACAAGTACCCATCACGTAGGGGTGAGGCCAAAAAAATTGTGCCTTATATGTCAGATGATCAGGACTTTTTAGCACCCATTATGTCCAACCCAGAAAATGTATTTCAATTGGGTCCGAATGCCTATGGAAAACCAGCGACAGCACTCAATATCCTCAGAGAGACCATTATGGGACCTGAACTGTTTGACCATGCGTTTAAGACCTATTCACAGCGATGGATGTTTAAGCATCCAACACCAGAAGATTTTTTCCGCACCATGGAAGACGCCTCTGCAGTTGATTTGGATTGGTTTTGGAGGGGATGGTTCTACACCACTGATTTTGTCGATATCGGAGTGGAAAGCGTAAATACTGTCCAAGTGACAAGCCAGCCTCCAGCAGCATATATCGAGAGACTTAAAAGCTTTGGATACTCTATTGAAGACCTCCCACCACTGGTGTTTCGTGTAAACGAGGATGACGAAGACTACGACGAAAACGCTGAACCTTTTGCTGGGCTAGATGCAGAGGAGTACCTCGCTGAAAACGGACTTACAGTTGCCCAAGAAAATTTGGAAAAAACAAATTATCTGTACGAGGTTACTTTTAATAAACCTGGTGGGTTGGTGATGCCAATTTTGGTGGAATACACCTATGCAGATGGTTCTACATTGACAGAGAGATATCCTGTCCAGATTTGGCGAAAAAATGACGATAGCTACTCACGTTTGCTTGCTTCAGAAAAAGAGATCGTTGGTGTTCAGGTTGATCCCAATGTAGAAACAGCTGACGTGAATACAACCAACAACTCTTGGCCTCGAACGAAAGTTCAGACAGACTTTGATCGTTTTAAAGAAACCAACTAGCAATATACTGTCCGTTGGATATTCATTCCGACGGACAGTTTTTTCTTTTTGAGTGAATCATCATAACTACCTATCTTTACCCCATGATTTATTTTATCAGCGGAGCCGAGCTCGTCTTCGTTTTCTTTGTGGTTCTTCTTGTATTTGGTGCCGATAAGGTGCCAGACATCGCTCGAACTCTAGGGAAGGGGATGCGACAAGTACGCAATGCTACGCATGACATTAAGAGTGAGATTGAAAAATCTGCTGAAAAACAAGGGCTAGACACCAAACAAATCAAACAGGATTTAAAAGAGGTCAAAGACGAGGTGGAAGATATTGCAGGCTCTGTAAAACGAAACAACTAGCGTTTTCGAGTGATCATTAAACCATCTCTAACAGCAAGAATAATCGTTTCAACCCTTGCATCTGAATTGATTTTTTGATTATATGCTTGCAAAGCAGTGGTTGCTTCATCAGTTGCTGATAATAAGACCTTGCCAGACCACAATACATTGTCAGATAAAAGTATGCCACCTGTTGTCAGTTTATCAATTATCAAATCGAAATAAAGAGGATAGTTTTCCTTATCGGCATCCAAAAACACCATATCATAAGGCCCTGACAGGGTTTTGAGAATATCTTTGGCATCGCCTAGGTGTTGAACAATTTGATTGCTGTATGGAGATTGATCAAAATATCGTCGTTGCATATCAACCAACTCTTCATTGTGATCAATGGTATCAATCGATCCTCCCTTTGCCAGTCCTTCAGCCAAACACAGGGTTGCATAGCCAGTGTATGTACCAACCTCTAGAATTTTCTTTGGCATCATCATCTTAGATAGTAAAGACAATAGTCGTCCTTGATACGACCCACTGAGCATTCTGGGTAGCAGCACTTTTTGATGTGTTTCTCTGTCCAATGCCTTGAGCAAGTCAGATTCTTTCATGCTGTGCTTGTCGATGTATTGCTGGAGTTCCTCAGATATAAAATCCATTAGCGTGTTGGTTTTGCATAAGGGAAACGTTCAATGAGTTCTGGTTTTGCATAGCCATCCAGACCATTAATCGTTACAGAACCAGCTTGTTGTAGGTTTAGCCAGCCATCGCTTTCCATGATGCCATCTTCAACATGAATCGCTAGAATCTCACTGACCAAGAGTAGGGTGTTGTTTTCTTTGATTGGGTATTCGTTGAGGAATCGACAAGCCAATCGCACTTTGGCATTTTTGACAAAAGGAGCTTGAAAGTCATCCAAGTATTCAGCTTCGAAGTCTGTTTTGCTAAACTCCGAAACATCCTCAGGATATTTGGCAGAGGTGTGATGCGCATCAGCCACAGTGCTGTGATGAATGTGATTGACTGTAAAAAAAGAAGATGATTTGATGTTACGATAGCTATCTCTAGGAACAGTCGTTGGGCGTAACACAAACCCAATAAGTGGTGGATTGCTGCCCAAATGAGTGATGCTGCTAAATACAGCTAGATTGGTTTTGCCATCGGCAGATTGAGTGCCGATTAGATTTGCAGATTTATAACCAGTGCAACTGTTGATGAGGTTTAGACGGAAGATTTTATCCATCTGGTCAATGTCTGCCATAGAGTAGTGTAGCATTTCTTTTTTACAAACATAAACAATCTGCCGATTTTATCTTATTTTTGGCGACCCTTGGGTCATTAACTCAGTTGGTTCAGAGTGTCGCCTTGACAGGGCGGAAGTCACTGGTTCGAATCCAGTATGACCCACAACTAAGATGACTTATCAAATTGAAATCACCTTAAAACCTTTTGCAAGAGGTTTTCACCTCATCACTGATGAGATTGTCTCCAAGCTTCCTGATTTCACAGGAATTGTACATGTCTTTATCCAACACACTTCGGCGAGTCTAACGATCAATGAGAATGCTGACCCCAGTGTTCGTGTTGATTTTGAAACTCATTTTAACAAACTGGTTTCTGAATCCGACGATCACTATACCCATACCTTGGAGGGAAAAGACGATATGACCTCTCATATCAAGAGTAGTATTTTGGGTTCATCAGTATCATTTCCAATCAAAAACGGAATCCCCCAGCTCGGAACATGGCAGGGTGTTTATTTGTGCGAGCATCGAAATCGTGAGAGTGGGCGCAAGATTTTTGTGACTTGTATTGGTGGAAGCTGATCCACTCGAAGTACTTCAGGCTGCTATTTTCTGAAAAAATAAAAAAACAAGCTCAACACGATACTGACCACAATAGAGGTGCCAAGTGGAAAGTAGAATGTCCAGTTTTCGCCACCGAACCGAAAGTCAAGAGGGTTTTTATAGCCAGATTTTTCACCCAATATTATCACCCCTCCGACGAGTACAAGCACAAGTCCAAGAAATAAAAGGGTGCGTCCCATTAGTGAATAACGTCTATTAATTTTTCAAGTGTAAAACTGCGAGACCCTTTCACAAGAAGTGATCCATCTCCAATGGGGTTTGAGGAGAAGTGCGCCATGGCTTGACCGATGTTGGAAAAGTATTTCTCTGCAGATACAAAGGACTCAAAAGCAGCACCAACCCAATAGCATTCATCAATCGTTGATGCTTGTACCCATTCAACGAGCTGTTGGTGTTCTGTTTCTGTGTGCTTTCCCAGTTCGTTCATTTGTCCTAGGATTGCGATTTTTCTACCTTCAGTTTTGGCAAAGCTTTGCAGGGCAGCTCTCATGCTCGTTGGATTGGCATTGTAAGCATCCAATGTAATGTGAAGGTTGTTTTTGCGAATTTTCTGTGATCGATTGTTGTCAGGCACATAAGATTCAAGAGCACTTTTGGCTGTTTCGGTTGAAACCCCAAAATGCTTTCCAATGGCATAGGCAGCAAATGTATTATATGCATTATAAATACCAATTAGCTGGGTTTTTATCCTCACTTGATCGATTTCTAGGGCGATAGTATCATTTTTATCATCAATTTTTGCAAAAAACTGAGCTGATGCAGTTGTTCCATAGGTGATTGGGTGATGCTCTTTGAGCTGTGCCATGATTTTAGAATCATCTGCATTGGCAAAGATGA
Source organism: Flavobacteriaceae bacterium UBA5950 (assembly GCA_002430545.1). Classification (GTDB taxonomy): domain Bacteria; phylum Bacteroidota; class Bacteroidia; order Flavobacteriales; family Flavobacteriaceae; genus UBA724. The sequence goes on from DJCM01000024.1 coordinate 25,159, forward strand.
TACCACTTGTGCTTTTCAGGAAGTCATAGAGTTCCGATTTGGCTTTGACAACCCCTTGCAAACTACCAAACCCCTCTAAATGTGCCTTTCCAAAATTTGTAATCAGCCCAGCATTTGGTTGAGTGATGCTGGCCAAAAGTGCAATTTCTCCAGGATGATTGGCACCCATTTCAACAATCCCAATTTCTGTGTCTTCTTTCAATGAAAGTAAGGTTAGTGGTACTCCAATGTGGTTGTTTAGATTTCCCTTGGTTGCAACAGTATTGAGGTCTTCTTTGAGTACTTCATAGATAAGTTCCTTCGTTGTTGTTTTGCCATTGCTGCCGGTGAGTGCTAGGATTGTAGTTCCCAAAGCGCTTCGATGTGCAGTGGCGAGTTCTTGTAGAGATTTCAAAGAATCATCAACTCTTACAATTCGATCATCAGTTGTAGAGATATCTTGATCGATGATGACAGCTGCTGCACCTTTGTCAAGGGCTTGCATTGCAAACTCATTTCCGTTGAAATTTGGCCCACTCAGGGCGAAAAAAAGCTCTTTCGGTTGTAGCGTTCTAGTGTCTGTACTGACACCTGCAGCGTCTCTAAAAATATGATAAAGCGCTGACATGGCTATTAGCTATCAATAGGATTGAAGACTTAGTTTGATGGGATACCACGTGGCTTTCGGTCTCCACTAGTGCTTCCCAAATATGACATTGCACATCTGAAACCAATATAATCAGCACCCAAAAACTCTGGCATGTATCTGCGCTGTGCAGGGTCAAGCCAAAAAGCACGATCTTTCCACGAGGCACCTTTGATGACCCTTGTGGTATTGGAAACAAGTGTCAAACGCTTTACGTTTTCTTGACGCACCCTCTCACTGGATTCAGAAAAGGGATCACTATACATTATCGAATCTTCATCATCAGCGTTTCGCGCATTCAACAAATCTCCATCAGCATAGGCGATATTGTTTGCTGCAAGTCCATTAGAACTCAGATAATTAGCATTTTCATCACCATAATTCTGAGGTTCAATTTGCTCTTTCTGAATTGATCCAGGTAATTGTTTATATGCATTTTTTCCGTTGGGATTACCTTCGTAGCTAATCACATCCTGCGTTACAGATATTTTTCCATACTTTGTTCCATCCTCAGTGATATAACTTTCAAAAATATTACCTCTGAAATAGTTCATATCGCTCACTTCGTTGTTTGTCAGTGGTCGATATACATCGGCAACCCATTCTGAAACATTACCTGCCATGCCATACAAACCAAAATCGTTTGGTGGATATTGACGTACATCTGCAGTAATTTCAGCATCATCATTTGACCATCCTGCAACACCACTAAAGTCTCCTCGACCTTGTTTGAAGTTGGCGAGTTGATCACCAGCGTTTCTTCTCTGCGTCACTCTTGAGGTGTCGCCAGACCATGGATATTTCTTTTTTCCTTGATAAGAGTTGTATTCACGTATGCCAGCCAATCCAAGTGCTGCATATTCCCACTCAGACTCTGTTGGCAATCTGTATTCAGGTAAAACAATACCATACTCAACACTTGCATTGGTTACCTTGATTTCGTCTTCTGCATCTCCTTCGCCACGAACTCTAATTTGCGCCGATCGGCCAACAAATGATTGTGTTTCGTTCTCCGTATCATTTTCAACTGCATCAACGTTTTCGGCAGAATAATTTCCATCATACACTAAATCTGGACGTTTTAGATAAGTTTCGGTATCAAAATTGTTGATCCCTTGAATTTCATCAGAGGTTCTTGCTCCTTTGGCAATCCAGCCCTTGTCTTCGAGTATCAATTCATTTACGCGATTGGTTCTCCACTTGGCGAAGTTGCTCGCTTGCTGCCAACTCACGCCAACAACAGGGTGAGTGCGAAAAGCGGGGTGACGAAGGTAGTTGTTGACCATGTCTTCATAAAAACCAAGTTGGTTTCTCCAAACGAGAGTGTCAGGAAGAGCTGAAATATAAATTTCTGGCTGATCTACAAAAACACGCTTCAACCAATCAAGATATTCAATGTACATTAGGTTTGTAACCTCAGTTTCATCCATGTAGAAGGAACGAACTTGCATACGTGCAGGTGCATTGTTCCAATCTTTCATAACATCGTCTTGCACGCGACCTTTAGTGTAAGTACCACCTCTAATAAGGATTAAATTCGGTGCTTGAATTTGATCTTTATAATCCTTTCCTTTGTAATCAAAGCCTCCACTTTCACCAATTTTCCAACCAGTAGCAGAAGATTCACCTTTTTTAGCAGATGCGTTAGAGCTACAACCTGTAATCGATAGGGAGATTGCAGCTAAAAAAACAAAAGTGAAAATGCATTTACGTAACATACAGATTCTATTTTGGTCTGCAAGATAGTAAATATGTGTAAATTTGACATCCATTAGCTACATTTTATAATGATAACGATTGCGAATCCTTTTTATTCTATGTACATTCCAAACACTAATTTTCAAACTTTTTCGTTATAGTTCTAGTATGCGTATACTAACCCTAATCTTTCTGCCACTTTTCCTTTTGTCTCAGCAGTCAGAAGTTCGTTTGTTTTGGGATAGTACCCAACAATTGCAGTTAGGAGAATTGTTGAAAGAAGTTCCCAGTGTTAAAGATCAAATTGTTTTATACGATGACCAAAGCAAGCGCTTTTCTATCACTATTTCAAAACCAATCAATACCCATTCAAATACAGTGTATTCTATCCAAAATATTCAGACCCAAGTGTTTGAGAAAGAACTTGATCTAGATCTGAGTCAATTCAACGAATCTCCTGAAGTGTTGATCTGTAAAACAAAAGGAAGGGCAAACAATCAAGTTGTTATTGAAATGGAACCCTTTGTCGTAAAAAATAATAAGCTTCATACAGTCACAAGCTTTACTATTGTTCCAGAAAGAACTGTGTTGTCACGAACCCAGCGTTTTCAACAATTCAGCACAGCCACAGCAAGTCACCCAACGTCAGGATTTAGATTTGAGGTTGATAAAACAGGGATTTACAAAATCACTGGCAAATTTTTAAGAGACCTAGGCATGCCAATCGCAAATGTGGATCCAAAAACACTTAAAATTCATGGCAAAGGAGGCCAGATGATCCCATTGATAAACTCTGAAACAAACGACTATAATTATGGATTTTCTGAAAATCCCTTACAACTTGTGGGTATGGATGATGGTGTTATTGGTGAGGAGGATTATATTTTGTTCTATGCCTATGGGTCTTATGAGTGGAACAGCGATAGTCAAACTGCTATTAATTTGTATCATGACAAGTCACATTATATAATATCACATGGGGGAGGCGATGGGTTGCGTGTAAGTATCAGTTCCTCTCAACCAGTTGTAGAAGACGCACAAACTTCAGCATCGGTCGATTTACATTTTGAAGAAGATTTGGTCAATGTTGCTCAAATGGGGCGAAAATGGTTTGGTGATCGCCTTCTTCACAACTCCTCTAAAGACTACCCATTTCAATTGGTCAATCGTGCTGGGTCAACTCCAGTTGATGTCAAAGTTGTTGGTGCAGGATCGTCATCAAATGCCAATCAACTTATCGTTCGTGTGGAAAGCGAAAGTACATCGGTAAACTTTTCCTCGGGTCAATTGCTAACTAAAGCGACAGAAAATACAACTAGCTTATTGCTCACTCCATCCTCAAATGATGTAAATGTAAACTTGCAGTACGATGGTGCAGGACTGAGCTCTTCAATTGGTTATGTCGATTACATACGCCTAACCTATCAGCGAACCCTTGATGGAGGCGATGGACAGTTTGTGGTTCATACAGAGCCTTCAGCGACCTACAAAGCTTCGAATACTGATGCAGTTTGGGAGTTACATACCAATGGCAATATCAGTGTTTACCAACCCAACAATGGAAATGTTTATTTCAGCCAAAGTGACACCACAGAACGTTTTCATTTGCACAATTCAAATGATGTGTATACGCCCAAACGAAGTGATTATGGCGATGTATTTACATCACCCCAACTGCGAGAGCGATTGGCAAATGAGGCAGAATATATCATCGTTACGCATGACGATTATACTGAGGAAGCCAACAAGCTTGCAGCCCATCATCGCACACACGCAGGATTAAAATCCGTTGTCTTGACTCTATCCGAAATCTATGATGATTTTAGCGCTGGAAACATCGATATCGTAGCCATACGCAATGCTGTTCGATATGCCTATCTCAACAATTTAGAGGACAATAAACCAAAGTATTTGTGTTTGTTTGGCGACACAAGTTATGATTATAAAGATCGAGTGCCCAACAACAATATGATTGTTCCGACCTATCATGCACTGCACAGCTTTCATTTGGCAAATAGCTATATGTCAGACGATTTTTACACGATGATGGATGATGATGAAGGAGACCTTAGTTTTTCAGATCGAATGGATCTGGCTGTTGGTCGAATCCTGTTTGATACCAAAGAGGGGGCTTTGGCAATGGTAAACAAGTCCATAGATTATAGTTTGGCGCAAGGAGATTGGCAAAATACATTCACGATTCTCTCTGACGATCCTGATGAAGAATGGGAATCAATTATTCAACAGAGACTTGATGCCCTTGGTCAACAGGTCGTGTACAACAAGCCTTTCATCAATTTAAATAAAATACACGCAGATGCTTACGAGCAGACTGTTTCCGCTTCTGGTGCAAGGTATCCAGGGGTAAATTTAGCTCTTGAAAATCAGTTTATTCAGGGCTCACTTGCAATAAATTATTTTGGTCATGGTGATGAAAGTGGCTTAGGGTCAGAAAAATTCTTTGACGAAGAACTTGCACAGCGATTGTATAACCCTGGAAAATATCCCCTTTTCATTACTTCAACTTGTGAGTTTAGTCGATTTGACAATCCAGAAGTGTACACTGCTGGAGAGGCAAGCGTTGCGAATCCTGCAGGAGGAGTCATTGGACTGATTTCAACGACAAGACAAATTTATGTGACAAATGGAATTTCATACAATCAAACCATAGCCAAGCATTTATTTGCCTATGGTAAGGACGACTACCCAACCATTGCTGAGGCATTGCGCCTGTCAAAAAATGAATTTTCAGGAACATCACAGCGACGAATCATTTTCTTTATTGGCGACCCAGCCCTCAAGCTTGCTATCCCTAAAGAAAGAGTTGAATTGACGCATATCAATGGAAGTCAGATTGACTCATTAGAGGATTCAGACAAGCAACTTCGCGCGCTTGATCGTGTCAATCTAGCTGGACAAGTGTCTGATGAAAATGGGGAACTTTTAGATCAATTCAATGGGGAGGTCGTATTGACAATCTTTGACAAAGAGATTGAAAAAACAAGTCTTGGCAACGATGGAAATGGAACCTTTACCTTTGACGCACTTGGCAATGTTTTATTTAAGGGTAATGCTAAGGTTGAAAATGGATTTTGGAATATTGAGTTGATCATCCCCAAAGATATTTCACTCCCTGTGGGTCAAGCACGAATCAGCCTCTACGCAATTTCAAACGACAGTACCAGTAAAAAAACAGGCTTGTCAACTGAAATGTCCATTGGTGGGATAAATCCTTATCAAGAGAATGACACAAAAGGACCGGATATTGAACTTTTTTTGAATGACGAAAACTTTATAAGTGGAGATATGACAGGGTCAAACCCTGTTTTAATCGCAAAATTTTCAGACGAAAATGGAATCAATACTTCTAATGGATTGGGGCATGAGCTTTTGGCTGTGCTAGACGGAGTGACGCAGAATCCTATTGTTTTAAACAACTTCTATCGCACCAACTTGGGTGATTTTCAATCTGGATCTCTTACATATTTGTTCAACGATCTTACCCCTGGCTCTCATGAACTTTCAGTAACAGCTTGGGATACTTATAATAACCCATCAACCAAAACGATTGCATTTGTTGTATCAGAAGACAATGGAATTTTGATCAATGGGATTTATAATGTACCCAACCCATTTGAAACACAAACAACATTTTGGGTCACTCACAACAAGCCACGCGAACTCTTAAATGCCTATATTGTCATCCATGATATCAATGGCAAATTAGTATGGGAAGAAGAAAAAACAGTGTATTCAGGATCAAACATCAATAGTGAACTTATTTGGAATGGTCAATCAAATGATGGCACAGAATTAAATAAGGGAGTATATTTGTGCACGATAACGCTAAAATCTACGTTATCAGATACTAAGTACACCGAAACACATAGAATAATTAGTAAATAAAATTTGGTATGAAAAAATCTTTTGGTCTAGTATTAATCCTATTTACATCACTTTTATACAGTCAAAATCGAGTCATTACAACGGGGGTTCCTTTTTTACTTATCACATCTGATGCAAGATCAGCTGGTATGGGCGAACAAGGGGTTGCAACAACACCTGATGCTTTCTCCCAAAACTGGAATCCTTCAAAGTACAGTTTTGCGCCGAGTGAATCAGGAATTGGCGTGAGCTACACGCCTTACCTAAGTCAATTGGTTAATGATATCTTCTTGGCAAATGTTTCCTATTACAGAGTTGTTTCTGAACGTGCAGCTTGGGCAACAAGCCTAAAATATTTTAGTCTAGGCGAAATAGAAATTGGGCAAACACCTGCCGATTTTATCAATCCTCTTATCGAGCGTCCAAACGAATTTGTGTTGGATTTTTCTTATGCGCTAAAACTCAATGAATCATTTTCGATGGGGGTTACGGGTGCGTTTATCAACTCTGATTTAAAACTTGGCTCTGCAACTGATGATGCCTCAGCGGCCAGCACAGTAGCCTTTGGAATTTCGGGGTATTACCGATCTGATGAGCTTAGCTTAGGAACCTTTGATGGCAAGTGGCGTGGCGGATTTTACATCAGCAACCTCGGACCTAAGTTGACTTACGAAACAGACGGCTATGCAGATTACTTGCCAACAAACCTTAAACTAGGAGGAGGTCTTGATCTTATTCTCGATAGCTATAATACCCTCACTTTTGGTCTAGAAATCAACAAATTGCTTGTGCCAACCCCAAGCGAACCCATTGTTTCCACAAACGCCGATGGAGAAGAAATCATCACTGGATATATTCAACCTGATGTGAGTTTTCTCAGTGGAATCTTTAAGTCGTTTGGAGATGCGCCAGATGGATTCAGTGAAGAGTTGCAAGAGTTTACCTGGGCTTTAGGAGCCGAATTTAATTATAACAACGCTTTTGCTCTTCGTGCAGGATATTTTAACGAACATGAACTCAAAGGCGCAAGAAAGTTTATCACATTGGGAGCAGGCTTTAAATACAACGTCGTTGATATTGATCTTTCATATTTAATTACAGCAACAAAAGTCATCAACCCCCTCGAAAACACGCTGCGATTCTCCCTTACATTCAATTTTGGCGATAGCCGAGAGGACTAATCACTATTAACATTGTTTTCATAATTGCTTTTTCAGTTTTTACACAAACTGTGAAAGCATTACCTTTGCAGTCAGATATCACTAAAGATATTGATTCTATGAAAGAAGTTACCAAAGAAACCCATGTAGCGTGGTACGAGAATATGCTTTTTTGGCGCAAGTTTGAAGACAAGCTAGCAGCTGTTTACATACAGCAAAAAGTACGAGGGTTTTTACACTTGTACAATGGACAAGAGGCTGTTCTTGCTGGATCACTACACGCGATGGATCTGTCCAAAGATCGTATGATAACTGCTTATCGAAATCATGTTCAGCCAATTGGTATGGGCGTTGATCCCAAAAAGGTGATGGCAGAATTGTATGGAAAAGCAACAGGTACTTCGCAGGGTCTAGGTGGCTCAATGCATATTTTTTCCAAAGAACATCGTTTTCATGGGGGGCATGGAATTGTTGGTGGTCAGATCCCACTTGGGGCTGGAATGGCTTTTGGTGATAAATATCATGGAAGTGGTGCTGTAACTTTATGTTATATGGGTGATGGTGCAGTCCGACAAGGTTCACTTCACGAAACACTAAATTTAGCAATGCTATGGAAACTACCAGTAGTGTTTATCGTGGAGAACAATGGCTATGCCATGGGTACATCTGTTGAACGAACTGCCAATCACACTGACATCTGGAAGTTGGGCTTGGGATATGAAATGCCCTGTGGTCCAATAGACGGGATGGATCCTGTGAAAGTTGCAGAGGGTATTTCGGAAGCAATCAACAGAGCACGAAAAGGAGATGGCCCTACTTTCCTAGAGGCAAAAACATATCGATATCGAGGTCATTCGATGTCTGATGCGCAGCATTATAGAACGAAAGATGAGGTTAATGAGTATCGAAAAATAGACCCAATTACGCAAGTGCGTGAACATATTTTGAAAAACGAGTTTGCCACAGAAGATGAGTTGGCTAGCATTGATGCAGATGTAAAAAAACGGGTACAAGAATGCGCAGACTTTGCAGAATCCTCACCATACCCAGAAACATCTTTGATGTACGATGCTGTTTATGAGCAAAAAGATTATCCATTTATAGCACACAAATTATAATATGGCGATTATAGTAAACATGCCGCGATTGAGTGATACCATGGAAGAAGGAACAGTATCTTCATGGCTCAAGAAAGTAGGTGATAAAGTTGAAGAAGGAGATATTCTCGCTGAAATTGAAACAGACAAAGCCACAATGGAGTTTGAGTCTTTCAATGAAGGTTTTTTATTGCACATCGGAATTGCAGAAGGCGAAAGTGCTGCTGTAGATAGTTTGCTCGCCATCATTGGCGACGAGGGTGAGGATATCAGTGGTTTACTCAATGGGGAGTCAGCGACAGCTGCTGTAGAAGAAACCCCAGAAGCAGAAGAATCCCAGCCTGAAGAGTATACAGAACAGCCAGCAGCAACCATACCAGATGGTGTTGAGGTTGTCAAAATGCCTCGTTTAAGCGACACCATGGAAGAAGGAACAGTTGCATCGTGGCTCAAAGGGGTTGGCGATACTGTTGAGGAAGGCGAAATCCTTGCTGAAATCGAAACAGATAAGGCAACCATGGAGTTTGAGTCTTTTTATGCAGGAGAGTTGTTACACATTGGGGTACAAGTAGGCGAATCAGCTGCTGTTGATAGCTTGCTTGCAATCATTGGCCCTAGTGGAACTGATGTTGCTGCTGTTTTGGCTGCAGCATCAAGTTCAGACACTCCCAAGACAGAAGAGCCAAAAACAGTCACTGCTGATGCACCCCCACCAACGACTACGGCCAAGCCCTCTGAACCTGTAGAAAAAACAGTGGTACAGGCTTCTGCCAATAGCAATCAAAGGATTATGGCATCACCCCTTGCCAAAAAAATGGCTGCTGAAAAAGAAATTGATCTTCGACAAGTACAAGGGTCGGGTGAGCATGGTAGAATCGTAAAGCGTGATATCGAACAGTTTGTCCCCAGTGCAGCAACAAGTGCAGTACCATTTGTACCAAAAGGGCAGGAGTCGTCAGAAGACATTCCAAATTCGCAAATGCGAAAGGTGATTGCCAAAAGACTTGCAGAGTCTAAATTTAGTGCACCTCATTACTACCTCTCTGTAGAATTTGACATGGATGCTGCCATTGCATTCCGAAAGCAATACAATGAGTTGCCCGACACCAAAATATCATTTAATGATATCGTTGTAAAAGCAACAGCTTTGGCACTTAAACAACACCCACAGGTAAATTCACGATGGTATGATGATCGCATGCAGCTCAATCACCACGTTCATATTGGTGTAGCTGTCGCTGTTCCTGATGGATTGGTTGTTCCAGTTGTGCGATTTGCAGATGAAATGGCATTGCAACAAATTGGTGCACAAGTCAAAGATTACGCTGTTCGTGCTCGTGACAAAAAACTTACACCTTACGAAATGGAAGATAGTACCTTTACCATTTCCAACCTTGGTATGTTTGGGATAGATGAATTTACATCGATCATCAACCAACCCAACTCAGCCATACTTTCCGTTGGTGCAATTGTACAAAAACCAGTTGTGAAAGATGGAGAGATTGTCGTTGGAAGCACAATGAAACTAACACTTGCCTGCGACCATCGAACAGTTGATGGTGCTACAGGTGCGCAATTTCTTCAAACACTTCGGGAATATATCGAACAACCCTTACGCTTGGTCATTTAACACTATGCAATCTCCTAAACGTGTCATTGTAACTGGTGCCAGTCGTGGGATTGGTCGCGCTTTAATTGATAGGTTTTTGGACTTGGGGCATGAGGTTTGGGCTTTGTCTCGAAACACAGACAAACTCAAGAATATCAAAGGCATACACACTGTATCAATCGACCTATCTGACGAACAACAAATAGCCGATTGGGTTCAATCATGTTGTGTTGATCATTTTGATGCTGTCATCAACAATGCTGGAATGCTCATCAACAAGCCTTTTGCTGAGACTACATATGCTGATTTTGAAGCTGTTTATCGTGTCAATGTTTTTGGGGCTGCTCAATTGATTCGTCATCTACTTCCATTACTGACAACAGATAGTCACATTCTTAACATCAGCAGTATGGGAGGTGTCAATGGCACTGCCAAATTTCCAGGACTGGCTGCCTACAGTAGCAGTAAAGGTGCCTTGGGGATACTCACCGAGCTATTGGCTGAGGAGTTTGAAGACAATGGCCCTCGTTGTAACGCTTTGGCATTGGGAGCTGTTCAAACAGAGATGCTTGCAGAGGCATTTCCAGACTACAAAGCGCCTGTTTCAGCATCACAAATGGCAACCTATATCGCCGACTTTTCACTCAATGGGCATCATTTGTACAACGGCAAAGTACTTCCGATCAGTCAATCCACACCATGAGTGCTTTTACGACGTATTTGCCAGTCAATGCGCGTTCTAGATGTCTCAACTTGGTTAAAGAACATCCAGTCTCTATTCGTGTTGTCAATCCAAGACGAACAAAGCATGGGGATTTTCGAAAATTTCCTGATGGAAGAATTCAGATTACCTTAAATAAAATGGAAAACCCCTATCGATTTTTAATCACTTTTATTCATGAGTGGGCTCATTGGTTGGTGATGCAGCAACACCCATTCAGAACCCAACCTCATGGTTCGATTTGGAAACAAACGTTTAAAATACAAATGCTGCCATTTCTGCAAGACCAAATTTTTCCTGAGAACCTATTGGGACTTTTGGCAAAGCATATGAAGAATCCCAAAGCAACGATAGACGCTGACCCTCAATTGGCAATTGCACTGAAGCAATATGACCCTTCTAATGATAAAAACTTTATTTTTGAGTTAGAAACTGGTACTCGCTTTCAAGCAAACAATGGAAAGATCTACGAGCTTGGGCATTTGCATAGAAAACGCTACGCTTGCATTGAGCTTGCCACCAAAAGAACTTATCTCTTCGCTGCTCACAGTGAGGTTCAGATAGTTGAGAATTAAAGACGTCTACGAGATGGAATCTAAATTTGATTTTTCAGAAGAAACCAACGCTGCCAAAGCTGAACTTCAGCAAGACGCAAAAGGGTTTTTTATAAGTCTTTTTCGATTTATGGCTACCCTTTTATCTATTCGTAAAGACACAGATTACAGAGCAACAATTCAAGCTATTCAAGACGATATCTCTTTCAGAGGTGCCACTGCTTGGGTATTGATATGCTCCATTTTTCTTGCTTCCATTGGACTGAACGCCAATTCCACTGCTGTTGTGATTGGTGCAATGTTAATCGCACCTCTGATGGGACCTGTTTTGGGGGTAGGTGTGTCCTTGGCGATTAATGACTTGGCAACGCTTCGTCGGTCGTTGGTGAACTTCGCAGTCATGGTATTGTTAAGTGTAATAACTGCCTTTCTTTTTTTCGCACTTTTTCCACTTCGTGAAGAGTCGAGTGAGCTTTTGGCTCGTGTGAGTCCTGATATTCGAGACGTATTGATCGCCTTTTTTGGGGGTTTAGCCTTGATCATTGCACGAACAAAAAAGGGTACAATTACCTCTGTCATTTTTGGCGTTGCGATTGCCACTGCCCTCATGCCACCCCTTTGCACTGTTGGTTATGCACTGGCGCATTCCAACATTGCCTATGCACTTGGGGCGTTGTATTTATTTGCCATCAATGCAAGTTTTATTGCCCTTGCTGCCTATTTGGTCGTCAAACTCTTGCGATTCCCTATGATAGAGTATGCAAATGCTAAAAAACGACTTCGGATATCTCGCCTGGCTACATTACTGGCTTTATTGATGGCGATCCCTGCTGGATTTACTTTTGTTGATGTATTACAACAGAGTCGTTTTCAAGCTGCTGCACAATTGTTTTTAGAGAATGAACTTCAAGGGATTGACAATGCCGATTATCTTCGTCAGACAGCACGTATTGAGTATGATGATGTTCAACCCAAAGTGGTGATTAACTCTTTTGGCGTTGCACCTCTCGACCCAGCAGTTGAACGCTTGTTGAATGAGAGGATTACATCTTATGAATCACTTAACAACGCAGAGTTGATTATCAATCAATTGGAAAGAGAAGTCAATCAGTTTGACCAACAGCGCTATTTGATTGAGTTGCGCAAACGAGACTCATTAGAGCTCATTCGACAGCAAAATGAGATTGAATCACTTCAAAACAAAATAGGGGAGCTCAGCCATCAAACCACAGATCATATATCTTTTGATCAAATCATTGCAGAGCTGAGAGTCATCAGCCCATTTGTGCGTGAGCTGAGTTATGCCCAAACTTATATATCAAACTTTGATAAGATTGACACAATTGCAGTCTTTCGTATGCAGTGGGATTCTTCTTTAGATTCAATTGCTATTCAATTGGAGGAAGAGCGTTTGCGAAATTGGTTGTCGATTCAGCTGCAGGAGCGACCTTTTGTCCTCGAAAGGAATTAATCGTTGAGATAAAGCTTTCGTACTTTTTTGAATAAATTTGAGGAGTAGACAAAGTCTGTAACAGCTTCGTTATCAGTCTTAAATATGTTTTTATTCGACCCCTCCCACGCTTTATTTCCATCTTTCAAAAAGAGAATGGTTTCGCCTATTTCCATCACTGAATTCATATCATGCGAATTGATTACAGTGGTAATGTCATACTCTTTTGTGAGTTCTTGAATAAGGTTGTCGATAACAATAGCTGTTTTTGGGTCAAGACCAGAGTTGGGTTCGTCACAAAAGAGATATTTGGGTCGCATCACAACTGCTCGAGCAATGGCGACACGCTTTTGCATACCACCTGAGATTTCATTGGGTAATTTATGTCTTGCATCTATCAGGTTTACACGCTCGATGACAGCCTCGGCTTGATCGATCATTTCTGCTTCTGAAAACTTGGTTAGCATTCGCATTGGAAACAGTACATTTTCAACCACACTCATCGAATCGAAGAGTGCACTTCCTTGAAAAACCATACCGATTTCTCTTCGAAGAACCCTATGTTCATCCTCCGACATGGAAGAAAATGAGCTATTGTCAAAATAGATTTCACCACTGTTTGGCCTAAAAAGACCTAGAAGAATTTTGAGCAAAACAGTTTTACCAGAACCACTTTGACCAATTACCAAATTTGTTTTTCCTCTCTTAAATTCAGTTGAAATCCCTTTTAATACGGCAGTGCCGTCAAACTGTTTGTGTATGTTTTCTATTCGTATCATTTTATGGGAAAAACAGTTGGGTTATAAAATAGTTGACAACAATGATCACGACTGAACACCAAACAAAGGAGACTGTACTTGCACGGCCAACATCAAGTGCGCCACCTTTCATATAATAACCATGATACGAGGGGATTGTAGCCAAAATCATTGCGAACAAAAAGGTTTTCACAAAAGCATAAACGACATGATAGGAATTGAATCCCAACTGAACGCCCTCAACATAGGCAGAGCTGCTTGAATAACCACCATATATGGTTGCAGCCCAACCACCAAAAATACCTAAAAACATGGAAAAGATAATAACGATTGGCAATAAAGTCATTGCTATGAGCTTGGGAAACACCAAAAAATTGACTGAATTGATACCCATCACTTCTAGGGCATCGATTTGCTCTGTTACACGCATCGTTCCTATGCTTGAGGTGATATATGACCCAACTTTTCCTGCCAAAATAATTGCCATAAAAGTGGGTGAAAATTCTAAAATAATCGATTGTCGGGTTGCGAAACCAACTAGATTTTCAGGCAAAAAAGAACTGTCTATGTTCAGAGCCGTCTGCATAGAAACAACACCACCAACAAAGAATGAAAGAAAGCATACAATACCCAATGAACCCAAGATCAAATCCTGAATTTCTTTCATCACAAGCCCATACATAATCGAGCGTTTCGTAGGTTTGATAAACACCAAGCGAAGCATCAAAAAATAGGTACCAATGTGTTTGAGCATATTCACCTGACGAAAGTAAAAAATAATGTTTGCTTAAAAGTGTTGTGTTTCAAAAAAATTATATTTGGTGTTTTAATTTCAATCATGAAAATACTTCTGCCTGCTTGTTTTATTTTACTAAGCCTTGTGGCTTGCAACCCATCTACACAAGAAAATGCACCCAAGCTTGTGGTTGGCATTGTCGTTGATCAGATGCGATATGATTATCTCACTCGCTACTGGGATGGCTTTGGGCCAAATGGATTTAAACGCTTTTATAAAGAGGGATTTGTGGCTCACAATCACCACTTTAACTATTATCAAACCCTAACAGGGCCTGGGCATGCTTCCATTGCAACAGGAACAACCCCCTCGGTTCATGGGATTATAGGCAATGAATGGTATGATCGTACCATGCAACAAGAGGTGTATTGTGTTGATGACGACGATGTAAAGGGCTTGGGCTCAGCAGTCAAAGGCAGAAAATCTCCTAAACAGCTCATCACAACCACGTTTGGAGATCAACTTCGGTTGCACACTCAGTTTCGAAACAAGGTGATTGGGGTGTCTCTTAAAGATCGCTCTGCTGTACTCTCAACTGGGCATTCGGCCAATGCAGCATATTGGTTTGCTGGAGACCAAGAAGGTGTTTTTACAACAAGCACCTACTATATGGATTCTTTACCAAAATGGGTGTCTGACTATAATGCCAAAAAATATCCTCATCAATACGCTTCATCTGTTTGGAACACCTTAAAACCGATTGACACTTATACTGCTAGTGGACCTGATGATACGCCTTATGAAGGTATATTTAAGGGTGCAGAACGACCAACATTCCCTTACGACCTATCAAATCTTTCGCCTGATTATTATAAAGACAAGGGGTTAGACTTGGTTCGCAATACTCCTTTTGGGAATACGATGGTAACAGATATGGCTGTTCTTGCCCTTGCCAATGAAGACCTTGGCAAAACAGCAGAAACAGATGTGTTGATGGTGAGTTACTCCTCAACAGATCATATAGGGCATCAGTTTGGTTTGACTTCTGTTGAAATACAAGACACCTATTTGCGATTGGATTTGGAATTGGAGCGATTGTTTTCTGAAATTGATCAGATGGTTGGAATGGACCAGGTTACCCTGTTTCTTACCTCAGATCATGGAGCTGTTCATGTCCCCAAGTATCTCAACAATCACAAATTTCCAGGGGGTCATGAAAAAAGTAAGGGAATCAAAGATCAAGTCAATCAAGCTTTTTTTTCGAAAACAGGGGTCGATAATTTAGTGCTGCACATTGGCAATGATCAGATGTATTTGGATCATGAAAAAATTGAGAAAAATAAACTCGTTTTAGATGAGTTGACAGCTGAAGCGATTGCTGTAATCCTTCGTTTTCCTACCATTGAAAAGACATTTAAAACAACTGACGTGCCTTTTTTGAGCCCATCTGAAAAACTGCACAACCTCTTGCTACGTGGCAACCATGTCAAAAGAGCGGGTGATATTTATATGATCCCCAAACCAGGGCATATTGATTATGGTCATACAGGTACAACTCATGGCACTGGCTTTTCCTATGATACGCATGCGCCACTTTTGATGATGGGTCGTGGAATCAAGTCAGGGCAGACCTACGAAATGACTTCGATTACAGACATTGCTCCAACGATGTGTGCCTTGTTGGGCATCGCTTTTCCAAATGGGATGACAGGAGATGTGATTTCTGAAGCGCTCGCTAAATCTGATAAGTAACAGCGTTGATATTCATTCCAGCACCAACACTGGCAAACATCACGACATCACCTTTATTGAGCTTGTGATCTTTAAGTTGATTTTTCCGAACCAAGTCAAAGAGTGTGGGGACAGTGGCCACAGAGCTATTGCCATAGGTTTGTATGTTCATTGGCAGCACACCCGCAGGCATTTGCGCTCTGTATAGGCGATAAAAACGTTTTAAAATTGCCTCATCCATTTTCTCATTGGCTTGATGGATAAACACTTTTTTGAGATCTTCAATTTGATATCCAGATGCATCGAAACAATCCTTCATCGCTAGGGGAACATGGCTTAGCGCAAACTCATACACTTTGCGCCCCTCCATTTTGATGTATGGGGTGTTATTGTTTTTAGGATTACAATATGAACCTCCGGCATATATATAGTAGGTTTCATCGATAGTGTAGGTCGCAGTGCGATGTGATAAAAGGCCCCCATCTTCATCTGTATCTTCAATGATGGTCGCACCTGCACCATCTGCAAAAATCATAGAATCTCTGTCATTGTGATCCACAACACGAGACAGGGTTTCTGCTCCGATAACAAGGCATCGTTTTGCAATTCCTGATTTGATGAAGGCTTGCGCTTGGATGACACCTTCTAGCCATCCAGGGCAACCAAATATGAGATCATAGGCCACACAATTTGGGTTTTGAATACCCAGTTTGTGCTTTACTCGCGCTGCAACAGCTGGCAACATATCCGAATGGGTATGACCATGACTGACATCCCCAAAGTTATGCCCCACGATAATATAGTCGAGTTGCTCAGGGTCAATACTCGCATCATCGATTGCTCGCTCGGCGGCAAAATTAGCAAGATCACTCGTGTTGTGATGATTTTTGGCATACTTACGCTCAGCGATACCAGTGATTGACTGAAACTTTTCGATGATTGACTCGTTGGCAATTGAAAATGGAGTGCCATCAGCCTGATAAAATTCATGCTGTAAAAAGTCCTGATTGGATGTAATGTTTTCAGGAATATAACACCCAGTCCCTGTAATTTTAATGGCCATTTACAAAGCTTTTAATCAAAACTAAATACATTCTTACACTCAGCAGTAGAAACATAAAAGTTACTACGATGCCCAAAAATAGCATAAGAAGCTGAAAAGTATAACCTTGGATGCAAACAAATATTATAAATACCTAAAAATCAAATATTTAAATTTAAATTTAAGTAGTTTCAAATTCCTCAATAGGGGTACAAGTACATATTAAATTACGATCTCCAAAAGCTTCATTGGTTCTCCTAACACTTGGCCAGAACTTATTTTCTCTCACAAAAGCAAGTGGGTATGCTGCTTCACTTCTACTGTAAGGAAGATCCCATTCATCTGCTGTGAGCAGTGCCATTGTGTGGGGTGCATTATGCAAAATATTATTTTTTTGATTGGCATCACTACCTTCAATTTCAAATCGAATCGAAATCATAGCATCGCAAAATCGATCGAGCTCTGATTTATCTTCACTCTCAGTTGGCTCAATCATCATTGTGCCAACCACTGGAAACGAAACGGTAGGGGAGTGGAACCCATAGTCCATCAGTCTTTTAGCAATGTCCACGACCTCAATCCCTTTTTCCTTAAAGGGACGGCAGTCGATGATAAACTCATGTGCAGCTCGACCAGACTCTCCTTTGTAGAGAATTTCATAGTGCTTGTCTAATTTTTGCTTGATATAATTGGCATTTAAAATGGCAATTTCAGTCGATCTTTTCAGCCCATTGGCACCAAGCATTCGAATGTATGAATAGGAGATCAGACAGATCAAAGCAGACCCCCAAGGTGCTCCTGATATTGTAACAGCATTTGCTTGATCAGACAGATGAGGGTGTGACGGTAAGAAGGGCACCAAGTGCTTGGTAACGCAGATGGGGCCAACACCAGGGCCACCCCCACCATGAGGAATGGCAAATGTCTTGTGTAAATTGAGGTGGCATACATCAGCACCAATCAGCGCAGGATTTGTGAGACCAACTTGTGCATTCATGTTTGCACCATCCATATACACCTGCCCCCCACAGTCATGAATCACCTTCGTAATTCGCTGTATGGAGGACTCAAATACCCCGTGAGTGGAAGGGTATGTGATCATTAGTGCTGCCAGATTTTCAGCATAGAGCTTTGCCTTTTCACACAACTCATCCTCATTGATATTGCCATGTTTGTCTGTTCCAACAACAACGACACGCATACCAGCCATCACAGCTGAGGCAGGGTTGGTGCCATGCGCAGATGATGGAATTAAGCAAATATTGCGATGGCTATCGCCACGGGATTCGTGATAGGAACGTATGACCATCAAACCACTAAACTCTCCTTGAGCACCTGAATTGGGTTGTAGTGAGGTGCCAGAAAAGCCAGTGATTTCAGATAGATAACCCTCGAGTTCTTGTAAAATATACTGATAGCCTTGCACTTGATTTTTGGGTGCAAAAGGATGGATATTTCCCCATTCAGGTCTGCTAAGGGGTAGTAGTTGTGCAGCTGCATTGAGTTTCATCGTACAAGACCCCAGGGCAATCATACTGTGTGTGAGGGACAAATCCTTTCGCTCAAGTTTTTTGATATAACGCATCAGAGAAGACTCGGATTGGTAGTTGTGAAACACCTCTTGGGTGAGGAAATCGGTCGTTCTTTTTGTCGATGGTGGTATGCCAACCTCATCAAAAAGAGTCTCCGAATGGCTTGATTTCACAACACTGAAAATCTCAATAAGTTCATCGAGATCTGCTGCCGTCGTAAGCTCATTTACTGAAATACTCAGTCGATCATCACTAATGATATTCAGATTGATTCCCTTTGTAAGTGCTTCTTTATCAATGGTTTTTGTTGGGGCGATAACCTCCAAAGTATCGAAGAAATGATTGTTATTGACGATTATGCCAAGGTTCTTTAACCCCTTATAAAGTTGTAAGGTATTGTCATGGATACTACTCGCAATTTGACGCAGGCCAACAGGTCCATGATGAACAGCAAACATACCTGCCATCACAGCCAGTAGGACTTGAGCTGTACAGATATTTGATGTTGCACGATCCCGTTTGATGTGCTGTTCACGGGTTTGGAGTGCCATGCGAAGAGCACGCTCGCCTTGTATATCTTGTGTAACGCCAATGATACGCCCTGGAACACTACGTTTATATTCTGTTTTGGTTGCAAAATAACCCGCATGAGGGCCACCATATCCCATGGGAATGCCAAAGCGTTGAGTACTGCCAACAACGACATCTGCACCAAAAGTACCTGGCGCTTCGAGTAGGGCCAAACTCATGATGTCTGCTGCGACAGTTGTTTTGATTTCATGGCTATTGGCTTTTTCGATTGCCCCTTGCAAGTCGATGATATGACCATGCTTTCCAGGGTATTGAAATATGGCACCAAAAAAGTGTGATGAGGGAGTCCAACTGTCAACATCTCCTTGTATGAGCTTGATGTCCAGTGGCACAGCACGTGTTTGCAACACAGCTAGTGTTTGTGGCAGTATATTGTTGTCAACAAAAAACTGATTTGCTTCTCCTTTTTTTTGTGCTGCAGTTCGCAGGCTGTAAAGCATACTCATCGCTTCAGCTGCTGCAGTGCTTTCGTCCAAGAGAGAGGCATTTGCAAGAGGCATACCTGTGAGCTCACAAACCATCGTTTGAAAATTCAGAACAGCCTCTAAACGACCCTGTGCAATTTCGGCTTGATAGGGCGTGTAAGCAGTGTACCACCCTGGGTTTTCGAGTATATTTCGTTGAATCACTG
Source organism: Flavobacteriaceae bacterium UBA5950 (assembly GCA_002430545.1). Lineage (GTDB taxonomy): Bacteria > Bacteroidota > Bacteroidia > Flavobacteriales > Flavobacteriaceae > UBA724. The sequence goes on from DJCM01000024.1 coordinate 44,979, forward strand.
CTGGTAGGTGCGTTGGGTGATAACCCATGCCGATATAGCTTTTCTGAACCTTATTTTTTGAACCCAGCTCTGCAATGTGGTCCAAACATTCTGCCTCACTCATCGCAGTTGGAAGATTCATTTGCTTGTCAAGCCGAATCGATTCTGGGATGGTTTGCTGACAAAGTTCATCCAACGAATCTGCCTGAACAGCCTCCAGCATTTCTTTTACTTCACTACTTCTCGGTCCTATATGTCTGTAAGCAAAATGTGTCGTTTTCAAGCCAAAATTCTTTCTTACAAATTTAAAGTTAACTACACATCTTTTCAGCTTTTGCGATTTGAATATTCACAAAGTTTTTAACCATCAGATGTCTATATTTGTCAATAAAGATTGTCCTCTTGATCACAAAAATTTTTCGCTTCTATGTCTTGTCAAGTACACATGTTGGATTGGCTGTATTGTCGCTACTGTCTATTGCTCATCTGCAATATGATCTATCATGGCAGCACCCCTTGTTTATCTTTGTTTTTTGTGCAACTGTAGTCACCTATAATTTTATACGTTATTTCCCTTTATCAGAAGCCAATGCAACGCTCAGAAGAGCCATATTCATCTTTTCATTGTTAGCTATTGTGGGCTTGTGTATATCTGCCACCAAACTCACTTTTCATACACTTCTTTTGGCATCTTTTTTGGGCGTATTGAGTTTCTCATATGTATTGCCCAACAATCGTTTTTTTACAGGGCTTCGTCAATTGCCTTATCTCAAATCATTTGTTGTGGTGGGTTGCTGGGCATCAGTCGTTGTTTTGCTTCCTCTTATAAACCATCAGAGTCAGCTCAGTACTTCAGCTGTTGTTGTATGGATTCAAATGGCACTGTGGACTTTTGCAACGATGATCCCATTTGAGATTCGCGATATCTATGGCGATAGTGATCGCATGAAAACAATTCCTCAAATATTTGGAGTAAAAGGCGCGAAAATCATCGGCACCCTTTCTTTGATTGCTGTTGTTATACTATCGTATTTTTTGATAAATGAGATTGAAGACATGACACCAACAGTACTGACGGCTGCTATTGCAATTGTACTCTTACGCAAGTCTAATGAAGAACAAAGCCCTTATTTCGCCTCTTTTTGGGTTGAATCTCTACCCATGGTTTGGCTATTATCAATACTAATTTGGAAATGGATTTAGGCGTCTATGTTTTTTCGTGACGACTCCACTTTTTTGGCAAGACCCTCTTTATAATCGATGATTTTATCTTGTAAATCCTTATCGTTGGTCGCAAGAATTTGCGCAGCGAGAATCCCTGCGTTTTCAGCGCCGTCGAGTGCAACAGTCGCCACAGGAACACCACTCGGCATTTGGAGTATCGACAACACTGAATCCCACCCATCAATAGAGTTTCTTGACTTGACAGGCACCCCAATCACAGGGAGGGGACTGGCAGCAGCAACCATTCCAGGCAAGTGCGCAGCACCACCAGCACCAGCGATAATCACTCCTATTCCTTTTTGGTGCGCAGTGTTGGCAAAATCCATCATATAGCTCGGCGTTCGATGAGCAGAAACAATATCGACATGGGTTTCAACTCCAAACCCCTTCAAGATATTGATCGCACCCTCCATGACAGGCATATCCGAAGTACTTCCCATGATAATTGCTACTTTCATAAAAAAATTTTTTCAAAGATAACGAAAAGGGCTGTATGTCGTTGTTAGTCAGTGCGCACAACCAACTGTTGTTTGATGCGTTTTGCTGTTTTGCGAAGGGTTTCAAGATCAGCACCTGTCAGGGTAAGATGCCCCATTTTACGCATGGGTCTTATTTCAGCCTTTCCATATAGATGTACATGCAGACCAGAAATCTCTAACAATTCATCCATACCATCGTAAACCACAGGGCCATTGAACCCCTTTTCGCCAACCAAATTGATCATAATGGCATTTTGTGAAAAATCACAAGCGCCAAAAGGCAAAGCGAGGATTGTGCGGAGGTGTTGCTCAAATTGAGAAGTAACAGCAGCTTCAATCGTCAGGTGGCCACTGTTGTGTGGGCGAGGGGCAACTTCGTTGATCAGCAACGTATCATCATCATCCAAAAAGAGTTCTACTGCCAACAACCCAACGTGATTGAGCTCATGGGCAACTCGCTCAGCTAAAGCCTGTGATGCTGTGCGTTGGTCCTTATCTAAAGTTGAGGGGGTAAAGACATACTCTACCTGATTTGCTTGGGGATGAAACTCCATTTCAACTGGTGGATAACTCACACATTCTCCTGTTTCTTTTCGAGCAACAATCACAGCAATTTCCTTTGCTATAGCAACGCAGTCTTCCACGATACAAGGCACATCTGGTACAGATGCCCAATCGGATTGTGTTTCAATTTTTTTGACTCCAAAGCCATCATACCCAAAACGGCTGGCTTTCCAAATACATGGCACTTTGATACTGTCCCAAGCTGGTTTTTGTTCATAGGCTTTGAATGCAGAGGTGGGAATGTTATGATCAGCATAAAACTGCTTTTGTTTGGCCTTGCTCTGAATGATTGCAAGTGTTTCGGGCTTGGGATAGACTTTTTTTCCTTGTTTTTGGAGGCTATGTAAGGCCTCAATATTGACATTTTCAATTTCGATGGTGACAACATCTGCATCTTTTCCAAAATCAACCACTGTCTGATAGTTCATCAGATCACCAACACTAAAATCATCTGCTAGCAGCCGTGCAGGGGCATTGTGGCTGGGATCGAGTACCTTGGTAAAAACATCCCATTGGCGACATTTGGTGAGCATCATTTTCCCCAACTGTCCACCACCCAAAATGGCTAGTTTTATATTGCCAGAAAAAGTACCACTGCTCATATGCGTGCAAAAATAGGGTTTTTAAGCACAATTAGGCTTGCGAAAAATGTTAGGGCTTAGGGGGAGGCTTACATATTTTTTATATCATTAGCTCGATTCTAACCCAAATCAATTCTAAAAACATTAAAGACCTACGGTAATTACCATCAACGTTTTGGACACAATTTCGCATTCGATACCCAAGTATTGGGGTATTTCCTATATCCATATTCATAAACATTAAACCGAATACTTACAATTAAAATGATTATCACGAAACATACATACATATTTTACATATATATTATTACTCAGCTGCCTGAATCTTATGGCACAAACCACGGATTTTATCACTGGATTAACTACTCCGCAAGGAATGGCATTCAATGGCAATTACCTTTATGTTACATTGCCTAATGCAAATAAAATTATTAAAATTGACGTTACAGCCGATACACCGAAAGCAACTGATGTTGTCACTAGTTTAACTACCCCAAGAAGATTATTTTTCAATGGAAATGACCTGTATATTTCAGAACATGGAGCAAAATAAAACTACTTACAATAGGTTTTATAGTACATATCCCAAACAACGCACAATGCCCAAAATGTTAGCAAGCGTTTTTATATAAGTAATACCTTCGATGTGATTAATATCAAGGCTTATAGATCGCTCAAACTCCGTAACCGATTGACAGGAAAGTCCAATGCAATCTGTCACTAATCTAAACCATACCTTTCCCACAGCACCTATCACAAAAACCCCACAACATCATTTAATCTCGTTTTTATCGTTTTCACAAATCAAGAAAACAAATGTTTTTATCTTCTGAAATATTGTGATCCTTACAAATTGAGATTATGATATCTTTGCTTGTCTAAGACGACACATGAAAAACATTATACTTTTCGGAAAGCCTGGTGCTGGAAAAGGAACACAGGCTGCGCTCTTACGTGATGCCTTCCAATTGATTCATATCTCTACAGGCGATTTATTTCGCTACAACATCAGCAACAACACTTCCTTGGGGGCCTTGGCAAAGTCTTATATGGATAAGGGCGATCTTGTCCCTGACGAGGTCACGATCAAGATGCTAGAAGCAGAGGTAGATGCCAATCCAGGTGTGGGAGGGTTTATCTTTGATGGTTTTCCTCGAACTGCTGCACAAGCCGAAGCGCTGGATGTGTTTTTAGAGGATAAAAACATGAGCATTCGAGCAACCATTGCCCTTGAAGTTGATGAGGAAGTGCTTGTCAGTCGATTGTTGAATCGAGGGAAAGATAGTGGACGCAGCGATGATCAAGATGAAGGTAAAATTCGCAATCGCTTTGCTGAGTATAACAAAAAAACAGCCCCTTTAATCGATTACTATAAAACGCAAAACAAATTCTATGGCATCGGAGGTGAGGGTACAGTTGCAGAAATTTTTGAACAACTCACCAGCTTGCTGCATTCACTGTAAAATGACGGAAGGGAACTTTGTCGATTATGTAAAAATTCACGCTTCTTCAGGAAAGGGTGGCAAGGGATCGACACACCTTCATCGCGAAAAATATATTGCCAAGGGTGGCCCTGACGGAGGTGATGGGGGTCGTGGAGGACATGTGATCTTCAAAGGGGATAAAAACCTATGGACACTTTTGGATTTTAAATTCTCTCGCCATTTTAAAGCCGAGCACGGTGGCGATGGCAGCAAGAATCGAAGCACAGGCGCTGATGGAAAAGACTGCGTTATTCGTGTCCCACTTGGCACTGTGATTGTCGATAATGACAGTGGGGAAAAACTAACTGAAATCGTTGACGAAAAAGAAGTTGTTGCTATTAAAGGAGGTAAAGGTGGCAGGGGTAATTGGCATTTCAAAAGCCCAACCAATCAGACCCCTCGATATGCACAACCAGGACTGCCAGGTGAGGAACGAAATTTTACACTCGAATTAAAAGTATTGGCAGATGTGGGATTAGTGGGTTTTCCCAATGCAGGGAAGTCCACACTTTTGGCAGCGCTAACTGCTGCCAAACCTAAAATTGCAGATTATGAGTTCACAACCCTAAAACCCAATTTGGGAATCGTCAGACAGCGAGACTATAGTTCCTTTGTCATGGCTGATATCCCTGGGATTATTGAAGGTGCATCTGAGGGTAAAGGACTTGGACACTACTTTTTACGTCATATTGAGCGCAACTCTGTTTTACTCCATCTCATCCCTGCTGATACCGACGATCTATTCGAACAGTTTTCTATCCTTCGAGGAGAATTGAAAACCTATAATCCAGAGCTGCTTGACAAGAATTATATCATTGCCATTTCGAAGAGTGACCTTTTAGATGATGAACTACAGAAAGAGATGGAAGCCCTTGCGAAAACAACTTTCCCAGAAGAAGATGTACTGTTTATATCCTCTGTAGCGCAGAAGGGACTCACATCACTGAAAGATCGATTATGGGACGCGCTCAACTCATAATTTGTTTGTTTTGGGCTGTTTTGCTCAGTGCACAACGACCACCCAATGAACTGTTTCCACTAACACCCTTGGGTGCTGAACAAAAAACAATCATCGACAGTATTTCGATATCACCTATTGAAACACTTTCAACTACTGATCTTTCCACATTGGCCAAAGGATATCTTCAAGATCAACGATATGAAGAGGCCTTGGAGTGTTATGACGAGCTTTGTGATAGAAACCCAAATCGTATCGATTTTCAATTTGGGCGAGGGGCATCTGCTGGATTTTTACTTTCAGGAACACCCAGCATACGATCGATCTGGTACATAGGTCATCTTAAATCAGGCTTTGAGGAGGCTGTTCGTATCCAACCAAATTCACTCTTTACGCGACGTGCCTTGTTCAACATTTATCTTGGATTACCTCGATTGCTTGGGGGAAGTGATGCTAAGGCAGACCAACAAATACAAGCAATTCAACTGTTAAACCCACTTGAAGCGACTGTTGCAAAAGTGTTTTTCGCCATGAACAATAAGGATCAAACAGCTTTTGACAAACAAGCGACAATTGCTTATAACGATGCAAAAAACACCCTTGAGATCAATGATAGTCGCTACGAAATGGCCATGATTGCAAGTCAGTATTTTGATGATACAGAACGTGCAATCAACTTATTAAATGAGTTTTTGTCAAACGCCAGTGCAGGAGATCAATATCCACCAGTTTTTGCAAGATATCGACTAGCAGAACTCACGCCCAACAACGCCCAAGAGCTACGATCGATTCGAAGTGAGGTTGCTGAACTCGAAGCCTTTATGTTCACTTATGACCCATTATCTGCCTATATTCGTAAAATTAAGACCAACTAATGCGAATACACTTTATTGCCATCGGTGGTAGTGCCATGCATAATTTAGCAATAGCATTGCATCGAAATGGGCATCAAATCACTGGTAGCGACGATTCGATTTATGAACCCTCACGCTCGCGCCTAGATAAAGAGGGCTTGTTGCCTCAGTCATTGGGATGGGATGCCACTCGAATTGATGCAAGCCTTGACGCAATTATCTTAGGAATGCACGCAAAAGAAGATAACCCCGAGCTATTGGCAGCCAAGGCCCTGTCGATTAACATATACTCATATCCAGAATACCTGTACGAAGCAACCAAAGAAAAAACCAGAGTGGTCATCGGCGGGAGTCATGGCAAAACCAGTATTACTGCAATGATCCTTCACGTTCTTGATTATTGGGATATCACGACAGACTTCATGGTTGGTGCCCAACTCGAAGGTTTTGATATCATGACACAGCTCACAGATGATCACGATTTTGTGGTGCTTGAGGGAGATGAATATCTTTCATCGGCGATAGATCGGCGTCCAAAATTTCTCCTTTATAAACCCAATATTGCTTTGATCAGTGGAATTGCTTGGGATCATGTCAATGTGTTCCCAACAGAAGAGGATTACATTGACCAATTTCGTTTATTTATCGATAGCATCATAGCAGGTGGGATTTTGATATACAATCAGGACGATGAAATACTAGAGGAGTTGGTGCTCAAATCTCAAAATCAGATTCGAAAAATCCCTTATAAAACACACACATTCACAATCAACGGTGGACAGACAGCACTGGATTCAGATGAAGGCCCAATTCCCCTTCAAATTTTTGGAAATCATAACATGAGTAATCTTTCAGGCGCACTTCTCGTTTGTAGTCAAATGGGTGTTGAGCCAGTGATGTTTTATGAAGCGATTCCATCATTTACAGGTGCTGCCAAACGATTGGAGCTTTTTTCAGATCGCCCTGGAAAGCGCATCTATCGAGATTTTGCACATGCGCCAAGTAAGGTGCAAGCAACAACTCAGGCTGTTCGTGAACAATTTCCAAACGATCTTTTCCTTGCTTGCCTCGAGCTACATACTTTTAGCAGCCTTGACGCAAGTTTTATTCAAACCTATGCCAACTGCCTTGCTCAGTCAGACATTGCTGTTGTGTTTATTGATGATGAAGCACGAAAAGCCAAAGGGAAAGACCCCCTTGATGAGCAAACAATTCGCAGTGCCTTTGCGCATCAATCACTATATGTTTTCTACGAAAATGAAGCACTTTTCAACAGGCTACGCCAACAACCCGCTTCGATTGTGTTGATGATGAGTTCAGGTCATTTTGGAGGTCTCGATCTCCTGCGTTTGGTCGATTGACAAAGGTTTTTATATCTTTATTTTAAACATCCCCAATTAACAATCACCTTCCCATTCACGATTGGTCGCCAGATGATCGCCCTAGAAAAAAGATGCAAAGGCTTGGTCATAAATGCTTGACAAACTCTGAACTCCTAGCGATTATGCTTGGGTCTGGCACGCCAAATGAGTCGGCAGTCAAACTTGCACAACGCATTTTGGCTCATTATGACAACAACCATGGGCAATTGTCAAAAAGGAGTGTTGAAAATCTATGTGAATTTCATGTCGTTGGACTCTCCAAAGCCACAAGGCTCACAGCAGCTTTTGAACTTGTGCGAAGGCATAAGCAATCCCCACAGGAGCGTGTACAGCTCAACAGTAGCCAGTCTGTTTTTGACTTCCTTTAACCACATCTTGGAAATTTACAGCATGAGGAGTTTTGGGTCATTTATCTCAATCAACAGCACACAATCTTCTCTCATGAGCAACTCAGTCGAGGAGGGATTACCCAAACTTCGGTTGATATTCGGCTTGCATTTAAACGTGCCCTCGATGTGCATGCAATCGCCATGATTCTTGCCGACAATCACCCCTCAGGCAACACAAGCCCAAGTGTTTCAGATCAATCACTGACCAAACAGTTTGTATAAGATGGAAAAAACCTTGATATCAAACTACTTGAACAACTTATCATAACAGAAAACACGTATTTTAGCTTTGCCGATGAAGGACTATTATAAATGATACTCATATACACTCATCAATTAAATGCTCGTATTCGCTATGTGTTTACACATTTTTTTGAGACATATACTGACAACACTATCGAAATTACAGATGTATTAGAGACCTTCATTGCGCACAATGGACCTAAGTTTTCGTACACAAATCAAAAGCTGAGCAACGAATTTTTTGTACATGCCAACCCATTGTTGTTTGAACAAGGTGTACGTGAGCAGGAGTTCAAAATCAGTCGTTGGCAAACAACCCCTGTCTTCTTTCCTTGCAACGAGGAGAGTGCTATACCCTATGATATTTTTGCTGCTACTTTTTATATGCTTTCTCGCTATGAGGAGCATATCCCACATCTAAAAGATGATATGAATCGCTTCTCAACAAGTGGCTCTCTTGCCAGCGCTGCAAAATTTGCAAATAAACCTGTTGTAGACATGTGGGCACAACAATTTTTAGCTTGTTTTAAAGATGAGTTTCCAGAGCTTATGATCAAGCAGCCATCATCAAATCTCCAAACGATTCTTGAGGTACCAGTGGCCTATGCATACAAGTCAAAAAGTGTACTGCGAACCTTTTTTGAGACTGGAATAGATTTTTTCAACCTGCGATTTGTAGAGATTTTTGAGCGTTTTGCTGTGCGCCTATCTTTTCGCCCAGACCCCTATGATATCTATAAATCATGGATTGGCTTGCATCAAAAATTTAATGTGCCAACCAAGGTTATGTTTATGTTTGCTCGCCCAAGTGCAAATGATCGAAACATCTCCATTTTTAAGCATCGATTTATAAATATAATTAAAGATGTAGCCGATTATGTGCCAACATCCCTGCTGGCGTCTTATCAATCGACAGATCAACCTGATCTGCTTCAGACTGAAGTCAATCGTATGAGTGAAATCATACATCACCCATTGAAAGATATTCGACAGCATTTGGTGCGACTTCGTTTTCCAACAACCTATGACCATTTTGCCAATCTGGGATTTGCACATGATTATTCTTTACAGTTTGTCGATTTTCTTGGCTATAGGGCAGGTACTGGCTTTCCTTTTCGGTTTTATAACCTCAGCAAAGAACAGCGTTCAAACCTATTCATACACCCTGTTGTAGCACATGAAACCATATTGCGCAATCAGCGCTCACCTCGCAAAGCAAGACGATTGTTGGAGCAATGTAAAGCCTACAATATCAAATATGGCACACCACTAACATTGGTGCTGACCAACACCATCCTGGATGAAAGGCAAAAAAACAAGCCATGGAAGAGGATGTTTACTGAATTTATGGAGAACTATGATCAATAAAGAAAAAATTACTGACCTTTTTTTTGATTTAGACCATACGTTATGGGACTTTGAAAAAAACTCAGCACTCACCTTCGAAAAGCTACTCGCAGACTATAAAATCCCTGTCAGATTAGAGGATTTTTTAAAGGTTTATGTACCTCTGAATTTAGAGTACTGGAAAGCCTTTAGAGAACAACGAATGGATAAAGAAACCCTTCGATATCGTCGAATCAAAGACACTTTTGATCGATTGCAAATTTCCATAGATGACGACATGATTTACACTTTGGCAGATGCCTATATCCAAAATCTTCCAGAGCACAATCACCTTTTTCCAGGGGCAATCGAAATCTTGGAACAGCTAAATAAACAGTATTCGTTGCATATCATCACAAATGGATTTCGTGAAGTACAACGTTTTAAAATGAGAAATGCAGGCCTAACGCCATACTTTATTACAGTGACAGATTCAGAGTCTGTTGGGGTTAAAAAACCCAACCCCTTGATTTTTGAAAAGGCACTTCGTGATGCAAACTGTGATGCATCTAGGGCTGTTATGATTGGCGATAGTCGTGAAGCAGATATCTTAGGTGCACTACAAGTAGGGATGCATGCCATTCATTTTGCAGCAGCAGGGGAGACCACTCATAAAGACTGTGTGATGATTGATGATCTACATCAGCTAATCAGGATTCTTTAGGACTTGTATTTGTCTTTCCAGCGTGATTCTAGAAAAGATTTCATCTCGTTCTCTCTTGGATTATCGCCTGGTATATAAAACTTTTCGCCAGAGAGCTGCTCAGGCATAAATTCCATATCGACAAAATTCCCTTCAAAATCATGGGCATAGGCATAGTCTTTGCCATAGTCGAGGTCTTTCATCAGTTCTGTAGGTGCATTACGCAAGGGTAGGGGTACAGCCAAATCTCCAGTTTCTGAGACAAGTTTTTGGGCTTTTGAGATCGCCTGATAACTGCTATTACTTTTTGGAGAACTTGCGAAATATATGGCACATTGACTTAGCAGTATACGAGCCTCTGGCATTCCAATTGTATGTACTGCCTGAAAGCAACTTTGGGCCATAACAAGTGCTGTTGGGTTGGCATTTCCAATGTCCTCACTGGCCAAAATAACCAAACGACGGGCAATAAACTTGATTTCTTCACCTCCTTCAAGCATTCGAGCGAGCCAATACACTGCTGCATTTGGGTCACTCCCTCGGATAGACTTGATGAATGCAGAAATGATATCGTAGTGTTGTTCACCACCTTTGTCATATTGTGCTGTATTTTGTTGGGCGATTTGAGCAACAAAGGTATTTTCAATGAGCACTTTATCAGAACTGCTGGCATGAACGCACAGTTCAAAAAGGTTGAGCAGCCGTCGTGCGTCACCACCTGAGTAGCGAAGAAGGGCATCCGTTTCTTGAAGGACAAAGGATTTTTGTTGCAATTACTCGTCTTTCGAAATGGCTTGTTTAAGGATTGAAATAAGTTGTTCTTTAGTCAGCGGTTCGAGGATGTACAACTGGCACCTTGAACGTAGTGCTGGAATGACTTCAAAACTCGGATTTTCGGTCGTTGCCCCAATGAGTGTAATCCACCCTTTTTCAACTGCTCCAAGCAAGGCATCTTGTTGTGACTTGCTAAAGCGATGAATTTCATCAATAAATAAAACTGTTCGCTTTTGAGATGTAAACAAACTGTCTTGACGTTTGGCCTGTTGGATGACTGCACGTACCTCTTTAACTCCTGATTCAATTGCGCTGAGTTGCTGGAAAGGATGATCTTTTGCAATGAGTTGGGCTAAAGTGGTTTTCCCTACGCCTGGTGGGCCCCAAAAAAGAAGGGAGGGAATTAAATTTTGATCTTTGTATGAAGCCAAAACACCCTTTGGACCGACCAAATGCTCTTGCCCAATGAAGTCATCCAGTTTTTTCGGACGCATGCGCTCTGCTAAAGGAGAATTCATGTACGAAAGATAAGGATTTAGGGCTTCAGTCGCTGTCGCATTGTTTCATAGAGAAACATCCCTGCAGCCACTGACACATTGTAAGAGTCCATATCCCCAACAATGGGGAGTTTTGCAGCCTGTGAACAGAGTTTCTTAACACCTTGTGAAACCCCTTTGTCCTCTGCTCCCATGACTATGGCAACAGTGTTTGTTAGATCAAATTCAAATAAATTCTGCGCTGCTTTTTCGTCGGCAACAATCGATTGGATGTCGTAGGACTGCAACAGATAAAGCGCATCTTTGAGGTGGCTCACTCGACAAATGGGAACCTGAAACACCCCACCTGCAGAGGTTTTAATCGTTTCTCCTGTGATTTGCGCTGAACCATTGGTTGGAATGACAACAGCAGTGGCGTTGGCAGCAGCAGCCGAGCGAATGATGGCACCCATATTTCGAGTGTCTGTAATGCCATCTAAGAGAACAAAAAGCCCAGGTTTTTCATGCGTTTCTACAAGCTCCTCAAGAGATGAAAATGTAATTTCACTCAACTGCGCAACCACCCCCTGGTGGTTATGAGGCGTTAGTTTATTGAGCTTTTGAATGGGAACATAGGAATAGGGGATTGTGGCGTTTTCCAGCGTTCGTATCAGTCGTTCAGCACTACTTTTGTTCAAATCACGTTGAATAAAAACTTTTGTTATGGTTTTTGAGGCTTCGACAGCTTCAATGACCGCTTGGCGGCCAAAAATGGTTTTTTCTGATTGCATCTTCAAATCTATTGAATAATGTATTAATATGGCCTAATAAATGATATAGAAAAGATAATTTGAACCTCAGTTCATTTTGCCACAAAAATTAAGTTATGGTAGAAAAATGCTGAGTCGAGGAATACAATACAGGTATTATATCTTAGTTATTATTAAAAAAGTTGTGTTGATTTAAGTAATAACCAATGAATGCTAATTTTTGTACTTTAGAAAAATGATGAATAAAATAATTGCAATATGTTGTAGTATGCTACTATTTTCTTGCGTGTCCTCGTCAAGAATTAATAAGGACTACAGTTATCAAGATAATGAGGCATTACAAAAGCAAGCACTTGAGTCACGGGTTAATGATGTTATGGCTGAACAAAATCGGCTCATCGATAGTCTTATAGCTGCTGCAGATAAACGTTTAAAAAAAGATAAAAACGGAGAATTCCTTCGTCCCAATTGGGTTTCTCAAAATGGGAAACCATTATATTATAGTAAAAACAAACGATCGGTTCGTCAGGCTACAAAAGCAAGCGCCTTGGGCAGTGGTGGAAGCCTGGGGTTAGACCTAAGTGGAGAGGGTATACACATCGGAATTTGGGATGCAGGACATATTTTCATAAATCATGAGGCATTTACTGGTGGAGAAAGAACTTTTAGTTATGAAGTGCCCATTGAAATATCCGATGCCTCAGTTGCAGATGTATGGGATAGCCATCCAACAGCTGTTGCATCAATTCTTATTGCAAAGGACGTTTTAGGATATCAGAAATATGTGAGCCAAGGAGTTACGCCAAAACTTAACAAGGTTTATAGTTATGATTGGGATGATGATATCTATGAAATTTTAGACCAGCTACAAACTGATAGCAATCCAAATTTTATTTTGTCGAACCATTCATATGGCATCCCTTTACTGGACGAAGATGGGGAATTGCTTCCAGATGAACTCATAGGGAATTATAGCATTTGGAGTTCAATTCTTGATAATATTACAAATGTCTATCCATACTATTTACATGTAGTGGCAGGGGGGAATGATGGTGACGTTATGTACAACACACAACAAGTTGCTGGTCTCGATCAACTCACTGGCTCAACTACTGCAAAAAATGTGCTAACAGTAGGTAGCCTTTCAATGGATGATAACAGCAGTAATTTTGCGCCTTCTGAATTTAGCAGTGCAGGCCCTACCAATGATTTTCGTATAAAGCCAGAAGTCACAGCTCCAGGTGAGGAATTGGTAGCTGCATCTTGGGACGAATATTACCCAGACTATACAGAACTGTATGAAATTGTGGATGGCACATCATTTTCTAGTCCTGCAGTAGCTGGGGGAGTAGCTTTATTACAACAACTATATAAACAAACGCATAATGAGTTTATGCGTGGGGCCACAGTTAAGGCCTTGTTATGTCATACCGCCGACGATATTAAGATTTGGAATACACAAGACATTAGCGGTCCAGATGTAAAAACAGGTTATGGCGCCATTAATTTAAAAAAAGCTGCTGAAATTATTTTAGAAGATGAGGTCACAAAAAGTAAGGTCTTTGAATTTGATTTAAGAAATAATGAAACCAAAACATTTTACTTGCTAATGTCGGAGGCGGGTGAGGTAAAAGCCACATTGAGCTGGTTTGATCCAGAAGCAGAAGAAAATGCAGTTAAGACCTTGGTCAACGACCTAGATTTACGAATTTTAGAAAACGAAACAACCTATTTACCTTGGAAGCTTTCTACTGAAACACAGGCTGTCACAGCCATATTGGGTGATAATGATGCTGATAATTTAGAGCAAGTTGTTGTTTCTGAGAGCTCTGGAGGGATTTTTGAAATTAAGGTGAGTCATAAAGGTTCACTATCCCAAAATCAACAGCAGGCAAGTATAATTATAACAGGGTCTGGATTGTTGATTCCTTCAGTTAAAGCATTTGAATACCTAAAAAATGATGGATTTTTAGTAGCTCCTAACCCTGTCATTGGTGAATACTTTTCTGTCTTTTCTTTAGATAACACATTCACATTCCGTTCGCTACTCTTATCAGATTTGGTGGGTCGAGAAGTTGCTCGAATTTCCAAGTCTTCATTTTCAACTTCAGAAATGCGTTTTGATGTAGATCACTTGACAAGTGGAGTTTACATTCTGGGAATTGAAACAAAAGACGATGTAATATATAGGAAGCTCTACATAAGGTAGTTGTAATCGTGAGCGCTGTTTGTTTTGACACAATTTTTTTATAAAATGTGTTATATGTTTAAAAAACTTAAAACAAAATTTGTTTTATTAACAATTAATTAACATCTTTGAATTTGCTAATAATATAACTGATTATGAAAAATAAATTTATTAAAATTA
>DJCM01000021.1:0-475 GCA_002430545.1 Flavobacteriaceae bacterium UBA5950
GCAGGACTTTGCCACTTCCAATTACATGGTAACCATCATCTTTAAATTTTTCCATAATGGTCTTGGTGTTAGCCAGCACTTCGTTATCTAACCACGATTTCATCCAAAAATGAGATGAGTTGTGTGGGTATACACCCGTAAACATACTCGCTCGTGAGGGACCGCACATGGGGTTGTTTGAATAGGCGTGTTTAAATCGAGCACCTGAGAATCCCAAGGCTTTCATATGTGGCGTTTTAGCTTGTGGGTGACCATAGAAACCCTCAGGAAAATCGTTTAAGTCATCAATTATGATGAGCACTACATTTGGCTTTTTGGTAGATTGCCCCTGAAGATTAGTAAAGCATAGGATTGCCAAAATATATATAAGATAACGAGTAATCATATGAGAAGGTTTTTAAAATCTTCGTTCTTATTGTTCCTTTTAAGTGTGCTAAAAAGTTAGAAAGACAATTGAATTTACTAATTTAATTGA
>DJCM01000021.1:832-22439 GCA_002430545.1 Flavobacteriaceae bacterium UBA5950
ACTATGCAAATATTTATGATAGAAATATCAGGATGAATTATTTTTCCTTCGCATGCGATTAAAGTCAATCAAGTAGTTTATCCGTAGCGAAAATTGGTGTTGGGTGGTTTGATAAAAAAGATTGTCTAAGCTTCCTGAATAATCCAGTTCCGTAGCCGTGTCTCTATTGAACAATTGGTTTCGGTACAACAACACCAAATTACTTCCTGGGGCAAACCACCACTCAAAATTAATGTCAAGGTTCCAGATGTTGAAGTTTGTGTCTGGATCAAAATCTAAAATTGAAAAGTCTGTTGCGGTTCGTCTTCCGTCTTCTTTTAGTCGAAACAGAGTCTGGTCGTATTTGGCTCTACTCCAATAGTTTCTTAGTCTTAAGTTAATCCATTTCTTATTATCAAAAAAGTAGCTAAGGTTAATGTTGTTTTCCACAGATCGAATATCTCTTCTGCCAAAAAAAATATCTTGATTTATTGTTTTAAGATATCCCACATCATCTTTAAAATTAAGATGGTTAGACTTTAATGCGAGTGAAAATTGCTCTGAAAAACGATAAAGCGTAGATAAATTAAGTCTGTTTTGAGATTTCTGTTCTTCAAAATCTTCTTTGAAATAAGCAAAGTTGTTCCATTGAATCCGATATGAGAAATCTTTGTTTTTATTGGATTTCATCACAAGCTTTGCTTGGAAATTCTCAGGTTCTTCTATGAAGCGGTTTATTGTTCTGGGTTTGTCATAATCTCTTGTTCTTGATGAGTAAGCAAAATCAGCTTCAAAAACCATTAAATTTTGTGTTGAGAAATCATTTCCAAATCTTAAACCCCATAACTTTCTATCAGAAGAGTGAAATGTACGAGTATCATGAAACCATAAATAGTTACTGTAATTTCTAAGAAAGCCGTATTCTTTAAAAATCTGATAGCTTATTCTAGATGAAAACCTCTGATGATCTAAAAAATTAAAATATCCCAACTCATTCTGTTTGTAATGTTTATCTACACCCCACCAGCTGACATCGTATCTAAAATTCCCTTTGAGTTCACTGAAACTAATACCAGACCTAAATCCATTTTTACTATTTTCTGCTGGTGTTTTACTACCAAAAGCTTTTACCTTAATGTTGAAGCCTCTATTGTCATCAAACAAGTTTGCTACAAATGCAACATTGTTTCCATACAAACCATCACCTCCAGTTTTATTAGTATTTAGAAGGCTAATCGATGAGTAGTCATTCAAAAGTTGCTGAGATAATGAAAGTACATTGTAGTTTACTAAAGGCTGTATGGTTTGTTTTCTTCTTTGATTTGAAGATGAGTTTTGGATTTTAGCTTCAACCTTGTCAGTTGTGGCATTTAGGAAACCTATGCTTAGATTTTTGTTTGTTGTTCCAGTTACTTTAATCGTATTTAATAGTTGTGGGGTGTCATCAAAATAATAAACCTGCTCATCATTGTCTAATAAATCATTTCCTACTGGTACTTTTTCTCCAATCCTTCGACTGTAAAAAAACGATCCACCACCCATATCACCATCTGCGATCTTAAACAGGGTTGCACTTTCGGTAAAAAAAGCTCTGTTTTCAGAGAACTCTTGCTCAAAAGGCCCCAGATTTAGTTCTACATTATCAAAGGCAACTTGGCCAAAATCTGGAATCAGAGATGCGTCTAAAGTAAAACTGCTACTTAACCCATATTTTAAGTCCATACCAGCTGTATAAGAAGCCGCAGGCCCTAGTCCTTTTTGTAAATTAATGGATGACTGTAAATAGGGATAAAAAAACAGCCTTACTGGGGGGCTAATATTATTTATTCCCATGAGCGTTCCATTAGATTCATGATACTCCAACTCATTAACATTGACTGGGCTCCAAACATAGGTTTCATCTAAACTTTCAATTTTTCTACCAAAGTTCAACCCCCATAGTTGTATCTCTTTTTCTGGAAATCGAAGTGCACTGTAAGGGATTACCATTTCTAGACTCCACCCTTCTGAGCTGATATGTGCTTTGGCATCAAATACAGTATCGTATAAAAAATCGTCTGACTCAATGGATCCAGATGAATATACATCACCAACTGTGCCAGCACTTGTTATCTGAAAACCAAAAAAGTTTAAATCGTCGTTATATGTATTAAAGGTCACAAAAAAAGTCTCTGCATTTACATCCCAGATATCATCACGTTGACTAAATTCTTTAGGCATCTTGTCTGGATTTGGATGGTTGAGAATAGCACCGACATAAATCGCATCTTGGTCGTATCCTACATATGCTGTGGTCTCATATTCTTTGGGTACATTCTTACCTTGACGTGTTTCAGGCCATATCAATGTGAAGTCGGTAGCAGGGTCTAAATCTTTCCATATTTCATCTGAAAGAATTCCATCAATAACGGGTGCGTTTTTTACAAGAGATGCCTCTAAGCTTTTGGATACTTGCGCATTAATGATAATATGAAACACTAAAAAAACTGTAACAAATATATGCCTCACAAAACATGAATTTTGATACCCAAAAGTAAATGAAAGGTCATTGAAAATAGCATATCATTCATTTAAAAATAATTATCCTCGGTATTTTTGGCTTTTTATTCTAAAACAAGATTAAATCTCAAACATAAAAAAAGGAGAACCAATCGCTGTGAATCAATCCTCCGATTGCGTGACCCAGGGAGGATTCGAACCCCCAACCCTCAGAGCCGAAATCTGATATTCTATCCAGTTGAACTACTGGGCCTTTGCAATTGCGAATGTAATAACTTTCACAACAATAGCCCTAATCTTAACCCAGGCGCCTTTTAACAATCTCAGCAATAAGTTTTCCATCTGATTGACCAGCCAATTGCTTATTCGCAATACCCATGACTTTACCCATGTCTTTGATCGTTGTAGCACCAACTTTTTCAATAACCCCATCAATTACTTTTTCTACCGCCGACACAGACAACTGCTCAGGTAAAAACTGACTGATGACTTCTATTTGAGCTTCTTCTGGCTCTGCCAAATCATCGCGCCCCTGCTCCCTAAAAATTGATGCGCTCTCTTTGCGCTGCTTGACCAGTTTCTGCAACAATTTGGTGATTTCACTATCATCAGGAGTTTCCTTTGCGCCTGACTGTGTTTGCAATAACAATATCGCTGATTTGATCGCTCGTAGCGACTCCAAAGCAACAGTATTTTTTTCACGCATTGCCTCTTTAAGTTTGGTGTTTAATTCGTCTTGAAAGCTCATAATTAATCTACATTATCGTGTAAAAAGGAGTTATTTGTTCGAATTCGTGTTTCATCACTCGAATCGGTTTCAACCGACAATCGAGATAGACTATTGTCGTCGTTCATGTCGACCTGTGCCCTTTTGTAAGCTGGTTCGTTTTCAAGCTCATCAATTCGATTGGTTGTGAATTTATAATTGAATGATTTTAGCTTCTTTCGCCTTTCTTCTGCACGTTGTGCAAGCCCCTGCGTAATCGTGCTATTCATTGGCGTTAACTCCTCTTCTTTTTCCTCTTCAATCAAAGGTTCTGATGCTACTTCTTCTTTTGGCGTTGGCGTTGGCGTCGCACCTGCTACTTTCTTTTCAGATGCTGGCTCAATATAATCTTCAAGGTTATATTTTTTGACTTCAGATAGTGTGCTTTCCACATCGGTTTGAACACTAGTTGAGACTGGCTGGCTTTCCTGTGAAACTTGCGTTTTTGGTTCTTCTTCTAAGTGAAACAATACAGGAACCTCATTTTCTGCTGGCTCCTCTGTTTCGTTCGTCTCCTCAATAGGTCGATCAAGTGGGCTAGGCTCTGCCTCAACAACCTCATGATCTATGACATCCATTTCATTGACTTGACTTGGTAATTCATGAATAATAAACTCTTGTTCATCTTGAATTGGCTCATGTATCGGCTCTGGAATTTCTTCATATTGAACCTCTATCGATCGAATAACATCTGTGGTTTTCACAAGCTCGTCCTCTTGGGAGTTGTCTTCCTTTGTTTGCGTGATTCCCGAAAACAAATTAGCCTCGTCTGTGTCACCCTCAAGCTTGTGCACTACTGTTTGTTCGTCGCTCAGCGTATGAATAATTTTCTTGGGATCAGCATGTATAATCTCGTCCTGCTGTTCGATATCAAACCCTGTTGCAATTACAGTTACCGAAATATCTTCATCCAATGACGCATCCTCCCCTATTCCCATAATGATGTTTGCACCATGACCAGCCTCACGCTGTATATGTTCGTTTATGATGCCTATTTCATCGATGGTTACTTCATCACGACCAGAAACAACGAGCAGTAGTACATTTTTTGCCCCAATGATTTTATTGTCATTCAGCAGTGGTGAATCGAGGGCTTTGGCTACTGCCTCCTCACCACGATTAGGTCCTGTTGCAGTTGCAGATCCCATGATTGCTGTTCCACTGTCAGCCAACACTGTTTTGGCATCTCTAAGGTCTATGTTTTGGGTGTAGTGATGGGTGATTACCTCAGCAATTCCTCGTGAGGCATTTGCAAGTACCTCATCTGCTTTTGCGAATCCTTGCTTAAACCCAAGATCACCATACACCTCTCGAAGCTTGTTATTGTTAATCACAATAATTGAATCGACAAACTTTCTGAGCTTTTCCAACCCAACCTCTGCTTGATCGTTGCGTGTCTTCCCTTCAAATTGGAAAGGCATAGTCACGATTCCAACAGTCAGAATTCCCATATCACGAGCCATTTTTGCAATGACTGGCGCTGCACCTGTGCCAGTTCCGCCACCCATTCCAGCTGTGATGAAAATCATTTTGGTATTGGTCGCAAGCATGCGCGAAAGCTCATCTACACTTTCAATTGCAGATCGCTCCCCTATCTCTGGATTTGCACCAGCTCCCAAACCCTCGGTGAGTGATACTCCCAGTTGAATTTTGTTGGGAACAGGGCTATTTTGTAAGGCTTGAGCATCTGTGTTACAAGCGACAAAATCAACCCCTTTGATGCCTAAATGATACATGTAATTTACCGCATTGCTACCACCTCCACCAACGCCAATGACCTTGATGACGTTGCTTTGGTTTTTTGGTAAATCAAAATCTATTTTCTGATAATCTAATTCCATTGGTGCTTATTTATTCTGCGTTATCTAAAAATTCTCGAATTCCTTCTGTAAAGCGATCAAAAATTGACCTCCTCTTTTTTACTTCATGATTTTCTGAAGCATCGCCAGTTGATGACTCTTCACCATCATATGTTTCATCTTCTATTTCCTCAAATGCACTCATTTGCTCTACTGCCTTCATCACCAGCCCAACAGCTGTTGAGAACATTGGACTAGCAGTAGATTCTGCATGCTCATCCCCTGCTAAATGCTCGTTTGGAAACCCGATCCGAGTATCCATCCCTGTGATGTATTCAACCAGTTGTTTGAGGTGCTTGAGCTGACTGCCACCTCCTGTTAAAACAATACCAGCAATCAGTTTTTTCTTTTGCTCCTCATGCCCATAGTTTTTAATTTCTGCATAAACACTTTCGATAATCTCTGTCACACGAGCATGAATGATTTTGGAAAGGTTTTTTAATGTAATTTCTTTTGGATCACGACCACGAAGCCCTGGAATGGCAACAATTTCGTTGTCTTTATTCTCACCAGGCCATGCAGAACCAAATTTTGTTTTCAAAAGCTCTGCTTGTTTTTCAATAATGGAGCAACCCTCTTTGATGTCCTCAGTTATGATGTTTCCACCAAAAGGAATAACGGAGGTATGACGAATAATACCATCCTTAAAAATGGCAAGATCTGTTGTTCCACCACCAATATCTATCAGTGCAACCCCTGCCTCTTTTTCCTCTTTACTCAACACTGCAGACGACGACGCTAAGGGCTCTAAAGTAATCCCACCAAACTCTAGGCCAGCAGATTTTACACACCTAGCAATGTTTCGAATCGATGACATTTGACCTACAACCACATGGAAATTGGCCTCTAATCGTGCGCCATACATCCCAATTGGTTCTTTAATTTCTGATTGCCCATCGACCTTGAACTCTTGTGGGAGAACATGGATAATTTCTTCTCCAGGAAGCATCACAAGTTTATACACCTGATTGATAAGTTCCTCTACATCAGATTCTTGAATGACCTCTTCTGGGTTTGGTCTTGTGATATAATCACTGTGCTGAAGGCTTCGTATGTGTTGCCCAGCGATGCCAACAACCACCTCGCTGATGGTCTCACCAGATGCTGTTTCAGCCTCTTGCACAGCAGCTTGAATCGATTGAATCGTTTGGGTGATATTGTTCACCACACCTCTATGAACACCTAAACTTTCGGATTTACCTGCACCGATGATTTTGAGCTTTCCATACTCGTTTTTACGTCCAAGCATGGCTACAATCTTTGTTGTTCCAATGTCTAGTCCAACACCTTTATTTTCTCGCTTCATAACGTGTTTCTTTTACAAATAATTTGGTCACTATAATCCAACGCAACTTCGAAATAATCGTCAATGATCCCTTGATCTAAAGCAGCTGCATAAAAAGCTTTATATTTTTTAAATTTTGTTTGCATATCATCGACTGATTTGATCTTCAATCGATAATCATGTTCGGCTATGTTCATATAGACCTGATCTCCAAAATCCTTAATATCAACAATATGTGATGTAAGAAAATTGTCGTTTGCAATGGCAATAGACAGGGATGATAGGGCTTGGTATCGATCGATGTCGGGAGTATTGGTGATGATCGGAACCTCTGGATCATGGGTAGGCGAAAGAGGGATCACACTGCCCTCGGAGTCGAGATAAAACTCTGTTTCCCCTTGCACACGCGCCACAGGAATCCTCGGAAAAACCTTTATATGAAGCGTATCATCCAATGTTAAAAATGCCTCTGTTTTTTTGATTAAATTGTTTTGCGCAAGTCGCAACTCAAGACGATTTAAATTTATTTCAGATTTTCGTTTGCTTGTTGAATCTTTAAAAACAAGTGTCAACATTTTATCAACCGAATCTTTTGATATCATCTGTGGGTATTGATCATCCATATGAACAACAAATCCCTGCACTGGTCTTGCTGCATTTCTGTAGGAAGACAGCACAATAGCTCCAAACGATAGAGTGACCCAAAAAGAAAATATCAATCCTCTAACCAACATATGACTTTCGTTTTAGATGTTCCACAATTGGTTGAACCTCGTCTGCAATATCCCCTGCACCCATAAACACAACGACGTCAGGACAAGCGTCAACCACTTTTTCGAGCAATTGGTTTTTTGATACAATTTCTACAGACCCACGCATCTTGTATTGAATCGATTGGCTTGTAATACCAGTGATTGGCAACTCTCGTGCTGGGTAGATATCGAGCAGCAAGGTGTGATCGAACTGCGATAGGCTTTCTGCAAATCCATCACAAAAGTCTCGCGTCCTCGAAAACAAATGAGGCTGAAAAACAGCTATTGTTTTGTTAGATGAAGGGTAAAACTCTTGAATCGATTGTGCCATTTGATCGATTTCAGTTGGGTGATGGGCGTAGTCGTCTATCAGCACACAAGGTTCCTTCATTCGGATACTGAATCGTCTGTCAACCCCTTTAAAACTTTGCAGTGCTTTTGCAATTGCGTTCGGATCGCATCCAACAGACAATGCCATTGCTATGGCCACTGTTGCATTCATCAAATTATGCGCACCAGGAAGGCCGAACTGAAGGTTGCGTAACATTTGATCTGTACTGTAAAAATCAAAAACATAATGCCCATTTTCGATTTTGATGTTTTGCACACGAACATCGGCCTTTGAAGCTGTGCCAAAGGATAAGCCAGAAACCTCAAGACCATCTTTTATCCAACGATGATGTGGGTTGGAAACCAATGATGCGAAGGCTTTAAAACTTTCTTCCAAATTTTTTTCATTTTGATAGATATCCAAATGATCTGCATCCATCGAAGTAATGCATAGTAGATCAGGGTGAAGTTTGAGAAAAGAGCGATCAAATTCATCTGCCTCCACTACCATATGCTCTGTGCCATCGCTAATAAAATTCGATCCAAAATTGGTTGATATCCCACCTAAAAAGGCAGTGATCTTTTTGCCACTTTCTCGCAATAGATGTGCAAGAATTGAAGAGGTTGTTGTTTTTCCATGCGTTCCACCAACAGCCAAACAGTGTATTTCTTTGCTCAACTCGCCAAGTACTTCGGAGCGCTTAAAAATGTCAAAGCCAGTTGATTTGAAAAATCCAAACTGGGGGGAGTCTTCAGGCATTGCAGGGGTGTAGACAACAGTTGTTTTGCTTTTGTCGGTACATGCTCCTGGTATCCTCTCAACACTGTCGTGGTGATGCACTATTGCGCCGATTTGAATCAGTTTGTCAGTGATTTCCGATGCGATCCGATCATACCCAAACACGTCGTGACCTTGCTGAACGAAATACTGCGCTAGGGCTGACATTCCAATCCCTCCAATACCCAAGAAATAAACTTGCTGTTTAATCATTGACTAGTGCATTAATTTGTTCGACAATCGATTTGGTCGCATTTGGCTTTGCCAATTTTTTGATGTTTTTACCCAGCTTTGCACGCCACTCAACATCCGTTAGAAGTGCATCTATCTCAGATTGAAATCTAGGCTCTAATTCCTTTTCCTCTATCACCACTGCTGCTGCTTCATTGGCAATCGCCATCGCGTTTTTGTACTGGTGATTTTCTGCAACATTAGGTGATGGTATAAACAAAACTGCCTTCCCCACTTGACATAGTTCTGAAACAGCAAGAGCTCCCGCTCGAGAAATAATCACATCAGCAGCTGCATAGGCTGTTGTCATATCATCGATAAATTCAGTGATATGAATATTATTTTTTTGCAATGGCAAAAATTCTTTTTTATAAAGTGACCCACATTGCCACACGATTTGAACCCCCATTTGGGTGATTCTGTTACAGTGATCAGCCATAAGCTCATTCATTCGTTTTGACCCAAGACTACCACCAACAATGAGTAAGGTTGTTTTTAATTGTGCAAGCTTCATCTTTTTTCTTGCCTCTTTGGTACTGATAGTAAAGGGAATCAACTCTGCTCGTAAAGGGTTTCCTGTGATCTGTGTTTTGTGCTTTGGAAAAAACGAGGCTGCCTCTTTATGTGCAATGCAAATGCGATGTACATGCTTGCCCAGCAATCGGTTGGTGATCCCAGGTAGCGCATTTTGCTCTTGTATCAAAGAAGGGATGTTCATTCGTGTTGCCATATACAACAATGGTCCACTGGCAAATCCTCCAGTACCAATCACTATTTGAGGTTTGAATTTCTTTAAAATAAAATACGACCGACACAGACTCACAATGAGCTTGAGAGGAAACATCAAATTTCGAATCGACAGTTTGCGCTGAAATCCTGAAATCCACAGTCCTTGAATCGGAAACCCTGCTTTGGGAACTTGCTTCATTTCCATCCGTCGATTGGCCCCAACAAACAATATATCAGCATATGCCTTTTCGCTTTTCAGGGCGTTGGCAATGGCTAGGGCTGGGAAGATATGACCCCCTGTTCCTCCACCTGACAATATGGTTTTAAACTGCTTCACTTAATATTGCTAAAGGGTTTTTTTCGTCGTTTTCAACCATGCGGCCTGCAGTTACACTTTGAACTATGCCAAGTGCAAGAAATGTCATCCATATAGAAGTTCCTCCACTACTAATCAGTGGCAGGGGCTGTCCTGTAACAGGTAAAACCGAAACAGCAACACCCATATTTACCAACGATTGTATAATGATGGGAAGACCTACGCCAATGATGAGTAGTTGCCCAAAGAAATCGTTTGCTTTATACACACACATAAATATTCGGAACAAAAGCAAGAGGTATAAAAACAATAAACTGAAGCCCCCAGCACTGCCATATTCTTCAGTGATGATGGCATAGATAAAATCTGAGGTGCTTTGGGGCAACAAATTTTTCATTACACTTTTGCCAGCACCTTTGCCAACCACCCCACCTGTTGCGATTGCAATTTTTGCTCGTTCAACTTGATAATTCGTGTTTGCATCTCCCTTTCCTGTAAAGCTATCGATGCGACTGATCCAGGTATCAACACGATTTGGAAAAGCATCTGGATAGGCCTTAGCTGTCATGATAAACAAGCTGAGAAAAAGCGCTGCTGTACCCAACATCAACAGTAGATATTTTTTGGGATAACCCCCTATAAAGGCCAAGACAAATACCAAAACACCTATCAGTGCTGCTGTAGATAAATTTGCAGGTAAAATCGTGGCGATGACCAACATGACTGGTAACCACAGTACAAGTAAACTTCGCCAAAAATTGATATTTTTTTCTTTGTTGACAGACAAGTATCTAGCCACATAAACCATCAACACAACCGACGCGAGAGTTGACGTCTGAAAAGATAAACCAAGAATGGGGATTTTGATCCAGCGACTTGCGTTTGCCCCCTCGATCAGGTTTCCTTGTAGAGCAGTATAAATCAATAATAACCAAACAATAGGCAGCGTGATGACAGATAAACCACTAAAATATTTGAATGGGATGCGATGGACAGCATACATAATACTCATTCCAATCAAAACAATGGCAACGTGTTTAATCAAATGACCAGTAACAGACCCAGTCCCTAAAACATACACCAGATTGGAGCTTGCACTATACACTGGCAAAAACGAAAACACCGACAATAGAGCTACGATAGCCCAAATTGCTCGATCTCCGTGAATATGTTTTGTGATGAATCGCATAAATTATAGTTGACGAACAAGTTGTTTAAATTGATTGCCGCGATCTTCATAGTTCTCAAAAAGGTCAAAGCTTGCACAAGCAGGCGACAACAACACTGTATCTCCTTTTTTTGCCAAATCATATGACGCCTGAACAGCCTCAAACATCGACCCTGCCTCAACCAAAAGGTTTACCACTGGAGAGAAGCAATCGATGATTTTTTCGTTGTTGAGCCCCAAGCATATAATCGCTTTTACATTTTTGCGAACCAAAGGCAATAACTTTGTATAGTCATTCCCTTTGTCAACACCTCCAACAATCCAAATCGTTGGGCGCGTCATGCTTTCAAGAGCGTAATATGTTGCGTTTACATTTGTTGCCTTTGAGTCATTTATATAATCTACTTTCAAGATGCTCAACACCTTTTCCAGTCGGTGAGGAGCCCCTTTAAAAGTTTGCAAACTCTCCCTGATTGTTTGTTTGCGAATATTGACCAATTGTGCAATAGTCGCTGCCGCCATTGCATTTTTGGAATTGTGAATGCCCTCCAATGAGGGGTTGTCAATTCGTATCATATCAATTGAATTAAATCGTTTATCCTTTATTTTTTTATCTGTATAGGGTATGCGTTGCGATTTGGGATTGTGTCGTTCGAGAGCCGACTTGATTTCATCATCTGTGTCATCATATATGAAATAATCCTCCTCTGTTTGGTTTTTTAGCATGCAAAACTTCGCATCTACATATCGATCAAAACTGTTGTTGTATCGATCCAAATGGTCTGGCGTAAGACTTGTCATCACAGCATAGCGTGGGTGAAAGGATAGGATATCCTCCAGTTGAAAACTACTCAGTTCAAGTACCCAATAATCTGGTGAGTTTGTCGTGATGGCTTTGGCAAAGCTCTCTCCTATGTTTCCAGCAAGTGCAACAGATTTCCCCGCCGATGCCAACAAGTGATGGGTGAGCATAGCAGTTGTTGTCTTTCCATTGGTGCCAGTAATACCAATCAACTCAGCATCGGTATGAAGTGAGGCAAATTCGATTTCAGAAAGCAAAGGAATTTGAGCAGATCTTATCGTTTCAACAATTGGTATGTATGAGGGAATACCTGGACTTTTGATGACCAAATCGGCCTTTAGGATTTGTGCTGTTGTGTGTTGACCCTGTTCCCACTGAATCTGATGATCATCCAATTCTTTTTGGAATGACGTTCCTATTGTCCCTTTGTCGCTCACAAAAACTTTATAGCCGAGTTGATGCCCAAGCAAAGCTGCGCCAACCCCACTTTCACCTCCACCCAATACGATCATATACTTTGACATTGGCTATCTGATTTTTAGGGTTACAAGTGAAATGATGGCTAGTGCAATGGTGATGATCCAAAAACGAGTCACAATTTTGCTTTCGTGAAACCCTTGTTTTTGGAAGTGGTGATGGACAGGTGCCATTAAGAAAATTCGCTTTCCAACACCTGTTTTCTTTTTGGTGTATTTGAAGTATCCAACTTGCAGTATGACTGATAAGCTCTCGAAAAAGAACACACCACACAACACTGGGATAAGCAATTCTTTGCGAACCGAAAGGGCAAGAACAGCAATAATTCCTCCAATGGTCAAGCTCCCTGTATCGCCCATGAATACCTGCGCTGGATAGGTGTTGTACCACAAAAATCCAACAAGACCCCCAGCAAATGCAGCGATAAAAATTACCAGTTCACTAACGTCTGGGATGTACATCACATTGAGGTAATCTGAAAAAATTATGTTCCCCGAAACCCATGCAAAAACACCCAAAACCAACACGATCAGAGTTGCTGTTCCTGCTGCCAAACCATCGATACCATCTGTTAGGTTTGCACCATTCGAAACTGCTGTTACGATGAAAATCACAAAGGGAATAAACACCAACCAAGCATATACAGACCAAGATTCATCAATCCATGTAATCACATCAGCATAATCAAACTCATTGTTTTTCAGCAGTGGGATTGTGGTTTTTGTCGATTTCTCATTGATCACTACTTCCTGCCCTATGGTTGCATTTTCGCGCACAGTAACATCGGGGTGGAAATAAAGTGTAATCCCTACAATAAGACCCAATCCAACCTGACCAATGATTTTAAAACTGCCTTTAAGTCCCTCTTTGTTCTTACGCTTTATTTTGATATAATCATCAATAAAACCAATCGACCCCATCCACAGTGTTGTGATGATCAACAAAAGGATATATATGTTGTCGAGTTTTGCAAATAACAATACAGGTACGAGCGTTGCGAGTATGATAATAAGACCCCCCATCGTTGGCGTTCCTGCTTTTTCTTTCTGACCAGCCAATCCGAGGTCTCGAATGCTTTCCCCCATCTGAAATCGATTCAATAGCTGAATGATTCGCTTACCAAAAATCAATGAGACCAATAAAGAAAAGATGATTGCAATGGAAGCGCGAAAACTAATGAACTGAAAGAGCCCTGCACCTGGCAGCTGAAATTCTTTCTCTAAATATTCAAACAGATAGTATAACATTAGCTCTTGTTTTGTAAATGGTTTTTTAACTCCTTTGCATCGTCAAACGCCAATCGTTCTCCCTTGACATCTTGATAGGTTTCATGCCCCTTACCTGCCAGCAAGATGATATCCCCTTTATGTGCAAGTTGACAGGCGGTTTTGATCGCTTGTGATCGGCTTGAAATGCTCATGTATTTTTTAAAATGCTCTGCTGGAACACCGGCTTCGATTTGCTTGATAATCTTTTCTGGATCTTCATTGCGAGGGTTGTCGGATGTGAAAATCACTTTATCACTCAAAGTGGAGGCAATCCTCCCCATCAGTGGGCGCTTTGCCTTATCACGACCCCCACCACAACCAAAAACAGTAATCAGAATCTCATTCCCAGTCCTGATTTTATTGATGGTTTCTAACACATGCTGCAAAGCGTCGGGCGTGTGGGCATAATCGACAATCGCTCGAATTGGATGACTTCCACTAACGACGTTAAATCGTCCTGAGACTGGCTCAACAGCACTCAATGCACTTAAGCTCTGATCGATATTTTCACCCAGTAATTGCGTACATGCATACACTGCCAGCATATTGGAGGCATTGAAGTCTCCAACCAATGCAACCCATGTCTCGATGCCATCGATTCGCAATTGCATTCCAGAAAAATCATGTTCAATGATTTTTACTTTAAACTCAGCAGTGTTTTTTAAGGCAAATGAATGTTTTTTGGCAGTACAATTTTGGAGCATGTATGCTCCATTTTTATCATCATTGTTTGTGAGTGCAAAAGCAGTTTCTGGAAGAAGATCAAAAAACTTCTTTTTGGTATCCCTGTAACTTTCAAATGTTTTGTGATAATCGAGGTGATCATGGGTGAGATTTGTAAACACCCCTCCTCTGAACTGTAGCCCTCCGATTCGATGCTGATCAATTCCATGAGATGAAACTTCCATAAAGCAATGCGTTACTCCAGCTTCAACCATTTTTGCCAAAAAAGAATTAATCTCCATTGGGTCAGGGGTTGTGTGTGTTGCTGGGTAGATGTGCTCGTTAATCGCATTTTCGATTGTGGACAACTTTCCAACAGAAAACCCTAGGTGCTGAAAGACCTCGAACAACAGTTGCACAATCGATGTTTTTCCATTGGTGCCAGTGACACCTATAAGGCTGAGTTTGGAAGAAGGATTGTTGTGATAATTAGATGCGACAACAGCATAAGCGCTTCGCGATTGGGGCGTCTGTACATAGGTAACGCCATCTTTTTGTTTTTTGGGTAGCTCTTTACAAAGAACAGCAACTGCCCCCTTTTTCACAGCATCGCTGATGTGGTCATGCCCATCATGATGTTCGCCACGAATGGCTACAAATAGTGAATTTGATCCTTGCGCACGAGAGTCAGATGTAACTCCCTCAATCGATACTGATGTCGACCCTAACACAGCGTCGATGGATACACCAAAAAGTAATTCTTTGAGTTGCATCAGGACTTATTTTGTGTTTTTGTTACATCTACTTTTGCGTCAACAACCCCTTTGCTTGTCTCCATTTTGCGCTGGGTGATTTCCAAATAGCGTTCGCGACTAAGCTTGGTTTCTACTGGGATTGAACTGTATAATTTGTGAGCGATTTTTTGGAACACAGGTGCTGCCACTGTGCTTCCGAAGTACCCCTTTTCTTTATTTGGTCGATGAACCACAACAATGCAAGAGTACTTTGGTCGGTCGGAAGGAAAATACCCCACAAAGCTCGCTACATACTGTATCTCATCAGTATTATAATCCAACTGACATGTGCCCGTTTTTCCAGCGATAGCAAAGTTTGGATCGTAAATATTATGTGCTGTACCCCATGGCTTTTCAACCACCCCTTTTAATAAACTTTTTACTTTTCCTATTGTCTCTTTTGAACAAACAGATGCAGAGATGATTTCCACATCAGACTTTCTCTTCATTTTACTCCTAGCATCTTGCGTGCGCTCAATAAATCTGGGTTTGACCATCACCCCATCGTTTGCAATGGCGTTATAAAACGTGAGAGTCTGCATTGGGGTGAGTAAAACCCCATATCCATATGCCATCCATGGAAGAGAGATCCCACTCCAACCCTTTTTGTCAGGATGTGGGATTAATGGCTTGCCCTCTCCTACAATTGGCAATCCCAATGGCTCGCTTAAACCCATGTTCATAAGGCGATTCACAAATTGTTCAGGCTTTGTCTTGTACTGGTTATAAATTGCCTGAACCATTCCAGTGTTTGATGAACGCTCAAAAATTTCGGTGATGGGAATTTTGCCATACCCTCCTTTTCGAGAGTCACGCACTTTATATTTTGAGTAAAATGTCAACTCCCCATTTTGGGTATCAAAAACTGAAGTGGTGTCAACCACCTGATCTTCAAAAGCAGCAACAAGGGCCATCAGTTTAAAAGTAGAGCCTGGCTCGTGGGTCTCCCCAATTGCATAATTGAGTTTTTCATAATACTTCCCCTCCTCTGTTCTGCCAAGGTTTGCCACTGCACGAATGGCTCCTGTTTCAGTTTCCATGACCACAGCAGTTCCATGACCGGCTTCAAAGTTTTCGAGGGCCTCGAGCAAAGCATGATGAGTAATGTCTTGGATGTTTACATCAAGTGTGGTTTGCACATCATAACCATCTTGTGGCTCTTGCAAATAAGAATCACTCAATGG
The DNA here is from genome assembly GCA_002430545.1 of Flavobacteriaceae bacterium UBA5950. Taxonomy (GTDB): domain Bacteria; phylum Bacteroidota; class Bacteroidia; order Flavobacteriales; family Flavobacteriaceae; genus UBA724. The sequence goes on from DJCM01000021.1 coordinate 16,713, forward strand.
TTTCCACTGACCGTTTGCTATCCTTTGACGCAATTGCAAACCAGGAATACCTCGTAACTGATCTCCAAAAGCACCTTCAAGTCCTACACGAACGTAACTTCCATTTGGCTGTTCTTGTTCATACCCAATGGTCCGCTCAGCTATTTTTCCTAGTGGTTTTTCACGCACTGTTTTTCGCTCAACAACCAAACCACCTCGCACACCCCCTAGCCTAAAAAGAGGGAAAGTTCGCAAGCGAGTCATCTGGCCATAGGTCAAGTCTTTTGCGATGCGTCTGTAGCGATGCTGCTTTTTGTGCGCATCAACAAGTGTGTTGTAATAGAAGTTTGCGCTTTTGCCCAACAGCTGCGAAAGCGAATCTGAAAGGGCATCTACATGATTTTCAAAGCGGCTTGTGCTGACAGTCGCTGCGTCGAAATGAATGGTGTATCTCGGTACCGACGTGGCAAGTAAACTCCCATCTTGCGCATAAATATTTCCACGTATGGGCTGAATTTCAAAATTTTGTATTGTTGTTTTTTCAGCAAGAAGCTTAAAGGAATCGCCTTCAACAAATTGGATGTGTATGATTTTGTATCCAATCACAAAACCAAGTAGAAATAACCCTACTACCACAAATGAAAATCTCGAAATCAGTCTTTTCTGCTTTTCCATTTTATTCAATTATGATTTTAGTGGGAGGAGTGACTGAGGATACAAACCCACGCTCGGACAGTTTTGTTTTCACTTCAGTCTCAAGACGCATATACATGGCCTTGGTTCTTGTTTCAGCAAATTGACTTTTTAACTCTTGAATTTCAGTGTTTAGAGCAGAAATCTCCATCACCTTTTGGTCGATGTTGTGAGAGGACGCAATCATAATTCCCGCCAGAAAAAAGAAGAAAATAATGAGTCGCCAATTCCTCAAGGCACCTTGTTGTACCAAGAAAGAACCTCGAAGAATTTCCAACAGACTTTGTCTCATATTTTCTTTGCTATTCTCAACTTTGCACTGCGTGCACGTTTATTTTTTTTAATTTCTGTCTCACTGGGCAAAGCCAGTTGACCCACCTTTTTGAAAGGTTTGTGTGAGTGTCCAAACTCATCTTTTACAGGTTCGCTATCAAAGCATCCATGCTGTATAAATCGCTTCACCAAACGATCTTCCAATGAGTGATAGCTTATCACGCAAAGTCTTCCATTGCTTTTGATAACCTCGCCACTTTGTTCGAGTAGCGACTTCAATGCTTCCAACTCTTGGTTCACTTCAATGCGAAGGGCTTGGAAAATTTGAGCCATCACTTTATGCTTGATTTTTACAGGCACAAGAGGACTGAGAATCTCTGTGAGATCAAGGGTTGTTTCAATGGGCTTATGACTTCGTTGCTCCACAATTCGCAACGCAATCTTTCGGGCGTTGGTCAGCTCGCCATATTGGTAAAAAATATCACTGAGTTGTTCTTTTGTGTATGTATTCACTACATCTCTTGCCGACACCCCTTCCGATGAATTCATTCGCATATCAAGGGGGCCATCAAAGCGTGTAGAAAAACCTCTTTCTGGTGTATCGATTTGGTGTGATGAAACACCTAGGTCTGCTAAAATTCCATCGACTTTATCGATTTTGTGAAATCGTAAAAAGCGTTGTAGAAAAGAAAAGTTTTGATGAACAAAAATCAAACGATCATCATCCAATGAGTTTTTAACAGCATCTGCATCTTGATCAAAAGCAATGACCTTTCCACTACTGCCAATCGCATCCAAAATTGCTTTGGTATGTCCCCCACCACCAAAAGTCACATCGACATAAGTGCCAGACTCTTTGAGAGCCAACCCCTCTAGACAAGCATCCAGCAAAACGGGTTTATGATACATCCTCATCATGATTTCCCATTACCTCTTCTGCCAATTCTGCAAAGTCAAGAGCAGCATCATCAATGGCTTTTTCATAAAGCTCCTTGTCCCAAATTTCAATCATGTTGATTGCTGATGATAAAACCAAAGACTTGTCCAAAGAAGCGATGGAAAGCAAATCCTTTGGAATCAAAATTCTGGTTGCTGCATCGAGATCAATCAACTTAACCCCTGCAGTAAATCGGCGAATGAAGTCGTTGTTCTTTTTTCTGAATCGATTCAGCTTGTTCACCTTTTCCATCATGGTTGACCACTCCTCCAAAGTGTAAAGCTCTAAGCACTTTTGAAACACCGAACGCTTGAGAACAAACGTCTCAACTCCCTTGAGCTGCTTGGTTATGGACACAGGAAGCTTTACCCTACCCTTGGGATCCAGCTTGCATTCATACGTGCCAACAACATGCATTTTTTCGACTCTAACTGAGTCAAATATATCAATAAATTACCACTTTTTACCACTTTTTACCACTTTGTTGATAAATTTAGACACCTTGGTCATAGGAGATTCTTAAATTGCTTAGAATGAGTTTATTACATACAAATTTTAAAACCTTAGTTATTGTCATGTTTTTAAACTGCTGAAAGCCCCACTTTGTTTGAAATGAATGAAGTAACTGACTTGAATTGGTTATATTTGCTAACTATTTGTTATCAATAGATGCAAGAAACAATCAAAAAGTCAGGTAAATTCCAATTTCTTGAGGTTGGAGAGGGAAAGCCAATTATTATTCTTCATGGTCTTATGGGTGGGTTGAGTAACTTCCAAGGAGTGACAGATTACTTTCCCAGCAAAGGATATAAAGTTATTATTCCTATGCTGCCCATCTACGACTTGCCGCTACTCAAAACAAATGTGAAAGAGTATGCCAAATATGTGAATCAATTTATTTCACACCTTGGTTTAACTGATGTTACCTTGCTTGGCAACTCATTGGGCGGGCATATCGGTTTACTTGTTTCTTTGATGTATCCAAAAAATATTAGGGGTCTTATCATCACAGGAAGTTCTGGACTGTACGAAAACTCTATGGGAGAAAGCTATCCCAAAAGAGAAGACAAAGGTTACATGAGGAAAAAATGTGAAGAAGTTTTTTATGACCCTAAAGTGGCAACTGATGAGGTGGTTGATGAGGTTTTTGAGACTGTCAACGATCGAAAAAAACTGGTTAAAATCCTCACGATTGCCAAAAGTGCAATTCGCCACAACATGTCTAAAGATTTGCCTAAAATCAAAATCCCAACTGCTATCATTTGGGGCGAGAATGACATTGTAACACCCCCTGAAGTTGGGTACGATTTTAATCGTCTTCTTCCTAATTCTACTCTATTTTGGATTAAAGAATGTGGTCATGCACCAATGATGGAACATCCCAAACAGTTTAATGTGCACATGGAAAAATGGTTGAGCACAAACTCAAATTGAGTTGTCATGATTCATTCTGCTCGTTTTTTGGTCAGCAGCTCGGATGTAGATCAATGCCCAAAGGCCTCCTCAGCTGAATATGCTTTTATTGGTCGCTCAAATGTTGGGAAGTCATCCCTAATCAACGCATTGACAAACAATAAAAAACTTGCCAAAACATCGGGTACTCCTGGGAAAACAAAATTGATCAATCACTTTGTCATCAACGAAAGTTGGTTTCTGGTCGATTTGCCTGGTTATGGTTACGCCAAAGTGTCTAAACAAGAAAGAAACGAAATCAAAAAACTCATTCATGGGTATTTTGAAAAGAGAAAACAATTGGTCAACATCTTTGTCCTAATTGACAGTCGCCATAAACCACAAAAAATTGATGTAGATTTTATCAATATGCTTGGTGCACAGCAACACCCATTCTCTATTGTTTTTACCAAAATTGATAAGCTATCTGAGAAGCAACGAAAAGGTAATCTGTCGCATTATCAATCGCATCTTTTGGAGCAGGGATGGGAAAGCACTCCTCCGATGTTTGAAACCTCTGCAAAAACAGGTGAAGGGAAGCAAGAAATAATCAACTACATCGAATCAATCAATTCGAATCTTTAGTTTTTTGGGCTTTTCCCAAATTGTGCTCATCTGAAAAATAATCACAAAACTGTTGGAAGGCCTCACCCATTTCAACATCCTGCGTCGCTTTCATATACGAGTTACGAATCCCCACAAGCGTTTGATGAACAAACACACGCATTTGGTCAACAGGCATTTCTTTTGACCATAAATCAATTCGAGCAGTTTCCTGCATTTCCTTATCCCAAGTGCTCAAAAAAACAGCGTGGGTTTCTTGATTGCTAATACCTCCATCAGGTGCAGACCAATGCAACTTGTCTGGCACATGGTTTTCGTCCAGCGTAACATCTATCGTAATACTTGTTTCTTTCATTTTCGTCGCGGTTTATATTTTGAGTTTTCAAACAACTCTCTGGTTGTTGTTTTTAGCAGTTCGTCGATGGGTTTACGATCGTTTTTTTGATAAGCATTGACGATTTGCAAGCCCAACCACTGCCCTATTTTCCCAGGCGAATCAACATCAATATTTAAATAAAATTTTGAAAATGGTGCCGGCAAAATAAAACGATTGATCAGGTCTGGGTCAGTACTAAAAAGCAACTCTTTGGAAACAAAAAAATTCCAAATCTCTTTTTCATTTGCTCTTGCCCATTCAAGTTGTTCTGGGTTATATCCCATGATGCGATCTTCAGAGAAATTTGGCATGATCGATTGCTTGATATACTGTATTTTTCCATAGTGTATTAACTGTGACAAAAAACTTCGATCATTGGGAGTTGTGAGAATACGCTCTGCAAACGACTCGGCGAGTTGCACAGAAATGTCTCGCAAATTCATCTCTTGTCGTAAATACATGGCAATTCCCTCGTACATAAAATGATCAACTCCCAAGAAGTTATCAATGGCAACCAAAGCCATGGTATCGTTCAGAATGACTTTATTGTTATAGTCAACATCAGAAGTTATGGTGATTACTTTTTTGGGTAGTTTCGCATTTTCAAACACACGAGGTAGACCTTCAATAAAAGGATCTATTTGATCTTTAATATCGCTGATTGATATCATTTTTGTTTGCTCATAGAGTGCCATTTGCAAGCTGTCTGTGCGTCGATTGACCCACACAGAAAAAGGATAACTTTTTGGAAAAAAATAAGGAAATTGTTTTTCGACTGCTGCCAAGGAATCAGGGTGTGATTCAAAAAAAATTTGTTCAAAACGAATCAACTCATATGAGTGAGTGTTTGTTGAAGAGTTTCGATTAGAACAATTCCAAAATAAAACCAAAAAAAATACTAAGGTCAAAAATGATCGAAACAAGTTTTTGAATAAGCGCATATGTACTACCTTTGAACCTAGAATTAGAGTTTACGAAACTACTGTTTTTTTAAATGATAATTGAGTTGTGCTATGAAAACTAAAGATGTTGCTAAATATATTATTGATTGGTTAACTTCTTACATTGAAGACGCCAAACTAGATGGGTTTGTCGTTGGAGTTTCTGGAGGTATAGATTCTGCACTAACATCCACATTGTGCGCAATGACTGGCAAGCCGACCCTTTGCCTTGAAATGCCAATCCACCAAGATCAAAATCAGGTCAACAGAGCCAAGAATCACACAAACTGGCTTTCACAAAAATACAATAATGTCAGTGTAAAAGTTGTCCCACTAACTGAGCTATATGACACCTTTTGTCAATTGGACGCTGCACCAAATCAATTTGAAGGCACTGGGCTTTCGTTAGCAAATACACGCTCTCGACTGCGCATGACAACACTCTACTACTTCGCATCAAAACAACGCCTACTCGTGGCAGGAACAGGAAATAAAGTTGAAGATTTTGGTGT
>DJCM01000021.1:22715-40302 GCA_002430545.1 Flavobacteriaceae bacterium UBA5950
GGAAATAAAGTTGAAGATTTTGGTGTAGGATTCTATACCAAATATGGTGATGGAGGAGTTGATGTGAGCCCCATAGCAGATTTGATGAAAAGTCAAGTGAAAGAACTTGCATCACATTTGGGCATCGATCGTACTATTGTAGATGCAGCGCCGACTGATGGGTTGTGGGAGGATAATCGAACCGATGAAGACCAACTTGGCGCGTCTTATGAGGAACTTGAATGGGCGATGGAACAGCACGAAAACGGCAAAACACCTGCTGATTTTAGCGATCGCGAAAAAGATGTGTTCACAACTTATATGAAACATCATACAATTAACAAACATAAAATGCTACCAATACCAATTTGTGTGATACCACAGCATCTAATGTAATTTTTTTGTTAAATTTGTTCAGAATTTACCTACAGACTTTGTAGTTTGTTTCATTTGTTGTTTATTTAGAAACTTTTTCTGAATTATTATTTTAAGTTAGTGATTAAAATTGTACTTGCTGATTCACATCCAATAGTCCATAAAGGAGTTAAGGCTGTTTTTAAAAATTCCACAGAAATTTCAGTTGTTGGGAAAGCACTTAAAGCCGACGACCTTTTTAAGATCATTGAGAAAAAGATAATTGATATTATTGTTTTGGAGTTAGACCTGTATGAATCTGAAGGGCTAACAGTTTTACGACGAATTAAGGAAGAATATCCTGGTACTCGTGTGCTCATCTACTCAAATCAACCTGAAGAAGTATATGCCATTTCATCTTTAAAAGCAGGTGCCTCTGGTTACCTTAACAAAAAAGCAAATCCAAGTTCTCTTCGCCATGCCATATTGAAAATTGCTTCGGGCGGCGTCTTTATTACCAATGAGCTTGCACAAACAATTGCCTTTGATGAATCAACAGGTCGACCAAGAAGAATGTTCAAAAAACTATCGATGCGAGAAGTCGAAGTACTCAAAATGCTCAGTGATGGCAAAAGAAATATAGAGATTGCTGCTGAGTTAAAACTAAATGAAAAAACCGTGAGCACTTATCGCAGTCGGATTATGAAAAAATTGAGGGTTAGAAACCTAGTTGAACTGGTCAGAAAGGCCCAATCGATTCATGTCGATTCGTTTTAGAAAATGACGCGATCTAGGCGTTGGCTCAAATTCTTTTTAAGCCCTACATAATCATTTACTTCCTCTAGAATTTCTTGATGTGTTTCCACATGACTTTCGACTGTCTTGTTCTGTAATTCTCCTATTTTTTCTTGTATCAACAAACAGCGAAGATTTAAAATGGTTTGCTGCAGCCATCGCCCAATTTCAGACTTTTTGTCCTTAATAATGATATTTTTTCTCTCCCAATCATGAAGCACATTGTTTTCCTCATTCATGATAATACTGCTCACCAATGCCGATTGCTCTGGAGAGAGTTCTTGCAGAAAAGTTTCCATAACAAGGGGTTTTTGTTCGTTGTAAATGGACAGTAAGGAATGATAAAGTTCGCGAAAGCTTTTGGTCGACAATTCCACTTCATCTTGCTGGAGGTCTAGGTAAATTTTTTCATACACCTTCACGCTAATTTCTGTGGGTGTGAGATCGATTTTACCTTCATCATCAGTCTGTAAAACGACATCTTCAAACGACACTTCTTCGTTGCCATAAAGCAGAAGCAATGAAATAATATTACGCTCAAGCTCAAATCGTTGATCAACTTTTTGCTTGGGTGTACTGACCACTTGCATCTTCTCTGATGCGCTGGCTTGTGGTGCTTGTTTGGCCTTTTTTTGAAGCATCTGAGCAAGGGTCGAAAACAACACATCCTCACTGATATTCATCGTGGAGGCACAGTCTTGGATATATATTTCTCGACGTATGGCATCTGGTATCAAGGCAATGGTATGCACAATTTCACGTATGGTTTCTGCCTTACGAATGGGTTCATTGTTGCCTTCCTCTGCAAGTAGTTTTGCCTTGAATTGAACAAAATCAACTTTACTTTTATCCAAAAACTCCTTGACCTCTGTGGGTTGATTCTTTCTCACAAAACTGTCTGGATCTTCTCCCGCTGGAAATGTGCATATAGAAACATGCATTCCAGCCTCCAAAATCACATCAACTCCTCTGATTGCAGCACGAAGACCTGCAGCATCTCCATCAAACAACAGTGTGATTTTATTTGTCAGCCGGCGAATCAAACGAACTTGGTCAGGCGTCAACGCAGTACCAGATGAGGATACAACATTTTGAATCCCAGCCTGATGCATCTGAATCACATCAATATAGCCCTCAACCAAATAACAATTACTTTCCTTTGCAATATGTTGTTTTGCTTGATAGAGCCCATACAGCACTTTGCTTTTTTGATACACCTCACTCTCGGGAGAGTTCATGTATTTGGCAGCTTGCTTGTCTTGTTTTAAAATACGCCCACCAAACCCAGTCACTCTGCCAGACATGCTGTGGATTGGGAACATTATTCGCCCTTTAAATCGATCAAAGGTTTTATCTCCTTTTTCTATCGTTAAACCAGTGGATACCAAAAATTCCTTTTGAAATCCAGCGTCTATTGCTGCATTATTCAGCGCAGTCCATTTATCAGGTGAGTATCCCAAATGGAAACGCTCGATCGATTCGTCAGTAAATCCCCTTTCTTTAAAATAACTCAAACCAATGTTTTTTCCTTCTTCGGATTCAGTCAGCATTTTTGAGAAATAGGATTGGGCAAACGCTGTTACAGCATACATGCTTTCGCGCAAAGACGCTGCTTCTTTCTGCTCATTGGTTTGCTGGGTTTCTTCAACCTCAATATTGTATTTTTTGGCTAGAAATTTAATCGCTTCAGGAAATGTAAAGTGCTCATGCTCCATCAGAAAAGAAACAACATTACCCCCCTTTCCACTACTAAAATCTTTCCAAATCTGCTTGGCTGGGGAAACCATAAAACTCGGGGTTTTTTCGTTTGAAAAAGGACTGAGACCTTTGAAATTTGATCCCGACTTTTTGAGCTGTACAAAGTCTCCGATCACCTCTTCAAGGCGAGCCGTTTCAAAGACGAGATCTACTGTTGACTTGCTGATCAAAATCCAACGATTATAATTTTTAAAAATAGAAAAAAGGAATTAAAATTCCCTATCAATGACATAGGAAACTAATTTTTTCAAGCTATCCTTTGATTCAGAAGCAGGGAATGAATCCAAAATCGAGATCGCTTCCTGTTGAAATTCATGCATTTTGCTAATTGAGTACTCCAGGCCACCCTTTGATTTGACAAAAGCAATCACTTCTTTAACTATCTTTTTGTTCTTGTTGTTTTTTTTCAAATTGAGTTTAAGCCACCTTCGCTCTGAGGGACTTGCATGCTCCATCGCATAAATCAAAGGCAATGTCATTTTTCGCTCACGAATATCTATCCCTGTTGGTTTTCCAATACGCTGCTGTCCGTAATCAAATAAGTCATCTTTAATCTGAAAAGCCATCCCAATTTTTTCTCCAAAATGTGTCATTTTATTTATATCATTATGAGAAGCATCTACAGAGCATGCACCCAAAGCACAACAAGATGCAATCAGCGTGGCTGTTTTTTTCCGAATCACCTCGTAATAAATCTCTTCTGAGATATCGAGACTTCTTGCTTTTTCGATTTGCAATAACTCTCCTTCACTCATTTCACGTACTGCGACAGAAATAATCTCGAGCAAGTCAAAATCTTTGTTGTCGATGCAAAGCAACAATCCCTTGGACAACAGATAGTCTCCAACCAATACTGCAATTTTATTTTTCCAAAGGGCATTGATTGAGAAAAAGCCACGTCGTTTGTCGCTGTCGTCAACAACATCGTCGTGAACCAAAGTCGCAGTGTGAATCAATTCGATTACTGAGGCTGCTCGGAAGGTACGCTCGCTGGTTTTTCCCAAGAGTTTGGCAGTGAGAAAAACAAACATAGGACGCATTTGTTTTCCTTTGCGATTGACGATATAATGTGTGATTCTGTTCAATAAAGCAACCTTGGAGGACATTGCTTTGGAAAACCTTCCTTCGAAGAGTTCCATTTCCTCGCGTATGGGGCGCTTGAGTTGCTCTATGATTTTCATGTGTTTTTAAATATACAATTTCGCTTGATTCTATTAAACAACAATTTCATAAGCAAATTATTGTTGTTTGTTTGCCAATTGGCCACATGCAGCATCTATGTCATTTCCGCGAGATTGGCGTACAGTAACCGATATATTTTGACCCTCCAATGCAGAGATGTATGCTGAAATTGATACTGGTTTTGCTTGTACAAATTGATTGTCTCCAATAGCATTGTATTCAATCAAGTTTACTTTTGATGGCACCTGTTTGCAATAAGCAATAAGAGCGTCAATATCTTCTTGTTTGTCATTAATCCCTTGCCAAACAACCACTTCAAAAGTGATTTTACTTTTTGTTTGATCATACCAACACTTGAGTGCTTCCAATAGCTCGGATAAAGGAAATTTTTTGGTAAATGGCATCAACCGATTTCGTGTTTCTTCGATGGCAGAGTGAAGTGAAACAGCCAATTTAAACTTTGGGTTTTGATCTGCCATTTCACGAATAATTTTAGTAATTCCAGAGGTTGAGACTGTAATTCGTTTGGGTGACATTCCCAGACCATCGGGTGAAGTTATTTTTTGAATGGCGAGTAAGGTGTTTTTATAATTCATCAGTGGTTCTCCCATTCCCATGAACACAATGTTGGTGAGTCCACGATTATAGTACAATCGACTTTGTCGATCGATAACAACAACCTGATCATAAATCTCATCAGGGTTGAGATTTCGCATTCTCTTCAGTTTGGATGTTGCACAAAAATGGCAGTCCAAGCTACATCCAACCTGGCTCGACACACATGCTGTTGCACGTGAATCTGTAGGAATTAAAACAGATTCGACCAAAAACCCATCATGCAATCGAATGGCATTTTTGACAGTGCCATCGGCACTTCTTTGGAGCTGATCGACCTCAATATGATTGATGACAAAATGTTCTTCTAAAAGCGAACGATGTGATTTTGACAAGTTGGTCATGCCCTCAAAATCATGAGAACCTTTGCTCCAAAGCCATTCATAAACCTGATTGCCTTTGAAGGCTGGTACAGCATTTGAGGTGAAAAAACGACGTAACTCTTCCAAGGATAATGCACGAATGTCACGACGTGCTTTATCCATAATTATAAAATGAGCATCGCATCTCCATACGAATAGAAGCGATATTTTTTCTTCACAGCTTCTTTATAAGCCTTTTTGACAAACTCATGCCCTGCAAAAGCAGACACCATCATCAAAAGCGTTGATTTTGGCAAATGTAAGTTGGTGATCATACTATCTGCGATGCTAAACTCATGTGGTGGGAAAATAAACTTATGCGTCCAGCCACGATAGGTATTGAGTGTTTTGCTAGAAGACACTGCACTTTCGAGTGCACGCATAGACGTGGTGCCGATTGAGCACACTCGCTTTTTATTCGCTTTTGCATTGTTGACCATATCGGCAGCTTGCTGGTCGATGATGAGTTCCTCAGAATCCATTTTATGCTTAGACAAATCTTCAACCTCCACTGGATTGAATGTGCCCAGCCCTACATGAAGGGTGATATCAGCCATGTCTACTCCCTTAATTTCAAGCCTTTTGAGGACGTGTTTTGAGAAATGAAGCCCAGCAGTTGGTGCTGCAACAGCACCTTCATGCTTTGCATAAATCGTTTGGTATCGTTCCCGATCAAAATCCTCTTCTTCTCTTTTGATATACTTTGGAAGTGGCGTTTGACCCATTTCATGAAGTTTTTCACGAAAAGCGTCGTAGGGACCATCGTATAAAAATCGAAGTGTACGACCACGAGAAGTAGTATTATCAATCACTTCAGCAACCAAATCCTCGCTATCTCCAAAATAGAGCTTATTTCCAATTCTTATTTTTCGAGCAGGATCAACAAGAACATCCCAAAGTCGCTGAGATTGATTCAATTCACGAAGTAAAAAAACTTCTATTTTGGCACCTGTTTTTTCCTTATTACCAATCAAACGAGCTGGAAATACCTTCGTATTGTTGCGAACCATAATATCTCCTTCGTCAAAATAATCAACGATATCTTTGAAATACTTGTGTTCAATGGTTTCTGTTTCTCGATGTAAAACCATGAGTTTTGACTCATCGCGATGGTCGGTTGGATATTCTGCCAACAGTTTTTCTGGCAAATCAAAATTAAAGTGTGAAAGTTTCATTCTGTGTGTTAAGGCGGCAAATATACATTCTCAGCAGGGGGGTTGTCAAGTTATTGGGCATGTTTTTGCTCAATCACCCTAATAAAAACCCATTCATCTCTAAATCTTTCCAAAATCCTGGATACGATTTTGTTACCACATCAGCGTCTTGAATCCGAATGGGCACCAACAACGCCAGTGGTGCAAATGCCATCGCCATACGATGATCGTGATAGGTTTCGATCAAAACATTTGGCCGAATTGGATTATTGCGTTTATAAAGGTGAAAACTTCGATCTGTGATATCGATTGTTGCTCCCAACTTTGTCAATTCGTTTTGCAAGGCAACCAAGCGATCCGTTTCTTTAATTTTCAAGGTGTGTAAGCCTTTGATATCACAAGCGATACCCAAACCATAACAACTCACGACTATCGTTTGAGCGATATCTGGGGCATTGGAAAGGTCTAATTGTATAGACGTGGAATGCAAGGCTTGCTTTTGCAAATGAAGTGTATTGTTTTCAATCGAAGATTGTACCCCCAGCTTCTCGTATATGTTCATCAACACACGATCCCCTTGCAAACTGTTTACTTTGTAGGTCGTCAAACGAATATCTGCCTCTTTTGCGAGTGCTGCGATCCCAAAATAATAGGATGCAGAACTCCAGTCTGACTCAACAGCATGGGTGGTTGCAGCAATGTCTATTTTTGGAGAAACCTCAATGGTCTGTCCAGAAAAGCTGGCTTCAATACCTATGTCGTGCAATAGAGATTGAGTCATTTTTATGTAGGGAACTGAGGTTATCTTGCCTTGTAAATGAAGACGCAATACACCTGCCAAGCGTGGCGCAATGAGCATCAATGCTGTGATGTATTGACTACTGATATCTGCTGAGAGACGAACCTCATTGGCAGAAAGTTTTTTCCCTTTGATCAACAAAGGTGGATATCCCTCATTTTTGAGGTAGGTGATATCAGCTCCGAGCTGTCGCAGCGCATCGACCAATATCCCTATTGGACGTTCTTGCATGCGCTGGGAGCCAGTCAAAGTTTTTTCTTGATTTTCTAGTGAAGAAAAATAGGCTGTCAAAAAACGCATCGTGGTACCAGCATGACCAATATCCACCATGGCATCTTCACTTTCAAGGCCAGACTTCATCGCAACTGTATCGTCAGAATTGGACAGGTTTGTAAGTTCAATTTGTGGAAAAAATGCTTGTAAAAGCAACATCCGATTCGACTCACTTTTTGACCCTGTGACTTGAATTTTTCCGACTACAGAGCCAGATTGATGACGAAGTCTGATGTCTTTCATTTATTGATTTTAGGGTTGCTGTGGTGTCGATCGTGATCGCGTTTGGTTTTTAATTCTAATTTTTTGGCAAAGGCTTTTGACAAGTCCACTCCAGTCTGATTGGCTAGGCACAAAACAACAAAGAGCACATCGGCGAGTTCTTCGCCCAAGTCTTTTTCTTTATCACTTTCCTTTTCTGATTGCTCACCATATCGACGTGCAATAATCCTGGCCACTTCACCAACTTCCTCAGTCAATTGCGCCATATTGGTTAATTCGTCAAAATAGCGAACGCCATGGTTTTTGATCCATTGATCAACTGCTTGTTGTGCGTTATCTATCTTCATTATTCTTTATTTTTTGAATCCATCAAAATCGTGACTGGACCATCATTGCAAAGTTGTACATCCATCATCGCTCCAAAAACTCCTGTTGAGACTGATCGTCCGAGGGCTTTTTCGCACTGCTCCACAAAGCTTTGATACAAGAGCAAAGCTGTTTCTGGCTTAGCAGCATCGATATACGAGGGTCGGTTGCCTTTTTTGGTCAACGCATGGAGTGTAAACTGACTGACCACCAATAACTCACCTTCTGTATCTAGTAGCGATAAATTCATCACATCGTTTGTGTCGTTAAAAATACGAAGTTCGATCGTTTTTTTTATCAGCCATGAAATATCTTCCATATCATCATCGTGTGTGATGCCCAAAAAAACCAAAAGCCCTTTGGAAATCGATCCTACGATCTTTCCATCGACTCGAACACTTGCTTCGCTAACACGTTGAATAACGACTCTCATAAATTCTAAAAATAGGTTCTATACTGTTGATCCTCACCAGCAAGAATTTGGGTGTAACTTTTATAACGTGAAGTAGCAATATCTCCTGATGCTACTGCTAATTTCACTGCACATTTTGGCTCGTCTATGTGCAGACAGTCGTTGAATTTGCATTGGCTTTTACGATCAAAAAATTCAACAAAATAATCCCCCAATTCTTGTGAGGAGAATGCAATCATGCCAAATCCTCTAATCCCTGGCGTGTCAATGATTTTTGCGCCAAAATCCAGTTCATGCAATTCGGCATGTGTTGTTGTGTGCTGTCCTTGCTGATGCTGATCCGAAATCGCTTTTGTTTTGATATTCAACATCGGAGCAAGTGTGTTAACAAGCGTTGATTTCCCCACGCCACTGTGACCAGATAGCATACATACTTTGGATGCCATTAGTGTTTGAACTTGATCGACATTGGTTCCTTTCAATGCCGAAATTTCTTCACAATGATAGCCAATGTCAACATACACTGCTTTGAGTTGGCGCAGTTCTGTCAACTCTTGGCTTGTATAGGAATCTTCTTTGTTGAACAACAACACAACTTCAATTCCAAATGCCTTGGCGGTTGCCAAAAACCGATCGATAAAGGCAGGATAAGTCACAGGATTGTTGAGTGTGATCAATAAAAATGCAATATCAATATTGGCAGCTAGAATATGTATTTGCTTGGATAAGTTAACCGATTTTCGAACGATATAGTTTTTCCGATCATGGATGTGATGAATCACTCCTTCTTCGGGGTTTTCGTCGATAGAAATGGTCACTCGATCGCCTACTGCAACAGGGTTGGTGCTTGAGATTTGATCTGTGCGAAATTTACCTTTTATGCGACAAGAAATCAGTGTACCTGTATCTGTTTTTACAGTGTACCAACTTCCTGTCGATTTATAAACCGTTCCTTCCACAGCTTACAAGGTAAGACTTTTAAATCTTAGGTATTGATCACCTTTTCTTGATGGTTAATCGATTCCTGGTGAATTGCTTTGAACATACGCAGTACAAACTCTTCACTCAACCCATGTCCTTCGCCTTCCAAAATCATCTTTCCAAGGATTTCATTCCAACGCTTGGATTGCAAAACAGCAACATTATGCTCTTTTTTTAGCGTACCAATATCAACAGAGATATTCATTCGTTTTCCTAGTGTTTCAAGGATCGAGTGGTCGATGACATCGATTTGTGCGCGAAGTGTATCGAGCTTATTCACATAGCTCTCAGCTTCTGCTGTTGTTTTACGAATGCGAAGATCTTTCATCATTTGAACAAGAGTGTCAGGTGTAATCTGCTGTGCCGCATCACTCCAGGCATTGTCAGGGTCTCGATGGGTTTCAATCATCAAACCATCAAAGTTCAAGTCCAAAGCTGTTTGTGATACGTCTAGTAAAATATCTCGACGCCCACATATGTGAGAAGGATCACAAATCAATGGAAGATCGGGAAATCGATTTTGCAGTTCGATCGCCAATTGCCATTCTGGGTTGTTGCGATACTTTGTCTTGGCATAGCTTGAAAATCCACGATGAATCACACCTATTTTTTTGATGTCAGCTGTGTATAAACGCTCTATCCCCCCAAGCCAAAGAGCCAAATCAGGATTGACTGGGTTTTTTACAAGTACAATTTTATCTGTGCCTTGAAGAGCATCGGCAATCTCCTGCACAATAAAAGGGCTAACAGTAGAACGAGCACCAATCCAGAGCACATCAATGTCTGCCTCCAGTGCCAGCTTTACATGATCCTTATTTGCCACTTCGGTGGCAGTCATCATACCCGTTTCTTCCTTGACGCGCTGCAACCACTTTAATCCAATGGCGCCAACACCCTCAAAGTTTCCAGGGCGTGTTCTTGGTTTCCAAATTCCTGCACGATAAATTGTCGCATCTGTATCCTTCAGTTGATGTGCGATATCCATCACTTGGTCTTCTGTTTCTGCGCTGCAAGGACCAGCAATGACTAGGGGGTGAGGGAGATCAAAGGCATGCAGCCATTCTCCCATGGCTTTATTATTTTCCATTTGTTTTATTTTCAGGTTTTAATATGTGTCTAATCTTATTTATATTCTTCATTTCTTCCACTAATGTGGTGTAATCATCATTTGCCAATAGGGATTTAAATTGCTCCATATTGGAAATGTATTCGTCTAAGGTTTCAATAACGTTGTGTTTGTTTTGTCGAAAGATTGGCACCCACATTTCGGGCGAACTCTTTGCCAAACGAACTGTTGAGGAGAAACCACTACCAGCCATATCGAATATGTTTTGCTCATCAGCTTCCTTTTCCATAACAGTTTTTCCGAGGATAAATGAGGTGATATGCGATAGGTGTGATACGTAAGCAATATTTCTGTCATGCTCGCTGGGGTCAATCTCACGCATATGCATTCCCAAATTGATGAAGATAGCATGTGCACGCTTCAACAAATCTGGTCTTGTTTTTTGTGTTTCACAAAGCATATTGACCTTGCCTTGGTATAAGTTGTGAATGGCAGCTTCTGGTCCTGAAAATTCAGTTCCTGCAATTGGGTGGCATGCCAAAAACTGTTCGCGCTTTGGATGCTGAGATACCGATTCGCATATAGCCAGTTTGGTCGAACCCATATCAATGACCAATGTGTTTGGGCCTATTGCATCGAGTACACTGGGCAAAATATCGACAGTGGCTGTTACTGGTATAGCAATGGAAACAAAGTCCATGTCTTTCATCTCATCGATTGTCGCCTGATGATCAATCAAACCCAATTCCTTTGCATTTGCCAATGTTGATGCTCTTCGACTTACGCCATAGATCGCAAGACTTGGATGTGCGCTTTTCAGATCCAATGCCAAAGATCCATTCATCAAACCAACACCAATTAATCCTACTTTCATTTGTTCAATCGATTTAAAGCTTCTATGATCTGATTTTTCTCAACACACAACGAGAAGCGTATATATCCTTGGCCAGCACTTCCAAAAATAGTTCCTGGCGCTAAGAAAATATGTTTCTCATGCAGTAGTTCATCGATGAAATCATCGCTATTTGTGTGTCCTTCTGGAAGTTTTGCCCAAACAAACATTCCACTGTTATTCCTGCTGAAAGCGCAACCCATGGCTTCTGCCAGTTTCCACACTTGTTCTCTTCGTTCTTGGTAAATAGCATTAATATGATCAAACCACGCTTGTGGCTGTTGCAAGGCAGCAATAGCACCTTGCTGGATGCCATAAAACATACCAGAGTCCATATTGCTTTTGACCTTAAGTACATTATTGATATTGTGTTTCGATCCACTCAACATTCCCATTCGCCAGCCTGCCATGTTGAATGATTTGCTCAGCGAATTGAGCTCCATGATGTTTGATTTATACTTTTGGTTTTGAAATATGCTTTTTGGTTGATCTGTGAGCACAAAACTATAGGGGTTGTCATTCACCAATAGAATTTCATTTTGAGCAGCCCATGCAATGAGGTCACGCAACAGTTGCGAATCAATCGATGTTCCAGTGGGCATGTGTGGACTATTGATCCACATCAAACGAATCTTGGTACAGTCAAGGCTTTTTAGCTGGTCGAGATTTGGTTGCCAATGATTCTTTTCGTCGAGATTATAAAACACAGGCTCGGCTTCCACCAATCGAGTGACGGATGTATAGGTTGGATAGCCTGGGTTAGGTACCAGCACTTGATCTCCAGGGTTGAGAAAAGCCATTGAAATATGCATTATCCCTTCTTTAGAGCCTAGCAAAGGCAAAATTTCATTTGTTGGATTAAGCTTTACACCATATTTGTTATGATAAAAATCTGCAATCGCTTCACGCAATGCAGGGATGCCCTGATAGCTTTGGTATTTGTGTGCAGTGGGGTGCGACATACTATTGTGCAATGCATTGACTACTTCCTGAGGTGGTGGTAGATCGGGACTGCCGATACCCATATTGATCACTGGCTTCCCCTCAGCAATCATTGCACGTACCTCTCGCAATTTTTTCGAGAAATAATACTCATAAACACGATCTAATCTTCTTGCTGTCATCATGATTTTGATTGGTATTCACCTAGGATTTTGAATGAGGTTGCCATAATTTCCAAAAGGGACTTGGCTTTGCGATAGTCGTCAGGGTTATCAAAGGTCACATCGACAAAAAAGGCATACTTCCCAGGTGTTTTGATCACTGGTAGGGATTGAATTTTGGTGAGGTTCAATTTGCAATCACTCATCACGTTGAGGGCTGTTGCCAGGCTTCCACGCTTATGATTTATAACAAATTTCCAAGACGCTTTTGAAATGTTTGGAATCGTTTGGTCTGCCGATTTTTGAACGATTACAAAACGAGTAACATTGTTTTTAATCGTTTGAATCGACGCGCTTATGACTTGAAGACCATATAAGTCTGCAGCCAGCTGACTGGCAATAGCCCCTTTTCCAATTTGATTATTATCGCTGATTTCTTTCGCAACAGCTGCAGTGTCTGAACTTTCGACAAGTTTGATATGGGGGTATGCATGGAAAAATTGCTTACACTGCAAAAGCGCCATCGGATGGGAATGTACTTCTTGAATATCTGAAATGCTTTGCCCAGGCATGGCCATCAAATTGTGAGTGATGCTCAGCAAATGTTCCCCAACGATAGACAAGTCGTTTTGGTCGAGTAAGGCATAGTTGGGTAAAATCGAACCTGCAATAGAGTTTTCGATCGCCATAACAGCTTGTTTGCAATTGTCATTCACAACCGACTGTACGAGTTGGTCGAAAGAATCACATGCCAATACCTCTGTTTGATTTCCAAAATATTGCTGTGCCACTTCATCGTGAAATGACCCTTTGATTCCTTGTATTGCAACTGTTGTCTTCATATCAAAAAAAAAGCCCTGATGTTATTGTCAGGACTTTTTTGTGTTTGTTTCATCGTGTATTATTACAAACCGCCCTGCTCCGTTTGAGAAGTATAGAAAGCGTTGTAATAGTAAAACGTGTTTTTCATAACGATTGCAAATGTAAGCGCATCTCTCGAAAAAACAAATGTTTATATGATTTTTTTGTAGGTTTAAATCAAAATTATATTTAATCTTATGATGCTCAATTTTATAAAACACACTGTTTTGTCGCGCTTATTTTATGTGTTGTTTTCCATATGCCTACTGCTACTCAGCTGTGAAAACGAAGCTGCTGACCAACAAAGTCCCCCAGATGAAAACACATCCGATAGTATAAATAAAATCATGCCATTAGGTGCCTCTCGCGCACAAGGATTAACACCATTTTTTGAGAGTTATCGATATCAATTGTGGAAAGCTTTGATTGATGGTGGTTGGGACTTTGACTTCATCGGAACAGAAAAAGAAATAGGTTCTTATCCTAGCTATGAAGGGTTTTCTTTTGATAGAGACCATCAGGGAAATGATGGCTGGACATCTGGACAAATTCTCGATCATTTACCCACTGCATTATCAGAGGTTCCCACCCCTGATATTGTATTGTTTAGCTCACCTGATGGGAATGATATTTTAGATGAACTTCCCTATGAAAATGTTCTTGATAATATAAATGATATCATCGATTTTTTCTTCAGCAAACGACGCACGCATATCCTCTGCATCCTCAAATACAAAACTAGATGTCAGATAAAGAGGGTTGCTATGCTCTAAAAAAGGTGATTTGGCAAGTTGTGTACGAATTGCATCTGTTTCATTCTTGTTTGGGGTGCCCATATGGGGTGTTGTTAACGATTACAGAAAAAGTGATGGTTGCAGTATGCTCAAGTGTTTTGGAAACCGAACAGTATTTTTCAAATGACAGTTGTGCTGCACGATACAAGCGATCTGCAGGTACATCTCCTGTCGCAATGA
Source organism: Flavobacteriaceae bacterium UBA5950 (assembly GCA_002430545.1). GTDB lineage: Bacteria > Bacteroidota > Bacteroidia > Flavobacteriales > Flavobacteriaceae > UBA724. Next base: position 36,864 of record DJCM01000021.1, read on the forward strand.
CTTTGGCATGTATGGCTGTAAATAAAGATGGGACTTGCCCTTTCACACGATCGCCTTCCACTTGTATTTGAAGACTGTCAGGTTTAATTTTTTGCTTGTTTAATATGGAAACAATATCAATACTACTACATCCCGCTACACCCATCAGCAAGAGTTCCATCGGGCTGGGCCCTTGAGGGTTTTCACTAGAGGTGGTATCAACAGATATGCTGTGACCACTATCATTACTGATGACTGAATGAAATCCGTTTTGATGCTTGAGTTCAACTTTCATGAGTGTGCATATATATTGGCAAATAAGGGGGATAACATCCTGTTTAGTTGGTCATATTCAATCAAAAAGGCATCATGCCCATGAACAGATGATATGGTGTGATAATGTAGGTTGGCTTTTCTTTCCATCAATCTCGAATAGGTTTCTCGATTTTCAGCATCAGTAAAAAACAAGTCGGTATCGATTGAAATCAAATGAATCGATCCTTTAATTTGTGAAACAACCTCCCCAAACGACCCTCGACCATCTGTGATATCAATTGTTCGTAAGAGGTGGTTCATGAGTTTATATGCTTGTACCTGAAATCGATTGTTGAGCTTCTCACCATGATACAACAGCCAGCTATCGATGTTGAATATTTCTTTTTCTTCGTGAATCGATCTTCCAAATCTCTCTTTAAAAGACTCAGGTGTTCGATAACACATCATGGCATGGATGCGTGCATCTTGTAAAGGGTTTTTTGAGTTGTGTAATATTCGATCTTGCAACAAAGTATTGGCCAAGACCCAACTAGAGGTTTTCCAATCGCAAGCAACAGGGATTAGGTTTTCGATAAGCTCTGGAAAACTCGCTCCCATTTCCCAAACCAAAGCACCACCAATTGAGCCACCAATAGCTGCATAAAGCTTATCAATTCCCAGTTGGTCTAAAGCTGCTTTAAAAAGATTTGCTATATCACGAAGCACGAGATGCTCATAGTTTTCAATCAGGTTGTTGTCAACGCCATTCCCAGGGAAATTGAACGCCAAAATGGTATATTGCTGGGTGTCAATGACTTTACCATCACCAATGAGCTCAGACCACCAGCCATTTTCACCAGCCACATCTGCATCCCCAGTCAGAGAATGGTTGACCAACACAACAGGAGCACTCCCCAAAGGGAGACCAAATAGCTTGTAGGATAACTGCAAGTCCATTTGCTCTCCCGACTGAGTCGTGTACTTTTCAAACGCAATATTGGCGAGTTGAGACATGTTATTTAACCTTATCAAACGCTTGTTGGAGGTCTGCTTTTAAGTCATCAACGTTTTCCAAACCAACTGAAAGGCGAATCAAATCAGGAGTCACCCCAGTCGATTCTTGCTCCTCAGGCGTCAACTGTTGATGGGTTGTGCTGGCTGGGTGGATGACCAATGACTTGGAGTCTCCAAAATTGGCAACCAATGCAAATAGTTTGGTTTCATCAGCAACTGTTTTACCTGCATCAAATCCTCCTTTTAAACCAAAAGCCAATAGTCCACTTTGCCCCTCTGGAAGATATTTTTTGGCAAGTGCATTGTACTTGCTCGACTTAAGTCCTGGGTAGTTTACCCAAGCAACATCTTCGTGATCCTCTAACCATTCTGCCAAAGCAAGTGCATTTTCACTGTGCTTTTTCATACGAATTTCCAATGTTTCAAGTCCTTGTATTATTTGAAAAGCATTGAATGGACTAATTGCAGCACCAAGATCTCTCAGCCCTTCAATTCGAACCTTTGCGATATATGCAGCTGGGCCCAAAACATCATGTAGCACCAACCCATGATAACCTTCGGAGGGTGTGGTAAATTCTGGAAACTTTCCACTCGACCAATCAAAATTACCTGCATCTACGATTACACCTCCCATTGTTGAGCCATTGCCATTGGCGTATTTTGTAAGTGAGTGAATCACGATATTCACACCATGTGCAATTGGGTTTTGAAGCGCAGGTGTCGCCAAGGTACTGTCAACCATAAATGGCACTTTTGCTGCTTTGGCTTCTCTAGAAATACTCTTGAGGTCCAAAACATCTAGTTTTGGATTTCCAAGCGATTCAGCAAAAAAGAGACGTGTATTTTCTTGAACAGCATCTGTAAAATTCTTCGGATTGTCAGGGTCCACAAATGTCGTGGTGATGCCAAGTCTTGGCAGCAACACTTTTAACATATTATATGACCCTCCATACAAACTATTTGACGCAACGATATGGTCACCAGCTTTGAGTAAAACCAAAATGGCAGTACTCAGTGCAGATGTTCCCGACGCAGTTGCCACTGCAGCAAGTCCACCCTCCATGGCAGCAATTCGCTGCTCCAATACATCAATCGTGGGGTTGTTCAGACGGGTGTAGATGAAGCCTGGCTCAGCCAGAGAAAACAGTTTGGCTGCGTGATCGCTGTCGTTAAACACGTATGCAGTAGATTGAAAAATAGGAACAGATCTTGTTCCTTGTGTAGCAGTTACATCATGTCCTTGATGCAGTGCGTTTGTTGAGAGTTGTTTTGCGCTCATTTTTTAAGATTTAATTTTAAATGATGATTGTAATAAAGAAACGGCATCGAGCTTTTCCCATGGGAACAACTCAACTTCGTGTACGATTTTTCCATTGTAAGGAGATTCAAAAACTTTTTTAATCTTTTTTGGTATGCGTCCCATATGGCCATAGGATGCAGTCTCAGCATAAATCGGTGTTCTTAGTTTGAGACGTTGTTCGATACCATACGGTGTCAAGTCAAAAAGCGTTTCTAATTTTTTTGCGATTTCGCTGTCAGTCAAGTCAACGTTTGATGTGCCATAGGTGTCTACAAAAATCGAAGTGGGTGCAGCTACGCCTATTGCGTAGCTCAACTGAATAAGGATTTCATCTGCAATGCCACCAGCCACTGCATTTTTGGCAATGTGCCGAGCAGCATAAGCAGCACTTCTATCGACTTTACTTGGGTCTTTCCCACTGAATGCTCCCCCACCATGGGCGCCTTTACCTCCATAAGTATCGACTATGATTTTTCTTCCTGTAAGTCCAGTATCGCCATGTGGTCCTCCGATAACAAATTTTCCTGTTGGATTAATATGGTAAGTCACGTCGCTGGAAAACAAAGACTGAATCTCAGGCGAGAAAGAGGCAATCACTTTAGGCATTACCTTTTCAATAATATCCTTTCGAATCTGGCTTGCCATGTTTTCGTCTGAGTCAAAGTCATCATGCTGAGTGGAGACAACCACAGTTTCAATTCGTATGGGCTTATGATCCTCACTGTACTCAACTGTGACTTGAGACTTGGCATCAGGGCGTAGATAAGTGATATCTGATTTAGCACGACGGAAATCGGCAAGCACCTCCAAAATTTTGTGTGAAACAGCTAGTGCCAAAGGCATATAATTCTCTGTTTCATTGTTTGCGTAACCAAACATAATTCCTTGGTC
>DJCM01000021.1:40573-55921 GCA_002430545.1 Flavobacteriaceae bacterium UBA5950
ATTCCTTGGTCACCAGCACCTTGGTCTTCCTTTTTTTCGCGCTCAACCCCTTGATTGATGTCTGACGACTGTTCGTGTATCAGTGAAATTACCCCACAAGAGTTGCCTGAAAATTGATAGGCATCGTCTGAGTAGCCTATGTTATTAATTGTTTGTCGTGCAATGTGTTGCACATCCAAGTAGGTTTTACTTTTTACCTCACCAGAAAGAATCACTTGACCAGTGGTGACGAGCGTTTCACAAGCAACTTTGCTTTTGGAGTCAAAGGCAATGAAATGATCGAGTAAAGCATCACTGATTTGATCAGCAACTTTGTCGGGATGCCCCTCACTTACAGACTCGGATGTAAAAAAATATGGCATTAGTTTTACTTTTTAGCGAAGAAGAAATGCGATAAGTCTCTAAAAAGTAAAGCTGTTTTAGCACTTTTTTTGAGAGGTTGCAATCAGTCAAATCCTTCCTCTTTTGCGTGGCAAATATACAACGCAATTACAAATTCCAAAATATTTTTTTAACGATTATCGAAAATTAAATGAAATTCCGAAGTTTAAAGTGTTGTATTCTTGAATGGTATAGTTGGAATAAATCTTCATAAATAAAAGATTGAGTCGAGCACCAATGAGACCCATCACACCAGTCGCGTCTGATTCGATACTGATGGGATCTTTAAGCACTCTTGAAATCGTAGGCAAACCTTGTAGTTCGTAATCGATACTATAGTCACCACTGACATCAAACTGTGAATTGCCACTGTTGTAGCCCAAAGCACCAAATACACTCACAACAGGAAAATCGAGAGAGGCCAGTGCTTGAATAGTAAAGGTATCTGCTTCGAACGTCATATTTCGATTGTCGCTATTCCCTCCAAAAGTAGAGTCTGATAAATCATACTCCAAACTCGCTTTGGACATCGCAGCCAAAACTGATACGTTGAGAGGCAGCTTGTCCAGTGGTCCAAAATACTGCATGATGTTGTGCTTTAGTCCAAAGCCAAATAGCTTGAAACTGCTATCTTCAATATCGATTGTAGGCACAAAACGAACCAATACATCTGTATCAAAAACAGCACCCACACTTGCTTGTATAATCGGGGCAGGAAGTGTTCCAAAGGGCAATTCATCTTTTAAGCCACCAGGAAAAGAAAGCTTACCAGCATAATCGATTTCATTGCCTAAAACACTTTCAGTAAATGCAAAATTTAACTCTTGGTCACCACCCTCGCCAAAAACAGTTGGCAATGATCCAGATGGTACATTCAAAGAAGTGAGTCCTGTTGGGGTAAACACTAAATCTGCATCTGGCACATAAGGAACGGCTGCACCTATGGTAAGGCCAAAACCTAGTTTTTTATGTGTTTTTGCACTCGTTGCCCAACCTGAATTTAGGGCATAGGTGAGGGTTTTTCCGATGGGGGCAGTATAGCCCTCTGCCAAAACACGAGAATCCTCGGTTGAGGTTAATAATATTTTTTCAATACCACCCAATAGTTGGGCAGAAGCTGTCGTTAGGGTAAATGTGAACGTTACAATTGATAGAATAAAATTTTTCATGATATATTCTTGGTTTTGTAGTTTGAGCAAAAGTACAAAAACCTTGAACAGAATTGCGCTTTTAAATGAATGAATAAAATGACCCTTGCATCTGAGATTGTAAAACAATATTTGATTTAGTGTTTACAATTGACTTTATTTTTTATTTTTATGCTACATAAAATTGGTGATATGCATATTGCAATTGCAGGAAATATTGGAGCAGGAAAGACAACATTAACAGAGTTATTGGCAAAACATTATAAATGGGAGCCACAGTACGAAGACGTTGTGCAAAACCCATATCTCGATGATTTTTATGCCGAAATGGAACGTTGGTCTTTCAATCTCCAAGTTTATTTTCTAAACAGTCGTTTTCGTCAAACTTTAGACATTCACAAAAGCAAAAATACAGTGATTCAAGATCGTACGATTTACGAGGACGCTCATATTTTTGCACCCAACCTTCATGCGATGGGACTGATGACCCATCGTGATTTTGAAAACTACAGTTCTTTATTTCAGCTCATGGAGTCTTTGGTCAAAGGACCGGATTTGCTCATTTATCTTCGAAGCTCTATCCCAAACCTCGTCAACCAGATTCACAAACGCGGGCGTGTTTATGAAAACTCAATCAGCATCGAGTATCTCAGTAGATTAAACGAGCGTTATGAAGCATGGATTCATGATTATGATAAAGAAAATCTTATCATTTTAGAAGTCGATGATCTCAATTTTGTTGACCGTTCTGAAGATCTACAACAAGTGATTCAAACCATTAACAGCAAACTTGAGAATATGAAAATGGACGCCAAATAGGTGTCCATTCTAGTACATTTTGCAAATATCTCTTACTTATTTTTTTCTAAGCCTTTGATTTCATTGAGTGTAGAGTCGATCATTTCTTGACTCCCAACAATCTCTTGAATGGTTTCTGAGGTTTCGCCGTTTTTGGTTGTGATTGTTGTGATTGTAGCAATCGTTTCACCCTCAGTGGTGCTGGATACTTCGACAAAAATTTCTTTTTGTTCTTCTTTCACTTGATGAGCTTGGGCGCTATGTCCATCTCCAAGGATAGGGGCAATGACCAAACCAACCAAACAAGTTAATTTGATAAGAATATTCATCGATGGACCTGAAGTGTCCTTAAAAGGATCACCAACTGTGTCGCCAGTGACTGCAGCTTTGTGTGCATCGGATCCTTTTTTCTCCACTTTTCCATTGATTTCAACACCTGCTTCGAATGATTTTTTGGCGTTATCCCAAGCACCTCCAGCATTGTTTTGGAAGATCGCCCACAGTACGCCTGAAACAGCCACTCCTGCCATGTAACTACCCAGTGCTTCGGGTCCCATCAATAAGCCGATAACAACTGGCGTGGCAATAGTAATCAATCCAGGAAGTAACATTTCTCTCAATGCAGCCTTGGTTGAAATTTCAACACATTTTGCATAATCAGGTGTTCCTTTTCCTTCAAGGATTCCTGGAATTTCTTTAAACTGACGACGAACCTCCTGCACCATTTCCATGGCAGCTTTTCCAACCGATTGCATGGCAAGAGCAGAGAAAACAACAGGAATCATTCCCCCAATAAACAAGGCTGCCAACACATCTGCCTTAAAGATATTAATCCCATCGATGCCTGTAAAAGTTACGTAGGCTGCAAATAGGGCCAGTGCTGTGAGTGCAGCAGATGCAATCGCAAATCCTTTTCCGATCGCAGCAGTTGTGTTTCCTACTGAATCGAGAATATCAGTACGCTCACGAACCTCGCTTGGCAATTCACTCATTTCAGCTACACCACCTGCATTATCAGCAATGGGACCAAACGCGTCAATGGCCAACTGCATGGCTGTCGTTGCCATCATGGCAGACGCAGCTATCGCAACTCCATAAAACCCTGCTAATGCATATGAACCCCAAATCGCAACTGCAAAGAGTAGTACTGATGAAGCCGTCGAAATCATCCCAACAGAAAGACCTGCGATGATGTTCGTCGCTGCCCCTGTAGATGAGTTTTGTACAATGCTCATCACTGGCTTTTTGCCAATGGCAGTATAATACTCTGTAAAGAGGGAAATTAAGTACCCAACACCCAATCCAACGATGGTTGCATAGAATACGTTGGTTGAAGATACATCACGTGCTGCTTCGCCAAAAAACTTCATGCCACTAATCGTCTCTGGCAATAGGTAATCAATCAAAAACCAAGATGCAATTAGGGTCAGTAAAATAGAAAAGATATTCCCCGTATTCAGGGCGCGCTGCACTTCAGCTTCTTTGGCTGAATTGTCTTTGATTCGAATAAAAAGTGTTCCTGCAATTGATGCTATAATACCAACACCTGCCAATACCAATGGTAACAAAATTGGACCCATCCCTTGAAATGTATCAAGCGTTTGTCCAGCTTCCGACATGTCTTTAATAATGTAGTTTCCAAGAACCATAGATGCAAGAACAGTTGCGACATAACTACCAAACAAATCGGCACCCATACCAGCCACATCACCTACATTATCTCCTACATTATCAGCTATGGTTGCAGGGTTTCGAGGGTCATCTTCAGGGATACCTGCTTCGACTTTTCCAACAAGGTCTGCCCCAACATCAGCTGCTTTTGTGTAGATTCCACCACCAACTCTTGCAAATAGAGCTATGGACTCTGCACCAAGCGAAAACCCAGCCAATGATTCTAAAACGATGGTCATATTTGTATAAAAATCAGACCCATCAATAAATTGTCCGACTAAAAACAAAAACCATAACGCTAGTCCAAACACAGCAAGTCCAGCTACGCCAAGACCCATGACAGTACCTCCCCCAAAGGACACCTTGAGTGCTTTTGGCAAACTGGTTTTTGCAGCTTCTGCAGTTCGTGCGTTGGCTTCTGTTGCGATTCGCATCCCAATATTCCCAGCCAAAGCTGAAAAAATGGCACCAACAACAAAAGCTGGAACTATCAGCCAACTTGTGGTTTCTACCATGGTAGATATCCCATAGAGTGCGCCTGATGCTATGACTACAAAAACCAACAACAAACGATATTCTGCATTTAAAAACGCCAGAGCACCTTCTTTAATACTCTTGGATATCGACTGCATTTTCTCAGTACCTGCTGATTGTTTTCTTACCCAAACAGATTGTATGTACATGACGATTAGACCTACAACTGCAAGTAAAATAGGGGTATATTGTATGAAGTTTTCCATGTGGATTATATAATTTGGTATGAATTATAGCATGACCTTTTTCACTGCGCGAACCACGTCCTCACGATTGGGAAGCCACTCGGCTAACAAAACGGGTGAATATGGTGCAGGAGTGTCTGCTGTATTGATTTTAATGATTGGTGCGTCTAAGTAATCAAAGGCTTGGTTTTGAATTTGATAAGTGATTTCAGTCGAAATATTACCAAATGGCCAAGATTCCTCTAGGATGACCAGTCGATTTGTTTTTTTAACAGACTCGAGGATTGTGTTGATGTCAAGCGGACGGATTGTGCGTAGGTCGATCAGCTCAACAGAAATATTTTCTTTTTCAAGTAGTTCGGCAGCAGCGTTAGCTTCCTTGAAAATCTTACCAAAGGAAACAAGGGTAACATCTGTACCTGTACGTGAGGTATTGGCAACCCCAATCGGGAGTACATATTCCCCATCTGGCACTTCGCCTTTGTCGCCATACATTTGTTCAGACTCCATAAATATGACAGGATCGTCATCTCGAATGGCAGCCTTCAACAGACCTTTTGCATCATATGGATTGGATGGAACAATAACCTTTAGTCCAGGACAATTGGCATACCAGCTTTCAAACGCTTGGGAGTGCGTGGCAGCGAGCTGCCCTGCTGAAGCAGTTGGCCCTCGAAAAACAATCGGACAAGGAAACTGTCCACCAGACATCTGACGTATTTTTGCAGCATTATTGATGATTTGATCAATCCCAACAAGTGCAAAATTGAAAGTCATAAATTCAATGATCGGACGATTTCCTGTCATTGTTGACCCAACACCAATACCAGCAAAGCCTAGCTCAGAAATCGGTGTGTCAATTACACGTTTTTCGCCAAACTCATCCAACATTCCTTTCGAGGCTTTGTAGGCACCATTGTATTCAGCTACCTCTTCACCCATCAGGTAAATACTGTCATCATGACGCATTTCCTCTGACATGGCTTCACAAATGGCTTCTCTGAACTGGATTGTTCTCATGCTTTTTTTTGACTGCGCAAAAATAGCAATATTTACAAGAATCAACTAACTTATTGTAAATTGTATAAATTATTATGCGCGCATAATAATTTGAAGATTTTTTTTATCTTTGTATTTCATCTATTTCTCATGAAAATCTTAGTCTGTATTAGTTGTGTGCCAGACACAACTTCAAAAATAAATTTTAAGGAAAATGACACTGTCTTTGATGACCAAGGTGTTCAATTTGTCATCAACCCCAATGATGAGTTTGGGTTGACAAGAGCCATCTGGTTTAAAGAAAAATTAGGCGCTTCTGTAGACGTGCTACACGTTGGGCAAGCGAGTGCAGATCCAACCCTGAGAAAAGCACTTGCCATTGGTGCCGATAAAGCAATTCGAATTGATACTCCTGCATTGGATGCTTTTGTTGTGGCAGACCAAATTTCAAACTACCTGCAAGACAATCCCTACGATTTGATTATCGCTGGTCGTGAGTCAATCGATTATAATGGCTCTATGGTTCCTGGTTTGGTAGGTGCTAAAAGTGATATCGCTTTTGTCAACACTTGTGTTCAGCTAGAAATCGATGGGTCTACTGCCACCGCAACAAGAGAGATGGATGGTGGTATGGAAATACTAAACGTCGATCTACCCCTAATAATCGGCAGTCAAAAAGGACTTGTGGAAGAAACCGATCTTCGCATACCAAATATGAGGGGAATTATGCAAGCAAGGCAAAAGCCACTTGAGGTTGTTTCAGCTGTAGAATCACAAGCCAAATCAGCAATTCAAAATTTTGAAAAGCCAGTACCCAAGGCAGCTGTCAAACTCATTCCTGCCGACGACATCGACCAACTTATCGATCTATTACAAAACGAAGCTAAAGTCTTATAACCTATGTCAATTCTACTATTTGCCGAATCACAAAAAGGGAAACTCAAAAAAGGGTCAATTGAACTTTCATCCTATGGCTTTGTCCTTGCCAAACAACAAAATACCACATTCAAAATTGTTACTGTTAACTGTGAAGATGCTGATCAACTTGCCAATTATGGTGCGTCAAAACTGATCAATCTGAAGCTGTCAACTAAGCATTTTGAGGCGCATGCATATGCAACTGCCTTGGCTGAAATTGCCACAAAAGAAGATTCAAAAATCATATTAATTAGCAGTAGTGCTGATGCCAAATACATGGGTGGTATCCTAGCAGGTAAGCTGCAAGCTGGCTATGTTACCAACGTCGTAGGACTTCCTGTTACCAACGATCCCCTCACAGTAAAGCGATCGGTTTTTAGCAACAAGGCATTTGCCAACACAACACTTGATGGCGCAATCAATATCATTGGTTTGTCAAACAATGTACATGAGGAGATATCGCAAGACTCGTCAACGACAGTTGAACAGCAAGATGTACAAACAACATCCAAATGCACCCAGACCAGTCTAGAACAAAGCGAAGGAAAAGCAACCATTGCTGATGCTGATGTTGTTGTTTCTGGAGGGCGAGGGCTTAAAGGCCCTGAAAACTGGGGACTCATTGAGGATCTTGCCGATGTATTGGGAGCTGCTACGGCTTGCTCAAAACCTGTTTCGGATATGGGTTGGCGACCCCATAGCGAACACGTGGGGCAAACAGGAAAACCTGTCGCAACAAATCTATACATTGCTGTGGGTATCTCAGGTGCAATTCAACATTTAGCTGGGGTCAACGCATCAAAAATAAAAGTCGTTATCAACACAGACCCAGAGGCTCCTTTCTTTAAGGCAGCAGACTATGGAATTGTTGGCGATGCTTTTGAAGTCTTGCCAAAATTGACCGAAAAATTAAAAGCACGAGCATAAGCGAGGTTTAATCGCCTTTTTTACATAAATTCGTTTTAATTGTTTACAAATGAGCTTAGTCAAACTTCAGGTCAATCGGATTTCATATAGCCAAAATCAAAGTGGTGCATACGCACTCATTCTTGATGAAGTAGAAGGTTCTCGTAAACTTCCTGTCATTATTGGTGAGTTTGAGGCCCAATCTATTGCTGTGGCACTAGACGATGATATCCAACTCCAACGACCCTTTACCCATGACTTGTTTCGCAATTTTTCCGAACGATTTGAAATTCATGTCAAAAGGGTGATTATACAAAAACTAGTCGATGGGGTTTTTTATTCAAGCTTAATTTGTGAACGCGACCAGATTGAAGAAATTATCGACTCTCGAACGTCTGATGCGATCTCTTTAGCCTTGCGCTTCAATGCGCCTATTTTTGCACACGAAAGTGTTCTTGAAAAAGCAGCTGTCATGATCGATGATAAGGATTTGGATAAAGACTCTGAAGACAACTCCAAAAACATAGATGATCTTCAACAACTCAGTGTAAATGAGTTGGAAAAACTCATCCAAAAAGCACTAAAAAAGGAAGAATATGAGCTCGCTGTCAAAATACGCGATGAGATTGCAAAACGAGAGTCCAAACCCTAATACAAACACTTGATAGATACAATAACTCAAACAGAAGTCATTCCCAGTGCTGGGTTGGAAATACAAGGCACCATGCGTGGACTTCTAGGTATGATTGTGCTTTTGGCAATTGCTGTTGCCTGTAGTTCGAACCGAAAAAAAATCCCATGGAAAACAGTCGGCATCGGACTTTTGATTCAATTGACCCTAGCGATAGGGATTTTGCGTGTTGGATGGGTACAACAAATTTTTGAAGGCATAGGAAAACTCTTTGTCAGTATCCTTGACTTTACCAATGCAGGTAGTATTTTTCTTTTTGGTGATCTGATGAATGCCGATTCTTATGGGTTTATTTTTGTTTTTCAAATTCTACCAACCATTGTCTTTTTTGCTTCACTCACATCACTTCTCTTTTATTTAGGTGTCATACAAGTTGTTGTGAAGTTCCTCGCTTTGGCCTTAACCAAAGTACTCAAGATTTCTGGGGCTGAAAGTTTGTCTGTCATAGGTAACATATTCCTTGGTCAAACCGAAGCACCACTCATGATTAAGGCATATTTGGAACGAATGACTAAGTCTGAAATTCTATTGGTCATGATTGGAGGTATGGCAACTGTAGCAGGTGGTGTACTTGCAGCATACATCGGCTTTTTGGGTGGAGATGATCCTGTGATGCGATTGGAATTTGCCAAACACCTATTGGCTGCCTCTGTCATGGCAGCACCTGGTGCAATTGTGATTGCGAAAATCCTCTATCCACAAACCGAAAAGATCAACAATGAAGTCAGTGTTTCTATGCAAAACATAGGCTCCAACGCTCTGGATGCAATTTCAAATGGAACTGTTGAAGGCATCAAACTTGCCACCACCATTGGTGGTATGCTACTTGTTTTTGTTGCTTTTATTGCCATGTTTAATGGCGTTTTGGGTTGGATTGGTGATTGGACAACCCTTAATGATTGGTTTGCAGCAAACACAATCTATGACAGTTTTTCTATGGAATCCATCCTCGGTATTATTTTCGCCCCACTGATGTGGATTATGGGTGTACCAACGCGCGACATTATGCCAATGGGACAATTGCTTGGTGTGAAGCTAGCTGCCAGTGAATTTGTTGGATACATCCAATTAGCTGAACTCAAAGACCCGATGAATATCGTGCATCTACAATACCAGAAATCGATAATCATGGCAACCTATATGCTATGTGGTTTTGCCAACTTTGCCTCTATCGGAATTCAAATTGGTGGGATTGGATCGCTTGCGCCAGGTCAGCGAAAAGTGCTTTCCCAATTTGGTGTTCGTGCGCTCATCGGTGGAACATTAGCCTCCCTGATTTCTGCAGTCATTGCAGGAGCAATCATTGGCTAGGATGGTGGATAAAGATGTGAAAAAAAGTAGGTATCAAATGAAAATCTATGGTCGAATCACACTATTTTTATCAAAATATTTAGGATGAAACAATACCTTGATTTGGTTCGCCATGTACTTGACCATGGAGTAGAAAAATCGGATCGTACTGGCACAGGTACAAAAAGTGTTTTTGGGTATCAAATGCGATTTGACCTCAGCAAAGGTTTTCCTATGGTTACCACAAAAAAACTCCACCTAAAATCAATCATTTATGAACTTCTTTGGTTTTTAAAAGGAGATACAAATATTGAGTACCTCAATGAAAATGGGGTCAGAATCTGGAATGAATGGGCAGACGAAAATGGTGATTTAGGTCCTGTGTATGGACATCAATGGCGCAACTGGAACAGTGAAAACATTGACCAAATCAAAGAGATTATCCACACACTCAAGTATAACCCAGATAGTCGAAGGATGCTTGTGTCGGCATGGAACCCAAGTGTGATGCCTGACACCTCCAAACCTTTTGCAGAGAATGTGGCAAATGGAAAAGCTGCCTTACCCCCATGCCATGCTTTTTTTCAATTTTATGTAGCTGATGGCAAGCTTTCATGTCAGCTCTACCAACGCAGTGCAGATATCTTTTTAGGGGTTCCGTTCAACATAGCTTCTTATGCCCTTTTTACGCATATTATGGCACAAGCTTGTGGATATAAACCAGGAGATTTTATTCATACTTTTGGCGATGCACATATCTACTCCAATCATATAGAACAACTCGAATTGCAGCTCAGTCGCAAGCCGAGAACACTCCCAAAACTTACGATCAATCCTAACAAAACCGATGTTTTTGGGTTTGAATTTTCTGATTTTACCATTGAAAATTATGATCCACATCCGCATATTAAAGGAGCTATAGCTGTTTAATATTAGGATCTAAAGCTCTATGTTTGCACCTGATATATCAATATGATTTTTCGACGTAAAAACAAGACCACCATAGATGATCGCCAAATTGATTTAGTGGACTATGCTCGTGCTCGCATTCGTCAAAAAAAGCGTTTGTACTTTCACTTCGTCAGTTTTTTGTTTGTGTCACTTGTACTGATAATTATTAACATAGGTTTGGGTTATGGGATTGACATCAAACCTTTCGGCTACCCTTGGGTATTGAGTGCTGCCTCGCTGTGGGTTGTTTTTTTGCTATTGCATTTTTTTCAAGTTTATGTGACCAAGCGATTTATGAATCCTGCTTGGGAAAAACAACAAATCAAAAATCTAGTCGGATTGCAAGAAGCACGTATCGAAAAAATAAAACGTAAGCTCGACAAAGAAGCGAGTTTGATCGCCGACGCAGAGTGGCATGAAGAAAAGACCAATCAAACCAGTCAACGCATTACCATCATTGCAGCAGCATCGACCAATCACGCACTGGGAAAAGACAACAAATTGATCTGGCATCTGTCCAAAGACCTGCAACACTTTAAAAAATTGACTAGCGGCCATGCTGTCATTATGGGTAGAAAAACCTTTGAATCAATGCCACGTGCATTACCCAATCGAACCAATATTGTGATTACAAGACAATCTGACTACAAGGCCGAAAACATCAAAGTAGCTTCGTCGATTTCTGATGCGCTGAGCATCGCCAAAGATGACCCTCGACCCTTTATTATTGGTGGGGGCGAGATATATAAAGAGTCGATGAAAATTGCTGATGAAATTGAACTTACTCGTGTGCATGCTACGTTTGAAGCAGATACCTATTTCCCCGAAATCAATCCACATCAATGGGAGGAAGTTTGGCGAGAGGAACACCCAGCTGATGAAAAGCACGCACACGATTTTACCTTTTTACGTTATCAAAAAAAATAATATGAATGCATTTGTTTTTCCTGGACAAGGATCCCAATTTCAAGGAATGGGCAAATCTCTCGCTGAGCAGCACAAAGAAGCTGCCGCATTGTTTGCCCAAGCCAATGACATTTTAGGTTTTTCACTTACCGAAATCATGTTTGAAGGTAGCGCTGAAGACTTGCGCGAAACACGAGTCACCCAGCCTGCTATTTTTGTTCACTCCATGGCAGTTCGGATGTCATTGGGCGATGGGTTTACCCCACAAATGGTTGCTGGGCATTCGCTTGGAGAATTTTCAGCTTTGACTGCTACTGGCGCTTTATCGTTTACCGATGGTCTACAACTTGTTGCACAGCGCGCTCAGGCAATGCAAGATGCTTGCAACCAAAGCAAAGGTACCATGGCGGCAGTGCTTGCCCTCGACGATAGTGTTGTCGAAGAGGTCTGTGAACCTAAAGAAGGTATCGTTGTAGCGGCCAACTACAATTGCCCAGGGCAATTGGTTATTTCTGGTGAAGTTGAAGCTGTTGAAGCTGCTTGCGAAACACTTAAAGAAAGAGGTGCAAAACGTGCTTTACTTCTCCCTGTGGGAGGTGCATTTCACTCCCCTCTGATGGAACCAGCGCGCGAAACATTGGCAAATGCCATACGCCAAACAACACTAAACGAACCTAGCTGTCCGATTTATCAAAACGTAACTGCACAAGCAACCCAAAATACTGAAGTCATCAAAAACAACCTTATTGCTCAACTGACTGGGCCTGTGAGATGGACCCAAACCATTCAAGCCATGCGTAGCGATGGAGCAACGCAATTTATCGAATGTGGCCCAGGCAAAGTGTTACAGGGTTTGGTGAAAAAAATTGATCGTGAAGCTAATGTTCAGGCGGCTCTTGACTGAGGAGTTGACTTAGCCAAACCATTGTACTTTTTTACGCCAATCACCAAGTTCTCTAGTGGGCATAGAACCTTCAAATCCACCCAAATAAAATAGCCCCAAGCATTTTTCATTTTCTTCAAAAGGAATAAATTGATGAATTTGATTGATGTAAGCAGGTGTGCTCCAATATCCTCCCAGTCCCAATTCTGTCGTTTGTAACCAAAGGTTTTGCACCGCCATTGCTTTAGCTGCGATTTCTTCCCACTCAGGGACACTCTCTTTTTCATCTCTTTTCATACAGATCAAAACTACTGCTGATGACAAGTTGATTTTCTCAACAATCGATTTGCTTTTACGTTTGGAAAACTTTGGAGTCGTCTTGGTGTATGCATAAACTAAAAAGTGTGACAGCTCTGTTTTTTTATCCCCTCGAAATACTTTAAATCTCCAAGGCTCAGTTCGCCGATGAGTGGGTGCCCAATTGGCTGCTTCAAACAGTTCGTTGAGTTGGGTATCAGTGATCTCTTTATCAGAAAATTGAATCGGAAATATGGAGCGTCTGCTCGAGAAGATTGATTTCATATTGCAAAGTACAAAACCCTAGGCACACTCGAAACTCGTGTGATAGAAATACTTAATGATGGTTGAAATTATTGGTCTAAAAAAGCAAGGACTGCTTGTCCAATCGATTGTATTTGTTCATCGTCAAGCTCTGAGTGCATCGGCAGTGAAATCACCTCTTTCACCAATTGATTGGTAACTGTAAAATCATCCTCCTTGTATCGATCACTTCGATACGCTTTTTGCGCATGAAGAGGAATCGGATAATATACACCATATGGAATACCCATCTGTTGAAGATGCCTGACGAGTTCATCACGATTTGCATCAATCACACGCAAGGTATATTGATGAAACACATGCGATTGACAATCACAAACAACCTTTGGGGTAATGATGTTGTCATGCCCTGCAAACAATTGTGTGTAGCGAATGGCTGCCCATTTCCTTCTTTCATTGTAATAATCGAGCAATTTGAGTTTTTCATCCAACACAACAGCTTGTAAGCTGTCCAAACGAGAATTGACACCAACCACATCATGATGATAGCGCTCATACATACCATGATTGACAATGCCTCTGAGGCTGTGTGCAAGCTCATCATCATTGGTAAAAATTGCACCACCATCGCCATAGCAGCCAAGGTTTTTGGAAGGGAAAAAGGAAGTCGAACCCACATGGCCAATTCCTCCTGTTTTAATTTTATTTCCCTCTTTGTCAGTATGGGTTGCTCCTATGCCTTGCGCATTGTCTTCAATGACATAGAGGTTGTGCTTTTTGGCAATTGCCATGATGGCATCCATCTCTGCTACCTGACCAAAAAGATGAACAGGTACAATTGCTTTGGTTTTGGGAGTGATTGCTTTTTCTATCGCTTGGGGAGAAATGTTAAAAGAAACTGGATCAACATCAACAAGAACAGGCGTAAGCCCCAACAAGGCAATCACCTCTACTGTCGCAGCAAAGGTAAAATCTGCTGTAATGACTTCGTCTCCTGGCTGCAACCCAAGACCCATCATTGCCACCTGTAAAGCGTCTGTTCCATTAGCACAAGGAATCACATGCTTGACGCCTAGGTATGCCTCCAAATTGGATTGGAATGACATGACAGCAGGTCCGTTGATAAACTGTGCGCTCGAAAGCACTTCTTGCATTCCTGCTTCTACTTGTTCACGAATAAAAGCATATTGCGATTGCAAGTCAACCATTTGTATTTTACGCATAGCTATTTTTTATTGATGCAAATTTACAAAAACAATCGCCTCTTGGGAAAGCATTATCTTTGTGTATGCAACTGTTGTATTCTTCTGTGGTTCGGTTGGTTCGTGGGCTATTGACTTTTATCCCTCTTTCGGGTAAAACAAAACAGTTTGTTGAGGGGAGAAAACAAATTTGGAATGACATTAAAAAAATTCCAAACAACAAATCAGTTTTCTGGATGCACTGCGCATCGCTTGGAGAGTATGAGCAGGGACTTACCGTTCTAAAATCCCTACAGTCAGAAGACCCTGACAGCTTTTATCTCGTCACATTTTTTTCTCCTTCTGGTTATCACGTTAAAAAAGCACATCAAGTTGCCGATCTAACGACATATTTGCCTTGGGATAATCGGTCGGACATAAGGCGATTTATAAAACACTTACAACCAACGAAAGTTCTTTTTGTCAAATCGGATTTTTGGCCCAATTTGCTCAGAGAACTTCACAAACAACAAGTACCAACCTACCTCATTTCTGGGCTCTTTCAGTCTCGTCAAGTATTTTTTAAACCCTGGGGTGGATGGTTTCGTAAACTCTTGAGAGGGTTTACTCATATTTTTGTGCAAGATGAAGAATCTCAACAGCTCCTACACAAGATTGGCATAACCCAAACCTCTGTTACTGGAGATACTCGTTTTGATCGTGTGCAGCAGCAAAAGCAAGACCTCTCCTTTATGAAAACATTTGTGGGGGATCGAAAATGTATCGTCGCTGGGAGTACTTGGTCGCAAGACATCGATGTATTGAAAGAGGCGATTGATCATACACCCAAAGGATGGTGCTGGCTTATTGCACCTCACGAAATAAACAAACAACAGCTTTTGAAGTTGATGGAACAACTCCCCTCCACTGCTCAGCGATACACAACACGCGAGAAACACAATCTATCACAAACACCTGTTCTTGTCCTCGATACCATTGGTTTACTATCGTCATGCTATCAGTATGGTCACATCGCTTATGTGGGTGGTGCAATGGGTGGTTATGGGTTGCACAACATACTCGAGCCCGCAGCCACTGGGCTTCCGATTGTGATTGGAAAAAACTATCATCAATTTCCTGAAGCAGTTGATCTTATCAAAAAAGGTGGAGTAATTTCAATCTCTACAAAAACAGATGCTGCAAAACATCTAAATAACCTCATGCAAAACCAATCCGAAAGAGGTGAAAAAGGGACTGTGAATCTCAGCTACATCACATCAAAAGCAGGAGCAACAGAAAGGATAATAAAGTTACTATCAGCAAACGCATAAGGCTTTTTCTTTTT
>DJCM01000019.1:0-20424 GCA_002430545.1 Flavobacteriaceae bacterium UBA5950
GCCCCAAATCTTACCATGAACTTAACCTACTTATGTTATGACATTGCTAAAGTACACTTTTTTTTTAATCTAAAGCTATTTTAAAGAAAATTTATGATTTTTTAATATGCTCGTTGCTTGTTTCCTTCCATGAAATTGATGAAAGCTTGGTTGGCAACTCGATTGCCTCCGGGGGTTGGGTAATCCCCAGTAAAATACCAGTCCCCTAAATTTTTAGGACATGAAAGGTGTAGTTTCTCAACATCCTGAAAAATAACATCGACCTCACATTGGATGCTCTCTTCTTTTACTAGAACAGCTATTTTTGCAGAAACCTGCTCTGTTGAAAACAACTCATATAACACATTGACAACATTTGTGGCTTCTGTGTCTGGTTTTTTCATTTCTTCTTTAGCTGCCTGATAAACTGTTTCAAGCATTGATTCCTTATCAAAATCTTTTAACAACCCAAGCATTGCCTGAAAAGCAATAAGATCCTCCAAGCGAGCCATGTCTATTCCATAACAGTCGGGATAGCGAATTTGTGGTGCACTCGACACCACCACAATCTTCTTCGGAGACAGTCGGTCGAGGATTTTAAGAATGCTTTTCTTCAATGTTGTCCCTCGAACAATACTGTCGTCAATAACAATCAGATTGTCGCTCTTTTTTACAGTATTATAGGTGATGTCATAAACGTGGGCAACAAGATCATCTCGACTGCTGTCTTCTGTAATAAACGTTCGAAGCTTTACGTCTTTTAGGATCACTTTTTCTGTTCTTGGTGTACAATTCAATAGCTTATCAAGGTCTGCCTCGGATGGGTTTGTCTTTACTGTCGCTATTGCTTGTTGTTTCAGATGAGATTGCACAGATTCTATGAGCCCATAAAATGCGGTTTCGGCTGTGTTGGGAATGAAAGAAAACACAGTGTTTTCAAAATCATTGTCGATGGCCTGCTGTACTTTTGGGAAAAGGTATTTTCCTAAGGCCTTTCTTTCGTTGTAGATTTCTGCGTCATTTCCTCTCGAAAAATAAATTCTTTCAAACGAACATGCTTTGAGCTCTCTAGCTGGTAAAATTTCTTTCATTGAGGTTGTTCCATTCTTTTTAATAATTAAAGAATGGCCTGGGAGAACCTCTTTGATTTCTTCAAAGGGAACATCAAATACTGTTTGAATCGCTGGGCGTTCTGATGCAGCAACAACAAATTCGTCGTTTTGAAAAAAGTATGCTGGTCGAATACCATTGGGGTCACGCATCAAAAATGCATCTCCATGCCCCAACATGCCACTAATGACATAGCCACCGTCAAAATTTTTGGTTGCCTTTTTAAGGATTTTCGAAACCTTTATGTTTTCTGCAATCATTGGGGATGCTTCTTGTTTAGAAAAGCCTTTCTTTTTTAATTTTTTATACTCTTTGGTCACTTCATCGTCGAGAAAATGTCCTATTTTTTCCATGACTGTGACAGTATCTGCCTTCACTTTTGGATGCTGTCCAAGTGTGACCAAATTGTCAAAAAGTTCGTTTACATTGGTCAGGTTAAAGTTTCCAGCCAACACCAAGTTTCGATGCATCCAATTGTTCTGACGCAAAAAGGGATGTACACTCGTGATGCTGTTGTTTCCAAATGTTCCGTAGCGCAAATGACCCATCATAATTTCACCTAAATATGGGTATGCTTGTTTGATTTCAAGGTCAGTTAAGTCTGTGTTTCCCAGCTCATGAAAAACAGTGTTTATGCTGCTGTTGATCTTCGAAAAAATATCTTGAATGGGTTGGTTTTCTGAAGATCGAACACGACTCATAAAGCTGTCGCCGGGGTTCATGTCAAATTTTATGCTCGCAAAACCAGCCCCGTCTTGACCACGGTTGTGCTGTTTTTCAAGCATCAAATACATTTTATAAATCCCAAAAAACAAGCTGCCGTATTTTTCCTGATAATAGCGAAGTGGTTTCTGTAGCCGAAGAAGTGCTATCCCGCATTCGTGTTTAATCGAATCACTCATCCTAGCAAAAATAAAGAATTTGTTTGCTACATCTTGCCTTCATGTTTTTTATTTCAAAAAGTTTTGAAATCTACAGACTTCTTTAGCATATCAACACGCTTTTTTATTTGTGAGATCGATGTGTTTACAATTGCTTTTGTTCCAAAATCTGTCACACAAAATGAAGCGACAGAAGACCCATACACCATTGCTGTTTTTAACACTTCAAAATTCATTTCGGCTTGACTTGCCAAAAACCCTGCCATCCCTCCTGCAAAGGTGTCGCCGGCACCTGTTGGGTCAACGACATTATCCAATATCACTGCTGGTGCCAAAAAGGTTTGGTCTTTGTGGTAAAGCAGTGCTCCATGCTCTCCTTTTTTAATAATAACATAAGAAGGCCCCATGTCACTTATTTGTTTTGCTGCCGACAATATATTGGTCTTGCCAGTCATTTGAAAAGCCTCCTCATCGTTGATGGTGATGATGTCTGTCTTAGACACCACTTGCATCAGTTCATCCCAAGTTCTCTCAATCCAAAAATTCATCGTATCGAGAATGATTGTCGTGTTTTGAGGGTTGATTTGACTGATCACTGATTCTTGTATGTCTGGATGAAGGTTTCCCAACAATGCAACTTTGGCATCCTTAAAAGCATCGGGAACGATTGGATTGAAGTTCGCCAAAGTGTTGAGGTCTGTGACCAAAGTGTCTCGACGATTCATGTCCTTGTGATATCGTCCCTTCCAATAAAAGGTGTCGCCAGTGTTGTCAATCTCAACCCCTTCCATATTGATGTTTCTGTCAGCCAACTCTTCAAGATAATCTCCAGGAAAGTCTCTACCTACGATCGAAACAATTGCAGATTCTACCTCAAAAAAAGAGGTCGCCAAGGAGATGTATGTGGCTGATCCTGCAATCACTTTTCCACTTGATCCAGATGGTGTTTCGACTTCGTCAAAAGCAATTGTTCCTACAACTAATACTTTATTTTTCTGCATATTTATTGTTTTTGTTGATATCCAACGTCTTCGATTTGACTCTCTGTTTTTTTTGATGCTTCAACTGCCATTTTATCACAGCTCTCGTTTTGTGGGTGTTGATTGTGTCCTTTGATCCATTCCATTCGAACCCTGTGTTTGCGATACTGTTCTAAAAATTCTTTCCAAAGGTCTACGTTTTTTTTGTTTTTAAAGTTTTTTTTCTCCCAGCCAAAGACCCACTTCTTTTCAACTGCTTCGCTAACATATTTAGAGTCAGTGTACACAACAACATCAAGTGGCGATTGTTTCAATAGCTGCAATCCTTTGATCACTGCTTTCAACTCCATTCTATTGTTGGTGGTATGAATAAACCCCTGAGCATAGGTTCTTTTATAAGGCGTCCCTTCCCACTCCAAAATTAAACCATATCCGCCTGGGCCTGGGTTTCCTCTTGCAGCTCCATCGGTGTAGAGATTCACTCTTTTTTCTGTTGGAATGAGTAGTTTTTCAATCTGCTCGGTTAAATGTTGGTGTTCGAGCTTGTGAATTTTTTGTGCCAAACTCTCGCAGGTTTCTTGGCGGTCAACTGTTGTTTTGGCCTGAAAAATGATAGCCCCCTCGTCATATTGGCTGTTTACATAATGGATGCTTATACCGCTTTCTAGTTCTTTAGCATCAATCACTGCTTGATGAACATGGCGACCAAACATTCCTTTTCCGCCAAATTTTGGTAACAAGGATGGATGAATATTGATTATTTTATCAGGAAATGCATCAACAATATGGGGTGGTATTTTCCATAAAAAACCAGCCAAAACAATAAGGTTGGGGTTTTTGTCTTTCAGCTCTGCCAACAATGCGTTTGGATCGTTGAGTTGTTCGCGACTAAAAACAAATGTCGACACGTTGAGTTCTTTGGCTCGTTCGATGACAAACGCAGAAGGGTTGTTGGTGTAAACTCCTGCAACTTTTACGTCATTGATTGGAGAAAAATGACGAATAATTTGCTCGGCATTTGTTCCTGATCCAGAAGCAAATATCAAAATTGTATGATGTTTGGACATCGTTGTTGTTCGCTTTACAAATCTACATATTTATTGGGTGTGTTTCAGATTTGAATGAGTCAGAATTTTAAAAGAGTGGTAAGATTTTATTCGGATTGAGTTAATAGAGCCAAACTTTTCTTATTTTTGCCCCCAACTAACATTAAAACTTCTTATATGTCTGATATTGCATCACGTGTAAAAGCCATAATCGTAGATAAATTAGGTGTTGACGAAAACGAAGTCGTTTCTGAAGCTAGCTTTACAAATGATTTGGGTGCAGACTCTTTGGATACTGTTGAACTGATCATGGAATTTGAAAAGGAATTCGATATCCAAATCCCCGATGACCAAGCTGAAAACATCGCCACTGTTGGACAGGCAGTCCAATATATAGAGGACGGAAAATAGATATTTATGCAGAATAAACGCGTTGTCGTAACAGGTCTTGGCGCGTTAACTCCTATAGGAAATGGAATTCCAGCTTATTGGGATGGTTTGATCTCTGGAAAAAGTGGAAGTGTTCCTATAAGTTATTTCGACGCCTCAAAATTTAAAACTCAATTCGCGTGCGAGTTGAAAGACTACGATCCCAACGACCATTTTGATCGCAAGGAAGCTCGTAAAATGGATCGCTTCACCCAATATGCAATGGTTGCTAGTGATGAAGCTATTGATGATGCTGGTTTCCATTTGGAATCGCTGGATAAAACTCGCGTTGGCGTTATTTGGGGCGCAGGTATTGGTGGGTTGGAGACCTTTCAAAATGAAGTTCTCAATTTCGCAGCAGGAGACGGAACCCCTCGTTTCAACCCATTCTTTATTCCGAAAATGATCCCTGACATTGCACCAGGAATGATCTCAATCAAGCATGGTTTTCAAGGTCCTAATTTTGCAACTGTTTCGGCATGTGCCTCTTCTGCAAACGCCCTTATTGATGCGCTAAACTATATCCGTTTGGGTCATGCTGATGTAATGGTCTGTGGTGGTTCAGAGGCTTGTATCACTATTGCTGGTGTTGCTGGTTTCAACGCCTTACATGCCCTTTCCACACGCAACGACGATCCTCGAACCGCTTCTCGCCCCTTTGATAAAGACCGCGATGGTTTTGTGTTGGGAGAAGGCGCTGGTGCTTTGGTCATAGAAACCTTGGAGCATGCGCAAAAAAGAGACGCTACAATCTATTGTGAAATTGTTGGTGGTGGCCTTTCTGCAGATGCCTATCACATGACAGCTCCTCACCCAGAAGGGATTGGCGCTGCGCTTGTCATGGAAAACGCACTCAAAGATGCTAACGTGTCTTCCAATGAAGTGGATGCGATAAATATGCATGGCACCTCAACCCCTCTTGGTGATGTGGCTGAATCTGGTGCTTTGAAAAAAGTTTTTGGAGACCATTTGTACAACATGAATATCAACTCAACAAAGTCTATGACTGGTCATTTGTTGGGTGCTGCTGGTGCTGTGGAAGCAATTTCAACCATCTTATCTATTCAACATGGTATTGTTCCACCAACAATCAACCACTTCACAGACGATGAAAACATCGACCCAAAAATAAACTTCACGTTCAACAAAGCACAGGAAAGAGATATCAATGTTGCAATGAGCAACACCTTCGGATTTGGTGGGCATAATGCATGTGTCGTCATGCGTAAAATTGTATGATTTGATATGGGGTTGATTTCGCTTCTAAAAAAGTCCAAGCCCCAACGTTCGTTCAAGCAAACCATTTCAGAAATTATTGGGTACACCCCAAAGAAGATTTACCTTTTCGAACGAGTTTTTACCCATCGATCGCTAGAAAAAGTTGATGATGATGGAAGAAAAATAAACTACGAACGTTTAGAGTTTCTTGGAGATGCAGTTCTAGGAACAATCATTGGAAATTATCTGTTTACAAAAATGCCTGTCGCAGATGAAGGAACACTGACGCAGATGAGGTCCAAAATTGTGCGTAGGGACTTTTTGAATCATGTGGGCAAGTCTCTTAATTTGTATCCTTTACTTCAATCAAGAACTGAAAAAAATCAGTATAGCGACGATGTTCATGGAAACATTTTTGAAGCTTTGGTTGGAGCTGTTTTTGTGGATGGTGGGTTTTTGAAGTGCCGTTCTTTTGTCGAGAGAAAAGTAATCCAACCTTATGTTGATTTGGATGATTTGAAAAGTCGTGTGATAAGCTACAAGGGGACTTTGGTCAATTGGTTTCAAAAGCAAAAAATGACCTATGAATATGATGTGTTTGAGGATTCTGGGGCAAACAAACTCATGTTTAAAGCCAAACTCTTTGTCGACAAAACGCTTGTTGCCTCTGCGCGCGCGACAAACAAAAAAAAGGCTGCAGAAAAAGTGTCCAAAAGAGCTTATTTTAAGTTTGCAGACCAAATGCAAGAAAAAAAACACAACCAACTGTAATGTATTCTTTTTTTGCCATTCAACTCACGAACAGTTGTATATTTGTTTGACCAAACAGCAATTATGATCAAGCATACGCTTTCGCTGTCTATCGATAATTCTGATGATGATTGGATATGTATTCACACACCAATCCCTGACTATCAAATGGCGTATCATATCAATAAAATCTTTTCCGTTCTCTTGCGTCGTCGTCCAGAAGACTATGCTTCAAAACAAGCAGAACAAAAGTTTCCTATCTTTAGCTATCAAAGAAGAAAAGAGGGTGTGCACTGGCATTTGATTCGAAACAAAGCGAAAACAATGGATTCGCCCTACACTGAAAGTCAACTGTTCTCCACTGCTGAAACTCGTTACTTGTTCAAACAACTAAACGGGGTTGATTATCTGCTTTCTGTTGGTGTAAAAGAGTCCGAAAATGTTCAAAAAAATTTAGGCCAGCTCCCCTACATACAGTCTTGCTACTCACTGCCCGAACATGTAATACACTTAAAACAACAACTTAGCTTTTAAAATGAAAGAAATCAAAAAAACCAAAATTGTAGCAACGTTAGGTCCTGCCAGTTCAGATCGTGAAACGATTAAAGACATGATGGTTGCAGGGGTAAATATCTTTAGGATCAACTTCTCCCATGCCGACTTTGAGGCAGCCAAACAACGCATTGAATTGATTCGTGAGCTCAACAAAGAACTTGGGTTTAATGTTGGGGTGTTGGCAGACCTGCAAGGGCCTAAGCTGAGGGTTGGTAAAATGAAAGATGGTGTCGCTGTGGAAAAGGGCGATCGCATTGTCTTTACAACCAAAAAAATAGAAGAGGGCACTGCCAATCATGTATATATGAATTATCAGTCTTTTCCAAAAGATGTCAAAGCAGGTGAGCGAGTCTTGTTAGACGATGGAAAATTGATTTTTGAAGTGACCTCCACAGATGGTCAATCAGAGGTTGTTGCGTCTGTCGTCCAGGGAGGGCCGCTGAAGTCGAACAAAGGTGTTAATCTGCCAAACACAGAGGTGTCGTTGCCTGCCTTAACAGAAAAAGATGTGAAAGATGCTGTGTTTGCTATCGAGCAACAAGTCGATTGGATTGCGCTCTCTTTTGTTCGTCACAAAGAAGACTTGCTTGCTCTTAAAAAACTCATTAAAAAACACGGCTCTTCTGATATCCCTATCATTTCGAAAATTGAAAAACCTCAAGCACTAGACAATATTGATGAAATTATTGATCATAGCAATGGTTTGATGGTGGCACGTGGTGATTTGGGTATTGAGGTTCCTGCAGAGGGTGTTCCTTTAATTCAAAAAAACTTGGTTCTCAAAGCCAAAGCAGCTCGAATTCCAGTTATAATCGCCACCCAGATGATGGAGTCGATGATCGAGGGTCTTACGCCTTCCCGAGCCGAGGTCAATGATGTTGCCAACTCTGTGATGGATGGCGCTGATGCTGTGATGCTTTCAGGCGAAACTTCTGTTGGGAAATACCCTGTTGAAGTCATCCAAACAATGCGTAAAATTGTTGTTCATGTGGAGAGCTCCCCTCTCATTCATAAACACAACCAAGCCCCTCAAAACAAAAATGATCGCTTTATCACAAAATCCACTTGCTATCACGCTGCCCTTATGGCAACAGAAATAGAAGCAAAAGCCATTTGTACCCTGACCAACAGTGGATATACAGCATACCAAATCTCTGCATGGCGACCAGACTCCTCTATTCTTGTTTTTACGTCAAATCGTCGAATATTGACGCAGCTCAACTTGCTATGGGGAGTTAAATGCCACTACTATGATCGATTTGTTTCTACTGATGAAACTGTTGTGGATGTCAACCTTATCGCCAAAGAAAAGGGCTATGTCAAAACAGGTGACAGCCTAGTAAACCTGTTGGCAATGCCTGTAGCGAACAAAGGGATGGTCAACACGTTGCGTGTTTCAGTAATTAAAGATTGATTAAAACGATAGCTTTAATTGTGCCTCCACTTTTTTCTTTTCAGTGGGGTTTTTAAAATTACTAAGCGAAATCCCCAACAGTCGAACAGAGTTTTTAAGCTGGTCTTGAAACAACAGTTCTTTCGCCACTTCCAAAATCAGTGATATATCTGACGTATAATAAGGTGTTGTTTTGGATCTTGTTTGGGTCACAAAGTCGCTGTACTTGATTTTGAGGGTAATCGTTTTTCCACTCATTTTCGATTTTTCCAACCTGAGTTTCAATGCGTCTGCAATGTTTTCAAGGTGTGTGGTCATAAACACTTCACTTGAAATATTGCTCTCAAAGGTTCGCTCGGCCCCCACTGATTTTTGCTGTCTTTTTGTGCGCACAGGGCTCAGGTGTATCCCTCTAACGACGTTGTAGTAGAATTGACCTTGCTTGCCAAAATGTTTTTCTAGACTCGACAAGCTTTGGTTGCGTAAATCATTGCCAGTATACCACCCCAAGCGATACATTTTGTCTGCAGTCACCTTGCCAACCCCATGAAACTTTAAAACATCTAGATCAGCGATAAATGACAGCACTTCTTCTGGGGGTATGGTTTTTTGGCCATTGGGTTTGTTATAATCACTTGCGATTTTTGCTAAAAACTTGTTGGTTGAAATCCCAGCAGATGCAGTTAATCCAGTAAATTCAAAAATTGTTTTACGTATGTCTTGCGCAATCAGTGTTGCTGATGGGTTTCCCTTTTTGTTGTTGGTAACATCTAAATAAGCCTCATCAAGAGACAGCGCCTCAACCAAATCTGTATAGCTGAAAAAGATAGAGTGCACAACCTTCGAAATCTCTTTATACCTAGCGAATCTGGGTTTTACAAATATCAATTCCGGACACAGTCTGCGAGCCACTTCACCTGACATTGCGCTACTGACACCAAATTTTCGCGCCTCATAGCTCGCTGCTGATACCACCCCTCTCTTCGAACCTCCACCAACAGCAAGGGGTTTGTTTTTGAGTTCTGGATTGTCGAGCTGTTCTACAGAAGCAAAAAAAGCATCCATGTCAATATGTATGATTTTTCGCATTTGATCCATTGTCAAATGTAATTATAGATTGGCTTGTAAGTCAATAGGCAAAAATATATTCCTATTTTTGGGCTATTGTGACAAATCGACAAAAGAAAATTAACGCACTCCTTCAGCAAGACTTTGCAGAAATTCTTCATCTGTTCTTGCACCAGCACAACCTGAAAAAACAAGTTGTTTCAGTCACTGCTGTGCGTGTAACCCCTGACCTCCAAATCGCAAAAGTCTATTTGTCTGTTTTTCCTTTTTCTGAAGCAAAACAAGTTTTGAGTCTCATAGAAGAGGGGCAAGGTAAAATAAAAAACACCCTTGCAAAACGCATTCGCAACCAACTGCGTGTTGTCCCTGACCTCCTGTTTTTTATAGATGATTCTCTTCAGCAGATCGAAAAAATCGATCAGTCTTTACACAATCCCGAAAACCCCCTGAAGCCATAATCTTGTTATGTCGTTTTCGTTTTTTGTCGCTCGTCGATATCGCCTTTCTTCAACAAAATTCAACACTGTTCGGCTCATTAGTCACTTTGCTTCTTTTGTTGTAGGGGTTGCTGTTTGTGCTTTTTTTGTGATTCAATCGGTTTTTTCTGGGCTTCACGATTTTGGGCTATCTTATTCTAGTTCCATCGACCCCGATTTGAAAATAAACAGTGTTGGTTCTTTTTCCTTTATCATGGCAGACACTGTGATCGTCAAACTCGAACAAGTGAAAGGTGTTGCTGTTGCTGCGCCTATTTTTTCGCAAGAAGCTGTATTACGATTTGAACAACAGCACAAACTCGTCACTCTTATTGGTGTTGATTCGCGTTATGATCAACTCTTTGGCATTAGTGATCGAATCCCTGTTGGGCGAATGGTATCTGATAGTGGTGAGGAATTGCTGTTGGGTTATGGCACCACGATTGACCTCGGAGCTGGTTTGTATGACTACGATGGTTTTATCGAGTGTTTACTCCCAAAACAAGGAGCGATCAACCCCCTTGATCCCAACCCTTTTATCTCTAGATGGGCAACCAATGTTGGGGTCTTTCAAATGAATGAAGAGGTCGATTATAACTATGCGTTTGCGCCCCTTTCTTTTGTTTGGTCATTGACAAACGCACCTACCAACACCTATACTGCTGTTGATGTCAAAGTTGACAATAATGCCAAGAAAAATGCCCTCATCGAAGAAATACAACGCATCATTGGATCTGGATTTGAAGTCATTGAAAAAAAGGCCCTTAATCCTGCACTCTACAGAATGTTGCAAACAGAGCGCGTTGCCATTTATTTAATTCTTTCCCTTGTGCTTACAATCGCCTTGTTCAATGTGGTTGGTGCCATTGTGATGATGGTTTTGGACAAGCGTAATCAGCTTCAAACGCTGCTGGGAATGGGTTCGTCAGTCAACGAAATACGACAGATTTTCTTTTATCAGGGTCTACTGCTCAGTGGTATTGGTGGGTTTTTTGGGTTGGTTGTTGGCATTGGTGTCGTCGTTGCACAATCGATTAGTGAATTTA
Source organism: Flavobacteriaceae bacterium UBA5950 (assembly GCA_002430545.1). Classification (GTDB taxonomy): domain Bacteria; phylum Bacteroidota; class Bacteroidia; order Flavobacteriales; family Flavobacteriaceae; genus UBA724. Next base: position 10,932 of record DJCM01000019.1, read on the forward strand.
TACTTGTACCAGGAACACAATTGCCATATCCAATTGCATTTTCATTTGAAAATCTGTCGGCCTTACTGCTGATATGGGGGATGCTTAGTGTAGTGACGGCTTGGATCGCATCTGCTGTCGTTCGGCATCAACTGCTGCGCTAAATCGATACTTCTGCCTCTTGAAAATTAGACGCAACTCGATCAAACACTTCAAACACTTCAGAAGCGTTGTCTAAAGTGACCATCTGTAGGCGATATTCTTTGAAGTGGGGAATCCCTTTGAAATAGTTTGTATAATGCCTGCGTGTTTCAAAAACTCCCAGCTTTTCCCCCTTCCAATCGGTCGCCATTTGTAAATGTCGTCTTGCCATTTCAACACGATCCTTAATCGTTGGTGGTGGGAGGTGTTCCTTTGTTTTGAAATAATGTTTTACTTGCCCAAAAAACCAAGGGTTTCCAATGCTTGCACGTCCAATCATTGCGCCATCTAAACCAAACTCGTCTCGCATCATCATTGCTCTTTCGGGTGTGTCAACATCGCCATTTCCAAAAACAGGTATGTGCATCCTTTGGTTATTTTTTACTGCAGCAATTGGGTGCCAATCTGCGTCCCCTTTATACATCTGCGCCCTTGTGCGGCCATGAATTGAAATGGCCTGTGCGCCTACGTCTTGCAGTCGCTCCGCAACATCAACTATTTGTATGCTGTCATAATCCCAACCAAGTCTTGTCTTGACTGTTACAGGAAGTTTTGTCCGCTCTACAATTGCTTTGGTCAAGGAAACCATTTTTGGGATATCTTTCAAAATTCCTGCGCCTGCGCCTTTACAAACAACCTTTTTGACAGGACAGCCATAATTGATATCGATAATGTCGGGGTTGGTTTTTTCAACAATATCCACTGCTTGCAACATCGAGTCTAGGTTGGCGCCAAAAATCTGGATTCCTATGGGTCGTTCTTTTTCATAAATATCGAGCTTCATCATACTTTTAGCTGCATCACGAATAAGCCCCTCGCTAGATATAAATTCTGTGTACATCACATCTGCTCCTTGCTCCTTACAAAGCGCTCGAAATGGTGGGTCACTGACATCTTCCATAGGTGCCAATAGCAAGGGAAAAGAACCCAATTCAATGTTTCCGATTTTAGCCATTATTCGCTTGTTTGTGCATAGCGTTTGTCGAGAGTGTTTGCAATGTCTTCATCAATAATCGCATCAACTGCGCCATCGTTCAAAACATAAACCCTAGGTGGGCTTTCCCCTATTAAATCAAAAAAGGTATTGACGTCTATTTCAACATAAGGAAACGAAGTGTTTGTCATTTGCTCAAACTGTTCTACTGTTGTTTCTCCTTCTTTAAAATAAAAGGCATAAACGTCTGGTAGCTTGTTTGTTTTGTTCATTTTTCCGAGTTCGACACTCAATTCTTGACAGTGCTCACAGTCCAAATTGAGAATCGCAACCAGCTTTTCTCCTGATGTCAAGTCAGTTCGACCAACACTGCTAAAATTGGTGTATTGATTGACTGGGAACTCGCTTTGATCAGGAATCGGTAAAAACACCCACATACTTGTAATAATGATCATCGCACCACCAAAAAGAATGGTTTGATTGGTTGCTTTTGAAGGGCTTTTGATCCAAAGCCAAACAGACACAGCCAACATCAATATATTTTTTGCAATCGATTCGGCAGGTGACATAGATATCATCTCTCCAAAGCAACCACAGTTTTCGTTATCTCCAATCGCCCATAAATAACCCAAATGAATGGTAAACCCAATCAACATCAGGCTGGCAATCGCCATCAATTGTTTGGTATAATAAGGCAATAGCATCAGTAGGCCTAAGGCAAATTCGAGTCCTATCAGAAAACGTGCTGCGTGTTGGGCTTGGCCTCTACTCGACAGCAACCCTTGATCAATCAAAGTGATTTCAAAAAACCCAGGTCCCACAAACTTGGTGTATGCAGAAAAGATAAACACGATTCCCAAAAGGATGCGAAAGGCACTTTGCAAACTTGTCATAAACTCAATTTTCCCCAAAAATAATCTTTATTCACATTTGCAGGGTACAATTAAGTATCTTTGTTGTCCTTTTGGTTCGTAGATGAAGCACATTCGTAATTTTTGCATTATTGCCCATATTGACCATGGTAAAAGCACTTTGGCCGATCGTTTGCTCGATGCTACTGGTGCTGTTACTGAGCGAGAAAAACAAGATCAACTTCTTGATAATATGGATTTGGAGCGCGAGAGAGGCATCACCATCAAGTCTCACGCCATTCAGATGAATTATGTTTTGAATGGTCAAAAGTATGTGTTTAATCTCATCGACACCCCTGGTCACGTTGATTTTTCCTATGAGGTTTCTCGATCCATTGCGGCTTGTGAGGGTGCGCTGCTTGTCGTAGATGCTGCACAAAGTATTCAAGCGCAAACCATTTCGAATTTGTATTTGGCACTCGAAAATGACTTAGAGATTATACCTGTACTCAACAAAGTTGATTTGCCTTCTGCCAACCCAGAGGAGGTCACAGACGATATTGTCGATCTGTTGGGGTGTAAAGAAGAAGAGGTGATTCAATGTTCTGCAAAAACAGGCCTTGGTATTGATTCGATCCTTAAAGCGATCGTCGATCGTGTACCTGCCCCTGATGGTGATAATCATGCGCCTTTGCAGGCATTAATTTTTGATTCTGTTTATAATCCTTTTCGTGGGATAGAAACGTATTTTAGAATTATCAGTGGTCGAATTTCAAAAGGAGATCGCATCAAATTTATGGCTACTGGTAAAGAGTACAACGCCGATGAGGTGGGTGCACTCAAGCTCAAGCAAGAACCACGAAAGCACGTCGACACAGGTGATGTTGGCTACCTTATCACAGGGATCAAAGAGGCAAAAGAGGTGCAAGTTGGTGACACAATTACTTTGGCAGACACACCCACCGACGCACCCATTGAGGGTTTTGAAGAGGTCAAGCCAATGGTGTTTGCTGGGATATATCCTGTTGATACTGAAGACTATGAGGAGTTGAGAAACTCGATGGAAAAACTACAGCTCAACGATGCTTCTTTAGTCTTTCAGCCCGAAAGCTCGGCTGCGCTTGGGTTTGGTTTTCGATGTGGTTTTTTGGGTATGTTGCACTTAGAAATCATTCAAGAGCGACTAGAGCGTGAGTTTGATATGTCTGTGATTACTACTGTTCCCAACGTGTCCTATCACGCCTTCACCAAAAAGAAGCCTGATGAAATTGTGTTGGTCAACAACCCAACTGATCTCCCAGAGCCTTCTGTTCTCGATCATGTAGAAGAGCCTTTTATCAAAGCTTCTGTCATCACCAAAGCAGATTATGTTGGAAATGTCATGAGCTTATGTATTGAAAAGCGAGGGCAAATCACCAACCAAACCTATCTGACTCCTGAGCGAGTAGAGTTGTCTTTTGATATGCCTTTAGCAGAAATTGTTTTTGATTTTTACGATCGTCTAAAATCTGTCTCACGTGGGTATGCCTCTTTTGATTATAGTCCTATTGGCTTGCGCACGTCCAAGCTAGTGAAAGTGGATATCTTGCTCAATGGCAATGCTGTTGATGCCCTTTCAGCCTTGGTGCATGCTGACAATGCCTATACGCTAGGAAAGAAAATGTGTGAAAAGCTCAAGGAGTTGATCCCAAGGCAACAGTTTGATATTCCGATTCAAGCAGCGATTGGCGCAAAAATTATTTCGCGCGAAACAATCAAGGCTGTTCGAAAAGATGTAACTGCCAAGTGTTATGGTGGGGACATCACTCGAAAGCGAAAACTACTTGAAAAGCAGAAAAAAGGAAAAAAGAAAATGCGCCAGGTAGGCAATGTCGAAATTCCACAACAAGCGTTTATGGCTGTGCTTCAGTTAAACGACTAAGTTTATAATCTCCCTTTACAATCAAAATTTATTTAGTACTTTTCATGTGAAATGAAAAGCAAGACAACACTTATACGCACATTGAGTTTGCCTTCTGCAATTGCCATCAGCATTGGTGGGATGCTCAGTGGTATTTTTGTTTTACCTGGTGTTGCCTTTGGCATCACAGGGCCATCTGTTTCATTGGCTTTTTTGGTGGCAGGAATATGCATTATCCCTGCTGTTTTATCAAAGGCTGAGCTGGCTACTGCTATGCCCAAATCAGGAGGTACTTATGTCTATATCGATCGTGCCTTTGGTCCTCTTTTTGGGGTTGTCTCAGGTATAGGCCTTTGGTTGTCATTACTACTAAAAAGCGCATTCTCCCTCGTAGGGCTGAGTGCCTATTTATATGTGTTGGTTGAACTGGACTCCCTCTACACCTCTGTCGTGGCAATTGTCTCCCTACTTCTTGTTTTGATATTAAACATCTTTGGTGTGAAAAAAGTAGGTAATGCCCAACTGGCTATTGTTGGTGTAAGCGTCACCTCATTGGTTGTGCTGATTGCCCTTGGGTTTAACAGCGTTAGTGTTGTTCCACCCACAACTTTTTTGTCCGACGGAACACTCGGTTTTTTTAGTGGTGTTGCTTTTTTATACATCTCTTATGCTGGTGTAACCAAGATTGCTGCCATTGCTGGTGAAATCTCAAAACCAGAAAAAAATCTACCCCTAACCATGATTATTTCACTACTGCTTATTATGGCTGTTTATGTTTGTGTGTCGATCGTGCTTGTCAATTTTATCGATGGTGATACACTCGCCACTGACATCCGACCAATTTATACTGCTGCTGCCGAAATCGGTGGGCCAATTGCTGGATACATTGCAGGTGTTGTTGGGGTGATGACACTGCTCTCTATGGCAAACTCTGGGTTGCTTGCCTCCTCACGATTTCCGTTTGCAATGGCACGTGATGGCGCTTTGCCTTCGATCTTTACCTCGATCAGTAAACAATATATGACTCCTGTTTTTTCGATTGTTGTCACTGCTGTTGCGATTGGGTTGGCGATTATCTTTTTAGATGTGGTTAAAATCGCAAAGCTCGCCAGTGCCTTCAAGGTCTTGATGTTTGTTTCTGTCAACCTAGCTGTGATTGTTTTTAGAGAAACCAACGCACAGTGGTATCGTCCCAAATACAAATCTCCACTCTATCCTTTTGTGCAAATTTTCGGCATTCTAAGTGGTTTGTTTCTTCTGGCTTTTTTAGGGCTTCAAGCGTTGTTGTCAGTGTTGGCTGTCTTTGTCATTGGTTTTTTAGTGTTCCTTGCCTATGGGCGAAAAACAAATCGCAGTGGGTTGTTGTCCAACTATGGGATCTTCTCTTTTCTGTTTCGTGGAAAGCGAGGTGGATTGTCTGATATCAGTCTCGAACAGGAAGAAGTAATTGAAGGGATTTATAGTTCTGATTCTCAAATCGTTGTGCCTCTGCTGGGTGACGAAACCTCACCTGAAATGATTGTCGAGGTTGCCTCTTCTATCAATCCAACAAACAGTATTAATGCCATCAACATCATAGAAGCGCCTGACCAAACGTTTTTGGAAGATGTGGATTTGATGAAACCCAAAGACGAATCTGTCAAACGCCGAATCTTTTCCCTCAAAAAAACGAAAAATACCAATGTTACTTTTGAAAGTTTACCAACTCACGATGTTGTAAACACCATCAAAAACATTACTTCTGTTCAAAAATGTGAGTGGTTGGTGATGGGTTGGGGTGGTCGAGAAAACGCAGGTATTTTGGTTCGAAATCCTGTGGGATGGGTCATCAAAAACATCAATGCCAATCTTGCTTTATTTAAGGACAATGGTGTTCGGAACATCTCAAAAATTGTTCTGGCTGTAAGGCCTGGTCGCCAAGGGAATAAGTTTATTCGTGTGGCAGATAATATTTGTAAATACTATGGCGCTAGCTTAACGTTGTTGAATGTCATTAGTAAAGATGCGCCGAAGAGTCAAGAGATAAAACTTCACGACAGTAACAAAGAATTGTTGAGGGGTTTTTCTCGTGAAGAAGATAATTTGGTCATTCGAAGCAACGATGTGGTTGGGGTTATATCTGAGGTCTCTGCCAGTTATGATTTGCTCATCATTGGTTCTCAGGAAAAAAGTGCTTGGTATAATGTATTGCTTGGTTTAAAGTCTGACCGATTTGTCAAAAACTCGGTTTGTTCTGTATTGCGTTTAACCATAAATGAATAAGCATGAACCTTTTTCCTATCAATGCAGGTCATTTTAAACTTGACGGGGGTGCTATGTTTGGGGTGGTTCCCAAGTCCTTATGGCAACGTACCAACCCTGCAGACAAAGACAACTTAATTAATGTTTGTGCCAGATGCCTTTTGATTGAAACTGGCGATCGCTTGGTTTTGGTTGATACAGGAATGGGCAATAAACAAAGTAATAAATTCTTTAGCTACTATAAGCCCTGGGGAGAAGATAACCTCCTTGATTCCATCACCAATGCTGGCTTTCACCCCAACGATATTACAGATGTGTTGTTAACGCATTTGCATTTTGATCACTGTGGCGGCTGTTTTACTTGGAACAAAGATCACTCCTCTTTTGAGCCTGTGTTTCCAAACGCAGACTATTGGTCAAACGAGTCCCATTGGGAGTGGGCAACCAACCCAAACCCTCGTGAAAAGGCTTCTTTTTTGGATGATAACCTTCGCCCGATTGAGGAGTCTGGTCGATTACGGTTTATGCAAGAAAATAAGGAAAACCCCTTGAATTTGGAGCTGCTTTTTGTCGATGGCCATACAGAAAAACAAATGCTGCCTGTACTTGATTGGAAAGGCGAAAAAATCGTTTTTATGGGTGATCTCATTCCCACCATTGGGCATATTCCTGTACCCTATGTGATGGGTTATGATGTAAGGCCCTTACAAACACTTGTAGAAAAGGCCGCTTTTTTGGATCTTGCTGCTGAAAAAGGTTATTTGCTTTTTATGGAGCATGACCCCAACTCCCCTTTAATTAAAGTACATCAAACAGAAAACGGTGTTCGTTTGCAGTCAAGTCATCAATGGAACGAATTTTTTTAACTTAAATCTTATTTATGAAATATCTCATCTTTCTTTTCTGTGTGTTTTCTGTCGCCCAAAACCCCTATAGAGGCTATTGGCAACAAGAGGTTGACTATGTCATGGACATTCGTATGGATGTGGAAACATATCGATATGATGGCACACAACAACTGCGCTATACAAATCACTCCCCTGATACACTTTCAAAAGTATTTTATCATATGTATTTCAATGCTTTTCAACCTGGTAGCGAAATGGATGTTCGTTCAAGAACAATCAAAGATCCTGACAGTCGTGTAGGGAATCGAATCTCGAAACTGTCGGCCGATGAAGTTGGTTTTTTGCATGTCAATGATCTTGTACAAGATGGAAAAGCTGTGGCTTATACTGAAGAAGAGACCATTTTGGTTGTTGAGCTTGCCACGCCTCTTTTGCCAGGTGATTCCTCTGTATTTGACATGGTGTTTGAGGGCCAAGTTCCTGTGCAAGTTCGTCGAAGTGGAAGAAACAATAAAGAAGGGGTTGATCTGTCGATGACGCAGTGGTATCCTAAAATGGTTGAATACGACAAAGATGGTTGGCATCCCAACCCTTATATCGGACGAGAGTTTCATGGGGTGTGGGGTAATTTTGATGTTTCCATCACTATTGATCGCGACTATGTGATCGGTGGTACCGGATATCTTCAAAACCCTGAAGAAATTGGACATGGGTATGCAAAAAAAGATAAGAAAACAAAAGTAAAAACACTTACTTGGCGTTTTATTGCGCCAATGGTACATGATTTTGCTTGGGCTGCCGACCCCGATTTTATACACGATATGATATTGGGTCCAAATGATGTTGAGCTTCACTTTTTCTATCTCAACAACCCTGATATTCAAGACAATTGGAAACAACTACAGGTAGATACTGCTAAGATGTTGTCATTTTTTAATGAAAATATAGGTGAATATCCTTACAAACAATATTCTGTCATCCAGGGTGGTGATGGTGGTATGGAATATCCGATGTGCACCCTCATAACAGGTGAACGAAAATATAGCAGTTTGTTTGGGGTGACTGCTCATGAGTTGGCTCACAGTTGGTTTCACCATTTATTGGGAACGAATGAAGCTAAATATGCTTGGATGGATGAAGGGTTTACTTCTTTTTATGATATGCTTTGTGAAGCAGCTGTTATGGGAACAGAAAATCCATATTCAAGTTTCTATGATCGTTACTTTCAGCTTGTCCAATCAGGACTAGAAGAACCACTAACAACACATGCCGACAGGTTTCAATATAACTTTGCATATGGTGTCGGAAGTTATTCTAAGGGGGCTCTTTTCCTCGCTCAACTCGAGTACATTATGGGTGCTGACAAACTTATGAAAACGATAAAAAGATATTATGATGAATTTAAGTTTAGCCACCCAACGCCTAATGATTTTAAACGAATCGCTGAAAAGGTTTCGGGTATGCAACTTGAGTGGTATCTCAACGATTGGGTTCGCACGACCAACACGATTGATTATAGTGTTCAAAAAGTAGAAGAAAAAGGCGAAAAAACTGTTGTTGTCTTAGAGCGAATTGGCAATATGCCTATGCCTGTTGAAGTCTTTGTTGAAATGAATGATGGCTCTTTTGATTATTATTATATCCCCTTGCGTATGTTACGAGGTGAAAAAGAGTTTATAAACCAAATAGTCACAACGATCGGTGACTGGGCTTGGGCGATACCAACATATACCTTTGAAATCGATAATGATTTGGATGATATAAAATATATTCTTATCAATCCAAATGGCCTAGTTGCTGATGTGAATCCAAAGAATGATGTTTATTATAAAGCTGAGTAATGTACTCCTTTCCAAAACAACTTCGCATCACAAATGAAACGCAACTTCAACAGTTGTTTGCATCTGGAAAATCCTTGTCTTTTGGTGGGATAACCTTAAAATATATCAATGAAAAAAAGGAATTTAAAATAGGTTTTTCTGCTCCCAAACGAGTGCATCAATCTGCTGTTACCAGAAACTTAATCAAACGCAGAATGCGTGAATCATTTCGTTTACAACAACAGTTATTAGGACCTTCCTTTAGTGGTATTGGGTATTTTATTTATAATGATGAAAAGGTTAAAAGCAGTCAAGAAATTTATACTGCTTTTACCTATTTGCTTACGAACTGGAAAAATTCCGATACATAGCAATATGAGGGATCCCATCTTCTAAATATGTGTCTCCTTGTGAAACAAAACCATGTTTTTGATATAGTTTTTCAAGGTGGTATTGAGCAGATATTTTGATTTCTTTTTCTAAACCTAGTGCTTGAATTGATTGCTGTACAAGTTCATCACCTAAACCTAACCCACGATGTGTTTGTTTGATCACAGCTCTACCGAATGAATATTCTTCAAAATAATCTCCTGGTTTAAAAAGCCTACTATAAGCGATAAGTTGATCTTTTTCATACCCTAACAAATGATTTGCTTTAGTGTCTTTACCATCGATGTCTTGATAAACACAATCTTGCTCAACAACAAAAACCTCAGATC
>DJCM01000019.1:20712-20925 GCA_002430545.1 Flavobacteriaceae bacterium UBA5950
CTATATCGATTTGATTCCAATCATACTGTTTCCAATCAAGTTTCATTTGTTTATTTTGTCTATTCTTCGTTGATGACGACCACCTTCAAATGGGGTAAATAGAAATAGGTCAACCATTTCTTTTGCTTCCTCCAGTGAAATAAATCGTGCTGGTAAACTCAGAATATTTGCATTATTATGTTGGCGTGACAATAAGCAGATTTCTTTATTCCA
>DJCM01000019.1:21312-21719 GCA_002430545.1 Flavobacteriaceae bacterium UBA5950
ATTCCTATGTCTGATTTACGATTGGCAACATCTTTTGCAACAGGATGAATGGCGTCAGGATAATCCATACTATTATCATCATTGGTTCCATGATTTATGACAGTATGACCTTTGCTAGTGAGATAGCTCAGAAGCTCTAATTTGTAGGTTGTTCCTGCGTGATCGTTTCCAATAGATATATTCATGACTGTCGTTTGTTGTAAAATTAACTAACTTTCTGTTGATAGATATGTTGATAAAACAACTGTTGTTAACAATAAAAAAAACATAAGACTAATTGCTTGTATTTATTCTTTTTAATATACACTTTGTAAACAATAAAAATAAGTTTATCAACAGCCAATTTAAGAAGTAGAACATACGTTGTTCTACAAATTAACAAGCTATTATAATCTCTAAAATAATTT
>DJCM01000005.1 GCA_002430545.1 Flavobacteriaceae bacterium UBA5950
CCTTTTCCTGCTTTACTTTAAATTGATTACTTATAAACCATAGGCATATCTTCTTCCTCAAGTTCGGCTACTTCTAGTGCTCTTAAATAAGTTAGAGATACGTTTAAACTTGAATGCCCCATAGCTCTTTGTAGCTTGTGTATTGAGCCTGTACGTTTAAAGACTTCTATCGCCCCTGTGTGTCTAAATGAGTAGAGTGTAATGTCTTTATCTGTGTTTTTTGCCAATGATTTGGCAACTACTTCAATTTAATACAGCTCAAAAGATTTGTTCCGAACTACACAAAACAGTAGGCTTTCAACCAAATGAAGATTGTAGGTGAATTAGAGCCTAGCTACCTCTTCCTACTTTTCGAACACCAGAAGATTTTTGTTTGTTGTTTTTATTCGTCATTTTGTGTTTCCCCCCTTTTTTACCAGGTGAGTTTTTTTGTCTACTATTTCCAAAAAATTTGCTTGACATATCGTGTTATTTTTTAGTGCTACTCATTTGTTTATTCTGTACTAGTTTTTTCAGCGTCTGACAGTTCGCGCTGATAAACATATCCCTTTTTAACTTTTCCGTCAACGATCATCAGATCAACTACTCGACTAGAGGTAGATACAGAGTCTTCGCCTTTTCCATAAGTAACCAATAAACCTGAAGTAACCCAATTTTCATTAGGCTTGTCGTCATATTTTACATCAGCTGACATAGACCAAACGATTTCCCATTTCGCAATAGGGTTTGCTTCAAGAAACTGTTCGCCTAACTCCAAATGCTGTTGAGGACTCTCAATCGTCATTCCGCTTGGTGCGTAAAGGATAACATCGTCGTGCTCTAAATTGTATACCGCTTGTAAGTCTTTAGCGTTATATGCATCAAAATATGCTTTTACAACCTCTGTAGAACTTACATCTCCACTTGTGATTTCTAAAGTGGTTCCATCGGAGTTTTCATAACCTATAACTGTGGCGGTTGGGGTTGGAGTTGAGCATCCAACAATAATAAATAAGAGGAATAATTTCTTCATTGTTTTGTTTTTTATTGCCACTAATGTAAGATTTTATAAATTGTGTTATGCTAAAACGATTTAAAGAGGTCGGGGTATTTGCATCAGTAATTGCTGTTTTATGGATTATATTTAAGGTCATTACCTTTCTCCTAAAATGGATTCCTAAAGCCAATTTTTTGAAAAACATATCTGATTGGTTTTAATCTTTGTTAGTTCGTTGTCAAAAAATAAAAGGGGGGTTTAAAAAAAACCCCCTTTTTGTTAACACTCAATCGCATTTTGAATTACTCTTCAATTGTTGCCTGATAAGCCATTAATTCTGCATTAAACGCTGCACTATCACCAAAGTGGTTTTCTTCAACAATCTTACCATCTTCCCAACGGAAGCCAATCATCCCTAAATTGGTTACTTTGTTTGATGTAAAATTTCCAATCGCATGCCACTTATACCATGTTTTTGTCCATGTTTTCCCATCAGGATATGTGGTTGTTTCAGCATAAAAATCATCTTCATCCGAATGAGGAGAAGTGAAATAAATTTCCGAAAACAGCATATGGTGAAGCGGAATAACCTCTTTTACTTCACTTAAGCCTACAGCTCCGTCATTTGTCAAAACTGTAAGTTCGTCAGACCATCGAGCCATCATCCCCTCAAGATTTGCATTCGCATAATCATCAAAGTGTGCTCTAATCGCATTGGTCTGTTCATCTTCAAACGTTAGTGTGGCATCCGAAGTTGTACAACTTGTTAGTTGTGTGATAATTGCCAAAATGCTTATTGTACTAAATAATTTCTTCATTGTTTTGTTTTACTACCACTAATGTAAAGAATTTAATTAAACACTATATTTAAAAAGCGAAAAACAAACAAATGGAAAAAAATATCTAAAAAGTAAGAGCCCATGATGCCATTGTGGGTGTGTTGTATTTGGTAAGTGTTGGATAGACTTTCTGTACTACCATTTTGGATTTCTTATGGATTGCTGTAGCTGTTGAAGGCCTTCAAATTATAAGTCCAGTAACTAAGTTTTGTCCTGTTTATTTTATCCTAAATAAACTCATGCCCAACACAGACCCTATGCAGAATGGCAGATAGTATTTATAGCACATCTTTTGTTTAGTGTTGTGCATCACTGCTCAGGTAATAACTTGTTGATAAGAAGTGTTTATTTAATATTAAATTCTTAAGCGCTTAACGTCTTACAGTTAAAATTGTCATGTAAAATTCATGTACAATGGAACGATTAGATTTAGAGCGTTTTAAAATCTGTTTGATAAACAACCATTCATTGCAAGATAAAATTAACGGCCTTATTCAAGATTCTTTTGAAGGCTATTGTCATAGGAAGAATATCATCTACAATGACAAAGATTTAAAAATGGAGGATTTCAAAGAGGCTTATTCACTATCCATCAACTATCTTTTTAAAGAGGTTCACAAGTGGTAGAATAGCCCTTGGTCTTTATTGCAACTTACTGTGCTGTGGCTTCGTATAGAATGATTGCACTCAGTACCAGATAAGCAAATGCTGGTAATATATCTGAAATATTGTCTCTGACTTTGATGCGAACGCCTATTGCAACCAACATCATCACGCCCAAAAAAGAAGATGACAACACAAGCATAATGTTCGACTCGAGTCCAAAAAGCAACGCTGCTCCACCAATGAGCTGACAGCTTGCAATTGACTTTCGCTCTTTCTTCAAGTTCCAACGCTGAAACTCGGACTTCATGCGCTTGGATACAAAAGAGTTGATCCCATACGCAACAAAAGATAGCCCTGTAAAAAGAACCAGAATCTGAAAATAATCTACCATCTATATAACGCCATAGTGAAACAGCGCAATAAATAGCGACATCAGTAAAAACACCAAAGAAGGCAGGCGTTGTATCAATGGGTTTTTAACCCGAATGTGAGAAAGCTGCGCTGCAAACATAAAAACAGCCATAGATATCGCTGCATAAGGCGTAAGCTCCTCATAGCAAATCCCTGTCAGCAACAGCGTTGATGTGGCAATTTTGGATGCGCCTACAAAGTTTCTAAACACATCAGAATAACCAAACTGCTGAAACTCTTTGATCACGTTGTGATATCTAAATACCCAGACGATCAAAACCGAAACAGCAACGACAACTTGAAATAATAATGAGATATACTCCATAACTCTATGTTTTGTTTAAAGTTACAAAAATCAAAATAACATATCACATTCGTAAAAAAATTAGTTATCACCTAGAAATGATTTTTGAACAAAGAAGAAAAAGTGTGCTCAAAAACATGCTTCGTTTATCGCCTAGAAACAATGAAGAAAAATAAGGTTGTAGTGAGCAATTTATTTGATGCGCTCTACGATCTCTGCCACAATCGCAACCCCAACACAAAGTACAATACTCGCTAAAAAGACTCCTCCGACTCCCATATGGCAAAGATACAGCATTTCAAGTTATATTTCCTATCATATGCCAGCTCTTTTTTCTATTTTTACATTTTTACAATACATCATTTTATGTCATTCTCCAAAAAGCAAAACATCATATTTTACATTGCCCTAACGCTTGCTGTTTTTCAGCTGATTCAATACCTCATGAGTGGAAGTGTTTTTTCTACTCTTCTTGCTGGGTTAGTGCCCTTTTGGTTGTGGTCTACTCGAAAAAAGATTTTAGCTGATTTGAAAATCAGTGGGTTTGATCAAGTCATGTCTTATGTGGTGGTGGTCTATGCTGCTTTTGCTGGCCTTATTGCCCTGCTGGTTTTTGTCTTTTGGTTGATGTATGCTAGTATTGATCCTGCAATCATTGAAACTGCTTTGGCAGACAACCCAGCGATAAATGACCTTAATGAAGATGAGCTACTTGCCCTTGATCAAGTCATGGAAAACCTTCCGTCCCTTCTTCCTTTGTTGTGGGTGTTTCTGGGGCTACAATCTTTTTCATATCTCTACTACGGAATCGGCGTGGTGCGAAAAACCTCCTCCGACGACTAGTCTGACTCCTTAAAAGGAATCTCTGGGTTATAGATTTCTATCACCATCTGTTCTAGATTTTTTTCAAAAACATCCAAATCACTGGTGTCTAGATCGGTGCGTTTTGTGTCTGTTCCTAAGGTGAGATACAACACCCCTTTGCTCATGTTTTTTACAGAAATAACCCCTGCCTTAAATGGGCTGCTTTGGTTGTCTTCAGCCCATAACATACTGTAAAACATCACCTGAAATGCCTTGCTAAAAGCTGCGTCAGACAAGCAGTCTATAATCTCTTTTGGGCGCAGTTCTTTTGGTTCTGTTTTACCTGTTTTATAATCCAAAATTCGCAGAACACCATCCTTTCGGTCAATCCGATCGATCACTCCATGAAAGCTGATGGGATGTACGATTCCTGCATAGGTGCGAGTGATTTTTCGATACTCCTCCAAGCCTAATAACTCTATCGTTGACCCACCAACAATGTCTTTTTTGTCTGCCTCTATCACTCGTTTAATGCTATAGGCTGACGCTGTGAAAATCAAGAGGTTTTTACCTGTTTTATAACTGCCTTTACCTAATTTTTTTTCAAAATGCTTCATCAAAACTCTCTTGTGGTCCTTTTGCATTTTTTCTAGACCATCAACTTTGAGTTGTTTCCCAACATATGGCTCATAAAGCTCCTCTAAAGCATCGTGAATTGCTGTTCCGAGAGATTGGTAAGTCATCGATTCTTCGAGTTCTTCTGTCTCCGAAATACGCAAAACAGAATTGTTGTAAAACCGAATTGGACCTGCAATATAGTTTGATAGTGTTGTCGCAGATAAGCCCTTTTCTCCCATCATCGCCAAACGCTTACATAGGCTCTCTGTTTTTGGTATGTTCATTGGTGTGTTGGGCGTGGTGTTAAGGGCTACCTTTTGGGTGTAAAAAGAGATGTCGTGTTTCGCTAGGTCATGGAATGTCCATTGTCGCACAAAACGACTCATCTCTCCTCCCCCAAGTCCTTCACCTTGTCCATCATAAAGGATATAAACTTTTTTGGCGCGATACATCAGCCGAAAAAAATGATATGAAAAAATGGCGTTCTTCTCATCTCTGGTTGGAAGCCCAAACTGCTTTTTTATGTCATAAGGTATCCAAGAGTCATCAATAGATTTTGCAGGTAGTATGCCTTCATTTGCTTGTGTGAGGATTACAGTATCAAAATCTAATAAACGCGTTTCAAGCATTCCCATAATTTGTAATCCCTCAAGTGGCTCGCCCGAAAATGACAGTTTATGGGTTCCTATTTGTGCATTATAAATGGATCGCAATTCACTCATTTTTGTAATAAACGAATGTGTTCGCAACTGATGATCCAGCTGATAGAAAAGCGTTTCAAACAAATGGATTGACTCTAGTTGCCGGCTATCGTTTGTATCGACAGTCGTCATCAACATCCGAAGGAGTTTGCATATCGATTCTACTGCTTGCTTTGGAGTGTCCCACGATGAAAACAAAAAACCAAAATCGTTTGCAAGCTTGGCCCCCTTCAATTGTTTTACTTTTAAAAACCTTTGATTTTTTTGAATGATCGCCTGAACAAGATCTATGGGGTCATTTAATCCCTTTTTTTTGCAATATGTTCGAATCAGTTTGTGGGAAAATATCTGTTCCACCGTTTTGTAATAAAACCCTTTGGTGGTGTGTGTCATATGCATATCAAACAGCGCCTCAATCACAATGGAAATGGATTGCTGTTGCAGGGGAGTTCCCATGGTGATGTTAAGCTTTGAAACTTCTGATGGAAGGGCATGTAAGATGGGGTAGAGAAGCGACTCGTCGGGCAACACAACAGCAACACGTTCCCATCGAGGGTTTGATGATGAAAGGTCTTTGAGAAGACTCCCCACTTGTTTTGCTTGCGCAATTCGTCCCGAGGTTTCTATGATTTTAACCTCTTTTTCGTTTACAAATGAGTTGTGGAGTCCCAGAAATGGTTGGTTTTGATAGTAAGGCCATTGCTTGTATTTGTTTAAGTACAACCCCGATAATTCTTGGGCGTTGCTTACAAAATACTCGTCTGCATCCCAATATATTTTGCCTCTGTTTTGTGCCAAAATAGATTGAAACAAAGTCGATTCGCTATCAGTCAGTGCATTAAACCCACAAATGATAAAGGTTTTGTTTGGGTGTGCCTCAAGAAACACCTCTAAATTACGTACCGCTTCGCGACAAAGCATCCCTGATGTGCCATAACCTTTTTGCAACAAAGTGGAAGAAAAAGAGTCATAGGTTGATGGTAGTTTTTTCCAGAAGCCGATATATTTCTGAACAAGCTCGTTGTCATCTAGTCCCCATGCTTTGACCTCTTGCATACCCATAAGCAAAGCAAACACCTCTTGGTGATCTAAAAGATTCCTGTCAATTGCATCCAAATCTCCCAACAACGTTTCTCCCCAACCTAAAAACCTGACAAAGTCATCTCTGTCCTTTGGATCAACATGCTGACAATAGCTGTGATAGAGGGTAAAGAGGAGTTCCATTTTTGGAGGAGCTTCCATGTTTGAAAGGCTACAAATAAATGAGTCAATATCTAAAATTTCTGGTGCTATCGTTGGCTCTTCAAGCTGTGATATAATGGTTTGGGTTAGGTGAAGGGCTGATCGTTTGTTGGGCACAATAAAACACATCTCTTCCCAATTGGGGTTAGAAAGCGAACGTACAACTTCGTATAAAAAGCTATCATTCATAGAACCATAAAAATAAAAAAAACGCAGTGAGTACACTGCGTTTTTTATAATTGATTTAAATGTAGTTATTCGTTATTCCACTGTAAAATCGACTCGTCGGTTTTGCGATCGTCCATCGTCAGTGTCATTGTCTCCTAATGGTTGTGATGATCCATAACCCACAATGCTTAAGCGTTCTGGGCTTATTCCAGCTTTTATGAGGTAATCCAATACTTGGCTCGCTCTAAGCTCTGAAAGCGGAATGTTGATCTGATCATTTCCTGTAGAGTCTGCATGACCTTCGATGATGATTTTTGCGTCGCTATTCGCATCAATAATGAGGAATGCTTCTGCAAGTTGTTCTTCAAAGGCAGCATCAATCTCGAACGAATCCGATCCAAACTTAATTGATATATCCTTAAGACCTTCGATTGGATACTCTGGACATCCTGCATTTGTTGCTGTACCAGCAACGTCTGGGCAATTGTCATCCTTGTCAAGGACGCCATCACCATCACGATCTGTCCATGGGCAGCCGTTGTTTTCAATTGGGCCAAATTCTTCTGGACAGTTATCATCCTTGTCAGCAAGGCCATCTGCATCTGCATCTGGGCAACCATCTAGTGCTGGTAAGCCAGCAATATCTGGACAGCTGTCGTCTTTGTCTGCAATACCATCTTCATCTGTGTCAGGACATCCTGCAAGTGCAACTAAACCAGCAACATCTGGACAAGCATCATCACTGTTTCGAACACCATCGCCATCGTCGTCTGGACAACCATTGAGCTCTGCTAAACCTGGAGTGTTGACACATGCGTCAATATTGTCTTTAACGCCGTCTCCGTCAGTGTCTCCATTTCCAAAGGCATAGCTAAATCCAAATAGAAATTGATTGACATAATCTCCAGTCGTAACTGATTTGTCAAATAACTTAGTCACATCTGGTGAAAATACCTTTCGTTTTGCCTTGAGGGTCAAACCAAAGCTTTGATCAAACATATACGTTAGTCCAACACCCATGTTGGCTGTCATGTGATTCAAGTTATTGATATTTGTGTATCCAGCCCCAAGTATGAGTGTAGGATTTAGATTTCCTGTATCTAAGAAAGTAGTTGATGAGAATGTAAAACTTCCATCAATGCTGTAATAAAGATCGGGGTTTTCTGATGGGTTTGATGTAATTCTACCAACTTGGTTTAGAGTTCCGCCAGCGTGAAAGGTAATCCCTCTGGATAAGTAGCGTGAAATCTCTAAATATGATAGATACTTTGAATAGTTAATCTTATCGTCAAACTGTAAGCCATCGTTTCCAGTCTGGTACTGAATCCCGTCTCTTTCATAAAACTCGACTGCATTTGCCCCAAGGGTTATCTGCCATGGGTTGGCTGATGTTTGGGCTTGCAGGCTATATATCTGACAGGATATAATAGCTGTAAGTAGTGTTAATATTTTCATGTTTTAAATTTAGAATGTCACAAAATTAATAAATATGTTTTAAAGAGACTGTTTTACTTATATAAACAATTATTTTTTTCTTGATGGTGTAACCTAGTTTCTCTAATAATGACGCATATTCATTCAGCTGATCCACATGCGCTGGTCTAGGTTTTCCTGTTTTATAATCTAAGACGGCAGCCTCTTTGTTGGGCAGCACAACAAAACTATCTGGACGTAGCGATATGCCCTCTGTAGATAAGAGTGTTCTCTCGTTATATTGAGTGCCTTTTGAATTAAAAAAATGTCCCAATTCATTGTGATTCACCAATTCATCTATAAGTTTTGTGAGCTCATCCACTTGATCTATGCCAATGTTCCCCTGATTATATGCGTATTGAATCGCGTCCTCTACATCTGTTTTTACATAGATTCGGGACATGATTTCATGAAACACATAACCAAAATCAACTGCGTTATCTCGATTTTTTGATTGCTGGCTTTTCCGAATTGTAGTGGCAACACTTGCGTTTGTAATCCATCTTATTGATTTTGTGGGTTTTGATTCTGCCGAAACCCTTTGGCTTGTTATGAGTTTTCCACTTATAAACTGATTCTCCTTTTGTTTTGGTAAATCATTTTTATTCACAAACTCCCAAAACAAATCTGCATAACTCTTACTATTGTTGAGTTGAGAATGACTAATAATATGCAATTCGTTCTCCGGACGAGTCATGGCCACATATAAGGTATTGAGTGCGTCAAGTGCTTGGGTTTCTCTAACTGCCTCATAGATGGCGTGGTTGCTGTCGCTCGTTTCTGAAAAGTCTTTGTTGAGCCCAACCAAAAGAGAAGAGAAGCCTGCAAACTCATCTTGTGGCACATCAATCCAATGTGTTTTAGGTTTGCTGCTAACTATTTTTGTCTCAGCAAAAGGAAAAATAACCACAGGAAACTCCAAGCCCTTCGCTTTGTGTATGGTCATAACTTCAACTGCATTGTTTTTTGAAGTTAAACGAACCGATTGCTTGTCTTTTATGATTTCCCAATGCGACAAAAACCCTTTATCATCTGTCGCTGTGTCTATTGTAAACTCTATAATCTCCTCTAAAAACCCAGACATATAAGGGCATAAAGCTGTTGTCATATTCAATGTATCAATTGTATATTCTACAGCTTCATAGATGCCTTTTTGTAAGAATCTTTCAAAAGAAAAGTCATATTGATCGCCATTGATTTGTTTGACAAACTGATGTATTGGTTTTTTTAACCCCTCACGATCCCAAATAAATTGGTCCTGATCATCTGTGAGGAAATAATCCAAAATCACTTTCCTCGCTTCCTCATCATTTTGATTGATCCGAAGTTGAATCCAGCTCAACAATACATTTACTTTTCTACTTTGAGAAAGCAGTAACGTTTCTGCAGAAATCACATCTATCTTTTGTTGTGCGAGATATTCTGTTATCAGAACTCCTTGTTGACGTGTTCGCACGAGAATGCAAATTTCATTTCGCTTATATTTTCTGTTTTCACAATCAATCAGCTGTTGATGTATGGCTTCTAAATAGTTTGGCTCTCGTTCTTCTACTGTGTCTCCCTCAACAAAAGTAAACGTAACTGCACCCCCAGGGTTGTTGTTGGACTCTTGATCAGCGCCCTTTTTAAATAGATTTTGATAGTCTGGTGACGATAAGACAGCCAACGATTCCTTGAAAAATGTATTGTTGGTTTTCACTATCGTATCTTGACTTCTATAATTTTTTGGGAGTCTAATCACTTCTGAATCAATGGGAAATGGGGTTATCCCTTTGGTGAGATCAATAAACTGTTCAGGATAGCCTCCACGCCAACGATAAATCGATTGCTTGGCGTCTCCTACAATAAGAATCGAGCTATCTGCGCTTGATATCGCATTGTCTAATAGCGGAATAAGATTTTTCCATTGCAGAAGAGATGTGTCCTGGAATTCATCTATAAATATTTGCCTGTATTTGACACCCAGCCGTTCGTAAACAAAAGGGGTTGGCAGTTCGCTAATCGTCTCAAACAACAAAGGGTTAAAGCTACTCAGCAGTCTTTTGTCTTGGTTTTTTTGTAGGTCTTGAGCTGTTTTATAAATCGCATGAAGAGCAGAAAATGGCACACGTTGTTTGTCGATCAACTGAAGAAGGTTTAGGGTTTTCTGTTGAAGTATAACGACTTCAATCCACTGGTCAATATCGCCTTGTATGCTGGCTAAAGCCGATTGTTCCGACTGGCTGGCCGATTTTTTCAAGATTTGATTGTTTTCGTTCAATGACAACAATCGCTTGCTTGGTATAGATGTTGGGTTACTCGATTGTCCTTTTTGCAATTGTTTGATCAGCTCCTTATAAGAAAAAGACCCTTCCTCTATTCCCGAATCGATCACTTTTTTGTACAGCTGCTCAGATCCTTTGTTCATCGCCTCAACACAAGCTGTTTTTTGGGTTTGTATTTTTTTCTGAAGTGTCAAAAAGTCGTTCCAGCTTTTGTCATTCATTTGACGCAGTTGGTTGTAATGATTTTCATTATAAACCAAAGGTGCTATATTGTTTAAATCAACGCTCACGTCCCACGATTTGTTTTCGCTCGCTTTTTGGATGACAAAATCCGTCAAAATTTTAGTCTGTTGCTTGTTTTCACCTGTTTGTTCAATCAATAAATCCACAGCTTGTTCTAATAGCAAATCTGTTTCCAACATCACTTCAAAAGTCGAGCTAAGTCCTAAGTCTCTTGCAAAAGTCCTAACGATTTGATGCGTTAAACTGTCGATTGTGGTGATCGAAAAGTGCCCATAATTTTGAAGAATATGGTGAAGTGCTTTGGCTGCGCGCTGATGAATGGCTTCTTTATCAACCCCACATTGTTTGACAATTTCTTGAAACATTTCTGTTGGTTCAAGCAAAATTTTCTTTGACGAAAACTCCTTTAGCTGTGTCAACACACGAGTTTTCATCTCATAAACAGCCTTGTTTGTAAATGTAATCGCCAAAATAGACTGGTAGTTTTCTGGGCGATTTGTGTGAAGGATGGCTTGCAAATAGCTGCGAACTAGAGAATATGTTTTTCCAGATCCTGCCGATGCATCATATATAATAAATGATGGATGCACGTTTTGTTTTACAGATTGTGTGGTCTTCATGACAATTGCTTAATATTACATAAATTTGCTGTTCATCACAAATAAAAAATTATGTCTTTCGAATTACCAAAACTTAAATATTCTTATAACTCCCTAGAGCCTCATATAGATGCACGCACAATGGAGATTCACCACACCAAACATCACGCTGGCTATACTGCAAAGTTAAACGCTGCTATTGCAGATACCCCTCTTGATCAACATTCTGTTGAAGAGATTCTCTCCAATTTGGACATGAGCAATGCTGCTGTTAGAAACAATGGAGGTGGTTTTTACAATCATTGTCTGTTTTGGCAGGTGATGAGTCCTGACGCAAACGCCCTTTCTGGTGCTTTGGCCGACGCGATTGATCGTTCGTTTGGTTCTTTTGATCAGTTTAAAGCAGCGTTTAGTGCTGCTGCGGCAACACAATTTGGGTCAGGTTGGGCTTGGTTGTGTGCAAAAAAAGGAGGTGGTTTAGAAGTTTGTTCAACGCCCAATCAAGACAATCCTCTTATGCCTGGAGTTGGTTGTGATGGAACCCCAATACTTGGTCTTGATGTTTGGGAACACGCTTATTATCTCAACTATCAAAACCGAAGACCTGATTATATAAATGCTTTTTTCAGTGTAATCGACTGGAAAGTGGTCGCTGAAAATTTTGAGGCTGCCGTATAAGTAACACTTACAATTGTAAATAAATTAAGGAGCATCTTGCTCCTTTTTTTATAAAATAAAAAAGGAGGAAAGACT
>DJCM01000011.1 GCA_002430545.1 Flavobacteriaceae bacterium UBA5950
TTCGCAATGCAAGGCTCATATGTCTATATACTTGACTACAACGAAAAAGCAGCCGCTGAGGTAGTTCTTGAAATTAATAACGAGGGATATAAATCCGAAGCCTACAAATGTGATGTCTCAAAATCAGAGGAAGTATCAAATGTAATAGAGAAAATTTCACAACAATCATCGATTGACATTTTAGTAAACAATGCTGGCGTAGCTCATGTAGGCAATATTGAAATGTGTGAAGAAGAAGATTTGGATAGACTTTATAATATCAATATTAAAGGGGTTTTTAATTGTTTAAAAGCTTGTATTCCACTTATGAAAATCAATGGTGGTGGTGTAGTTCTAAATTTAGCTTCTATCGCATCATCCGTTGGAATTTCAGATCGTTTTGCATATTCAATGACCAAAGGCGCTGTTCTGACAATGACTTATGCGATTGCTAAAGATTACATCGATCATAATATCCGTTGTAATTGTATTTCTCCAGCTCGAGTTCACACTCCTTTTGTAGATGGATTTATAAAGAAAAATTTTCCAGGTAAGGAAGATGAAATTTTTGAAAAACTTTCAAAAACACAACCTATTGGCCGTATGGGAAAGCCACAAGAAATAGCAGATTTGGCATTGTTTTTATGTAGTGATGAAGCGAGTTTTATTACAGGTTCAGACTACGGAATTGATGGAGGGTTTATAACACTTAATTCAAAATAAATTTATTATGAAACTTATTCGATTTGGAGAAACCAATAAAGAAAAACCAGGTGTAATTTTATCAAATGGGAAAAAAATAGATGTTTCAGATTATGTAACAGATTACGATGAAAACTTTTTTGGAAATGATGGAATTCAGAAATTAGGAGATTGGTTGTCAAAAAATCAAGATTCTTGCCCAGAAATTAATGATGATGTCCGATTGGGACCTCCATTGAGTCGTCCTTCAAAAATAGTTTGTGTCGGACTTAACTATGCGAAGCATGCTGCTGAAAGTGGTATGGATATTCCAGAAGAACCTGTACTTTTTTTTAAATCTACTACATCAATAGTTGGGCCCTTTGACCCGATTGTAATTCCTAAGGGAAGTGAAAAAACAGATTGGGAGGTTGAATTAGCTGTTGTGATTGGTAAGAAAGCATCATATGTATCCGAAACGGATGCACTAAATCACGTGGCAGGCTATGTTTTACACAATGATGTCAGTGAACGTGCATTTCAATTGGAAAAATCAGGCCAATGGGTGAAGGGAAAAAGCTGTGATACTTTTGCTCCACTGGGTCCATTTATTGCAACGACGGATGAAATTAAAAACCCAAATGACTTAAATCTTTGGTTAAAGCTCAATGGAGAAACAATGCAAGATAGTAGTACTTCAGATTTTATCTTTAACATACAAGAAGTTGTTAGCTACATCAGTCAATTTATGACACTACTCCCTGGAGATATTATTTCAACCGGAACACCCTTTGGAGTTGGATTGGGTTTAAATCCTACTCGATATCTTAAAGAAGGTGATGTAGTCGAACTGGGGATAGATGGTCTAGGTATTGCAAGACAATCATGTAAAGCATATTAATGATTATTGATAGTCATTACCATTTTCGGAAAAATAGCGCTGTTTGGGACGCATGGATCGAGCAGTCTATGTCTGTGATTCGAAAAGATTTTCTTCCAACAGATTTGGAATCTCTTTTTAAAGAATATGGGGTTGATGCAAAAAATTTATGGCTTAAATCAAAATGAATGAAATCAGAAATAAATTATAAATACCCCTCAGTGCCAGATCTTAGAGCGCGTGCAAAAAGAAAAATTCCAAAATTTGCTTTTGAATATTTAGATGGAGGGTGTAACGACGATGTAAACCTTAAAAAGAATACAGATCGGATTAGAGCTGTAGAGCTAAAGCCAAAATATTTAGTTGACTATACCCCACCTAGCTTAAAAACGAAACTTTTTGGACATACATACGAAGCACCCTTCGGAATTTCGCCAGTCGGCTTGCAAGGACTGATGTGGCCCAAGTCGCCAGAGATATTAGCCAAAGCAGCATTTGATCATAATATCCCTTTTGTATTAAGTACTGTTACCACAGCTAGTATTGAAAAAATTGCTGAAATTACAGAAGGTAATGCTTGGTTTCAACTATATCACCCGGCAGAGGAACGCGTCACCAAAGACATTTTGAGGCGCGCCGAAGTAGCTGGGTGCCCCGTATTGATCATCCTTGCTGATGTCCCTTCTTTTGGTTATCGCCCTAGAGATATACGTAATGGTTTGTCCATGCCTCCTAAAATGACTTTGACCAATATTATTAATTCAGCCAAAAGACCTCATTGGGCATTGCAAACTCTAATTCATGGTCAACCAAGTTTCGAGGTACTTAAACCATATATGTCAAAAAACTTAAACTTAAATCAGCTTGGTAAATTTATGGATGCTACGTTCTCAGGTCGTTTAAATGAAGAAAAAATTAAAAAGATTCGTGATCTATGGAAAGGTAAATTAGTGCTTAAAGGAGCTGAGTCTTCTCAAGATGTAGAAAAAGCGTATCGACTGGGCTTAGACGGAGTCATTATTTCCAATCATGGCGGACGTCAAGTTGACGTCGGTCAGGCTACTATAGATTCATTGAAAGATATTGCACCACATTACAAAGACAAGTTGACTGTGATGATGGACAGCGGTATTCGTGGTGGGGCTGATGTGGCGCGAGTCATGGCTTGTGGTGCTGATTTTAGTTTTTTAGGTCGTACTTTTATGTATGGTGTTTCTGCTCTTGGAAAAAAAGGGGGTCATCATACAGTTGCGATGCTAAAAACACAATTGACTCAAGTGATGGAGCAGCTAAGTTGTGCACAAATCAATGATTTACAAAGTAAACGAATTAAAAATAATTACTAAATAACATATTTTAATGAAAACATCTAACACTACTGCTGTTGTCCCAAAAAAAGTACTTATTCCGTTTATATTATTAACCTCATTTTTTGCCCTCTGGGGCTTTGCCAATGTGGTAACCGACCAAATGGTACAGGCCAAAACTTCAAGGAATGATAATTGATATTGGTGGCTATGGAGTTAACGATGTCAAAATAATCGGTATTTCTGAAATTAATCTTTCATTTCTACTGCCTGTCTTGTGCTTTGCTTTTATAGCAATCTATGGACGTAATAACCTAACTAAAATCTAAACAACATTATGAAAAAAATAGTTTTAATATCTGCATTATCGGTAATTCTTACTTCTTGCGGTACGGAACCAAAAAACAATGCATCTGCATTAGAAAAACCCAACATCATTTTTGTTTATCTCGACGATTTGGGTTATGGAGACGTAAGTGCTTATGGAGCAACTGAGCTCAACACGCCAAATATGGATTTTTTGGCAAACAACGGGCGTAAGTTTATCAATGGATATGCCACTTCGGCAACATGTACACCTAGCAGATATGCCCTTCTTACAGGTCAGTATCCCTGGCGTAACAGAAATGCCAAGATATTACCTGGAACCGCTCCGCTGCTTATTGACACCGCTCAAGTTACCTTGCCAAAAATGCTACGAAAACATGGATACAAAACGGCAGTGATCGGTAAATGGCATTTAGGTCTTGGGCTAGGTAATGTGAACTGGAACGAACAAATCTCACCTGGACCTAATGAGGTTGGCTTTGACTATAGTTTTATTATGGCAGCAACACAGGATCGGGTGCCAACAGTCTATATTAAAGACGGTGACGTTTATAATTTAGACATAAACGACCCAATTGAAATTGACTACGAAAAAAACTTCCCAGGGGAGCCTACGGGTGAGAATTCACCTAATTTATTAAAAATGAAAGGCGATCCACAACACAACAGAACGATTGTAAATGGTGTACCACGAATTGGCCATATGAAAGGAGGGCAAAGCGCAAGATGGATAGACGAAAATATGGCGGATGATTTTCTCAAAGAAGTTCAAACCTATATCACAACAAAAAAAGACAAACCTTTTTTTTTGTATTATGGGTTCCAACAACCGCACGTACCAAGAACACCACACCCACGCTTTGAAGGAGCAACTGGAATGGGCCCAAGGGGAGACGTTATTGCCGAAGCAGATTGGTGTATCGGAGAATTGATTAAAACATTAGAGCAAGAGGGCTTGCTGGAAAACACGCTTATATTTTTATCAAGCGATAATGGACCCGTTTTGGACGATGGCTATGTAGATGATGCCATTGAAAAGTTAGGAAACCACAAACCTTCAGGTGAATTGAGAGGTGGAAAATACAGCTTGTATGAGGCCGGTACTCGTGTCCCTTTTGTTACCTATTGGAAAGGGACAATTGAACCTGGTACTTCTGATGCCATTATCTCACAATTGGATTGGCTTTCATCATTGTCCAGCATGATGGGAGATGAAAAACTAGGATTAGATAGCGAAAACCATATGAATTTGCTCCTAGGTAAATCAAATAAGGGTAGGGATGATGTGGTGTTGGAAGCAACCTCTAGGACAGCATACCGCCATGGCGATTGGGTCTTGATTCCACCTTACCCGGGACCTAAAATGTTTTTGACAAAAGGCATTGAAACGGGTAATGGCGATGAATATCAGCTATACAATCTAGCAGAGGATGTATCACAAGAAAATAATCTGGCTGAGAAAATACCTGAAAAAAGGGATGAAATGATGGAGCGCTTTCTTATTATAGTGGGTGATGCCTATGAAAACACAAGCCGTTTGCGCTTTGATTAATTATTTTACTTTCTTTATCTGTTATTGTTGAGTTTAAAGCAAAAAAAAAGTCACCATTTCTGATGACTCGATTGTAGCGGGAGCTGGACTCGAACCAGCGACCTTCGGGTTATGAGCCCGACGAGCTACCAACTGCTCTATCCCGCGATTTGTACTTCAAATATACGTAAAATCACCAAACCTAACAAGGTTTTGTACCTTTACAGCCTATGCACAAAGCTGGATTTGTCAATATCATTGGAAGCCCAAATGCGGGTAAATCTACCCTCATGAACGCCTTTTTGAGCCAAAAGCTATCTATCATCACTGCCAAAGCACAAACGACTAGGCATCGGATTCTAGGTATCTTCAACACCCCTGAAGCCCAAGTTGTTTTCTCAGACACTCCTGGTATTATCAAACCTGAATATGCCCTTCAAGAAAGAATGATGGATGCAACAAACTCAACTTTTGAAGATGCTGACATAATGCTTCTAGTCATTGCTGCCGATGATGATGGCGATCTAGACGAAAATACATGGAAAAGAATCACCAACTTCGGTGGTAGATTGCTTATTGTGCTGAATAAAGTCGATCTCTCAAACCAAAAAGATTTGGAACAACTTGCCAATTTTTGGCAAAAAAAACTGCCAGATGCCGAAATATGGAGTATTTCAGCGACCGAATCTTTTAGGGTTTTGGAGTTGAGGGATCGTATCGTTTCCTTACTTCCCAATCACCCACCTTTTTTTCCAAAAGACCAAATCACAGACAAACCTGAACGATTTTTTGTCAATGAAGCTGTTCGTGAACAAATTCTTTTACGCTACCAAAAGGAAATTCCATACGCAGTTGAGGTAATGACTGAACATTTTGAAGAAACTGATAAAATCATTCGAATCAGAAGTGTTATTGTTGTGGAAAGAAATTCCCAAAAAGGGATCATCGTTGGGAGTAAAGGCAGCGCGATTAAGCATGTTGGCATAGAAGCGCGTAAAGCCCTCGAAATATTTTTTGACAAGAAAATTCATCTCGAATTATTTGTGAAGGTCAATAAGAATTGGAGATCAAATCACACCCAATTACAACGTTTTGGCTATTCTTCTTCTCAAAAAAAGTAATTTTGCAACTTTAAAAGATATCCTTTTGAGCAATTTTGTAGCCATTATCGGAAGGCCTAACGTCGGAAAATCAACACTTTTCAATCGATTGATTCAACGTCGTGAGGCGATTGTGGACGCTGCTAGTGGAGTGACACGTGATCGACATTATGGCAAGACTGACTGGAATGGCAAGGAATTTACACTTATTGACACTGGGGGTTATGTCATTGGAGGTGATGATACCTTTGAAGCTGCGATCGATCAGCAAGTTGAAGTGGCTATCGGCGAGGCCGATGTGATTCTTTTTATTGTGGATGTCGAAGTCGGAGTCAGTGTCATGGATGAAGAAGTCGCACGCCTTTTACATCGTTCAGATAAACCAGTTTTATTGGTCATCAATAAAGTAGATAATGCCTTACGTGTCGCCGATACAGTTGAGTTTTTTGCTCTAGGAATCGAAAAAACTTTTCATGTATCTGCCATCAATGGTTCAGGAACAGGGGAGTTGCTGGACACGATCATACATGTTCTTCCCAAAACCAAAGAGTCTGAAAGCCTTGACTTGCCTCGCTTTGCTGTTGTGGGTCGCCCAAATGCAGGAAAATCGTCTTTTATCAATGCGCTATTGGGAAAAGAACGCAACATCGTTACAGATCAAGCAGGCACGACCAGAGATAGTATCGACACCATCTATAATCAATATGGTTTCGAGTTTGTCTTAGTTGACACTGCTGGAATCAGAAAAAAATCAAAAGTCAAGGAGAATATCGAATTTTACTCTGTCATTCGTGCGCTGCGATCAATCGAGCACTCTGATGTTTGTTTGGTATTGTTTGATGCCACAAGATCCTTTGACAGTCAGGTTAAAAATATATTTTGGCTAGCTGCTCGCAATCATAAGGGAATCATTATTTTGGTCAACAAATGGGATTTGGTTGAAAAAGATACCCAAGCAACTAAATTATTTACTGAAACGATACAAGAAGAAATTGCTCCATTTGTAGATGTTCCAATTGTTTTTATTTCGAGTCTTTCCAAACAACGAGTGTTTAAAGCCATAGAAACTGCAGTAGACGTTTACAAGAAACGAAGCAAGCGAATTCCAACGCGAGAGCTCAACGATTTTATGCTTCCCATCATTCAAAAAACTCCACCTCCAGCGATAAAGGGGAAGTATGTAAAAATCAAATTTTGCTTACAGTTACACAGTGACCACCCACAATTTGCTTTTTTCTGCAATCTTCCTCAATATGTAAAGGAACCTTACAAAAGGTTTTTAGAGAATAAAATTAGAGAAAATTACGACTTTACTGGAGCTACAATCAATATTTTTATTCGTAAAAAATAGCTACAGATTTTCTCGAATACGAAACAGTTCTTCGCGAATGGATTTGAGACGCTTGATGATTTGATGTTGACTCCTGTTTTTCGATTGAATCTCTTTTTTTGCGCCTTCAAGGGTAAACCCTCTTTCTTTAACCAAAAAATGGATCAGCTCGATTTTGTCGATATCTTGGGCAGTAAATTTTCGTGTTCCTTTGGTGTTTTTTTTGGGGGTTAGAATTTCAAATTCCTTTTCCCAAAAACGAATAAGTGAGGGATTCACATCAAAGGCTTCAGCAACTTCGCCTATGCTGTAGTAAAGCTTTTCTGGTAGCTTGGTGCGCATTTAGTCAAGGGATTGATTTTCTCTGTTAGCTGCTTCCAATAGTGCATTAAACTCTTCTGTGTTGAGGTCCTCATAGTAGAAGTTAATGGGGTTGACAGCTACCCCATCTTTTCGTATTTCATAATGTAGGTGAGGTGCAACTGAACGACCTGTGTTTCCTACAAAACCAATCACATCACCTCGCTTGACTTCTTGACCACGACGCACGTTGAATTTACTCAAATGCGCATAAAGGGTAACATAGCCAAAGCCATGATCAATACGAATGTGTTTTCCATAGCCAGGAGCACGTCCATCAACTCGAATGACTTTCCCATCACTTGTTGCATAGATTGGTGTGCCGGTAGGCGCTGAATAATCCATCCCTTTATGTTTGCGACGTGTTTTTGTAAATGGGTCTGTACGCCAACCATATCCAGATGCCATTCTTCTGAGATCTTCGTTGTTGATTGGCTGAATAGATGGGATGGCAGAGAGTAACACTTCTTTGTCTAACGCCATTCTTTGAATTTCGTCTAACGATTTCGATTGCACAACCACTTGCTTGGACAATATTTCCATTCGTTTTGTAGTGCTTACGACCAGTTCAGAGTTTTCGAAGCCTTCCAAATCAGCATATCGATTGACTCCTCCAAACCCTGCTTTTCGAACATCCTCTGAGATGGGGTTTGCTTCAAAAATCACTCGATAGATCTGGTTATCTCGATCCTGTAGATTGTCCAATACACTTTCAATCTGTTGCATCTTTCGATTGAGTTGCTCATATTGCAGTTGGTAATTGTCAATCTCTCTTGCCTGTGCAATCTCTTTTGGGGTTTCGATCAGGGGAGAAGATAACAACACCAATAACATGATTAAACCAAAAAGCGCAGAAACAGTTAGAAAAACAAAAGCGTTGCGAAAACGCACACCAGTATTGACTTCTATTCGTCTGTAAGAAAGTGTCTCTTGATCGTAATAATATTTATACTTTGGCATTTGTTAAAATGTGCTAATTTTACAAGCAGTTAGATATAAATCTTTGCAAATATAAAAAATGTTGTTTCAAGTTAATATTTGCAAGTTAACACTACCCTATGAAGGCGCAAGAAATTAGGCAATCATTTTTTGATTTTTTTCAATCAGAATCTCACAAAATTGTTCCTTCAGCCCCATTGTTAAACAATAATGACCCTTCTCTTCTGTTTGTCAATGCAGGTATGAACCCCTTCAAGGAGTTCTTTTTGGGTCATAAAAAAGCCAAAGACAAACGAGTAGCTGATACCCAAAAATGTTTGCGTGTTTCTGGAAAGCATAATGATTTGGAAGAAGTTGGTAGGGACACCTATCACCATACCTTATTCGAAATGCTTGGCAACTGGAGCTTTGGAGATTATTTCAAAGAAGATGCCATTTCATACGCTTGGGAGTTCCTAACTGAAATCATGAACATCAGTAAAGATGACTTGTATGTCACTGTTTTTGAGGGCGATCAGTCTGAGAATCTGGAAACTGATACCGAAGCGATAGCGTTTTGGGAAAAACACATTGACCATGAGCGCATTTTGATGGGTTCAAAAAAGGATAATTTTTGGGAAATGGGCGACCAAGGGCCTTGTGGGCCTTGTTCAGAAATCCATGTGGACATTCGTTCCAAAGAGGAGAAAGCGAAAACACCTGGATCAGCCTTGGTCAATCAGGATCACCCCCAGGTTGTTGAGGTCTGGAATTTGGTGTTTATCGAGTTCAACCGAAAGGCTGATGGGTCGCTAGAACAACTGCCAGAAAAACACATCGATACTGGTATGGGCTTTGAAAGGCTTTGTATGGTTGTTCAAGGGGTACAATCCAATTATGACACTGATGTTTTTACACCTATTATTCGTGAAATAGGAACACGAACATCGACTAGCTATGGCAGTGACGAATCAACAGATATTGCCATCCGAGTGGTTGCCGACCACCTTCGTGCTGTGTCCTTTTCGATTGCCGATGGGCAATTGCCTTCCAACAATGGAGCTGGATATGTAATCCGTCGAATTCTTCGTCGTGCGATACGCTATGCATACACCTTCCTCAACCAAAAAGAACCATTTATCTACAACCTTGTTGAAACGCTTACGATCCAAATGGGAAGTGCTTTTCCAGAGCTCAAATTGCAGCAAAACTTTATTCAGAATGTGATCAAAGAAGAAGAACTTTCGTTTTTAAAAACATTGGCACAGGGACTGGGCATGTTACAACAGTTGATGTCCTCCAGTTCGAGCAAAGAGTTGTCGGGAGCCAAAGCCTTCGAATTGTATGACACCTTTGGATTTCCGATTGACTTAACAGCCTTAATTCTTTCCGAACATGGAATGACTTTGAACGAAGAGGATTTCCAAAAAGAGATGGACAAACAAAAAGCACGTTCACGAGCTGCATCTCAAACCAATAGTGAAGATTGGGTTGAAGTCATTGAAGACGAGGAGCAGGAATTTGTTGGCTACAATCTACTTTCAACACCAGTACGCATTGTTCGGTATCGCAAAATCACAAATAAGTATGGCGAATTATACCACTTGGTTTTCAATATCACTCCTTTTTATGCTGAAGGTGGAGGTCAAGTTGGCGATAAGGGATATTTGGAGGCACCAAATGGGAATGTGACATATATTTACGATACTAAAATTGAAAACAATATAATTGTTCATACTGCCAATCAGCTTCCTGCAGATGTCACATCCAAATTTAAAGCAGATGTAGATGAGCAAAAACGTCATGCAACTTCATGCAATCACACAGCAACGCATTTGTTGCATCATGCATTGCGAAGTGTATTGGGTTCTCATGTTACTCAAAAGGGCTCTATGGTTCGTTCGGGTCATTTGCGTTTTGACTTCTCTCATTTTTCTAAACTAACGCAAGAAGAACTACAGTCGGTCGAAGATTTTGTCAATGCCAGAATTCAAGAAAAAATCGATGCGCAAATCACATCCAACGTTCCTTACGATCAGGCGATTTCGGATGGTGCAATGGCTTTGTTTGGCGAAAAATATGGCGACACAGTCAGAACAGTACGTTTTGGCGAATCAATAGAGTTATGTGGAGGTACCCATGTATCAAACACATCAGCGATATGGCACTTCACGATCACAAGTGAAACAGCAGTTGCCTCTGGGGTAAGAAGGATTGAAGCAGTGACTGGCGATGAAGCCAAAAAACTGGTGTATGAGCAAGCAGCCTTGATGGAAGCAGTCAAGTTGCAATTGAAAAACCCAAAAGACCTTGTGCAATCGGTACAGGCTTTGCAAGATGAAAACACGAAGCTCAAAAAAGAAATAGAGAAGCTCAACAAGCAACTTGTGGAGCAAATGATTGTTGATTTGGAAAGTGAAATTCAAAATCACAATGGTGTTTCATTGCTTTGCAAAGAGGTCAATCTCAATGCCTCTGTCATGAAAGATATTTTATTTCAAATTGGGAAAAACAGAAAAGATTTGGTTGCTGTTCTAGGTTCCAAAAAAGACAACAAACCGATTTTGTCATGTTATGTTTCCAAAGAACTAGTCGATCAGGGCACATACAAAGCCAATACGATTATACAGGAAATCAGTGGACACATAAAAGGTGAGGGTGGAGGTCAGCCATTTTTTGCAACTTCAGGTGGCAAAAATCCAACAGGCTTATCAGATGCATTACAAGCTGTCAAAAATCTACTTTAGACTTTATTTTTATCAAATCCATAGGGGCAATGCCGACAGTTACAATCGCAACAATACCCTCTTTTTAAATGATACTGTTCAGTAAAAACGACAAAACCCTCAGGAGTCTGATAGGAGTCGCCTTCCTCAATCGGAATAAATTTCTTTTTCACACCCTAAATGTAATTGTTTTTTTTAAGCTGTATTTAAATATGTTTGACTGAGCGATGGAGTCTAATAATCAACATCTAAGATTACAGGAAATTGCAGGGGACTTGGAAATTGTCTTAAAGAGAGAAGATCTGATTCATCCAGATATTTCTGGTAATAAATGGCGAAAGCTGAAATACAATTTGCAGTATGCCAAAGCGAACAGTTATAAAACCCTATTGACTTATGGGGGTGCCTATTCCAACCATTTGGCTGCTGTGGCAGCTGCAGGATATCAATATGGGTTTACAACACATGGTATTGTTCGTGGGGATGAATTGGATGGTGAATCTCTAAATCCAACACTCCAATATTGCAAACAAATGGGTATGGCATTGCATTTTGTCAGTCGATCGATGTACAAGGACAAAGAACAGGCATTATCAACAGTGGTGATAAAGGACAAAAACCCTTACATCATTCCTCAAGGTGGCACCAATACCTTAGCAATAAAAGGGTGTAAAGAGATACTCACAACTGCTGACAAGACTTTCGACACTTTGGCTATAGCAGTAGGAACAGGTGGAACTATGGTGGGTTTGATCGAATCAACGCAAGAGCATCAGCATATTGTTGGATTTCAAGTTGTAAAAGACATAGAAATACGCAGTCGGATTCGTACCTTTGTCAATAATGATCGTTGGTCATTGGTGCCGACTCACAATGAGATCGGTTTTGCCAAAACACCAAAATCATTGATTGATTTTGCTCATCGTGTAGCCAACCAAACGGGTGTAATTCTCGACCCGCTATATACGGCTCCGATGCTATGGCATTTGATTAAAAAGTGGAAAGAAAACACATGGAATTTTGGAAATCGTTTGTTGGTGATTCATACTGGCGGCCATCAATCAATCAAAGGAATCAACCAGCGATTGGCAGCGCAAGGCAGTTCGTTGCGCTGGCCATGCTCATCTTTTTAGCATCATGTGGCAGTAAAAAACAGGTGTATTATGCCGATGCATCAATGAATGAACAAACGATTACTTCGCAAGAAAAACCCAAAAAAAAGACAAAAAAGAAAAAAGATAAAGAGGTTGTTTATTCCTCAGATCCAACAACACGCTACATCCAGCAATATGCAAGTATTGCACAAGAGGAAATGCGTCGCTATAAAATTCCAGCAAGCATCACTTTGGCGCAAGGTTTGTTAGAATCGCAGTTGGGACAAGGTACGCTAGCCAAGAAGTCAAACAATCACTTTGGCATTAAATGCAAACGTGAGTGGAGAGGTAAAAAAGTGTATCATGATGACGATGCACCTGGCGAATGCTTTCGGGCCTATAAGGACCCCAAAGAATCCTATCGCGACCACTCGCTTTTTTTGGTCGAGCGTGAGCGATATGCGAGCTTATTTCGTCTCAAAAAAACAGATTATAAAGCTTGGGCAAAAGGATTGAAAAAAGCAGGATATGCCACAGATCCAGCTTATGCAGATAAATTGATTGGGCTTATTGAACGCTTAAACCTATGGAAATACGATAATCCTAAAGTATCGCCAGAATTCAGTAATCGAGACGATAAGATGCATATTATACAAAAAGGCGATACACTTTATGGCTTGTCTAGGCGTTACAATATATCAGTGGCAAAACTCAAAAAAATAAACGATTTGAAATCTAATGATATTCAGATTGGTCAACAATTACGATTGGAAAAATGAGGTACAATCGAAGTAGTGCTTTGTTTGCACAAGCAAAAAAAGTGATCCCAGGAGGGGTCAATTCTCCAGTTCGAGCTTTCAAGGCAGTTGGGGGTATTCCAATTTTTATCAAAGAAGCAAAAGGAGCATATTTATTTGATGAAGATAGTCATCGCTATATCGATTTTATCTCATCTTGGGGGCCTTTGATTTTGGGGCATGGCTACAAACCAGTTGTGGAGGCAGTGCAAAAGCAAGCCGACAAAGGAACTTCATATGGAATTCCTACTGAGCTCGAAACCAAGATCGCTGAACTGGCCATTTCGATGGCACCCAATATTGATAAAATTCGATTTGTAAATTCTGGAACAGAAGCTTGCATGAGTGCTGTGCGTGTTGCTCGTGGATATACCAGTCGTGAAAAAATCATCAAATTTTCAGGTTGTTATCATGGTCATTCTGATGCTTTTCTCATTCAGGCAGGTAGTGGTGCTGTGACTTTTGGAAGCCCAAACTCGCCTGGTGTGACCCAAGGAACAGCTAAGGATACTTTGCTGGCAAATTATAATGACATTGACAATGTCACTCAACTTTTTGAAGCAAACGAAGGTGAGATTGCTGCAGTGATTATTGAGCCTGTAGCAGGAAACATGGGATGTATTCCACCAGAACCTGGATTTTTGGAGGGTCTTCGATATTTATGCGATCAGAACGATACCTTACTCATTTTTGATGAGGTGATGACTGGATTTCGATTGGCTGCTGGTGGTGCCCAACAACTTCTTGGAGTGGATGCCGACATCGTTACTTTTGGAAAGGTGATTGGTGGTGGTCTTCCAGTCGGTGCCTTTGCAGCTAGAGAAGAAATCATGGATTTTTTGGCACCTGAAGGACCTGTTTATCAAGCAGGTACTTTGAGTGGAAACCCTCTTGCGATGGCAGCCGGATTGGCAATGTTAACAGCTTTGGACAGTCAGCCAGAAGTGTTTGATAGTCTTGCAGATAAAACAGCTTATTTGCATGAGGGAATGAATAATATTCTTTCTAAATGTAGAGTTGATTATCAAATCAATCGCTTGGGGTCTATGATATCCTTGCATTTTACTGACACAGCTGTCAAGGACTTTACCACAGCAGCCAAAGGCAATAACAAGAGATTTACCAAATACTTTCATGGCATGCTGAAGCGTGGTGTATACTTACCTCCAAGTGCCTTTGAAAGCTATTTCTTAAACGATGCTATCTCCTACAAAGACATCGATACGACGCTACAAGCCTTTTCTGAAACTCTCAAAGAACTCTGATTAATCGTCGTTTAGAATGATAGCTGGTATTTAGGCATGTTACACCCTTTTAGAGGTCATTTTTCGGAGGTGTATGAGTTTAAACTAAACAGGAGCTTTACTCTTGTAGATGAACAAAAAGCCCATCTTCTGTTTTGGTCACTTTTGCCAATTGTTGGGCACAGAGTCCCTTGATTGCCTTATCCCATTTTTTATTGCTGAGGCCAGCATTCTCTTTCAATTCAGTCAATAGTACTGGGTGTTGTTTTTTGAGAATGGTAAAGACAATTTTTTCTTCATCAGTCAATGTTGGGCCTTTCGCCTCTGGACGCATCTGAGGGAAAAATAAAACTTCTTGGATCGAGCTATTGTCTGTCATCAACATCACTAAGCGATCAATCCCAATCCCTATGCCTGATGTTGGGGGCATACCATACTCGAGTGCGCGAACAAAATCATGGTCGATAAACATCGCTTCATCATCTCCTTTTTCAGATAGTTTAAGCTGATCCTCAAAACGTTCCAACTGATCGACAGGATCGTTCAGTTCAGAGTATGCATTGGCAAGTTCTTTTCCATTCACCAAGAGCTCAAAACGCTCTGTTAATCCAGGCTTATCGCGATGAACTTTGGTTAAAGGGCTCATCTCTTTGGGGTAATCAGTGATAAAAGTTGGCTGTACATAATGATGCTCACAACAGCTACCAAAAATCTCGTCAATGAGCTTGCCAACACCCATACAATCATCAACTTCAATGTCAAGTCCAATCGCTGTTGCTCTCAATTCTTTTTCACTCATCCCACTAACATCGATACCAGTATGCTTCTGAATCGCCTCAAGAATAGGGACACGAGGATAGGGCGATTTGAAATCGATAGTCTTATCACCAACCTTCACTTTTGTCGTGTTGTGTGTATCGATGGAAACTTGTTCGAGCAAAGCCTCTGTTGTTTCCATCATCCAGTGGTAGTCTTTATAGGCGACATAAAGCTCCATGACAGTAAACTCGGGGTTGTGTGTTCTGTCCATACCTTCGTTGCGGAAGTCTTTGGCAAATTCATAAACGCCATCAAGCCCCCCAACAATAAGACGTTTTAAATACAATTCGTTCGCAATTCGCAGATAGAGTGGAATGTTCAGCGCATTGTGATGGGTAACAAAGGGACGTGCCGTAGCACCACCAGGAATGGGCTGGAGAATGGGTGTTTCCACCTCTAAATACCCTTTTGCGTTGAAGAAAGAACGAATGGTATTTGTGATTTTTGTTCGTTTGAGAAAAGTGTCCTTCACATCAGGATTGACAATCAAATCAACATATCGCATGCGATACCTTTGCTCAGGGTCTGAAAAAGAATCATAAGTGTTTCCATCAGCATCTGTTTTTGGCAATGGCAATGGGCGAAGGGACTTGCTCAAGACATAAAGATACTCCACTTGCA
Source organism: Flavobacteriaceae bacterium UBA5950 (assembly GCA_002430545.1). GTDB lineage: Bacteria > Bacteroidota > Bacteroidia > Flavobacteriales > Flavobacteriaceae > UBA724. The sequence continues at coordinate 15,715 of DJCM01000011.1, forward strand.
CTGTTTTTTCACCCACCTGGGTGGTAAACAAAGTTCCTGTTAGCCCAATAATATCACCTATATCCAAGAGCTTTTTATAAACATCGTTGTACATTGTCTTGTCCTCTTCTGGACAAAGAATATCACGATTGAAATACACTTGTATGCGTCCTTTCGAGTCTTGTAGTTCTGCAAAACTCGCCTTTCCCTGTATTCGTCGAGACATCAACCTTCCTGCTATGGTGACTTGTTTCCCCTCAACAAATTCATTGATGATGGAATCACTATTTGCGTTGGAAGAAAATGCAGCGGCAGGGTATGGGTCGATTCCAAGTCCACGAAGTTGTTTTAACTTCTCCCTTCTGATAAGCTCTTGCTCGGATCTTTCCAAATGAATTCTTTTATGCAAAGATAATCATGCATAACGAATTGAGTGAATTTGATCTTGGTTTTATAACGAAACAGCATAAAGACGAATGCGTTTACTCATTTGAAAGGGAGTAAAACATGTATTAGATGTGCTGCTAAAATTCTGTTTTTTACGTATTTTGCAACTTCGAAGATAGCATTGATGTTGTCAAGTCAAATTTATTTTTGACATCTATGAAAAAAGAAATTCAACTTCGTGATTTGGGCTTTTTGGATTACCAAACAGTTTGGGATTTGCAACACGATTTGTTTCAAAAAACGATTGATACCAAAATATACAATCACAGAAATCAAACCACCAAGCCTACCCAAAACTATTTACTACTTGTTGAACATGCCCCTGTCATTACTTTGGGGAAAAGTGGCCTAGCAGATCATTTGTTGACAAGCAAAGCTGAACTCGAATCACAAGGAATTTCGTTTTTTAAAATCGATCGTGGAGGAGACATAACCTATCATGGGCCTGGTCAAATCGTTGGTTATCCTATACTAGATTTGGATCATTTTTTTACTGATATTCACAAGTACTTGCGATTTCTGGAGCAGGTCATTATTGATACCCTAGCTGACTTTGGCATCGAAGCCACGCGAAGTAAAGGGGAAACAGGTGTCTGGCTGGATATCGACACCCCTTTTGCTAGAAAAATATGCGCCATGGGGATACGTGCTAGTCGTTGGGTGACGATGCATGGCTTTTCTCTAAATGTAAATACAGATCTATCACATTTCACGCATATTGTTCCTTGTGGTATTCATGGCAAGCAAGTCACTTCAATGGCCAATGAGTTGAACAAAGAGGTATCGATAGAGGAGGTGAAAAAGCGAATCATACACCACTTTCAGAATCAGTTCGAAGCGACTTTAACGAATTGAAATATAGGGTTACTACTGATGAATTTGATATACAACCAAGTTATTTTCGTCACTAGTTGTTGCTAAAAAAACATTGCCTTTCCGATCGCTGTTAATCGTAACTGGACCAGTGCCGTAGATTGGAAAATGGGGCAGTAAGTTTCCTTTTCTGTCAAAAACATACACCTTTTCCTCTTGCTGGTCATACAAACTAATCATCGTACGATTGTTGACCACATGGATCAATGGATCTCCATATATACCAAAATCAAGCTCAACAAGTCGACCATTGATTTCTAGTTTATTTTCTGTCAGCAACACTATGTTTTTACCTCTTGCATGGATTTTGTAAGGGGTTTCGAAGGGAAGTGTACGATAACTAATTGTGCCATTGGTTTCAATTCGAAACAATCTGTTTTTATCATCCAAACCAACAAATCCATTTTGATGCAGATAAACATCAGAGGATAGAGTCAAATCATTTGGTGTTTTTATACGCACATTTCCTCTTCGATTGAGTAAAAGTAGTTTACTACTATTTTCAACCATTGCGATATAGTCCCGGGTACCAATACGAAGGTGTTTTGGTGCATATTTCAGATTGGCTTTTGTACGATTGAATCCACTGACCTTTTGAAACTTTCGATCGCGAAGCTCCAATGTATTTTGGTTGACAAGAACAAGCCGATAGTCTCGTGTTTTTTCATAGTCAAAAACAGCAAGTGGCAAGGGGTTGTTTAGCTTTGATAAAAAAGGCTGAACAGGTTTTGCATTTCGATCGATGACCTCAAAACCATTTTTTGTTGTGTAGGCCATCTGTAATCGACTATTCTTGTACAAATCCACTTGATGAATAGGAAATTGAATAGGACCATCAATAGGTCTTGTCCAGGAATTTCTTCCTGCATTGCTAATCAATTTCAAATTGTTTTTTTCGTCTTGAATAACCCATTCCATTGATCCATTGAGATGATTAAGTACTGCATTAGGGCCATTGGTGATTGGGCTTTCAATGGCAGTTGAAAACAAGAGTTTGGGTCTTTTGTTCGTAATTTTTTCTTGCTTTGAAACACGCTTAAATTGGATTTGAGCAACACCACTTTCAACCAATCCAATGCCAAGCCAATAGGGAAATTCATCATTGCTAGCAATGCGAATATCATCAACCAGTTGCGTATTTAACTGTTTTGAAAACAACTCTTCAACACCAACAAAAAGCAATGAGCATTCATTTGGTATTTCATCTATAAGACCACCAAATTGTTCATCACTACCCAATGTATAGCCATTGGTTATTTGAGTGATGATTTCTGTAAGAGCAGCTTCATTCGGCGCCAAAAACAACATATCATTCAATGCAGAAGCATGTGAAAGAGCTGGCAAATTTAGTAGAGGAGCACCTAGTTTTTTGAGGACTGTATTGGCTGCAAATTGATAAATGACAGCATCTCTGACTTTTTGTGTGGCCTCTGAGTTTTTTTCAAGTATCGGAACGACTTCTTCAAAGTCTGTTATATCCAGAACAGCAATTTGATTTTTGGAGGTATAAATAGTTGCAATTGCATTTGCCTTTATCAATAGACTGTCAAGAAGATGATTGGGTAGGTTTTGTTGCGCATTGTAACGATCACTATCGCGATTAAAAGACTCATAATCAAAGCTATAAATCTCAGCACCAGCCACAGAAATCGGAAGACTGGCGAGTACTTTTGAAAGCCTATTTGTTTGGTTTGCTAGCAAACTCATCTTGGTCAGTTGATTATATGAAAATAAGCCAGTGGTTTCAAGGACAATGTTACCTTTTTCAGTTTTTGGTTGAATGGCAACCCACGATGAAAAATCAGAGATGGAAAAAGGGCTTTTGGCCTTAAATTTTTCATTCAATAATCCCTGTAGTCTTTCATGAACAAAAAGCTGAAATGGTCCTGATTTGGAATCATATAGTTTTTTTAGATTATCGTCGGGGGTGTTTGGTACATTGTGTAGGCGTATGCTATTTTCGATTAAAATTCTAGAGTCAGACTCAAAATAATAATCATTATGAACAAGCGCATACCGATTTATTTTTTGTTTTTCAAACTGGACAATGGGTAGACTTTCATAACGCAAAGTATCTCCGATGAGTTGTGGAACACTATCAAGAGGTGTCAATGGATGAATGAGCAAGTATTTGTAGTCTTTCACACCCTCTTCATGAAAACTAATCGTGGACTCTTGAAAACGCAACCAATGTTCATCCAAAGACAGCAGAAGTTTGAGAATAGAACTTAATTCAGGTTGATTTTTAGAAAAGCGCAGAACAGATTCCATGTCTTCGGTGTGAAGAACAGCAAGGGGTTTTGCAGGGATAAATCCAAGTGGATCAACCACTGGCTGGGTAGGCGTTGAACATTGCGTCAGGAAAAAAACTACAATGAAAAAGGATACATAGCGCATGTTACAAAGTTAATAAAGTTAGAAATCGAATTGGGTTTGTGTTGGCAATAATGTAAAACTTTTTCTGTGCCATTTGGAGGCTCCATTCGACTGGATTCCTTTTCGATGTTTTTTGGTTGGATACCCCTTGTTTGTATCCCAATGGTAGTGAGGCAAACTGCTGTGAAGCTGTGTCATGAATTCATCTCTTTCTGTTTTTGCCAGTACAGATGCAGCAGCAATGTTGAGAAAGCGTGCATCTCCTTTGATCATACATTTGTGTGGGATCTCCAAATAGGGCTTGAAACGATTGCCATCGACAAGAATAAATGCAGGAGTGGTGTCGAGTTTTTCAATGGCGAGGTGCATGGCCTCAATGGAGGCATTAAGGATATTGATTTCATCTATCCTCTCAGGTATCACATGAGCGATCGCAAAGGAAATGGCAACATGTTCAATTTCTTTTCGCATTTCCTTTCTTTGTTTGGCAGTCAGTTTTTTGGAGTCAGTAAGCAAAGGATGTTTGTATGTGGGAGGAAGGATAACTGCAGCAGCTGTAACAGGACCTGCCAAGCACCCTCGTCCTGCTTCGTCAGTACCACATTCAACAAATTTGGTGTGCTGGGTTTGCATGAAATTCATTGTGAATTACGCATTCAATAAAACGTAGCTATGCGATTAAATAATTTTAAACTAATTTACAACATTGCTTCAAATTGGAAATCTCATTATTATATCTCTTATTTGAAATGGTTTAAAAGTCTCGCTTAACTGTCCACTCGAATTCGATACCTTTGCCCAAATGAATGCTTTGAGACAACTTTTTGCAATCTATTGTTTGCTTGCTGCTATTGCGGTGCAATCTCAAAATCGATCTTTATCTACCAATAAAAGAGATCTTATGCGTGTAGGCCCGTCATTAAACGATTCGTTCAATAGGTCTTCCCAAAACCAAGACAGTTTGTTTGGGCAGCGTTCAAAACAATTGTTTACTGAAAAAAGACCAATCACAGATTATCTCATCATCTCACAAGATCGAGATACCACCTTTGTTGACACCACCCTTAGTGTTCAAAAGCAATACAAGTTTAACTTCCGTCGCAAAGACGATTTTGAATATTTAACTTTTGCAAACACTGGTCAAACTATCAATCATTTGTCTTTACAATCGGCTCCAAAATCCATTCTTCCCAACCCTGGATATGGAGCAAAAACGCATCAAATGTTTCAGTCCGATGAGGTGCATTATTATCATGTGCCTACGCCACTGACTGAAATGTATTTTAAAACAGCTTTTGAGCAAGGCCAGTCCACAGATGTGTTGATTACAGCAAACCTCAGTCCACACTTGAACTATTCAATTGCTTACAGGGGCCATCGTTCACTTGGGCATTATCAGCACAGTTTGTCGGGGGTGAGTCAACTTCGGTTTTCAGCGTGGTATGAAAACCCAAATCGCAGATATCGATTGCGATTTAAATTGGCAAATCAAAAAATCGAGCAACAAGAAAATGGTGGTTTAGACAGTTTATCATTACAAAATTTTACAGATAAAATCGCAGAATTTGAAGATAGGGCTCGTTTGTCAGTCAAGTTTCAAAATGCTGCAAACTTATTTACTGGCAAGCGATACCTTTTAGAACAAGACTATGCGCTGCTTATTACGGCAGACTCCATCCCTGTACCAGCGCTTCGGGTTGGACACAGATTAAGAACAGATTCTCAACGTCATCAATTTAATCAAGACTCGGTCGTGGAGGAGTTAGGTATTCTTGCCCAGGAATCAACAACTCCCAATGATGAGTTGCATTATACAAGCACTCGACACGATGTATATGCAGTGTTTGAAAAATCAAAATGGGGTCAGGTAGAGGCTTATGGATCGGCTTTACAATACAGCTTTAATCATGTGCATACTACTGATGATTTCGAAATCAAAGAATCTGGCGTAGCAGTGGGAGGTAAACTTGGTTTTTCTTTGAAAGAAAGCCAATTGAATTTTCACTTCGAACAGTCATCAGGGAGCAATAAGCTGGGAAACTTTTTGCAACTGACAGCCTCTTTTCCAAGTGTAAAGAAGTTTAGACTCAAAGGTGGATTTCGCTGGGATGCCTACGCGCCCAAACTCACACTGACGAATTATCATAGTAATTATCAGTCATTTATTTGGCAACAGAACCTACTCAGTACAAATCGATCTACTTTTTTTTCCAGCTTGGATGTACCCAAACTCGGCTTGTTCAGAGTGGACATTGTCACATTAGACAATTATGCCTACTTGCAACAAGACTTGGATAGAGGATCACTGTTTGTCACGCCAAAGCAATGGAATGAAACCATTAAACTTCTCAAAGCTCGTTGGGACAACAATTTATCTGTTGGCGTATTTTCGTTGGACACGAATATCCAGATTCACAAATTTGGAAATGAAAACGTTCCATTGCACCTACCCGATTTCCTTGGACGATCGACCTTGTCCTATGCCGATGAATGGTTTAACAAAGCTGCCTTTGTGCAAATTGGTGCAACAGTCAAATATTTTTCATCATTTTATGCAGATACTTACAGTCCTATCCTTTCTGACTATGTGGTGCAAGATGCTGTAAAAATAGGAGGAGAGCCTTTGTTTAGTGCCTTTTTTAATGCTAAAATTCAACAGACAAGACTGTATTTCAATGCAGAAAATATAGGTGCTGCTTTCAATGGTAACAACATTCTTGCTGCTCCACATTACCCATATAGAGATTTTATTCTTCGGTTTGGAATCGTATGGAACTTTTTTCAATAAATCATCTTAGGGATGATTTGGCAAATCTCCATCTGTTTTGGTTGGCAGTTGTGTTGTGCCCATCAAAAATTTATCAACTTGATAAGCAGCTTCTCTACCTTCCGAAATAGCCCAAACAATTAGAGACTGACCACGTCGCATATCACCTGCCGCAAAAATTTGTGGAACATTGGTTTGATATGATTTGGTATCAGCGTTGATATTTGAACGATCATCAAGCTCAATGCCGAGTTGTTCTGCCAAGGTTGGCTCGGGACCAGTGAACCCAAGTGCGAGTAATGCCAGATCACATGGCCATTCCTTTTCTGAATTTGGCTCTTCAATAAGCTTTGGACGCTCTCCATCTTGTTTTTCCCAACGAACTTGTACAGTTTTGAGACCAGAAAGTCTGCCATCCTCATCTGTTACAAATTCTTTTGTCATGATGCTAAATTCTCTTTCGCTTCCTTCTTCATGCGATGAAGAAGTTTTGTGTTTAAATGGCCAATAGGGCCATGGGTGTTCAGCTGTTCTGTCGTCGGCTGGCCTGGGCATAATTTCAAAATTGGTAACACTGGCTGCCCCTTGACGATTGGATGTTCCAATACAATCAGAACCTGTATCACCACCTCCAATGACTATGACATCTTTTCCTTGTGCGTGGAGCTCAGGATCAACATCTGTAAGGCCATCTACCCATCGATTGCTTTTTGGTAAAAAGTCCATCGCTTGCACAACTCCTTTTGCTTCTGCGCCAGGAATTGGTAATCTTCTGCGAATGGTAGCACCACCACAAAGAACAACAGCATCAAAATCTTTTAGCTTTTCTACGCTGTAGTTTTTGCCAACTTCAACACCTGTTTTAAAGAGGATACCTTCCTCTTCAAGAATCGAAATACGACGATCAATTACATGCTTTTCCATTTTGAAATCAGGAATTCCATAGCGCAACAATCCCCCAACTTTTTCATCTCTTTCAAAAACAGTGACTGTGTGACCTGCTCTGTTGAGCTGTTGAGCAGCTGCCAGGCCAGCTGGGCCAGAACCTACAACAGCAATTGTTTTTCCTGTTCTGTTTTTGGGAGGGTTTGCTTGAATCCAACCTTCTTTAAAACCTCTCTCAACAATATATTTTTCAATCATTTCAATCGATACAGGAGGGTTGATAATTCCCAACACACAAGCTGCCTCGCATGGGGCAGGGCAAAGGCGACCTGTAAAATCAGGAAAGTTGTTTGTTGAATGCAGAATGCGTAGAGCCTTTTGCCAATCGTTTTGATATACAGCATCATTAAAGTCAGGTATCATGTTACCAAGTGGGCATCCACTATGGCAAAAAGGAACACCACAATCCATGCAGCGTGCCCCTTGATCCTGTAGTTTTTCCTCACCAGGATGAACTGTAAATTCCTTGTAGTTTTTGACGCGATCAGCAACAGGAATGTTTGCCTCGTCAATCCTGTCATATTCTAAAAATCCTCTTAACTTTCCCATATCAATTAACTTCTTGTTTGGCTTCTTCTGCCAATCGTTCAAGGGCTTTTTTATAGTCCGTTGGCATTACCTTGATAAAATTCTTTTGTTCTTTTTCCCAATGATCAATGATGGCTGTTGCCTTGCTACTTAATGTGTATTTTATATGATCTTTGAGTAGTTCTTTTATATGATTCAGATCATCTGTAGAGGGGTTTTCTAAGCCGATCATTTCCATGTTGAAATTGCGCTCATCAAATGTACCATCAGCAGCGTATAAATAGGCGATTCCACCACTCATACCAGCAGCAAAATTGCGACCAAAATCTCCAATGATGACAGCAATACCTCCTGTCATGTATTCACAACCATGATCCCCAATGCCTTCAACAACTGCAGTGGCACCTGAATTGCGAACACAAAAACGCTCACCAGCAATTCCATTGATATATGCCTCACCAGCTGTTGCACCATAGAGCGCAACATTTCCGATGATTATATTTTCTTCGGCCTTATATGAAACACCTTCAGGAACGCGCGCCACAAGGCGTGCACCCGAAAGACCCTTACCAAAATAATCGTTACAGTTTCCAATGGTTTCTAAATGAAGTCCTTTTGTTGCAAAACAACCAAAACTCTGGCCTGCTGAACCATTAAAATATATTGATATGGTATCTTCAGGAAGACCTTCTGCGCCATATTTTTTGGATATTTCATTGCTCAAAATAGCCCCAACACTTCGATCGGTGTTGTGAATAGGGAACGTTAAGGTCTGTGGTTCTAACTTTTCAAGGGCATTTTTTGCTTTCGAGATCAGTGTGAAATCAAGAACATTTTCGAGTTTATGATCTTGTTTTTCAGTATTTCTTAAAGGAGTTCCTTCTTTTACATCGGGCTTGTGAAGGATTGTTGAGAGGTCTATGCCCTTGGCTTTAAAATGCTCAATGGCATCACTCATATTTAGCTTTTGGCTTTGACCAACCATCTCATCTACAGTTCTAAACCCAAGTTGCGCCATGATGCTTCTCATTTCTTCAGCTACAAAATGCATATAGTTGACGACATACTCGGGCTTTCCTTTAAAATTTTTACGAAGTTCTGGGTCTTGGGTGGCAATCCCAACTGGACAGGTGTTGAGGTGACATGCACGCATCATAATACAGCCAGTCGCAACAAGCGGTGCAGTTGAAAAACCATACTCTTCGGCACCCAACAGACAAGCGATGGCAACATCACGACCAGTTTTCATTTGGCCATCACACTCCAAGACGATACGACCACGAAGATCGTTTAAGACGAGCGTTTGTTGTGCTTCAGCAATACCCAATTCCCAAGGTAACCCAGCGTGCTTTAAGGAGGTTAGGGGCGATGCACCAGTTCCGCCATCATAGCCAGAAATCAAAATCACATCAGCTTTGGCTTTTGCGACTCCAGCAGCAATTGTTCCAACACCAACCTCAGAAACCAACTTGACATTTATACGTGCTTTTCGATTGGCATTTTTCAAATCATAAATGAGTTGTGCCAAATCTTCGATTGAATAAATATCATGATGGGGTGGGGGTGAAATGAGTCCTACATATGGTGTAGAGTTTCGAACAGATGCGATATATGGATTTACTTTAGGGCCAGGCAGTTGTCCACCTTCACCAGGCTTTGCGCCCTGTGCCATTTTGATCTGAATCTCTTGTGCATTTGCAAGGTAATGAGACGAAACACCAAAACGACCTGATGCAACTTGTTTGATTGCACTATTGCGCCATTCGCCATCTTCATCTCTGTTAAATCGTCTAGGGTCTTCTCCTCCTTCACCAGAATTGCTTTTCCCACCAATACGATTCATGGCTTTGGCCAAGGTTTCATGTGCCTCTTCACTGATTGATCCCAGTGACATTGCACCTGTTTTGAAACGCTTTGCGATTGCAGTCCAAGGTTCTACCTCCTCAATTGGTATGGGATCGAGATCAGTAAATGAAAACATCCCACGGATGGTCATCAACTGGCGTGATTGATCATTGACCAATTTGGCAAACTCCTCATAACTCTCATACTTATTTTGTCGCGTTGCTACCTGTAGCTTTGCAATCGTGGCAGGGTTTAGCATATGAGCTTCACCATTTCGTCTCCAACGATAGCTACCACCAATTTCTAAATCTGCAGACTCAACTGTTTCTGCACTGGCAAACGCTTGTTGATGACGAAGAGAGATTTCCTTTTCGACTTCAAATAGTCCAATACCTTCGATTCTTGTTGGGGTGTTACAAAAGAACTGCTCTATGAATTGTGTATTCAACCCAAGTGCCTCAAAAATTTGTGCACCTCGGTATGAGTGAAGAGTAGAGATGCCTATTTTATTCATAATCTTAATCAATCCCTTTGCGATGGCCTTATTGAAATTTTCAATTGCCTGTTCAGTCGTCAGTTGAATGCGATATTGCGAGCTGACAAGGGTTTTGATAATTTCATTCACCATATAAGGATTGATCGCACTGGCACCATATCCAAAGAGAGTTGCAAAATGATGAGGCTCACGAGGTTCGGCAGATTCAATTACAATCCCAAACTTCGAACGCAACCCATGTTTAATCAGTCCATGATGCACTGCAGAGCATGCAAGAAGCATAGGAATCGGCGCTAGGTCTTTGTTTATACCTCGATCTGATAAAATGATAATGTTGGCACCTTGATTTACTTTTTCTTTGACTTGATTGATAAGGTTTTCAATGGCCTTCTCGATTCCATTGTAACCCTTGTCAATTGAATACAATACAGAGACAGATACAGAAACAAAATCCTTGTGTTTAATAAATTTGATCTTATCCAAATCTTCATTGGATATAATCGGATTTTGAATGCGAAGCTTCTTGGCGTGCACAGAATCAACAGAAAATAAATTATAATCACTTCCAATCGAAAGGGAGGTGTCTGTTACGATTTCCTCACGAATCCCATCTAAAGGAGGGTTTGTTACCTGCGCAAAAAGTTGTTTGAAATAGTTGTAAAGCAGTTGTGGCTTGTGTGAAAGCACAGCCAAAGGAGTGTCTGTACCCATCGACCCAATGGCCTCTTTACCAGCTGACATCATTGGGATAATCAAAGTCTTGATGTCTTCCTCAGTATATCCAAATCCTCTTAAGCGTTGGGTATAACCAGTTTCCTCTTGTGGCGTTGTATTGCCAGTGTAGGGAACATTTTTCAGTGGTAAAAGGTTGTCATCCAACCAATTTTGATAGGGGTGTTTTGAAGAGATAATGCCTTTGATTTCTTTATCCTCAACAATGCGACCTTCATTCATATCAACAAGGAACATACGACCTGGCTCAAGTCGCCCATGTTTGGCTACATTTTTGGGTTCGATTTCAGTGACACCTGTTTCTGAAGACATCACGACATACCCATCTTTGGTCACTGTGTATCTGGAAGGACGCAGACCATTTCTGTCAAGGAGCGCTCCAATATAATTTCCATCTGTAAAAGGAATAGATGCAGGGCCATCCCATGGCTCCATGATGCAGGAGTTGAAGGAATAAAATGCTTTTTTCACAGGATCCATACTCTTGTGTTTCTCCCACGCCTCAGGAACCATAATCATCATTACTTCGGGAAGTGATCTGCCAGTGTGCAGTAAAAGCTCAACGACCATATCCATGGAGGCAGAATCTGATTTACCATGCAAAACAATTGGAAGAATAGACTTGATATCATCACCAAAAAAGTCATTAGACAGCAGCTCTTCGCGAGCTTTCATTCGATTGAGGTTTCCTCGATAGGTATTGATTTCGCCATTGTGACACATATAGCGAAAGGGTTGTGCCAAATCCCAGGTTGGGAAGGTGTTGGTCGAAAAACGCTGATGCACCAACGCGAGCCTTGTGACTACACGTTTATCAGTTAAATCTGTGTAAAACCTTTCAATATCTTCAGGAACAAGAAGGCCTTTATAAATCAAAGTTCTTGTGGATAGGCTTGGCAAATAGAAATAACTCGCTTGCGACATTTTGGTGGCATACACCTTGTGTTCTGCAATTTTTCGAGCGATGAATGTTTTGGTATTGAGTTCTTTTTCGTTCAGCGGGACTTCCTCAGCAGGGCGAACAAACACTTGTTCAATGTGTGGAAGCGTGCGTCCAGCAATTTCTCCAACAACCATTTGATTGGTTGGGACTTCTCTCCACCCAATCACCTCAAGCCCCTGTTTTTCAAACTCGTTGTTTAGCGTATCGATGCAAAACTGTCGTTGATTTTCTTTGGAGGGGAGAAAAACCATCCCTAGAGAATAGGTCGTAGGTTCTGGCAAATCAAAGTCGCATACTTGCTGTAGATAGTCATGGGGGATGTCGATAAGAATCCCAGCGCCGTCACCTGTTTTGCCATCAGCACTCACAGCACCTCTGTGCTCTAGCTTGACAAGAATGTCAAGTGCTTTGTGGATGATGTCATTTGTGCGTTTACCTTCAAGGCTACAGATAAATCCTGCACCACAGTTATCGTGCTCAAATTGCGGGTCGTAGAGTCCTTGTTTTTTTATCATAGCGTTCCAAATATATCCAACTGTTTGAGATATTCTAATTACAAATATGACTGTTTACAGAATAAATGCAATATTTATAAGGAAGGGCGAAAATAAATACTTATTTCTTACAAACAGAAGTATATATTATTAAATCCATAAAAATTAGATAATTCTGAATTTGTAACCCTTAAAATTGTGGGGTTGAAAATAAAAACATGAAAACATTGACTTTTACACGACTTTAAAATGAGGGTAGAATCTCAATTTTTTAAGAATATAAAACCTCATAAAAAAATCTCCAGAACAAGTAGAAGTTTTTTAGTAATAATTAAATCGAGGTAGTATATTTGAAAACATTAAAATTGTTATATGGAAACGATCATTATTATTGTATTTGTACTTGGTTACCTCGCAATTACTCTCGAGCATAACCTTCACATTGATAAACTTATTCCCGCCCTGGCAATGATGGCCATTTTGTGGGCGATGATAGCCCTAGGTCACTTAGACGTGTTTGATATTGATGCTGTCAACAAAAAGCTGCTCCCCACTCACATCGAAGAAGCATTGCTACACCACCTGGGAAAAACAGCAGAAATACTTGTCTTCCTTTTGGGTGCGATGACTATTGTTGAAATCATAGATTATTTCAATGGGTTTGCCATAATCAAGCAGTTTATAAGAACCCGAAATAAGGTTCGTTTGCTTTGGATTTTTGCTTGTTTGGCTTTTGTTCTTTCAGCGATTATTGATAACCTTACTGCTACCATTGTACTTGTTACCATCCTACAAAAGGTCATTCACGATCGAAGCCTTCGGTTGTGGTTTGCTGGTATGATCATCGTCACTGCCAACGCTGGGGGTGCATGGTCTCCCATTGGAGATGTGACTACAACGATGTTGTGGATTGGTAAAAAAGTAACCACCCCTGAGTTGATAAAATACCTAATTGTTCCTTCTTTGGTGTGTATGATTGTACCCACTTTTATTGCAAGTCGATATAAAATTTTCAAAGGCGAAATTGATAAAATAGATGACAATATCAAGCTCACCCCCAAAGGTCCAACGATGCTATATCTCGGACTTGGGTCGATTTTATTTGTCCCTATTTTTAAGACAGTAACGCACCTGCCTCCCTATGTTGGGATGATGCTTTCGCTTGCTGTGGTGTCTGTTTTTGCAGAGGTCTATAGTCGTTCCAAAGCTTTTGTAGAAGCGAAGTCTCATGATGGTAATGGCACACATCACAATCCTGTTCACGTAGCTTTGACAAAAATCGAGATGCCTAGTATCCTATTTTTCTTGGGTATTTTGATGGCTGTTGCTGCACTTGAATCTTTAGGGCTGTTGTTTGGATTTGCACAAGACCTCAATGCTGCAATTCCCAACTCCGATATCGTGGTTGCAATCTTTGGATTTATTTCTGCTGTTATCGACAATGTTCCATTGGTCGCTGCAAGTATGGGAATGTTCTCAGAGCCTGTTGATCACCCTCTATGGCATGCAATTGCGTTTGCTGCTGGAACAGGTGGTAGTATGATCATATTTGGATCTGCAGCTGGTGTTGTTGCCATGGGAATGGAGAAAATCAACTTTTTCTGGTATCTGAAAAAGATTTCTTTCCTTGCGCTCATCGGATCTGTTTCAGGTTACCTAACATTTATGTTGTTTAGAGATTACATATTTGTGTAATCAATGAATTACAGCCAAACCCTAACTTGGTTGTTCGAGCGCTTACCCATGTATCAAAGGGTTGGTCCTCCTGCCATGCGTTTTGGTTTGGATCAAATGAATCGCTTAAGTGCTGCTTTGAGAGACCCTCATCGCAGCACTAAATGTATACACATTGCTGGAACCAATGGAAAGGGATCAACAGCTCATATGTTGGCGTCTGTTTTGCAAACAGCTGGCTATACAGTTGGACTCTATACTTCACCTCACCTAAAGGATTTTAGAGAGCGCATAAAAATCAATGGGCAAGCAGTAGATAAAAAAAGTGTTGTTGATTTTGTCAATCAAAATCTAGCGATATTAGAGGAGGGGGGTTATTCATTTTTTGAAGTGACAGTTGGGATGGCTTTTTCAATTTTTGCCAAAGCCCAGGTCGATGTTGCCATTGTTGAAGTTGGTTTGGGGGGACGTTTGGACGCAACCAATATCATCACACCTATTTTATCTGTCATTACACATATCAGCAAAGACCATCAACAGTTTTTGGGTGATACAATTGCAGCAATCGCCAGCGAAAAAGCAGGAATAATCAAAGAAAACATCCCTGTTGTTTTAGCCAAAAATGAGAAGGTGGTGCAGCAAGTAATCATAGACAAAGCCAAGTCAACCTCATCACCAATATTTTTTGCAGAAGAAGTTTCTGCAAATAAATATACGACAGACTTGCTAGGGGATTATCAGAAAGAAAATCTAGCAAATGTAACAATGGCAATCACAGCACTTTCTGAATTTAATGTTGAAAAAAAACACCTTGTAAAGGGGTTACAATCAGTGGTAAAAAACACTGGTTTTCAAGGGAGATGGAAAATATTGCAAGATAGCCCAAAGGTCATTGCTGATGTTGCACATAATGCAGCAGGTATTGCAGCTGTGATCGAACAAATCAAGACGATGAAATATGAGCGTCTTCACATCGTATTTGGGATGGTCAATGACAAAGATTTTGGACAAATTTCAGCATACTTGCCCAAAGATGCGAGCTACTATTTCTGTAGTCCAGAGGTGATACGATCCAAAGCAGTGGATCAACTGTTTGCAGAGGCAAGTCAATTGGGTTTTAGGGGTGCTACACACCACTCGGTGGCCAGTGCCTTAGCTGCTGCAAAAAAGGAGGCGTCCCTCTCTGATATTATCCTTGTTTGTGGCAGTTTATTTGTGGTTACAGAAGTGTTGTAAATCCCTTTGAGGTTAAAAAAAAGAGACTATATTTGCAACCGCTAGGGCGCGTAGCTCAGTTGGTTCAGAGCACTTGGTTTACACCCAAGGGGTCAGGGGTTCGAATCCCTTCGCGCCCACCATACATTTCCGTAAAGTACAATAAACTTATTCTTTACTTTTTTTAGTTAAATGAAAGCTTTAATTTTAATTTTAAGCTTTTTTAGTTCTTTTATATATATCGAAAGCTCATTTTTTAAGATTTCAAAAACTTCAATTGAACCTGACGTCGGGAGGCCATCTCCACTTTCAACACTTTTTCTCAAATAGGCCAATCTATTATTTACCTTGATTGGAAAGTTTAGAGGGTCTTGACCACTTTGATTATTAACTTGGTATATATTGGACTCAATTTTTTCAAGATCATAAATTAATGACTTAACTTTTTTTGATTTTGCTGCAGATGATGAAGAAAGTAAATCATTTAATTTTTCTTTAATTTCTCTAATTTCAATTATACTTTTATTTGCAAGGTCAGTCTGCATCATTATACTCATTGCAAAAGTGAACTGTTCGTTAATAATTGAATCTGAAACTGT
>DJCM01000025.1 GCA_002430545.1 Flavobacteriaceae bacterium UBA5950
CTGCTTTTGACCAAATCGATATTAGCGATGTGCAAGACGCCATGGTTACTGCCATGGATATGAGTTTGGCCGAAATCGAAATGATCGCCAACAACCCTGATGAACCAACTTTCGAAAATACCATTGAAGAAATGGAACGATCTGGTGCTGCACTCGATCGTGCCTTTAGTTATTATGGGATTTTGAGGAGTAATATCTCTACCCCTGAGTTTAGAGAAATTGATGTTGCATTAGCGCCTCAATTTGCAGACTACTCTGCCAAAATCATACAAAACCAACGACTATTTTCAAGACTTCAAACAATTTATCAGCGCTCGCAAGAAACCCCTTTAGAGGATGATCAGCAGCGAGTTGTTGAGTTGATTTATAAAGGTTTTGAAATGAATGGTGCTGCTTTGGACTCGATATCAAAAGTGCGCTATGCTGATATCAATCGTGAGTTGTCATCACTGTACACCACTTTTTCAAACAATGTCCTTCATGATGAAGAAAACTACAATACCTTTTTAACAGTAGACCAGTTGGATGGCCTCTCAGATGGATATATCAAATCGGCTGATCGAATTGCCACTGCAAAAGGGCAAGAGGGCAAGTATGCAATCACCAACACACGATCATCGATGGATCCGTTTTTGACATTTTCGACAAATCGTGAGCTCCGAAAAACTGTTTGGACCAATTATTATTCACGTGGTGACAACAATGATGAATATGATAACAAAGACATTATTGCCAAAATTCTTGAGCTTCGCAGAGAGCGCGTAGAACTATTGGGTTACCCAGACTATCCCACATGGCGTTTGCAAAATCGTATGGCCAAAAACCCAGCCAATGCGTTAAAGTTGATGGAAACTGTATGGCCAGCAGCCATTACTCGTGTTGATGAGGAGGTAGCCGATATGCAAGCCATCGCAGACCAAAATGCTGATGACATTACTATTGAACCTTGGGATTATCGTTTTTATGCAGAAAAGGTGCGTCGTGCAAAATATGACCTCGACTCTGAAGAGGTTAAGCAATACTTGCAATTGGACAACCTCACAGATGCCATGCATTATGTTGCTGGGCGATTGTTTAACTACAAATTTAAACCAGTTCCAGAGGGTAGTGTTCCTGTTTTTCATGAGGATGTAAAAGTTTGGGATGTGACAGACAAAACGACTGGCAACCACATCGGATTGTGGTATCTTGATCCTTATGCACGAGATGGCAAACGTTCTGGTGCTTGGGCAACAACCTATCGAAGCCATACCACTTTTGATGGAAAAACCAATGTTTTGGCTTCCAACAATTCCAATTTTGTCAAGCCTGCACCAGGCGAACCATTGCTGGTCTCATGGGATGATGCAATAACCTTCTTTCATGAATTTGGACATGCGCTTCATTTCTTTTCGTCTGAAGTGCGCTATCCAACACTCAATGGAGGTGTTCGTGATTATACCGAATTTCAATCACAACTCCTCGAGCGCTGGCTTTCAACCGACGAGGTAATTGAAAACTATTTGATTCACGCCGAAACAGGGGAACCCATGCCAGATGCGTTGGTTGCTAAGATTAAAAATGCAGCAACATTCAATCAAGGCTTTGCCACAACTGAATACCTAGCATCTGCATTGATCGACATGAAAATTCACTTGGCAAATCCAACGGGAATCGATGTTGGGGCGTTTGAAAAAGAAACCCTAGCCGAGTTAAAAATGCCGAAAGAGTTACCCATGCGTCACAGAACGCCACACTTTGGTCATGTGTTTTCTGGAGAAGGATATGCCACTGCCTACTATGGATATATGTGGGCTGATGTGCTGACAGCAGATGCCTACGAAGCTTTTGCCCAAGCACCAGGGGGGTATTATGACAAGGAGTTATCTGTCAAATTGGTCAAATATCTTTTCGCACCTCGCAATTCGATTGACCCCAATGAAGCTTTTCGTTTGTTTAGAGGTCGGGATGCGAACGTGAACGCTCTTTTGCGCGCGCGTGGTTTTCCAACACAGTAAGAGGAGTTTACGTGCTTGACCTTGGACTCATTGCAACGATTGGTTTTATCCATTTGGTGGCTTTGATTAGCCCAGGCCCTGATTTTGTAGTCGCTTGTCGGAACACTTTATTTTATTCACGAGCAATTGGTATTTACACAGCAATTGGCTTTGGACTTGGAATTCTGGTACATATCAGTTATGCTGTTTTTGGACTGTCTTGGTTGATTGCCAATAATGCCTTTGTCTTTGCTATTATTCAGTATATGGGGGCAGCTTATTTGATATATATAGGTGTTCAATCGCTTCGTGATTTTGAAAGTAAGGTTGAGTCAAACACAACAGCATCCTTACATTCGATAGAAGCAGTCAAAGCAGTGCGCATGGGTTTTATTACCAATGTACTAAATCCCAAAGCCACTCTCTTTTTTCTGAGTTTATTTTCGACTATGCTAACCCCAGCAGTGAGCAATGCCAGTTTGATTGTTCTATCCATATTACTGGTGGGCTCTACAATGTTATGGTTTTCACTCGTTGCTTTGTTGATTTCACACCCTCGCTTTACTGCAGTTTTAAATCTTTATGAGAAAACAGTTCAGCAGTTTTTTGGAGTGCTGCTAATAGGGATTGGGGGTTTTATTGTGGTTGCTACTTTAATTGACATGTAATGATGGGCACCAACTGGCTTGTAATATTTCACAATTAATTTTTTTAATTATGTAAATTCGAGCGCTAAACGACAAATATGATCAATTCCCTTTCTGAATTTCAACACGCATCAAAACAGGCGATCGAAAACCCTGAATCGTTTTGGAACGACATTGCCAACGAGTTTCATTGGAAATCGCCTTGGAAACAAACCCTTGCTTATGACTTTTCAACTCCTGAAATCAAATGGTTTGTAGGGGGGAAGTTGAACATCACAGAAAACTGTCTTGATCGTCATTTGGCGACACAACCAAAAAAGACAGCCATCCTTTTTGAACCCAATAACCCGACAGAACAGGCACAACATATTACATATAAAGAGTTACATAGCAGGGTTTGTCAAACTGCCAATATGCTCAAAGCAAATGGTGCCAAAAAAGGAGATCGCATTTGTATGTATATGCCTATGGTTCCTGAATTGGCCATTGCTGTTTTGGCTTGTGCTAGAATCGGAGCCATTCATTCTGTTGTGTTTGCTGGCTTTTCAGCGACTGCCCTCGCAGCACGCATCAACGATGCTTTATGTTCAATGCTTCTCACTGCAGATGGGGGTTTTCGTGGCGCAAAAACAATTGGCTTAAAAGATATTGCTGATGAGGCCTTACAATCATGCTCAACTGTCGAAAGTTGTATTGTGTTTCAACGCACAAACAAAGAAGTGAGTTGGAATCCAATCGATCGTTGGTGGCATGAGGAGATGGATAAAGTTGATGACCATTGCCCTGCTGAGGTCATGGATAGTGAAGACCCTTTGTTTATCTTGTATACCTCTGGCTCAACAGGTAAACCCAAGGGGATGGTACACAGTTGCGGAGGATATATGGTTTATACAGCCTATACGTTTCAAAATGTTTTTCAGTATCAATCCAACGACGTGTATTGGTGTACTGCAGACATTGGT
>DJCM01000033.1 GCA_002430545.1 Flavobacteriaceae bacterium UBA5950
CAATAATTTCTAAATAAACATGGAAAAAATAATTTTATTCCGTACGACTTTTACAATTTTATCATGTAGCCCTACTCGCGAAAAGCTACCTGACACAAATGGTTTTGGGCCATTTGAGGGTCAAAGTGTATACCTAGGAGATCAGTCTACAGTTGATGTTTTTATGAAAATGGATGCTGCATGGGCAGCTCGTGATTATGAAACCTTAAAAAGAGATGATAACAGATGGGGGTTGTTATAACTTTGAAGACGGAACAAGTGTTTCGACAGCCCAAGAATTTGTAGATAAAATCGTTGGAGGTTCCTATTTTTGCAGCACTCGTTTCTTTGGTAAATGTTAATTAATAATTAAGTTAATAAAAACAAGCTCATGGTGTTTTGTTTTTTTATAGATTTAATGAAATTTTAAAACAATAATTATGAAAAAAATTTACGCTATCATATTATCTTTATTGAGTTTGACGGTTTATTCACAATCAGTAATTTACAGTTATTCCTTTGAAGACAATGGGGCTAATGACTATACTACATCAATACCAGAATTTTCTGATGGTAGTTATGATTTTTTTACCAGTACATCTAATAATACCATAGGTTCGAATTATGGTGTAACTGGACAAGATGGAGACCACTACTTTGCGGCTCAAGACACTGACAGCACTAGCGATGGAGGAAGTTCGGATCCCCTCACACTTACATTTACAATTGATATTTCTGGATATTCAAACTTAGGATTAAAAATTCTTGTAGCTGAGGATGATAATGGTGATCCTAAATGGGACAGTGATGACTCAGTGCATATAGATTATACAATTGATGGAGGTACATCAACTTCATTAATTTGGATTGAAAGTGAAGCTGAAAATGGGACAAATGCAGAGACCAGGATTGATACAGATTTTGATGGTGTTGGAGATGGTGCAGCGATAACTGAAGCCTTCATGGAGTTACAACAATCAATTACTGGCACAGGAAGTACTCTTGTATTAACTATTACTTATTCTAATTTGCACTACGGATCTGAAGATTTAGCAATTGATAATATTAGAATTTTTGAAGGATTTTCTGCTTCTCCTACACTTTTAACTTCAACAAATTCTATTTCTGGATTTAATTATATTGAGGGGTCAGGGCCATCCTCAGAAAAAACATTTACGGTTTCAGGTTCAGATTTAACTGGAGATATCTCGATTGTCCCTTCAAATAATTTTGAAATTAGCACTACAACTGGAGACAATTTTACTCAAAATCCATTAGTTCTTTCTCCAACTGATGGTTCAGTCGCAAACACTTCGATTTATGTTAGAATGATATCTGGACTAACAGCTGGAGATATTAGCTCTAGTGTTTCAATAACTTCTGATGGTGCAGATCAATCTTCTATAGATCTTTCAGGTACGGTTTATTCTGTACCTTCACAGGACTTATTTATTAGTGAATATGCAGAAGGGTCGTCCAATAATAAATATGTAGAAATTTATAATCCTTTAAACAGTGCAGTAGATTTAAGTAATTACTCTTTAAAGGGTTCAAACAATGGAAGCGGATGGAAAGCCGAAAGAGATTTTGCTCTTACTGGAACGTTAAACTCAGGTGAGACTTTAATTGTTTGTACGGATCAAGCTGATGCTTCTATTTTAGGACTTACAACTGAAGGATTTCAGCTAGGATATGAAAGCCCAGTTCATTATAATGGTAATGATGCAATTGGACTTTTTAATGACTCTAATCTAATTGATATTATCGGAGATCCAGATTCTGACCCTGGCTCATCTTGGAGTGTTGGAGCAGAAGGATCAACTAAAGACAGAACACTTGTTAGAAAGATTTCAGTCACTCAAGGTAATTTAGTTTGGTCAACAAGTGCGGGAACAACTGATGAAAATTCTGAGTGGTTTGTTTTACCTAAGGATACTTGGACTTTCGCAGGCTCTCATCCTCATACAGAGGCAGCACTATCAATTTTTAATTTTAACAATCAAGTTGTCAAAGTATATCCAAACCCAGTACAAACAAAGCTTAACTTTTCAGGTTTAACATCACCTGTTAAAGCAACTGTGTTTGACATGCTTGGAAAACGTCAGCTTCAAAGTGAAGTGATTAACAGCTTAGACGTTAGCTCATTAAAATCTGGGCTATATATGGTTGAGATCAAAAATGAAAACAACGCTAAAGTGTTTAATATCCTTAAGAAATAAATATCCTTAGCTAGTATTTTAAAAAGCGGAACTTTTGTTTCGCTTTTTTTTATTGCTTTTTGATGAGTAAAGCGTAAACAGGGAAGTGATCGCTATAACCACCTGTAAATGTACCCCCTGCAAAACTTCTAAAAGGATAGCCCTTGTAGCGCCCTTTTTTATTATATAGATAGCTTGGATTAAATATCCCTGCTTTCCAAAAATACCAGTTGGTATCGCTTTCACCTAGTAGGCTAGGGCTCACATGGACTTGGTCCAATACGTTCCATTTGTCGCGATAGCAGCTCGTTCCAATTCCTTTTTTATAAAAGGACATCATGGGATTATAAAAAATACTGTTTTCAGTTACTTCGTCTCGATCACCAACAGCACCCAAAACATCCTCAACACTTTTGTTGTTGGGATCATCATTAAAATCACCCATATTGATGATTTTGGCAGTTGGGTTTATGGTACGAATCGAATCAACTGTCTTTCTGTTGAGTTCGCCAGCTGCAATGCGCTTTGGCTCGCTTGTTGCTTGACCACCACTACGCGAAGGCCAATGATGGACAATCAAATAAATGAGCTCATTGTCAAGCAATCCCGACACAACCAACTGATCTCTAGTGAAGTCACGATCACCATCAGAGTCAAAAAGTGAAAGGAAATGTGTTTTTGCTCGTAGAAGGGTAAACTTACTTTTTCGGTACAACAAGCATACATCTATACCACGTTCGTCTGGAGATTCAAAATGAGCAATTCCATAATTGTATTTCTTTAGCTCAGGTGTTTCTACCAGTCGTTCAACCACATAGCGATTTTCGACTTCGGAAAGTCCAATGACAGCAGGGGGTCCACCTGTGAGTTCTCGCGCCACATCAGCGATAACAATTGCAGTGTTGGTCAGCTTCTTTTCAAAAATATCTTCTGTCCAACGATCACGTCCTTCTGGCGTGCGATCATCGTCTCTAGTTTTTGGATCGTCATAATGATCAAAAAGGTTTTCAACGTTGTAAAACGCAATGGTTTCAACGGCATATGTTTGATTTTGCGATCTAGTGTAGAAGAGCGCAAAAAAGAGCAGAATAATTGTTAACGTTTTTTTCATAATTATTATTCAATTTTAACTAAAATAAATTTAAATTGCTAACAAATTAAAAATCATTTTTGTGCGCATTTTTATTTTGTTTTTTCTCTCGTTGAGCGTTGGTTTTGCTCAAAATAATGTTTCTGGGTTGGTTGTAAATCAAGACGGGAAGCCCGTTCAAAATGCACTTGTGCAAGCTCCAGAACTCGCTTTGCAAACCCAATCCGACGAAAACGGAAGCTTTGTATTGGATATTTCTTCTGCGGCTTTACTCACTGTTTCGGCAGACTCGTACCAAACCTATGTTGCTGATGTGTCACCTGGAGACGTGATCACCATTACTCTACTTTCTGAAGAGTTTGATGATCTAGATCAATTTTCTGAATCGATGAGTCTGATTACCCTAAGCGACGACGAGCTGAGTGAAGATGACCAAGCAGCTGACAATATTTCTGGCTTGCTGCAATCTTCTCGCGATGTGTTTTTGCGAACAGCTGCCTATGAATTCAGTTCATCTTTTTTTAGAGTCAGAGGTCTTGACTCCGATTTGGGATCTGTTCGTATGAATGGTGTTCCGATGAACAAGTTCTATAATGGTCGCCCACAGTGGAGCAATTGGGGTGGACTCAATGACCTAATGCGCAACCAAGAGTTTAATGCTGGACTCCAAACATCTGATTATGGATTTGGGGGACTGATTGGTTCAACCAACATTAATACCAAAGCCTCTTCATATCGCAGTGGTGGACGTGTGACCTATTCTTCATCCAACCGATCCTATGCCAATCGTGTGTTGGTAAGCTATGCAAGTGGTCTGAACACCAAAGGATGGGCTTATGCTTTGGCAGTGTCCAATCGCTGGGGAGAGTCGGGCTTTAATGATGGGACTTTCTACGACGCCCAATCCTTTATGTTGTCGGTTGAAAAGGTGCTTGAGAATCAAAGTTTAAATCTTACGTTGATTGCAACTCCCAATCGCAGAGGAAAGTCGTCACCTAACACCCAAGAAGTATATGACCTGATGGGTACGAAGTACAATGAGTATTGGGGCAATCAAAATGGGGAGCAGCGAAACTCACGAGTCAAAAGACTTGATGAGCCAATCGTAATGCTAAACCATGAAATCCAATTGTCTCCTACATTCACATTACAATCGAGTGTTGCCTACCAATTTGGGGAGTTGGGAAACAGCCGATTTGATTATCCAGGAGGCGCAAATCCAAGCCCAACCTATTATCAAAAATTGCCCAGCTATTTTCTTGCTGACGCTGATGGACCTGATTATGCTGGTGCCTTCCTTGCACAAGAGCGATTGTTGACAGATGGTCAGATTGATTGGAGTCGTATATACGATGCCAATCTCACTGCTGCCGCTAGCGATTTGCCAGCTGCATATGTATTATATGAAGATCGATCGGATGATACGCAACTCACTCTCAACACTTCTCTCAAATCCTTTTTATCCGATAAAGTGAGTGTTGTTATTGCCTTGACTCATCAAGATTTGCAATCGGAAAATTTTGCTGAAATTCAAGATATGATGGGAGCCTCTCGCTATCTAAACCGCGATTCTTTTGATGGGTACGCTTACAACTTAGAAGACCCAGACGGCACTGCTGGGGTTGGAGATCGATTTAAGTACAATTATATTTTTGATGTTCAGCAGACAGAGGCCTTTTTAAAAACCCAATTTTCGTTAAATCGATTTGATGGATTTGCAGCAGGATCATTTAAAAGCACCTCATACCAACGCGAAGGACTTTATCGCCATGGCGCTTATGTCGACAATTCATTTGGTAAAGGAAAAAAACTCAGCTTTGATGCCTTTAGCGGAAAAGCTGGATTGATATATAAGCTCAGTGGAATTCATTTGTTTGATGTCAATGCAGCATGGATGCAGCGCGCACCACACCTACGAAACACTTATGCAAACTCTAGAGAAAATCACTATGTCGTGGGCGAATTGGCAGGGCGTGATCTTGCGCTTGAAGAACTCACTGCCTTTGATGTAAGTTATATTTTACGAGCACCAAAACTCACTGCGCGCCTCACAGCCTATCACACAGCAATTACCAACGCTAGTGAAATCTCTTTCTTTTTTGCTGAAGGAATTGGAGGAGACACTTCTTCTTTCGTACAAGAGATTTCACAGAACATCGACAAGGAATATCAAGGCGTTGAGTTTGGATTTGAAGCCAATGTTCTCCCCGCACTTACGCTCAAAGGAGCTGCTTCGGTTGGGCGACATCTCTATGCTAATGACCCTAGCGTTTACTTGACTTCCGACGACTTTGGGTATCTGGATTTTGGTACTGCAAAAATGAAAAACTTACGAATTGCCAATGGTCCACAAGAGGCATATTCGCTTGGATTTGAATACAGAGAGAACTATTGGTGGTTTGGTTTCACAACCAATTTCTTCAATTACACTTATGTCGATGCCAGTCCAATCAATCGCACCCAAAACTTTTTATTGGACAGCGACGGATTGCCTTTTAATGATTATGACCCAGAGTTGGCAAGAGAACTATTACACCAAGAGGAGTTTGGAGAATATATGGTATCTAATATTGTGCTGGGGAAATCCTGGCGGATTAATCGAAATTTTTTGGGCTTTTTCTTGAGCGTCAACAACCTATTTGATGAGGCATTTAAGACTGGTGGATTTGAGCAGTCGAGGAATGCAAATTTTAGAGAACTCCGGCAAGAGTTTTCTTCGCCAAAACGGCAGTTTGGACCTAAGTATTGGTACGGACGTGGAACGAATTATTTTTTGAATGTATATGTACGATTTTAAAGAAAGTATGATGAATTTTAATAGCAGATTTACCCATTTTATAATAACAGCTGTGCTCGTTGTTTCCTGTCAACAGGAAGATATTTTTGACATACCTTACAGTCTTGGAGCGGAGGAAAACCAAATGCTATCCACGCTTTTGTCCGACGTTGAAAGCGGAACAATGTCTATGATTTCGATTACTCAACTTAAAGGCCTTCGTGTTTCTGGGGAGGCTGTCGAGATTACGTCTGACTTGGTAATGAAAGGCTATGTGACGTCTTCTGATTCTACAGGCAATTTTTATAAGGAAATCTACTTGCAAGATGATCCCACATCACCCACAGACGCTATTCGTCTGTTGATCAATCTTGCAGATTCCTATAATATGTTCAACCTTGGACGTGAAATATATATTAACCTTAAGGGGCTATACATTGGGGAGTATCGTACAGGAGATGGAGTTGTTTCTATTGGCTCACTTGATGTGGGTGAAGATCGTTTAACTCAGATATCGGAATCATTGACTAAAAAGCACGTTCTTCGTTCAAACGGCACATCCGATCTTACGCCACTTTCAGTACAGTTTTCGCAAATCTCCGATGACCATGTAGGTATGATGGTTGAGGTTTCTCAAGTGAGTGTTGTAGCTGCAGAAGTAGGTCTCCCTTATGTGGATCCGAACGACTCGTTTGATACCCAGCGTACATTGGAAGCTTGTGAGGGCTTTGGTAAATCAACCTTTATTTTAGAAACGAGTGCTTATGCAAACTTTAAGCAAAATTTACTACCATCTGGCACAGGTACTATTAGAGGGATTGTAAGCAAAACCTATGATGGAGACAGCCTTGTTTTGATGTTAAACACGACAGATGATGTAGACATGTCAGGGGAAGAGTGTAATTTATTTGCGTCTGTTTTTGAGGATGACTTTTCGAGTGGTGATTTTACAAATTGGACGACCTATAATGTAACGGGCTCACAAGAATGGGAAGTTGTAAGTTTTGGTAATCCTGCGCCTAGTGCGAAGATGTCTGGATACAGTGGTAGTGCTAGAGTGAATGAGGATTGGCTTATTTCAAAGGCAATTGATTTAAGTGCGAGTTCTGGAAATGTATTTTTTATATTTGATTCTGTTAAAAGATATAGTGGTGACGACATAAAAGTATTCTATGCAACAGACTACGCTGGGGGCAACCCAAACTCAGACGGCACATGGACACAGTTATCACCAACACTTGATACAAATACTGGTTCGTGGAGTTCGTGGACAAGCTCAGGTGCGCAAACCTTGTATAATGCTACTGGTGGTAATTTATTCATTGCATTTAAATATACATCAACCTCATCTGCTGCATCCACTTTTGAGATAGATAATGTCAAAATTGTTGTTGAATAATTTGAGAAAGGTTTCATATTTTATTTTTTGGGGTTGGCTATTTGCTCCAGCTATTTCAATTAGTCAGATTCCCAGTGGCTATTACAACACAGCTGAAAACAAATCAGATCAAGCTCTCCGTTCAGCTTTACACGACATCATTGACGATCATATTGATTACCCTTATACGAGTGGTTCTACTACAGACACTTGGGATATATTAAAGGTTTCAGATGCTGACCCTAACAATGTAAACAATGTCATTTTGATTTATACAAGAGAGTCTGTAGATGGACCACAGGAGAGTGATGGTTGGAATCGAGAACATGTTTGGGCAAAGTCAAGAGGGGATTTCGGCACCTCACGTCCGATGGGTACAGATGTTCACAACCTACGCGCCTGTAACAGCAATGTTAACTCTACACGCTCGAATTATAGTTTTGATGATTGCCCAAGTAGCAGTTGTAATGAGATTTATGGAAATTCATATAGTATCTCTGCACTTGTTTTCGAACCTCGTGATGAGGATAAAGGAGATGTTGCGCGTATTATTTTTTATATGGTTGTACGATATGAAGGAGACAGTGGAGAAGAAGATTTAGAAATGACCGAAAGTATTCTTTCTAGCTCAAGTAAATCCCCTCGTCACGGCGTTCGTTCGACACTGTTGGAGTGGCACGAACAAGACCCAGTTGATGATTTTGAGCGCAACCGGAACAATGTGATTTACAGTTACCAAGGCAACAGAAATCCCTTTATCGATCACCCTGAGCTTGTAGGTTACATATGGGGCAACCAACAACAAGAGCCATGGAATAGCTCTTTGTCATCAGAAACTATATTTTTTAGCGAGTACGCTGAAGGATCATTAAACAATAAGTACATGGAAATATATAACCCAACAAATGCTACTATTAATTTGAGTGGTTATGCATGGGCCAATGTTTCAAATGATCAGGAAATTCCTGAAACACATGAATTTTGGAATAATTTTCCTAGTGGAGCTCAAATTGCTCCTGGGGGCCTTTACATAATAGCACCAGAGCAAGCAGATTCTTACATAACCAATGTGGCAGATTATACGACAACATATCTTTTCAATGGAGATGATGCATATGCGTTAGTTCGGGGAACCGAAACAAGTTATTCAGTTATTGATGTTGTAGGTATGGATTTTACTAAGGCTGGTTATCAACGGGGGCCATGGGATGTTGCAGGGATTGCAAACGCAACAAAAGATCATACTCTAGTGCGAAAAGCTACTGTAACATCTGGAAATGCAGGGGATTGGGCTTCAAGCTCAGGTACTAATGTTGATAATTCAGAATGGATAGTACTAGATAAAGATGATTGGAGTCATTTAAATGCTCCTAGTGAGACATTAACCATATCTAATTTAGATGAATTAGATGTGAGTATTTACCCAAATCCCATACGAAACAGCTTTTTAGAAATTAGTCCAAGTATTAATGCCAACTCAATTGAGCTTTACAATGTCCAAGGCAAACGAATAAGTCAATCGTCTGGAACAGTTGAACGACTCGAAATGCCCATGACTTCAGGCATTTACTTTCTGCGCTTTGTTTTTGATCAATCAGTGGTTAATAAGCGAATTGTGGTCAAAGCGCCTTAAGCACATGGGTGACTATGCCCCAAATCATAAGCTCGTTTTCTTCTGTGACTTGTATGGGTTTGTAGCGTTTGTTTTCGGCCATTAGCCATATACATTCCTTTTCGACTTTGAGTCGCTTGACTGTAAAATCACCATCGATTAGACAGACTGCAATTTTTCCATCTTGGGGCTCCAAACTGCGATCAATGACCAGCAAGTCTCCGTCGTCCAAGCCTGCTCCAATCATTGACTGTCCAGCAACGCGTGCGTAAAAAGTGGCAGCTTCGTTTTTGACAGCGACCTTGTCTAAGCTAATGCGTGTTTCCTTAAAATCATCGGCTGGCGACGGAAACCCCGCCGATACGCCTTCTCCTGCTAGCCACACCCCATGTCCCGAAGTATCGGGAGAGAAGAAGTGTAGTCCTCCTTCTTTCTTCAAACCTATTCCTCTTTATGTTCAGCGCACACGAATCACATCACGCACATCGGTTGTGTAGTGTGGCGACAAATGTGCTTGCCTCATCTTATAGGTTCTGTTCAAGTCTTGATTTGCAATTTTAATTTTATGTGGGCCAAAGCGTTTGTGTAGGTAATCGATACGTTGCATCAAGGCTTGGTGCTTTGGATTTTCATAAGTAAACAAGGTCATTTGATAGGCATCCTCTGGTACAATACCTGTAACCATTACCCCAGCCTTTTTATATGATATGCCAGATTTATAAATCAAATCTAGGCCTTGGAGCGCTGTTTTGCTCAGGGTCAAACTCGAGTTGGTGGCAAAGGGCAAATGAATCATTGTACTGTTGCGATACTGTGGCATGTTGGGCATAAAGGGATTGCTGCGCACAAACACAACCAGTGCATGGGATCTACTGTTTTGCTTGCGGAGCTTTTCGGCACACAGACTCGCAAAGGTCGAAACACGCTCGCGCAGTTCTTGAAAGTCATCGATGAGCGATTCAAAGCTGCGTGTAGTGGCAATGGCTTTTTTGGGTGCTGCAACCATTTCTAGTGGAATGGAAGATTTGCCGAGTAGGTCGTGTTTGAGACGAAGCTCAACGACACTCATTTCTTTTCGCACCCAAGCATCGGAGAGTTGGGTGAAGTCATAGGCAGTATGTACGTTGCGCAATACCAATCGTTTGTTGTGGCGATACCCAATGCCCCATACGTCGCCAATGGCAAGCCATTTCAATGCTTTGATGCGCTTTTCTTCAGAATCGATCACATAGACTCCGTTGGTTCGATCTGCAAATTTTTTAGCCACTCGATTTGCGACCTTTGCCAAAGCCTTACTCGGACCAAGTCCAATACTGACAGGCATCCCCGTCCACTTGCGAACTCGCTTTTGCATTTGTTGTGCGTAGGCTTCTAAATCGTAATGTTCAAACCCTTCAAACTGTAAAAAGGCCTCATCAATACTATACACTTCCACCAAAGGGGTAAACTGTTTGAGCACGTCCATCACACGCCGACTCATATCGCCGTACAATGGATAATTTGACGAAAACACCTTGATGTTGTGCTGGTTGAAAAACGAATGGTAATGATGTGCAGGCGCACCCATGGGCAAGCCCAAGGCCTTGGCTTCATTGCTGCGTGCAATCACACAACCATCATTGTTGGAGAGGATAGCAATTGGCTTGCCCTCCAACGATGGTTGAAAAATTCGCTCACAAGAAGCGTAAAAGTTGTTACAATCGACAAGTGCAAACACATTCAAAAATACACTTTTTAAACATGATTTCATCTATTTTTTCTTAACAACTATATGTGCTATCTACTTGAAATAGTGTAGCTTTGTGTAGCAGACAAACAAACTCTTGCCAAGATGGACAAGTATTCGTTTTTGAATGCTGCGCATACAGCTCATTTTGCAGAAATGTATGATCAGTATTTGATTAACCCAGATAGCGTAGAACCCAGCTGGCGTGCCTTTTTTCAAGGATTTGATTTTGGCATGGAACAACAAGCGGATGTGGAAATCCCTGATGATGTTCTCAAGGAATTTCGTGTGGTCAAGCTCATCGACGCTTATCGTGGAAGTGGTCACTTATTCACCAAAACAAACCCTGTTCGCAAACGTCGCCAGTACAAACCAACGCTAGATATCAAAAACTTTGGACTCGATCAAGACGACTTGACAACTGTCTTTAGCGCAGGAGATATCATCGGGATCGGAGCAGCTACTTTGGGCGATATTATCATTCACCTCGAGCGTATATATTGCGAGTCGATTGGTATGGAGTATATGTATATTCGCCATCCCGAACGCGTCAATTGGATTCAGAAGTGGATCAATAAAAATGGAAATCACCCAAATTTTAACAAAGAACAAAAAACACATATTCTCAAAAAACTAAACGAAGCAGTGACGTTCGAGCAGTTTTTACACACAAAATATGTTGGTCAAAAACGCTTCTCTTTGGAAGGTGGAGAGTCACTGATTCCCGCCATAGATGCACTGATTGAAACTGCTGCCCTGGATGGCGTAGAACAATTTGTGTTTGGGATGGCGCATCGTGGTCGACTCAATACCTTGACTAATATTTTTGGAAAATCAGCTGCTGACATTTTTAGTGAGTTTGATGGAAAAGATTATGAAGAGGAGGTCTTTGATGGGGATGTGAAATATCACCTTGGTTGGACGTCCAATCGAATGACAGATTCAGGTCTATGGGTCAATCTCAATATTGCGCCAAACCCATCTCACCTAGAGGCAGTCAATGCTGTTGTTGAAGGGATTACCAGAGCCAAGCAAGATCGTACTTATGCCGAACAACCTAAAAAGGTAATGCCCATTCTCATCCATGGGGATGCAGCGATTGCTGCTCAAGGGGTGGTGTATGAAGTTGTGCAAATGGCGCAACTTGAAGGCTATAAAACGGGAGGTACAATACATATTGTGGTTAACAACCAAATTGGTTTTACCACCAATTATCTCGATGGGCGATCGAGTACTTATTGCACAGATGTTGGCAAAGCAACACTCTCGCCAGTTTTACACATCAACGCAGATGATGTGGAAGCTGTTGTTCATGCCATTCACTTTGCTGTGGCCTATCGAAACAGATTTAAAAGAGATGTCTTTATCGATTTACTGGGGTATCGAAAGTATGGGCACAACGAAGGTGACGAACCAAGATTTACCCAGCCAAAACTCTACAAGGCCATTGCCAATCATAAAAATCCCAGAGATATTTATGCTGAAAAATTGATTTCGGAACGTGTGATTACTCATCACGAACTCGATCAAATGGAAAAGGTGTACAAGGCAAGAATGGAAGAAAAACTGGTGGTGTCTCGTAAAGAAGAAAACACTATCATCACCCCCTTTATGCAAGATGAATGGGAGGGATTTCAGCGAGTCAAAGTGGATGAAATGCTTGAGTCTGTCGACACATCTTGTGATATAAAAACATTGGAAAAAGTGGGAAGTGCCATCACAAAACTTCCTGAGGATAAATCGTTTATTAGCAAAATTCAACGCTTGACAAGCGAACGACACA
This sequence comes from Flavobacteriaceae bacterium UBA5950, assembly GCA_002430545.1. Classification (GTDB taxonomy): domain Bacteria; phylum Bacteroidota; class Bacteroidia; order Flavobacteriales; family Flavobacteriaceae; genus UBA724. The sequence goes on from DJCM01000033.1 coordinate 12,543, forward strand.
AGATGTTTTTTGAAACCAAAACACTTGATTGGGCCATGGGGGAGATGCTCGCCTATGGGTCATTGCTTGCCGAGGGTCATGACGTTCGGGTGTCTGGTCAGGACGTGGAGCGAGGAACTTTTTCTCATCGTCATGCTGTGATCAAAGTAGAGGACTCTGAAGAGGAGTTGATCCTACTCAATTCAATAGCTAAAGACCAAGGTCAGTTTTCGATTTACAACTCACTGTTATCTGAATATGGTGTCATGGGCTTTGATTATGGTTATGCATTGGCAAGGCCCAATTCGTTGACGATTTGGGAGGCTCAGTTTGGGGACTTTAGCAATGGTGCTCAAATCATGATAGACCAATATTTGTCTTCTGCCGAGGACAAATGGAAATTGCAAAATGGCCTGGTGCTTCTACTTCCTCATGGGTATGAAGGGCAAGGGGCAGAGCATTCTTCTGCTCGTATGGAGCGCTATCTACAGCTTTGTGCAAAAGACAATATGTATGTTGTTGATGTCACAACACCAGCCAATTTATTTCACGTGTTGCGAAGACAAGTCAAACCTCATTTCAGAAAGCCATTAGTGGTGTTTACACCCAAAAGTTTGTTGCGTCATGCAAAAGTGGTTTCTTCGATAGATGAATTTACAACAGGATCTTTTCAGCCAGTGATTCGAGAAGATGTCACCCCAATTAATAACACCAAAATACTCGTATTTTGTACAGGCAAATTTTATTATGACCTGATCGATGAGCGTGAAAAACAAGGTCGTGATGATGTCGCTATCATACGATTGGAACAATTGTTTCCCTTGCCCAAAAAAGAAATTGACAACATATTAGCAGACTATGCTCATGTTTCCGATGTGGTTTGGGCTCAAGAAGAACCTCGAAATATGGGTGCTTGGAGTCATTTGCTATTACACCTACCAGTAGCCCAGCACTTTCGTGTGGCTTCCAGACGATTCTATGGCACACCAGCCGCGGGAAGTGCGACAAGATTCAAGAGACGACACCAACAAGTATTGGACTATGTTTTTGATCGTTCTAAAAATAATATGCGTTAACTTTACAAAGACAACAATAGAAAAATGATTCTTGAAATGAAAGTCCCCTCACCAGGGGAATCAATCACCGAAGTTGAAATAGCAGATTGGCTCGTGCAAGACGGCGACTATGTCGAGAAAGATCAAGCCATTGCTGAGGTCGACTCTGACAAAGCTACTTTAGAACTCCCTGCAGAAGCCAGTGGAACCATTAACCTTAAAGCAGAAGTGGGCGATGCAATAGCTGTTGGAGCAGTGGTTTGTTTGATCGATACTGAAGCAGAAAAACCTGCAGATTCTGCGACCACACCCACTGTTGAGAAAAAAGAAATCCCTACAGCCCCAAAAGAGGAAACTGAAAATTATGCCGCTGGAGTGCCTTCGCCAGCTGCCAAAAAGATCCTTGATGAAAAAGGGATCGATGTTGTTTCGGTACACGGCACTGGACGCAATGGGAGGATCACCAAAGAAGATGCAATGCAAGCAGTTCCTTCGATGGGAACACCTACAGGAGATCGACCCCTTCAGCGTAAAAAAATGTCTTTACTTCGGCGTAAGGTTGCAGAGAGATTGGTTGCTGCCAAAAACGAAACAGCAATGCTCACGACCTTTAACGAGGCCGATATGTCAGCCATTTTTGATTTGAGAAAGAAATACAAAGAAAACTTTCAAGACAAACATGGGATAGGCTTGGGCTTTATGAGCTTTTTCACCAAAGCCGTTGTTCGCGCCTTACAGCAATTTCCAGATGTAAATTCGATGATTGATGGAAACGAACAGATCCTTTTTGACTATTGCGACATCAGTGTGGCAGTGTCTGGCCCAAAGGGTTTGATGGTGCCAGTGGCTCGCAATGCTGAAAACATGAGTTTTAGCGAGATTGAAAACGAAATCAAAACATTGGCGATTCGTGCACGCGACGGAAAAATTACTGTTGATGAAATGACAGGTGGAACTTTCACCATATCCAATGGGGGTGTATTTGGGTCTATGTTATCCACTCCAATCATCAATCCACCACAGTCGGGTATTTTGGGAATGCACAATATCATTCAGCGACCTGTGGCTGTTGATGGCAAAGTAGAGATTCGTCCAATGATGTACCTCGCCTTGTCTTACGACCATCGCATCATTGATGGCAAAGAGTCGGTTGGTTTTTTGGTGGCTGTCAAGGAAGCACTTGAAGACCCGATCAATCTGCTGATGGATGGAAACGCCAAAAAGGCGTTGGGGATGTAGCCTTATCTCAAATACAACCAGTCATTTTTATAATCAATGATCGCATTGACAGATTGTAGGATATCTGCTCCGATAATTCCATCAACTGCCTCGATATCGTGTTTTTGAAGAGCGTGATTCACTGCTTGCATATCAAACAACACAACCGATCTGCGCTTGGAAGACCATGAACCAATCATCAATTCATTGTGATGCGCCACTTTAGTATCCAACTCATTGGCACTTGCACTTGAAGCCTTTTCCTCACTTGGCTTAGGGTTGAGATGGAAATGTGTCGCTAGCTCAGTCGACACACAAGTCGTTGAAGCGCCAGTGTCAAGAACAAACCTTCCTGCAGTGCCATTCAATGTTGCAATCACAACATAATGATTGGTTGGGAGGGTCAACAAACGAACTCTGGTATAGCCCCTCAATCGTAAGAATTGATAAAGTGTGTTCATACCTATGATAAATTGCCCTCAAATCTATTACTTTTGCGCAGATGTTGATTGACACACATACACATATCTATGCAGATGCTTTTGATGATGATCGTGACGATGCGATCAGTCGCGCACAGTCAGCAGGGGTTTCACAGCTGATCCTCCCTGCGATTGACTCCAAAACAACTGCCATAATGCATAAAGTAAAACAGGCTTATCCTGAAACCATTCATCTGATGATGGGCCTACACCCAACTCATGTTGGTCTCAATTTTGAGGAGGAGCTAGCGCATGTGAAAGACCAGCTTGACACTCACTCATTTGTGGCAGTGGGTGAAATTGGGATGGACTTGTATTGGGACAAAACCTATCAAAGTCAGCAGCAAGAGGCCTTTTCTCGTCAAATCGATTGGGCGCTTGAGGGAAACTTACCCATCGTGATTCACTGTCGTGATGCTTTTGCACCAATCTTTGAAGTGCTTGAGGGGATAACTCACAGTCGTTTGCGAGGCGTATTTCATTGCTTTACAGGCACCAAAGATGATGCACAACGTGCGCTTGATTTAGGGTTTTATTTAGGAATTGGAGGTGTTGTGACATTCAAAAATGGAAAAATCGATAGGTTTTTAGCTGATTTGCCTTTAGAAAAAATAGTATTGGAAACCGATTCGCCCTATTTGGCGCCAACACCACATCGTGGCAAACGAAATGAAAGTGCCTATTTGCCAATTGTTGCCAACAAAATGGCGGATGTATTCAGGACAACAGCTGCCGAAATGGCGAGAATTACATCTAATAATGCGAAAGAATTATTTGATTTGGCATAAATTTTTATTTTGATAAATAAGTGGCATATTTGGGCTTCAAATAAAAGATTTTAGAGAGGTGGCCGAGTGG
>DJCM01000015.1 GCA_002430545.1 Flavobacteriaceae bacterium UBA5950
CCATCAACATCATCTGAGGCAGTGGCACCAGCATCGGTATAGGTATCTCCAACTGTAATGTTTACAGGATTATCACCAACAAGTGTAATTACCGGTGGTGTAGTATCTGCAGCAGCAGCTTCTTCAACTATAAAGTCATCTAAATATACATATGTACCATCAAAAGCAGCATCTGTTTCATTACCGTGGTAAAAATTAATGACTAGTTCTGTATTATTTAAAGAATTAAATGCGTGTTCTTTTTGAATAAAATCAACAGCAGGATCTGATGCAGCCCCATTAAAATCTGCCACAGTTATTGAGGTTGAAAGTGCATCTAAATTATTTCCGCTGGCGTTATTAGTTTTCATTCTAATATTAGCCCCTTTAGTATAGGTTTTACCTTCTGTTGCTTTTATTTTAAATTTTAATACATAATCAGTATTAACCGTAAGGTTATTAATGAGTTTTCTAGCAATACCACTACCGCCTGCACTACCCTTTGCGGCAACCATTACAGCAGTTTGTGTAATGTTATTATCGGCATCACGATCTGCAAATACTTGCACCGCACCAGTAGATTGAATCCAAAAGTTAGTGGTATATGGCATAGGTGAGGTTTTTCTTCTGTTATGGCTATCCATTGAGCCATCTTCTACAATAACACCATCTGGGTCTGCAGGAATTTCTGTAATACTTACATTATCTAGATACCAACCAGAAGCAGCATCTGCTGGAGCATTAGTTTCTTTATTGTAAAGAAAAGTTAAAATCATGGGGTCTACAGAGAGGTCTGTACCAGCAGGAATGGTGAAGTTAGCACCACCTCTGCTAGACCATGGACTTGGTGTTCCCCAGCTAGATACAGCTTGACCTTTGTTAACACTAGCCGTATACAGGGCACCATTTATAGAACATAGACCTGTTTGTGAGTCGGCTTCGTACCAAAAGTAGACGTTACTATTGTTATTACCAGTACCTGACGCTTTTCTTACCTGAAACGTAAGCCCTTTGGTAAGATCTGTATCTATACCCAAGGCAATAGCATCAAATAAAAGTTTATAGCTTTTACCTGCAGTAAACTTGGTAGGGTCCAACTTATAGCGTACAATGGCATTTGCCGAATTGTTAGATTTAAGATGAATGGTCCCAGCAGTCTGAGCTATGTTAGTATCACCATTAATAGTGAACCACTCATCAGAGGCACCATTAATTTCGGCATAGTCACCAATAGCAGTATCAAAGCTAGAATTTGTGATTAGGTTGTTCTGACTGCTTAGACTAAATCCAAAAAGCAAGAACAGAATCATTAAGCATTTTCTCATAATATTAAAAATTAGTTAGTTGTTAAAAGAATTATACAATTTAGATAAATGGCTAAATTTTTGACAGTTAGTTATAGGTCAAATACTATAACATTTGTTTTAAAACTGAGTAAAAATTAAAAAGAAGCTGATAAGTTCGATTTTTCCAGAAAAAATAGAATTTGACGGAAAAAAATGTCGAACTACAAGAATCAATGATGTGTTGAGGTATATCTTACAGATAGACAAGGAGTTAGGTGAAAATAAAAAGGGACAAATCTCAAAAAATATGAGTTTGTCCCGTGTGGTGGAGTCGGAGGGAATCGAACCCTCGTCCAAACAAGTGATACAACTGCTTTCTACAAGTTTAGTTTACGCTTAATTTTCGAATATAGACTGACCGAAAACTGCCTATCTATACCTTATCTTCTTTCATTTGAAACCCTGTCGAAGCACCAAGATTTCTATGTTGACTTTTATGGTGCCTTGAATTGTATTGCCGTCAACAAGGGCCACACCAAGACATCTTACCTTCCCACCTGGTGGGACTTAGGCCTGGACTTACTATAATTCAGTCGATTAGGCTGCAAGAGCGTAGTTATTCTCGCCATTTAAAATGGTGGTACTATGAGATTTACGAGCTGTAGTCCAGCGCTCGACTTGCTTACCATTACATCTATCTCGCTGTCAATACCAGTCGACCCCGATGTGTTTCAATGAACTTACGCTTTGAAAGCGCGATGCAAAAATAAAAATTTTTAAGCTGTATCCGAACTAAAGTGACGAAACTGTTTGATGAAGCCTATGCAAACGAGTCAAAAGACCCTCCATAAGCTCGAGAGGAAGCATGTTTGCACCATCACTTTTTGCTTGTGCAGTATCAAAATGTGTTTCAATAAACAAACCATCAACACCTACTGCAACACCTGCACGCGCCATGGTTTCTATCATTTCTGGACGCCCACCTGTTACGCCACTTGCTTGATTGGGTTGTTGTAGCGAATGGGTCACATCCAAAATTGTAGGTGCGAAGCTTTTCATCACTAGAATTCCTCGATAGTCAACAACCATGTCTTGATATCCAAACATGGTTCCTCGATCAGTAATCCAAACATTGTCGTTCGATGAGTCTGTGACTTTGCGAACGGCGTGCTGCATACTTTCAGGACTCATAAACTGCCCCTTCTTTAGGTTGACATATTTTCCTGTTTCTGCAGCAGCGACGACCAAATCGGTTTGACGAACCAAAAAGGCAGGAATTTGAAGAACATCAACATATGCTGCTGCTTTTGCTGCATCGCTTACTTCGTGAATGTCAGTAACTGTTGGTACGCCGAATTCACGCCCTATTTTTTGTAATATCTTGAGTGCTTTTTCATCACCAATTCCTGTAAAACTGTCGATCCGACTTCGATTTGCTTTCTTAAAACTTCCTTTAAAAATATAAGGAATACCAAGTTGATCAGTGATTTTGACCATGTGCTCTGCAATGCGCAGTGCCATTTCCTCTCCTTCTATAGCACAAGGCCCTGCAAGAAGAAAAAAAGAATTTTCAGATGATAATCGATCTTTAAATGTTTTCATTTTGCAAAAATAAGGATTTAGGATTTGCTTGAGAAACCAATCTACTCGATTTAAAAATGTACATTTGCGCCCATAAAATTGGAAATGGAAAACATCCGAAATATTGCGATTATTGCACACGTCGATCATGGGAAAACAACACTGGTTGACAAAATTCTTCATCACTGCCAACTCTTTCGTGAAAACGAATCCAAAGGGGACTTGATCCTCGACAACAATGACCTAGAGCGCGAGCGTGGGATTACAATTTTATCTAAAAACGTTTCTGTCCCTTTCAAAGGGAATAAAATCAACATCATCGATACCCCTGGCCACGCAGATTTTGGAGGTGAGGTTGAGCGTGTACTCAACATGGCAGATGGTGTTTTATTGCTTGTTGATGCCTTTGAAGGGCCAATGCCACAAACGCGCTTTGTGCTGCAAAAAGCCATTGATTTAAAACTTAAGCTTATCGTTGTTATCAATAAAGTCGACAAAGAAAACTGTACGCCAGAGGAAGTTTACGAGGCTGTTTTCGATCTGATGTTTGATTTGGGCGCAGAGGAATGGCAGGTTGATTTCCCAGTGCTGTATGGCTCTGCAAAACACAATTGGATGTCTAACGATTATCAAGTCAAAACAGATTCGGTTGAGCCATTGCTCGATGCTGTTATCACACACATTCCCTCTCCCAAAGTTGAAGAAGGAACGACGCAAATGCTTATCACATCTTTGGATTATTCGTCTTTTACAGGAAGAATCGCCATTGGACGTTTGCATCGCGGCTTGCTAAAAGCATCTAATACAGTCTCATTGGTAAAAAGAGATGGGTCTGTTGCAAAGTCCAAAATCAAGGAGCTGCTTGTCTTTGATGGTTTGGGCAGGAAAAAGGTTGAGGAGGTGACTGCTGGAGACTTATGCGCTATTGTTGGTCTAGATGATTTTGAAATTGGCGATACGATTGCAGATGCCGAAAACCCAGAGGGTTTACCCACAATTTCTATTGATGAGCCTACGATGAGTATGCTATTCACAATCAATGACTCACCATTTTTTGGGAAAGAAGGCAAATTTGTAACCTCTCGCCATATCAAAGACAGATTGGAGAAAGAGCTGGAGCGAAACCTTGCCATGAGATTAGAAGAAACAGATACTGCTGATAAGTTTATTGTGTATGGGCGAGGAGTTTTGCATTTATCTGTTCTGATTGAAACCATGCGAAGAGAGGGATATGAACTTCAAATCGGACAGCCGCAGGTGATTATCAAAGAGATTGATGGAAAAAAGTGTGAGCCAATTGAGGAACTCACGATCGATTTACCTGAGGATGTTTCAGGAAAAGCTGTAGAAATGGTTACAACTCGAAAAGGTGAGATCGTAGCGATGGAGCCAAAAGGGGGGAGAATGCTTTGTTCGTTCAAAATACCCTCAAGAGGAATCATTGGCTTACGAAATCAGTTGCTGACTGCAACAGCAGGAGAGGCAATTATGAATCATCGTTTCATCGCATTTGAACCTTATAAAGGGGATATTCAAGGTCGTATCAATGGCTCTTTGATTTCCATGGAAAAGGGCACTGCTATTCCTTATTCTTTAGACAAGCTACAGGAGCGAGGTAAGTTTTTTATTCATCCAGGTGAGGAGATTTACACTGGACAAGTGATTGGAGAGAATTCACGTGCTGATGACTTGGTCGTCAATGTAACCAAGACCAAAAAACTCTCAAATGTTCGTGCAGCTGGTTCGGATGATAAAGTCAAGCTAGCGCCACCTATTCGTTTTAGCCTGGAAGAAGCACTAGAGTATATTCAAAAAGATGAATATGTAGAAGTCACACCTATTTCCCAACGACTGCGAAAAATCTATCTAGACGAAAACAAACGTAAACGACAAGAAAAACAACTCGGGTAATTTATTGCGTAAATTTGCGTTTTCATATCATACTATGAAAGAATTTAAGATTGAGCGATATGATGAATCCCTGAGCAAAGTGTGGGATGATTTTGTTGGCACATCCAAGAACGGAACTTTCATGCTCACACGTAAGTTCATCAGCTACCATCAAGATCGTTTTGAAGATTCCTCTCTGCTCGTTTATAAGAAGACAAAACTCATCGCTGTTTTTCCCGCCAACAGTAAAGAAAACACTATTTATTCTCATCAAGGATTGAGTTATGGTGGATTGATATTACCCAAACAAATTAAACTTAAAGATGTTTTGACTGTATTTGGTGAAATATTAAAGTATTACAACCAAAAAAGTTTTTCAAATCTACTCATCAAGCAAACACCAAGCCTTTATCATCTGCAACCTTCAGATGAAATCGAATATGCCTTATTTGTTTGTAAGGCTGAGCTTTATCGAAGGGATGCTGCAATTTGTTTACGACCATCATCATTTGCACCCAATGAAAATCGAAAGCGAAAAATCAAGTCTACCAACGCACACAACTTCCAAATTCGTGAGACAGACAACATGAAACCCTTTTGGAATGAGGTATTAATTCCCAATCTGCAGATCAGCCATGGGGGTACTCCTGTGCATTCATTGCAAGAAATTCAATTTTTAAAGGACTCTTTTCCTGAAAATATAAAGCAATATGATATCTATGAAGGAGATAAAATTATAGGTGGAACGACTCTGTTTAATGCCAATAAAACTTCCTTGGCGCAATACATTTCTGCAACAACTTACGGAAAATCGATTGATGCTTTATCTTCTTTATTTTCAAAGATCATAACGAAAGAAAGTACTGGCTTTGAATACTTTAGCTTTGGGCATTCCAACGAAAACAATGGTCGTGTGCTGAACCACACACTGAGTTACTGGAAAGAAAGTTTTGGTGGCAGCACAACGACACATGATTTTTATGATGTTCAGACATCAAATTATGTCCTTATCGAGCAACTAGTTGAGTAATGATTTCAAAAGGATCATTATACACAGTTCTCAATGGAGTTGCGCAGCTTGTCAAAGCGATTTCTACACTCGTCATCAATAAAGTTGTCGTGATCTTCTTAGGTCCATCAGCCTTACTTTTTGTTGGAAACCTAAAAAGCGTACTATCGATTCTTCAGCAAATCAGTGGAGCGGGTATTTATGAGGGTGCTGTAAAGTACATCACAGGAGAGTATAAAGATCGTCCGACATTCATCCTGCAAGCATCTTTATCGATGATGCTTATTGGGTTTCTCATTTCTATCGCTCTTTATTTCGTCTCTTCTGACAAGCTATATGCACTATTACAATTGGGCGAAAATGAGAGCAATCTTCATCCTTGGTTGGCCTGTGGACTCGTCCTGAGTTTGCTCTGTTTTGTATTACATACCTTGATGCAATCTTTTTTTCATGGATTAAAATCGTATCAAATCATCGTTCGCTCAACTTTGATTTCTTCTCTATTGACCTTAGGCCTTTCGATTACTTTGATATACTATTTCAACACTCTCGGACTCATTGTAAGTATATTTATTCCAAGTGTGAGTTTGCTGCTGACCTACCTTTTTCATTTTCGCAGCTCATTGTCTTTTGGTAGGGTGCTATTTGGCACACCTTTTCGATTCCATATTTTTAAACCCATCTTGTCTTTTACAGTGATGTCAGCTGTTGCGGCCATGGTTTTCCCATCTGTATTAATTTTCATTAGAAGCTTGCTCGTCGAGCATGTAGGGGTTCAGCTCGCTTCCTATTGGGAGGGATATAGCAGACTGTCTCTATTTATCAGTAGTTTGGCGATTTCATCAATATCCCTGTATTATTTACCTAAGCTTGTTGAGGCCAATACCGGAGAAGGCTTGTTTAAGGTTGTGCTTTGGGGGATCAAATTTCTTGCTATTGTTGCATTACCAGCTTTGATCATTATCTTATTGTTAGGCAGTTATATTATTCCTTTGCTGTACTCCTCAAGCTTTTTAGAGACGATTTTCCTTTTGAAATGGGAATTGCTGGGCACTTTTTTAAAACTACTTTCCTTTTCTGTTTCGTTCATTATGATTGCCAAAAAATTAACAACAGTTTTTGTGATATCTGAATTGATATCAGGGCTTTTGTTTTTGGGACTGAGTATGTTTTTTATAGAAAAATACGGGGTTATTGGGGCTTCAATTGCTTTTGTGGGAACTTACTTTTTCTATTTGTTGTGGTCGATCATTTACTTTGGAAACCGATTCAAATTTTTCGAAAAAGATTAAAGAACTTTCGTGCCAGATGACTTTGGCTCGATAAGAAATACACAAAATTGCGTAGTATTGGTTGGCGAAATGGCTTGTAGTGCTTGCGGCCTGCTTTTTTGTCACTCGTCAAGCTGGCATTGTGAAGCATTTGTTTGTCATAGATTTGATGTATTTTTTCAATTTCATTTCTATAATAATTATATTTTTTAGCAAAATATAGTTTAACCTCCAAATGCGAATCTGCTTTGTGTGAGTGAGAATCTCTATGTTTCCGATATACACTTAATGTTTTGGGAATAAGCCCAAACTCGCTATTCATAATCAAATCTGTTAAAATCGGATAATCTTCAAAATCCATCTTTTGCCTTCGGTATTCATCAAAGTTCACAAATTTCCGGACGAAAGATTTTCTGTAGCAGCACCCCATAAAACTTGTACCATAAACTTTGTGCCTTGCTATGTAATCTTTTTTTGCTGATGTTACGATCTTTTTATTAACAAATGATTTGATCTTTCCAGTACGCTGGTAATAACAATCAAAACCACTATCGACAAAACTAAAACTTGGATTTTGGTCAAGTTCATCGACCAAAGTTTGCAGTGCATGAGTGTCTGATAACCAATCATCCCCGGCAATATCAAACACATATTCTGCGTTACACCTCTGTAGCGTATCTATAAAATTATTAAGCACGCCTAAATTGCTATTTTGAACCTTTAATTTTATATTATCATGTATGTTTGTATATGTATTGATAATGTCAACTGTTTTATCTGTAGATGCATCATCACCAATTACGATATCAAACAAGAAAGTGGTTTTTTGTTCAAGTATGGAATCCAAGCACTTTGAAATAAATTTCTCTGAATTATATGTAAGAATATGAACCGATAGTTTTAACATAACCCCAAAATTAGTTAATGTTTGGGTTATGTTTATAATTTATTAGATCTTAATTAATTTAATATAGTTGATTGAAAAAAAACA